>DGAU01000022.1:10500-77028 GCA_002384055.1 Flavobacteriaceae bacterium UBA4022
CTGCACACCAACGCTTATGATGAGGCCATCACCACGCCCACAGAAGATAGTGTGCGCCGTGCCATGGCAATCCAGCTCATCATCAACAAGGAATTTGGTTTGACTAAAAATGAAAATCCCATACAAGGGGCATTCATCATTGAAGAGCTGACCGATCTTGTGGAGCATGCAGTATTATTGGAATTTGACCGCTTGACCGAACGTGGTGGCGTGCTTGGAGCGATGGAAACCATGTACCAAAGAAGTAAGATCCAAGAAGAGAGCATGCATTACGAAATGCTCAAACATACTGGTGAATATCCCATTGTCGGGGTCAATACTTTTTTGAGTCGCAAAGGCTCCCCCACCATATTGCCTTCTGAGGTGATTCGGGCGACCGAACAAGAGAAACAATTTCAGATCACGACCCTCAAGGCGCTCCATGAGTTTCATGCTCAAAGTTTAGAAGAGTCCTTAGTGCAACTGAAGAAGGACGCCATTGGTCATGGAAATATGTTTGAGGCTTTGATGGAAATCAGTAAATTCTGTTCATTAGGACAAATCACCCATGCCTTGTTCTCGGTTGGGGGTCAGTACAGACGCAACATGTAGGTTAAAGCGTAAGCAACCAGGTTCTCTGTAGTTTTTTAAAAAGCTTGAGCTCCTTTTTCAGCATTTGTAAGAAATCTTTGCTTTGAACCGGACTATGTTCGATGCGCTCACAGGTCGCCACCAGTAGTTTGGTCAGGCGCCTTACCCGGTGGGCATAGTGCCTTTTGTCTTCAGAAAAGGTCTGCCCTTCGGCTTTGAGTATTTCTGGACCTAAACTGACAGACTGCTGCACCATATCTCCTGTGAAATAGATGCCAGGATGTTCTTTGCCGTCGCTTTGCAAACCACACAAATCATCCACAAAGGTATACGCGGCATGCCGGGATAATTGAAGAATCTCCATGGCCTTCAAATAAATTGGTGGGTAGCGCAACGAATTGGGAATATTTGTTTTCATGGCTTCTGGTCAAGAATAGCTCTTTGATTGATTCAAATTTACCAAGATTTTTGTTGGTTGTAATTATATATTTAAGCCATAAGACATAATTTTATTTAAATTTTGTCTTATTTTAGCTATAATAGATTAATTTATTAATGGACGCACTAAACAAAAAGATATTACAACGCCTGCAGGCCAATGCGCGACAATCCCATGTAGAGATTGGGCGACAAGTGGGGATCAGTTCACCAGCGGTCAACGAACGCATAAAGAAAATGGAAGATGCAGGGATTATCAAAGGCTACCGCACGGAGGTTTCCCCTTTTGAATGCGGATACCAACTCAAGGCCATCATCACTCTTCGTGCGTTTATGGGCAAACTGAAACCATTTTTAGACAAGGTCAAACAGTTCGAAGAGGTCGTTAATTGCTACCGCATTACGGGTAATGAAAATATAGTCCTCGAGGTCGTATTGGCCAACCAAAAGCACTTGGAGCAATTCATTGATGAGTTGATTGTATATGGCGAAACCAAAACCCAGATCGTGCTGTCTAAAGTGGTCGACAATAATCCTATAAAACCTATATAATCATGAGATTAATTTATTTAACGAAGGTGTTCAAGCCCCTATTATTATTGGGGTTGTTGTTTAGTGTCCTGATGGTTTCGGGTCAGAATCAGGATCGGGTGCTTCAAGAAATTCAAAAATTCCAATCAGACTTGAATGCCGAATTTAAAGACCCAGAACAGACCATCTTAAAACAAGAAGATCAAGCCGACTTCGAAGGGTTAGCTTTTTACCCCATCGACTTGTCGTTTCGGGTCACGGCACAAATCGAGCGCATTGCCGAAGCCGTGCCCTTTTTAATGCCGACTACTACAGAACGCAAACCGGAGTATGTGCTGTATGGGATTTTACACTTCGTCATTCAAGGTCAAGACCTTAGTTTGCCAATCTATCAGAATACCGAAGGGCTTGAAGATTTAGAATATGCCGATTATTTATTTCTGCCATTTACAGATTGGACTTCAGGCGATGGCTCTTATGGAGGCGGCCGTTATATCGATTTGGCTATTCCTGATGGGGACAAAATGGTACTTGATTTTAACCAATCCTACAATCCATATTGTGCTTATAATGAACGCTATTCATGTCCCATACCGCCCAAAGAAAATGATTTACCCATCCGGATTGAGGCTGGAGTAAAAGCTTATAAGCACTAGAGCGCTTTGGCCAGAAAAAGGCCCAACCAGACGGCCAAAATACCCACAAAAAGACTTCCTAGGCCATAGAATATGAATGGTCCATAAGCTCCTGATTTAAGTAAGGAGAGGTTCTCATAGGCCAGGGCAGAAAAAGTGGTAAAACCGCCACAAAACCCCGTAGCTAAAAGCAGTACGGTGTGCGGTGAGACACTATCGGTTTTTGCGGCATAACCCAGCAGAAGGCCGATCATTAAACTGCCCAGAATATTGACAACAAAGGTGCCCCAAGGCAAAGGTTGTGCGGAAGAATTTAGCCACATGCCCACCATGTAGCGCAAGGCGCTGCCAAGCCCACCACCTACAAATACCAAGAGAAATCCTTTCATGATCTTAAATTGATTCAGGCTAAGATAGGGATTTTGAAGGACCTGAAATTACCCGCCAAAACCAATAGAAATTCAGTACCTTTAAAATCCTAAAAAATATAAATTATGAAACTATTGATGCGTTGGACTCTCGCAATGGGCGTCTTCACAATTTTATCTTGTAATACAACAACAGACACAAAGGAGCAAGATGCTGCGTTTGATTACGTGGTGGGGCAATTTGCCGACATTAAAGTTCTGCGCTACCAGATTCCTGGTTTTGAGGACTTGACGTTAAAAGAACAAAAACTGGTTTATTACCTGACCCAAGCGGGTATGGAGGGACGCGACATTATGTGGGCACAAAACTACCGTCATAACTTGACCATACGCAAAGCGCTAGAGCAGGTATACCAAAATTACCAAGGAGACCGCAATGCCGATCAATGGTTGTCTTTTGACACTTACCTCAAGCGGGTATGGTTTTCGAACGGTATCCATCACCACTATAGCAATGCCAAGATCATGCCTGAATTTTCTCAGGAATACTTAACGCAATTACTCGTTGCCACAGGCGCAGAATTGAGCGGTGAAGCCTTTGATGTTATTTTTGACGACCATGATGCCAAAAAAGTCGACCTCAGTAAAGACTCCGATATTGTGCTCAATAGCGCCATAAATATGTATGGTCCCGATGTGACTACGGCCGATGTGGAAGCTTTTTACGGTAAAATGACCGTGGATGCAGACCAGCCTATAGAAATCGGATTGAACACCCGATTGGTCAAAGAGAATGGGGTGCTGACCGAACAGGTTTATAAGAGTGGTGGCTTATATGGAACAGCGATTGACCGCATTATTTTCTGGCTAGAAAAGGCATACGGTGTCGCAGAGAACCCCAACCAAGAAAACGCCCTTAAACTATTGATTACCTATTACCAAACCGGTGATTTGGCGACTTGGGATGAATATTCTGTGGCTTGGGTAAAGGCTACTGAAGGCAATATCGATTGGATCAACGGATTCATCGAAGTTTATAATGATCCAAAAGGCTACAAAGGATCTTTTGAAGCGATCGTGCAAATTAAAGATTTTGACATGTCTCAGAAAATGTCTGTGCTCTCTGAACAAGCACAGTGGTTTGAAGACAATTCCCCGCTTATGGAAAGTCATAAAAAGAAAGAAGTCAAAGGTGTTTCATACAAAACAGTTATTGTGGCTGGAGAGGCTGGTGATGCATCACCGAGCACGCCAATTGGGGTGAATCTCCCTAATAATAATTGGATTCGCCAGGCGCACGGCAGTAAGTCAGTTTCTTTGGGTAACGTGATTAATGCCTACAATAGTGCTGGAGGTAGCGGGCGTTTGCAAGAATTCGCTCATGACCAAGAAGAAGTGGCGCTCGAACAGGCATATGGTCAATTGGCCGATAAATTGCACACGGCCTTACACGAGGTGGTAGGGCACGCATCAGGACAAATCAATCCAGGTGTTGGGACACCAAAGGAAACCTTAAAAAGTTATAAGTCCACCATCGAAGAGGGTCGTGCCGATTTGTTTGGTCTTTATTATCTGATGGATCCCAAATTACAAGAATTGGGATTAGTGACGGATTGGGAAGCAACGGGCAAAGCGGCCTACGATGGCTATATCCGAAATGGTCTGCTGACACAACTCATCCGCCTGAATCTTGGCGATGACGTCGAAGAGTCCCACATGCGTAACCGCCAATGGGTGAGTGCCTGGGTCTTTGAAAAAGGAGCTGATCAGGGTATTATACAGAAGGTTGTTCGTGATGGTAAGACCTATTACGATGTGCAGGATTACCAAAAATTACGGGCCTTATTTGGTGAGCTCTTGCGTGAAACGCAACGCATCACTAGTGAAGGCGACTACCAAGCGGCGAAGGATCTCGTAGAGAATTATGGGGTCAAGGTAGACCAGACCATACATGCTGAAATCTTAGAGCGCGACAGCCAATTTAAATCGGCCCCATACAGCGGGTTCATCAATCCTATTTTGGTTCCTGAGCTGGATGAGCAAGGTGAAATCGCCGGATTCAGTATCAAGCAGCTGGATACTTTCGAGGAACAAATGCTCTATTATAGTGATACCTATGGTAATTTATAAATAAAAAAAACCGGGCATCGCCCGGTTTTTTTTATTGCTTCAGCCAAAGCTTAGCAGCCAGCAATAGGAGGACAAAAACGATGAATCCAATCAGGACATAGCGTTTGCCTTTATAGTGCTTTTGGTGGATTTGTTTGTCTTTTTTATAACTCAGGCGGATCAACACCACAAAGGTGATGGCAAAGAGCAACCCGAAGATTAATTGGCCAGTACTGAACATAGTTTTTTGCTAAAAGTCCCTTAGCGTAGGGGGTTTTTTTCTGTCGAAATAATTACCTTAGGGGTAATGTCGTTGCAAAAGTATGAAATCTTCTCAAGAGACTTACTTTGGGCCAAAACTAATTTGATACAAGAAAACAGAACCTAATGAAAAACAAAATTAAAGCCGTTAGTGACTTCCATCAAGCCTTTGGATTAGATCAAGAAGCTAACCCAAAGGCAGATTTGGGAAATGCCAAACACCTTTTGCGCTATTCTTTGATGCGTGAAGAAAATGAAGAATACCTCGAAGCGGCCAATAATCATGATTTGGTAGAAATTGCGGATGCCTTAGGCGATATGCTCTATATCTTATGTGGGACCATTATAGAACACGGGTTACAAGACAAAATCGAAGCCGTATTTGAAGAGATCCAACGCAGTAACATGAGTAAGTTAGGGCAAGACGGCAAGCCAATATACCGTGAAGATGGTAAAGTCCTCAAGGGGCCAAATTATTTCAAGCCCGCGATTGCCTCAATACTTAAGGGCTAGTCTAAAGGACCTTATGGCGCCAGCCAAAGGGATCCTCGCTGCGATTGTATTGGATGTCTTGAAGTAATCCTTTGAACAAATGCGCATAGCTGTCGCTTTGATCGTGCAGGTCGTAAAACGTTTCATTATGACTAAAGCCGCTGATCGCACTCACGGTTGCGGCGGTTCCTGAGCCAAAAATCTCTTTGACGTCTCCGGCCTTATGGGCGTCAATGAGCTCCGTGACCGAAAACTTACGGATCGAGACGTCAATACCCTTGGCATGAGCCAAGTCGATGATGCTCTTGCGGGTAACGCCGTCCAAAATACGGTCACTCGTTGGTGCAGTGATTAGGGTGTCTTGAACTCTAAAAAACACATTCATCGTTCCGGCTTCTTCCAGAAACTCATGATTTTGCGCATCGGTCCAGATCACCTGATGGAATCCCTTTTCACGGGCAAGATTGGTCGGGTAAAATTGTGCTGCGTAATTACCGGCAGCTTTTGCATAACCTACACCACCATCAGCTGCACGACTGTATTTTTCCGCAATAATGACTTTAAGTTTTTCACTGTAATAGGCCGTTACGGGTGACATGATGACCATAAACTTATACTCCGTTGCCGCGGCAGCAGAGACGCCTGTTTCACTGGCAAAGACAAAGGGTCTGATGTAAATGGCGTGGCCGTGGCCTTGATGTACCCATGCATTGTCCAAGCGCAGGAGGTTTTCTATGGCATCAAAAAACAAGTCTTTGGGAAAATTTGGTATGGCCAAACGCTCAGAGGATTGGTTGATCCTTTTGAAATTTTCTTCTGGTCGGAACAAAAACACGGATCCTTGGTCATCTTTGAATGCCTTCATGCCCTCAAAAACGGCTTGTCCATAATGAAGCACCTTTGTGCCTGGAAAGAGTGCCAAGGGCCCGTAGGGCTTTATGGTGGGTTGCGTCCAAGCCCCATCACGATAGTCACACTCAAACATATGATCGGTAAAGATCTTGCCAAAGGTCAGTTGGTTAAAGTCAACTTGGTTGATGCGGCTTTGTGTACAGGGTTGGATATCAATCACGTAGTGACAAGTATAAGTGCGTTAGTGTCAAAAATATTGGCAAAATTAGTTAAAAAAACAGCCAAAAAGGGTTTAAAATTTCATAAAATTGTACTCGAAACAAATCAAACAATCATGAAAACTTTTTTATACATCGGTTTAGCCCTAACCGTAATGGTGGGCTGTAAAAACACAAATGAATCTCAAGAATCGGTTGTGGCTGAAGCGCCGCTTGAAGCGGCTCCGAGTTATGAAAGTTACGGAGATGTCATCACGGCCGAAGGTGCCTTGAACAGTCAAGCGATGACTGAGCTTTATGCGGCATTAACACCCGGTGATACAGTGGACGCCAAATTTTCTGGCGCCGTTAATAGTGTTTGTCAGATGAAAGGTTGCTGGATGCGTCTTGATTTGGGTGACAATGAATCTTTTGTCAAGTTCAAGGATTACGCATTTTTTGTCCCTAAGGATCTTTCCCAAACGGATGCAATTGTTGCAGGCAAGGCATTTGTCGCATTGACCACAGTGGAGGATCTCAAGCATTTTGCTGAAGATGCGGGCAAGGACCAAAGTGAAATTGACGCCATTACCCAACCAGAACTGAGTTATTCGTTTTTGGCCCATGGTGTGCTGATTCCTGAGTCGCATTAAAGACTCTGGCGCTAAGTGTTCAAAGAAACCATAACCACCTCCGATGGGTCGACAACGCTTTACCTCAAGGATCGCGATGAAACCTATCACTCCCGACATGGAGCTATAGCCGAGGCACGTCACGTGTTTTTGAAGCACGGCCTTCATTATTGGTTACAACACAATGATCAAAACCAGCTTCATATTCTTGAAATGGGTTTTGGGACAGGACTCAATTGTTTATTAACCCAATTGGAGCCCAAACGCGAAGGCCTCCTCATACATTACCATGCCCTAGAGGCTTTCCCACTTACCCTGGAGGAAACGGCTCTGCTGAACTACTCCAAAGTTTTGGCCATTGCTCCAGAAGTTTTTTCGGCACTTCACCAAATACCATGGGAGGCGCTTACGCCAATTTCGGTCGATTTTGCGGTAAAAAAGCAAAAGATGAACTTCGAAGATTTTGACCAAAAAAATCACTTTAACCTGATTTATTATGACGCTTTCGGTGCCCGTGTGCAACCCGAGTTGTGGACCCAGGACCGTTTTCAAGCCATGTATGATGGTCTGACATCTGGTGGGGTTTTGGTGACTTATGCCGCCAAGGGGAGTGTGCGCCGTGCCATGCAGGATGTTGGATTTGAAGTCAGTCGTCTGCCGGGTCCTCCAGGAAAGCGCGAAATGTTGCGCGGCCTTAAAGCTTAATTTCAATTCTAAGTCAGATGTCATTATCTGTTTGTAACTTCGCCAAAAACCCTAGAATATGACCGTTTTAATCGTCGGTGCGACCGGACTTATTGGCAAGAGCCTGGTAAAGAGCTGCTTGTCTAGAGGGTGGCGTGTTCATTTTTTGACCACGCGTAAGGGTCAATTGAATCAGATAGATGGGGCGTATGGTTTTCTATGGAATATCGACCAATCTTTTATCGATAAAGCCTGTTTTGAAGGTGTTTCGGTTGTGGTGAATTTGGCGGGCACTCCTGTTTCTTTGCCCTGGCGTAAAGCCAACAAACGCAAAATCCTGAATAGCCGTATTCTCGGTGCTCGCCTATTAAACGATACTTTGGCAGCCCTAAAAGGGCATCAAGTGCAACGCTACATTGGGGCAAGTGGTATCAGTGGATACCCATCACATCCGAGTCATTGTTATCAAGAAAGAGATGCCGCAGATGCCGCAACTTTTTTGGGTGATGTCGTGCGCCAGTGGGAGGATGCAGCACTGAGTTTTAAGATCCTTGGAATGTCGGTCGCTATGGTCCGCACAGGTTTGGTGTTGGCACCTAATGGAGGCGTATTGTCCCAGATCGCGCAACCCATAAAAATGGGTTTTGGTGCCGTTTTGGGCCAGGGAAAACAATGGCAATCTTGGATCCACATCGATGACATTACGGCGGTATATGAATACCTGATGGAGGCCACAGGCCAGGGCGTATATAATGGGGTGTCTCCAAGTCCCGTGCAGCATGACACCATGACTTATGCCATTGCGAAACAGTGTCGCCGCAGGATCATTCTGCCCAAAGCCCCGCGTTTTGCATTAAGGTTGCTTCTTGGTGAGCGATCGGCTTTGGTTTTGGAGAGTCAATGTGTGCATCCCGATCGCTTAATGAAAGAGAATTTTAATTTCAAGTACACAACATTAGTATCGGCACTGAAGGATTTATTGCCGCAGTGACATTTTGACACAACAGGTGTTATGGCAATACTTTTGCTAATGTCTTAGACCAATTTAAGCATGATCTGCTATGAGCAAAAAAAATAAAGAACAGACCGACCCGATTCAGGATAATCCTGAGGCGCAAAATATACAAGAGCCACAAGTCCAAGAACCAACGGTTGTGCCCAGTAGCGAAGAGCTTATGGAACAAGAAAAAGACCGTTACTTGCGTTTGTTTGCCGACTTTGAGAATTATAAGCGCCGCACCAGTAAGGAGCGTATCGAGTTGTTTAAGACGGCGAGTCAAGACCTTATGATAGCCATGTTGCCTATTTTGGATGATTTCGATCGGGCGTTAAAAGAGCTAGAGAAAAGCGATAAATCCGTTTTTGAAGGGGTGTTGTTGATCAATAACAAGCTCAACGAGACGCTAAAACAAAAGGGACTTAAGGTCTCAGAGACTAAAGCCGGAGAAGCTTTTAATGCGGACATTCACGAGGCAATTACCCAGATTCCTGCACCCACAGATGACCTCAAGGGAAAGATCATAGACGTCATCGAAATGGGGTATACCCTAGGTGATAAAATCATACGCTACCCTAAGGTAGTCATAGGACAATAAGATGAAAGACGATTTTTACGACTTATTAGGTATTTCAAAAGGGGCTTCGGCAGCTGAGATCAAAAAAGCATATCGCAAGAAGGCTATAGAATGCCATCCCGACAAAAATCCAGGAGATGCCCAAGCTGAAGAGCGTTTTAAAAAGGCAGCAGAGGCCTACGAAATTTTGAGTGATCCCGACAAGAAAGCACGCTATGACCAATATGGACACCAAGCCTTTGAAGGTGGCGGTTTTGGCGGCGGCGGTGGCGGCGGCATGAATATGGATGACATATTCAGCCAGTTTGGCGATATTTTTGGCGGCGGTTTTGGCGGTGGTTTTGGTGGTGGTCAAAGACGTGCCAAAGGAAGTAATTTGCGTATCCGTGTGAGTTTAAGCTTAGAAGAAATTGCCCACGGCGTAGAGAAGAAAATCAAAGTAAAGCGTAAAAAGCAAGCGCCCGGAACAACCTACAAGACTTGTAGTGCCTGTAATGGGCAAGGTCAGGTGACCAGAGTTCAAAATACGATTTTGGGTCGCATGCAGACCGCAGCGACTTGTGGCACCTGCCGTGGCGCCGGTCAGATTATAGACCAACGCCCATCTAACGCCGATGCCGATGGCATGGTCGTCCTTGAAGAAACAGTTTCCATTAAGATACCTGCGGGTGTGGTCGATGGGATGCAGCTAAAAGTATCGGGCAAAGGCAATGATGCCCCGGGTAACGGTGTTTCTGGAGACCTGATCGTCGTTATTCAAGAACAAGATCATCCTTTCTTACAACGTGAGGGGGATAACTTGCATTTTGATTTATATGTCAGTATATCGGATGCCGTTTTAGGGACATCCAAGGAAATCGATACGGTCTCTGGAAAAGTGCGCATCAAAATTGAACCTGGAGCGCAAAGTGGCAAAATATTGCGCTTGCGCGGTAAAGGTATCCCCAGTATTAATGGGTATGGATCAGGTGATTTATTGGTACACCTCAATGTTTGGACGCCAAAAACGGTATCTAAAGAACAGCGCGATTTCTTCGAAAAGATGAAGGATGACGGGCATTTTGAGCCAAAACCAGAAAAAGATGACAAGTCCTTTTTTGAGAAGGTCAAGGATATGTTTTCGTAATTTGTATCGAACCATATTTTTTGTTTATATTTGAATGTCTTTTATTTATAAGAGGCATTTTTTCTTTTTCATAGCAATTTTTTTTCCCACCCTATGTTTCACGATGTAGGGTGGGTTTTGTTTGGGGTTATTCCAATACGTCTTACAGGGGGTATTTGTCGCTTTAATGGGGTATAAAATTATCTTAAAACCCAAATTGCTTTGTGGATAAACAGTAACTTTAACCCTATATGAATCCCGAAGAATACTCATGTTAGAAGCGCACTCAATTTCAAAATCTTTTGGTTCTTTTAAAGCCTTGCAAGAGGTCAGTCTTATGGTGCCAAAGCAGTCCGTATTTGGCCTTTTGGGTCCTAATGGAGCAGGCAAAACAACCTTAATTAGAATCATCAACCAAATCACTATGCCCGATTCAGGTCACGTGCTTTTGGATGGAGAACCATTGCGGCCAGATCACATCCGTTATATTGGCTATTTACCCGAAGAACGCGGTTTGTACAAAACGATGAAAGTAGGAGAGCAGGTCATCTACTTGGCGCAGCTTAAAGGACTGTCTAAATCTGATGCCAAGGCCCAACTAAAATACTGGTTCGATCGATTGGATATTGGTCACTGGTGGGACAAAAAAGTACAAGAGTTGTCCAAAGGAATGGCGCAGAAAATCCAATTTGTGGTTACGGTATTGCACCGACCCAAGTTGTTGATTTTTGACGAGCCCTTTAGTGGTTTTGACCCCATCAATGCGCAATTGATTCGTGAGGAGATTCTTAATCTGCGGGATCAAGGGGCTACCGTTATTTTTTCGACCCACCGCATGGAGTCTGTAGAAGAAATGTGTGATCATATAGCGCTCATGAATAAGTCCAAGAAAATTCTTGATGGTAACCTTATGGATATCAAGCGGGCTTATCAATCTAATGTGTTTCGTGTAGGGATCAAGAGCGCTGATAAAGCGGGGACTTGGAAAATACTCGAAGAGCAATTTGGGGCCACGCCTGTGGTGTTTAAATCTATTCATGAGGAGGTACAGTGCAAACTTCAATTGCCCGACGGTCATGGGCCAAATGATCTATTTGCCCAGCTCAGTAAATTCGGTGAAATCAGTCATTTTGTCCAAGAAGTGCCCACGGCCAATGATATATTCATCCAATCTATTCATCAAAACGAGGCGATCTTATGAACCACTTAGGCTTAATACTCGTACGCGAATACCTCAATAAAGTCAGGAACAAGTCTTTTATCATCATGACCTTTATGAGTCCATTGCTCATGGTTGGCGTGATTGGTTTGGTGACGTATTTGTCGAATCTGAACAACGACAATGAGCGCCACATCAAGGTATTGGACCAGAGCGGTTATTTTGGTCATTTATTCGAAGATCAAGACCAAATCACTTTTGAGCTCCTCGATACCATTGACCTGGAGCAAGCCAAGGCCATTACCGAGTCGGCTCAAGATTATGGCTTGTTATTCATTCCTAAGGTCAAGAACATAGCCGATTTGTCTCGCGCCATTTATTTCTATTCGGAGGATTCACCATCGATTGTGGTTATGACCCAAATAGAACGGATCGTGCAGCAACAGGCCAATACCCTTGCTTTGAATCAAGCGGGTATCGATGCCCAGGCCATTCGTGATCTTTATTTTGACGTGCGGCCGCAATTGGAAACCTTTAAGGGTCAAGAAACCTCAAAACTGGGCTCAGGCCTTAAACTTATTTTTGGCGGTGCTGCAGGCTATTTGTTGTTTATGTTCATCATTATTTACGGCAATATGATCATGCGCAGTGTCATCGAAGAAAAGACCAGCCGCATCATCGAGGTTATCATTTCTTCGGTCAGGCCTATTGAACTCCTCTTAGGAAAGATATTTGGAACCACTTTAGCCGGGATCACACAATTTGCCGTCTGGGTCATTCTTGTGGGTGTTTTGGGCACGGTGATGAGCCAGGTGCTCGGGGTAGAGATGCAAACCGGTTCGCAAGTGGCCATGGAACAAGGCGCAGCATTGGCTCAGACCAATGATTTGCCCGCCCAAATTCTTATGGAAATTTTTCAGTTACCCATGACCAATCTTGTGGTGATGTTCTTCTTATTCTTTATTGGAGGCTATCTCTTGTATGCCTCGCTTTACGCTGCTATAGGCGCTGCTGTAGACAGCGAAACGGATACCCAGCAGTTTATGATTCCGATCATTATGCCACTGATTATCGCGGTTTATGTCGGGGTGTTTACCGTTATAGAAGACCCACATGGCACAGTATCACAAGTTTTTAGTTTCATTCCCTTGACTTCACCTGTGGTGATGCTCATGCGTATCCCCTTTGGCGTGCCCCTTTGGGAACAAATCGTTTCTGTGGTTTTATTATTTACTACCTTTATAGGAACCGTTTGGTTTGCGGCCAAAATCTACCGCGTGGGTATTTTAATGTATGGTAAAAAGCCAAGCTATAAAGAATTGCTTAAATGGTTAAAATACTAATGATACAAGAAGTCATCAAAGCCGTTATACCGGAAGAGGTTCAGAAAACGATATGGGATCGAATCAACGAGGTCTTGCAATGGGGCTGGCATTTTGGGGAAGGTTCTTCCGCCATCCATTTGACCATTGGCACCGTATTGTTGATTGTTTTTGCCTTTTTTACTACAGGTTATGTCCTGGGGCTTGCCCGTAAGCTTTATACCAGAAACCTCAATGAGAACGATACCTTAAAATTTATTAGTGTCTTTAAGTTCATTAAATATTTGACTTACGTCATTGTGGTTTTTTCGGTAATGAGTTTTGCGGGTGTGAATGTTACCCCAGTATTGGCTGCGAGTGCTGCCTTATTGGTGGGTGTTGGTTTGGCGTTACAAGAACTTTTTCAAGATGTGCTCGGGGGTATTTTTATCATGCTCGATCAATCGCTACAAGCGGGAGACATCATCGAAATGGAAGGCAGAGTGGCACGCGTTGTCGATATTCGATTGCGCACCACAAGGGCGATTACGCGTGACGATAAAGTTGTGATCATCCCGAACCACAAATTCTTGACCGACACGATTTTTAATTATACGCAAAACCACAAACAGACCCGTGTAACCGTTCAAGTAGGTGTCGCTTATGGGAGTGACACACAGCTGGTTAAGTCACTGCTATTGGGCTGTGTCACTGGTGATTCACGGATTTTGTCCAGGCCTAAACCCTTCGTATTGTTTGATGATTTTGGGGATTCCGCTTTGATCTTTAGTGTTAACTTTTTTGTTTCAGACAGTTTTGTCGATCCAATTGTCAAGAGTGATATTAGGTTCAAAATTGATGCTGCTTTTCGTAAGAATAACATCACGATTCCATTCCCACAGCGCGACGTTCATATGTTTCGTCAGGACTAAACACAGGAACCTATGAAGGTTAAATTATTGATCTATGCCTAAAATTTTAATCGTTGAAGATGAAGCGGCTATTCGTCGCGTCTTATCAAAAATCCTGAAAGAGGAAAACCCCTCCTATGAAATATTTGAAGCCGAAGATGGGAAAAAGGGCTACAATATGGTCATCGATCAGGAATATGACTTGATCTTTAGTGATATTAAAATGCCCGGCATGGATGGCATGGAACTTCTAGGGGCGATACGCGAGTTGCGCCCGGAAATTCCTGTAGTGATGATATCAGGACATGGAGATCTAGAACTGGCGGTGAATGCGATGCGGCTCGGTGCATTTGATTATATCTCAAAGCCACCTGATTTGAACCGATTGTTGCATACGGTGCGTCAGGCCCTCGACAAAAAAGAATTAGTCGTAGAAAATAAACGACTCAAAAAGAAAGTGGCCCAGCAGTTCCAAATGATTGGTAACTCACCGGCATTAGCACGTATTCAGGAGATGATTGGCAAGGTTGCCCCAACAGATGCCCGCGTGTTGATTACTGGGCCCAATGGTTCGGGGAAGGAGCTTGTTGCCAATGCCTTGCATAGCCAGAGCCAGAGATCAAGTGGACCATTGGTTGAAGTCAATTGTGCGGCCATCCCGAGTGAACTGATCGAGAGTGCTCTTTTTGGCCATGTCAGGGGTGCTTTTACTTCGGCCATAAAGGACAAAGCAGGTCGTTTTGAGGCGGCCAACGGAGGAACTCTTTTTTTGGATGAAATTGGCGACATGAGCCTGCCGGCTCAGGCCAAAGTGCTCCGCGCACTTCAGGAACAAAAAATTCAGCGTGTGGGCAGTGACAAAGACATTAAGGTTGATGTTCGTGTCTTGGCCGCCACCAACAAAAATTTATTGCAGGAAATTGCTGAAGGGCGCTTCAGAGAAGATCTTTACCACCGCTTGGCGGTGATCTTGATTGATGTCCCTTCTCTAGCAGACCGCAAGGAAGATATTCCATTATTAGTAGATTATTTTGCCCACAAAATTGCGCAAGAACAAGGCACGAGTGTCAAGATATTTAATAAAAAGTCGGTGCAGATGCTCCAGCTATATCCTTGGACGGGTAATATTCGCGAATTGCGCAATGTGGTAGAACGGCTCATCATTTTGGGTGGAGAAGAAATCACAGAACAAGACGTGCAGGCCTATGCAGGCAAGCAGTAACAATTAAATAAAAGTACAGCATGAAATACACCAAGTTGACCCTAGTGACATTGTTATTGACATCGATGATGTTCGGGCAGAACACCACTCAAGACGCCGAAATGTTGCGCCAGATCTATGATCAGGCCCTAACCAACGGGAAGGCTTATCAATGGCTCGACGATTTGTCCAATGATATTGGCGGTCGCTTATCGGGTTCGTTAGAAGCAGAACGTGCCGTATTGTACACCAAAGAGGTCATGGAGTCGATTGGTTTGGATTCGGTATGGCTACAGCCTGTTATGGTTCCGAAATGGACCCGTGGTATTCCGGAGTATAGTTATATAGAAACGGCCCCTGGCATCACCAATCTGGTGAATATTTGTGCCTTAGGGGGTTCTGTGGCGACTCCTCATGGTGGCCTAAAGGCTGAAGTGGTGGAAGTCTCCGGTATTGAAGCATTAGCTGCTCTGGGGCGCGAAAAAATTAAGGGTAAAATTGTGTTTTATAACCGACCAATGCAGGCCAATTTGATCCACACATTTGAGGCCTATGGTGGCTGTGTGGACCAACGTTATTCGGGAGCCAAAGAAGCAGCAAAATATGGTGCTGTCGGTGTTGTAGTGCGCTCTATGAATTTGCGCCTTGATGACCTGCCCCATACTGGAGCGATGAGTTACGACGACCTGCCTGTTTCTGAGCGTATTCCCGCGTGTGCCATCAGTACCAATGATGCAAATTATCTGAGTACCGCCATTAAACTCATGCCCAAGCTAAACTTTTATTTCAACCAAACCTGCCGTGTTTTCCCCGACGTGAAGTCTTATAACGTGATTGGTGAAATCAAAGGAAGCGAATTTCCAAATCAATATATGGTTGTGGGAGGGCATTTGGATTCTTGGGATCTTGGTGATGGTTCCCATGATGATGGTGCGGGTTGTGTGCAATCGATTGAGGTGTTGCGCTTACTCAAAAACTTAGATTTTAAACCCCGTCATAGCATCAGAGTCGTCATGTTCATGAATGAAGAGAATGGGTTGCGTGGTGGCAACAAGTATGCCGAAGAAGCACAACTTAAAAATGAAAACCATGTATTTGCCCTAGAAAGCGATTCGGGAGGGTTCACTCCGCGCGGTTTTTCGATTGATGCCGATGCCACCAACTTAGCCCAAATCAGATCTTGGAATGATTTATTCAAGCCGTATTTGATCCATTACTTTGAACCTGGTGGCGGTGGTGCCGATATTGGCCCACTCAAAAAAGATGGGATGGTTTTGGCTGGACTACGTCCGGATTCTCAGCGTTATTTTGATCACCACCATGCCGCCAACGATACCTTCGATGCAGTCAATAAGCGTGAGTTAGAGCTAGGGGCGGCGACCATGACTTCGTTGATCTATCTTATGGATACTTACGGAACGACTTCCGAGATGAGTCACATCAAAAACTAATTTAAGCACAGGCTTGAGTCGATGAGATTAAAAGACTACACCAAGGAATTCCGCTACAACATTGCCTTAGCCGGACCGGTTATTTTGGGGATGTTAGGCCACACTTTAGTCGCTTTTGTGGATAATATCATGGTAGGTCAATTGGGTACCGCGGAGCTTGCAGCTGTGTCCCTGGGCAATAGCTTTATGTTTATAGCAATGTCGCTTGGTATTGGTTTCAGCACCGCTATTACGCCACTGGTAGCCGAAGCCGAAGGGGAAGATAATGTGTCTAAAGGCAAGTCGGCCTTCAAGCACGGATTGTTTTTGTGCACGATACTGGGTATTGCTCTTTTCTTGATGGTGTTTTGGGCCAAGCCCCTGATGCACATGATGAAGCAGCCCGATGAGGTGGTGGCTCTTGCCATGCCTTATCTTACTTATGTGGCCATATCGCTTATTCCTTTAATCATCTTTCAGGCTTTTAAACAGTGTAGTGATGGACTTTCCCTGACGCGCAACCCTATGTATGCCACGCTTATTGCCAATGTAGTGAACGTTGTGCTCAACTATATGTTCATCTTTGGGCATTGGGGCGCACCTGCTATGGGGGTCGAAGGAGCCGCCATGGGTACCTTAGCCTCACGTGTGATTATGGTCGTTTTCTTGTGGTATGTCATGTCTACCCATACCAAGGCGCGGCATTATGTGACACAACTTAAGCTATGGCAGTTGCGTTCCGATATTTTGCGTAAAATCATGCGTTTGGGCTTCCCCTCGGCCATGCAAATGTTTTTTGAAGTCGTTATTTTTACCGCAGCCATCTGGTTGTCTGGGGCACTAGGTAAAAATCCACAGGCGGCCAATCAGATTGCCTTGAACCTCTCCTCGATGACCTTTATGGTCGCGATGGGCTTTAGTGTCGTGGCGATGATTCGCGTGGGCAATCAAAAAGGAAAATCTGCCTTTACAGAGCTCAGGCGTATTGCCTTTTCTATTTTCTTGTTGTCGGGAATGGCCTCGGTGGTCTTTGCCTTAAGTTTCTTGATTTTTAGAGACAGTTTACCGCATCTTTATCTCGATTTTGATGACTTATCTCAGTTGACAGATAATGCAGAGGTGTTGAAAATATCGACTGAAATCCTTTTGATCGCTGCTCTTTATCAAATTAGTGACAGCATACAAGTGGTCGCCCTTGGCGCATTACGTGGGCTCCAAGATGTCTTTTTGCCAACGCTCTACACCTTTATTTCATATTGGCTTATAGGCTTTCCTTTGTCCTTATACCTTGGAATGTATACGGATTTGGGTAGCACAGGAATCTGGATTGGTCTTTTGGCGGGACTTACCGCCGCTGCATTGCTTTTACTGTGGCGCTTCAATGTGCTGTCAAATCGATTGATCAAGGCACAAATAGAGGGCCTTGGCGTAAGCTAATGCCTAATGAACCAGAATATCCATTTTCTTAATTAACTTTACATTTTTAAAACACATCCATGGAAGTACCCAAGTTTTTAGTCGGAGATAACACAGATACCCCAGAGGCTATTTATGTGATCCATACAGAATTCCCTCGTTTTATTATCGATCTTGCCGATGATAGCATTGAGTGGTTGGAAGAATTTGATCAGGATGACCTCAAGTCTCTAGAAGACGAAATGACCCAATGTGTGGCTGAGGCGAGTGCTTTTTATGATCGTGAAGTCGAACGATACGGCTCGGATGATTGAGACCTTCTGGCAATATGATACCGAGCTTTTTCTATGGCTCAACGCTTTAGGCTCCGCGACCTGGGATCCTTTTTGGTTAGTGGTCACCAACAAATGGGCCTCTTTGCCGCTTTATTTAGTGCTTCTGTATTTATTATGGCAACAGTATTCCCGTAAAACACTACTTCAAACCTTATTTTTTGTGGGATTGTTGGTTTTGGCCAGCGACCAATTGGCCAATCTCTTTAAATATGTTTTGGTCCAGCGCCCGCGACCTTGCCGGGTAGAAGAACTAGCAGATCAGATGCGGCTAGTAGCCGACTATTGCGGTCGGTATGGTTACTTTTCAGCCCATGCCACCAGCAGTATGGCCGTAGCTGTATTTATGGTTAAGCACTTGGCCAAGCACTATTGTTTATTGATCTGGATGCTTATGCCTTGGGCGCTAATGGTGGGGTATAGCCGCATTTATTTGGGGGTACATTATCCACTAGACGTGCTGACCGGACAAATTATTGGGGCGCTTCTTGGTCTTGCTTTTTACCGACTTCAGCAGTATGGGCACCATCGGATGGCCTAGTATTTGGGCTTTGTTCAATCACGAAAAAATCACGCCATAATCGAGGCCGGTGCATCCGCTGCCCCTGGGCTTGTGGATTCATGTCGTAGCGCTTGACTTTGGTTACGGTATAGGCCGAAAATCGTTGGGTGAAATGATCGAGCTGTTCTTGTGAAACCAAGACACCAAAACGGGCTTCTTGAGGCATTTTGAAAACACCGTCTTTTAACAAGCCAGGAATGGGGCGTCCGTAATCCCAAATCATTTCTGGGGTGAATCCCCCAAATTCATAGACGGGTAGGTCTTCTTTATCTTGCCATTGGTGCAATTCCGATAAGGGCACATAATTAGGATTGAGCGACAGCACAGGAGAAAGGGGCAGGCCAATACTGATAATGGCCAGAATAAGGGCAATACTGCCATAAAAGGCTATCCACATACGTCTTTTATTGAGGGCCCAAAACAGAACAACCCCAATGATCAATAAGGCTCCACTAAGGGCAAAAAACCAAAAATAATAGCCTGTAAGCGCCACATCGAGGTACAGATAGCCGCCGATCGGGAAAGCCAAGCATATCGCTCCCAATAGGGCAAAGTGCAGATAAACCGGAAAGCGTTCTAGGCGAGTCATCTTGTTGTATTGGGTCAAGACATATTCCATATAAAAACCTGTGGTGAGGGCCAAAGGAATCAATACCGGCAGTAGGTAACGTGGTTTTTTCTCGGGTATAAGGGACAAAAGAACCACAGCACTAATGGTCCACCAAAATACCAGGGCATAGGCTTTTTGGTCCGAAACGCGTGATTTTAAATAGCCATAAAATAAACTAACCAAGGCCACTATGGTCCACAGGCCGCTTTGAATGAAAAAGCTCCAATAATAATAGAAGGGTTTGACATTATAACTGGTCCAATTGGCGGTTTCTTTTTTGGTAATCTGGGCTAAAGTTTCTCCGTCGTAGGTGTTGATGTAGAGATGCCACCAACTCGAAAAAACAATGGCGATCAGACCACCCACCAACAAGGGTAACCATCGCTGACGTACACCCGAGTATCGCTTTTGGATGAGTAGGGCGATGATATAGGGCAAAAACAGGGCGTAAACTGAGACAGGGCCTTTACTCATAAAGGAAGCGCCCAAAAATAGACCGGTCAGTACTGCGTATACATACCAGCGTTTGGGTCTATTAAAGAGCTCATGCAGGCAGTATATCGCACCCATCATAAAGCCATGGGTAAAAATATCCCATTGTCCATTTCGGCCGGCAAATACAATATAAAATGAGGTCGTCAGGATCAGACCGCTGATCATGGCGTAGATTTTGTTTCGGGTCAATTTAAGGGCTAAGGCGTAGGTCATCAGTACCGTAAAAAGCCCCATGATGGCTGCCGGTAATCTGAGCGCAGCGACATTCTTAATGCCAAAAATTAAGGCGGACCATGCAGTGAGCCAGGTGGGCAGGGGTGGTTTCTGATAACGGGCCTCGCCGTTAATGGTGGTGAGCAGCCAATGGCCATCTTGAATCATTTCCCGTGCCGTAATGAAATTACGGGCCTCCATAATGTTCACCAAAAGGGTATCCATATGAGTGAAAAACACCACAAAAGAGACCGCACTTAAAACGAATACGGGATGATTAAGCCACTTTTTCATTTTTCCCGATAAATAAGTTTCTTAAATAAATTATCAGACCAGAGCCATGACCAACCATAAGCACTGGATCCATGCGGTAAATGGCGTAGGTCATGATCAAAAGCGCACCCAGGGCACTCAGGCGCCAAAATCCTTTAGGGAGGTGTGATTCTTTTTTTTGCTCCGAATACCACCATTGATAGACAAAGCGCAGGGTGAATACAAGTTGCCCAACGATGCCCAGGATCATAAGCCATTGCGGGATTTGTGTGTTATGCAACAAGATCTCTAGATCGTAAGCGCCATTGTTATAGCCGTAAATCAAAATTAATAAGGGAAAGGCCAATAAAAAATACCTCAGGGCTGCAGGCGCTTTTTGCCATTCTCCCTGAAAATGCAGGTTGCGGATATAGATAAAATAGGTCAGAGATTGGCCAAGCATGATGGCGAAATCCTCACGCAGATAGCCATAAACAAAGAGTAAAAATGAGGCAACCAGACTGAGTTTCCAAAATAAGGTCGGGGTGACGATGCGTTTGTGTTTTTCGGACAAAAACCATTGAACGAACAAGCGCCCCGAAAAAAGAAGCTGGGCCAAGAACCCTATAGCATAAATGAGTCCGCTACTCATCCTTGTTCTTTGATCTGATAATTAATGTATTTTTTCTTCATCCATAAATAGGCGAAGCAGTCCATGAGTGGTCCCAGTAATCGGTTCCAAACCCCAAATTTGGCCGTGCCTGCCATCCGTGGAAAGTGTTTGACAGGGATCTGAATGACAGACCCCTTCTGAAGTAATATCATGGCAGGTAGAAAGCGGTGCAGCCCGTTGAACATTGGGATGCGCTGCGCATAATCTGTGCGGATGACTTTTAAAGGGCAGCCCGTATCGTCCATGCCATCGTCGGTGAAAGCCCGGCGGATGCCATTAGCAATTTTTGACGACATATTTTTGATCAGATCATCTTTGCGGTCGGCCCGCACCCCAGTAATGAGGTGATGATCTTTGGTGTGCTCTAACAATTTATTAAAGTCTTGCGGATCCGTCTGGAGGTCGCTGTCGATGTAACCGACCCAGGTTGTTTTTGCGGCATCGAACCCAGCCTTGATGGCAGCACTCAAACCACAATTCACCGCAAAACTCAGGTATTGAAAATGCGGCTGCCGCGCACAAATGGCTTTGATCATCGCTAGACTGTTGTCTTTTGAACCGTCATTGACCAGAAGTATGGTTGTCGCCATGGTGGCAATCGTGGTGTACTGGGCTAATTCGGTCTCAACGCGCAGCAGATTTTCTTCTTCGTTATAAACGGGTACGATAATGGTAAATGCGTAGTTCATGATCCAATGGCGGTTATGTTGCAAAAGTAATTCTTTCCGATGAATAAATCAGAAATGTAAAAAAGCCGTTTCTTTGCATTACCAAATGATCGTCATGAATATCCTTGTTACCGGTGTTGCCGGGTTTATTGGCTCTCACGTTGCTGAGCGTTTATCTGCGCTAGGGCATAAGGTCACCGGCTGGGACAATTTTTCGGATTACTACGATGTGTCTCTAAAGGAGCAGACCGCCGCGACCTTAGTGGAGCAAGGTATTATCGTACAACGGGTAGATTTGTTTACAGACGATTTGGACAAGGCTTATGCCGAAGATTTCGACTATCTGTTTCATTTTGCCGCACAACCTGGTATCTCGGCCTCGAGTACTTTTGCGTCTTACCTCAATAACAACGTCATCGCAACCCAGCGACTTTTGACCGTTTTGGAATCCCGTCAAAAGCGCCCATTTTTTGTCAATATAGCGACGTCATCCATCTATGGCCTTGAAGCCACTATGAATGAGCAGCAAGCGCCTTTACCAGCCTCTTGGTATGGGGTGACCAAGCTGGCTGCCGAACAACTTGTTCTGGCTTATTGCCGTCGTGGCTTTCTGACAGGAGTCTCTTTGCGCTTATATTCGGTTTATGGTCCGCGCGAGCGTCCAGACAAATTATATACACGTCTGATCGACTGCGGGCTCAATCAAAAACCGTTTCCATTGTATCAGGGGAGTGAAGTCCACCGACGCAGTTTTACCTTTGTAGGAGACATTGTAGATGGGATTGTAAGTGTTATCGGCAAGGAAGCGGTTTGTAACGCAGAGGTCTTCAATTTGGGCACTGCTATAGAGCATAGTACGGCAGAAGGCATGGAAATAGTGGCCAAGTTACTGGGTCGTTCTATCGAAAAAGAAATAAAGCCACCGCGTCCAGGTGACCAGTCCCGTACCCAAGCCAATATTAAAAAGGCGGAAAGCATCCTCAATTATCACCCTAAAACCTCTTTAGAACAGGGGCTTATGGCCCAGATTGATTGGTTCAAAAACAAGTAATTTATTATTTAGCGAAACAGGGCAAGCAGGGCCTCGGCAGCTTCAAAAGGGGTCATCTCAAGGCGACTCACTGCATCCATTTGTTGGGGCAGCGCTTCCTTGATCTTGGGATGGTCAAAAAAGTCCGATTGCAATCGAGATTTGATGGTTTCTTGCATCCAAAAAATATTTTGAGCCCGCCTTTTTTGGTTAAAGCTCCCATTTGCTTTGGTGCTGCTTTCATGGGCACAAATCATGGTCCATAGATCACTGACACCCTCATTCTCTAGTGCAGAGCAGGTCATGGTTTGTGGTATCCATGCATTGGACTTCGCCGGAAAAAGGGTTAAGGCTTTTTGGTATTCCATACGGGCCAAATCGGCAGCTTTCTTATTGAGTCCATCGGCTTTGTTGATGACTAAGGCATCGGCCATTTCGATGATCCCTCTTTTGATGCCTTGAAGTCCGTCGCCGGCCCCTGCAAGTTGTAACAATAAGAAAAAATCGGTCATTTCATGGACAGTGGTTTCGCTCTGGCCAACGCCAACCGTCTCAATAATAATGATATCAAATTTGGCTGCTTCGCAGAGCACAATCGCCTCGCGTGTATGCCTGGCAACACCACCAAGTGATAGGCGGCTAGGCGTGGGTCGGATAAAGGCTTCTGTTTGCTGTGTGAGCTGCTCCATTCTTGTTTTGTCTCCCAGAATACTGCCTTGACTGATGCTGCTGGTGGGGTCAATGGCCAAAACGGCAACGCGTTTGCCCAAACCAATCAGGTAGAGTCCGAGTTGTTCAATAAGTGTGCTTTTGCCCACCCCGGGTACCCCAGTAATACCAATGCGCAATGATTGGCCGCTATGCGGCAGGCATGCTGACAAAAGTGCTTGAGCGTCTTTTTGGTGTTTTGTGGCCGTGCTTTCGATAAGGGTAATCCCGCGACTGAGCGCCGCAGTATGACCCGTAATTATTTCTTGGTAAAGCAACTCAGCGTTTGGAGAGGCGTCTCGGGCTAATTTTATATTTTGGACAGCGTGCGTTTGGGCGTCAAGCGCTTTCTCGTGTGTTTGGTCAGAAGAAGTCTTTTTTGCCACTGAATCTGTCATGGTTTTACGCTATTGAGCGTGTTTCGATCAAGGCTTATGCTTTGATGAGTTTAAAAGTGCGTTGCTGTTGATTGATGTTGACGCTCATCAGATATACCCCAGAACTCCATCCTGAGATATCAATACGACTTTGTGTTCCTAATTCTGAGGCCTGGTATTGCTTTTGCCCCAAAATCGTATAAACCACAACCTGATCAATGGCTTGATTGTGTCTTATATCAACAAAGTGGCTTGAGGGGTTAGGGCCAAATGAGAACGAATCCCATTGCGCGTCTGCGATGCCGATAAGTGTGACACAGTCTATTAAGAGCTCAAAATCTCCTGTAGCGCCATTGCCCTCGACCATGATAAAGTAATCGCTGACACCGTCATTTTCGAAAGACAATTCGCTTTGAACACCACAACTATCATCGTTAGAAACAATTTCATTACTGAGGTCACAGTTGTCAAACACGCGCAATACCGTATCGAAGTTGGTGTTGACACTGCACAAAGATAGCGTGATTGTTTGCTGTGTTGCTCCATTGGCCATAAACTTATAAAAGACGTCGTCTGAGGCATTGCCGCCAGAATCTGTCGCATTGGTTGTTGATCCGGTAACCGTTGTGAAACATTCAATTTCAATGGCGTTGCTGCACAAATCGTTGATGGCTGTACTCTGGCCCAATCGTACCACAAAACCGCTTCCGGTATTGTCGATTCCGACAACGGTAGATCCATCAGCCGAAATCCCTAAAGGCAAGGCTAAAGTCCGCCCCTGTAGATCCATTCCTAAACTTGTAGCCAGGAGGGTCAAATCTTGCATGCCATCACTGTCGGTGTAAATAAAGCCGTTACCCAATGTCGCTGGAGCAGGCCATGGGCGATAGAACCCCACTATGGTACTCCCATCATGAGAAATACTAGTTGTGGACCCACGCCATCCGTTTACGGGTGCGGGGCCAATATCACTGATTCCTGTGGATGAACTCCATCGGTAGGCCTGGTAATTATTATTGGAATTACCGCCTCCGCCAACCCAAATGCCGTCGCCCGAGATACAACCTGCTTCTGAGGCTAAGCCACCGCCGTTGTGGGTTAACAATTCTTGAACACCATTGGTCCAAACCGCCGCTTGACGAAATCCATTAGTGGCATCCTGCCATCCAGCTATAATAGACCCGTCTGCGTTGCACGCATTAGCTCTAGAGCTACTGCCCGAAACCGTACTGCCTAAATCGAACATGCCGTTGGCCGTGTCATAACGAATGGCGTGGGCTGAACCCGCGTTGACCCAGCCGAGTCCAACGACCGTAGAGCCGTCTGAAGACATGCCCCACGCGGAGCTTGTTGAGGATCCAGAAGACCCGCCAATACCACCATAAGACGTCCAGGTTTGCGCGGCAATTTCATAAATACTCAATTCGCCTAAACCCGTTTGAGGATTGATGCGTGTCCCTGAAATAAGTGTGCCTGCTGCGTTAACCCCAGTTTGTCCGCCATAACCTTGAGGGCCTACACCCCCAATGAGGGTCACCCCAGAAGAGGCGGTCCACATAAAGTGTTCGCTTCCAACATCGCCCACCACAACTGTGCCGTCGGAATTGGTTGCGGTTGCGGTTGCGCCGCTGCCTATGTCCGTATATTGTGAAAATAATTGTGACCCACTAAAGATGAGTGCCACGGTCGTAAATAGATATTTGTGTCGCATAGCAAAAATGATTAAGCAACTAAAAATACAATAAATGGATGAGACCATCCCATTCAGCTCAGTTAAACTATGGCGTCAATTTAAGCTGGGTCCTGCAGCACCCATTCGCCTTTTTGGATCAAAGGAATCGCTTGTTTGTATTTCAAACTTTTGGTTTGCCCATTCATCACATGCTTGATCGTGACTTTGTCGTTGCGATTGATTTTGGGTTGTTCGCGTGTGATGGTTTCTATGGGTGCCTGTCTTTGCTGGGTCTGCCCTGCGGCACGTGCCTCTGTTGAACGCTCGTCGAGGTTAGGAATTGTTTCTTTTTGCTCGCTGTATTGGGCCTTTTGACTGACTTGCTTGGCTTCTTGAATGCTTTGCTGTTGCTCTTGTGGCAATTCGCCTTTAAACAAAAAGGAAATCACATCTTTATTGACATTTTCAATCATCGACTTGAAGAGTTCGAAGGCTTCAAATTTATAAATCAGTAAAGGATCCTTTTGCTCATGCACCGCCAATTGAACACTCTGCTTTAGCTCATCCATTTTACGCAGATGCGTTTTCCAGGTGTCGTCAATAATGGCCAAAGAAATATTCTTTTCGAAATCCTGAATCAGACCGGCACCTTCTGTGCTGTAGGCTTTTTCCAGATCGGTAGCGACATTAAGGGTCTTGACACCATCGGTAAACGGCACTAAAATGCGTTTGAATTTATTGCCTTGGGTTTCGTACACGTTTTTGATCACGGGAAACGCCATCGCGGCATTGCGGGCCATTTTATCCTGGTAATGCTGGTAAGCCTCTTTATAGATTTTCCCTGTAATTTCTGGAGCACTCATGCGCTCAAATTCTTGGGCATCGATAGAGGCACTCATAGAGAAATAACGGATGAGCTCAAACTCGAAGTTTTTGAAATCGCCATCCAATTTATTGCCTTGGACGATAACCTCTGCAGTGTCGTAAATCATGTTGGCGACATCAACACGCAAGCGTTCTCCAAACAAGGCATTGTAACGTCTTTTGTAAACGACCTCACGCTGCGCATTCATCACATCATCATATTCCAAAAGACGCTTACGGATCCCGAAGTTATTTTCTTCGACTTTTTTCTGAGCCCGTTCAATGGATTTTGAAATCATCGAATGCTGGATCACTTCGCCTTCTTGTAGACCGAGTCGGTCCATCATTTTGGCGATGCGCTCGCTACCAAACAGACGCATCAGGTTGTCTTCTAATGACACATAAAATTGAGAACTTCCGGGATCTCCTTGACGGCCACTTCGTCCACGCAACTGACGGTCGACACGTCGCGAGTCATGGCGTTCTGTGCCAACAATGGCTAGACCTCCAGCTTGTTTGACGGCGTCACTGAGTTTGATGTCGGTACCCCGTCCGGCCATGTTGGTGGCAATGGTGACCACGCCACTATCTCCAGCTTCAGCCACAATATCGGCTTCTCTTTTGTGTAGTTTGGCATTGAGTACATTATGCTTGATACCGCGAATGGCGAGCATTCGGCTCAAGAGTTCTGAAATTTCTACCGAAGTTGTTCCGATCAGCACGGGACGTCCTGCTTGGGAAAGGCCCACGACTTCTTCGATCACCGCGTTGTATTTTTCGCGTTTTGTTTTGTAAATCTTATCGTCACGGTCATCGCGTGCAATGGGTCTATTGGTCGGAATTTCGACCACATCGAGTTTGTAAATCTCCCAAAGTTCTCCGGCTTCGGTTACCGCCGTCCCCGTCATACCGGCTAGTTTGCGGTACATTCTGAAGTAATTCTGGAGTGTGATGGTGGCGAATGTCTGGGTGACGGCCTCAATTTTGACATTTTCCTTGGCTTCGATCGCCTGGTGTAGTCCGTCGCTATAACGACGGCCATCCATGATCCGTCCGGTTTGCTCGTCGACAATCATGACCTTGTTTTCCATCACCACATATTGGGTGTCTTTTTCGAATAGGGTATAGGCCTTAAGGAGTTGATTGAGCGTATGGATGCGTTCACTCTTGATGCCGAAGTCTCTAAAGAGTTCTTCTTTGGCTTTGGCTTCGTTTTCTTTGCTGAGTCCTTGTCCTTCGATTTTGGCGATTTCGGTGCCGATCTCGGGCATGACAAAGAAATCGGGTTGGTCGGCGCCAGACAGAAAGTTGACCCCTTTGTCGGTCAATTCAATTTGGTTGTTTTTTTCTTCGATTACAAAGTAGAGCTCTGCGTCAACTTTGGGCATCTCACGGTTGTTGTCCTGCATGTAGAAGTTCTCGGTCTTCTGCAAAATTTGCTTGACCCCATCTTCAGATAAAAACTTGATGAGTGCTTTGTTCTTTGGGAGTCCGCGGTATACCCTAAGTAGATAAAGACCCCCTTCTTTGGTATTGCCTTCGGCCAATAGTTTTTTGGCTTCTGCCAAAATCCCTGTGAGCTCTTTGCGCTGTTGCTCGACAATATTATTGATCTGGGGCTTGAGCTCGTTAAACTCGTGTCGGTCACCTTCGGGAACGGGACCAGAAATGATCAGCGGGGTCCGCGCGTCATCAATAAGGACACTATCGACCTCATCCACAATAGCATAGTGGTGCGGGCGTTGGACCAAATCGGTCGGGGCGTGCGACATATTATCACGCAAGTAGTCAAAGCCAAATTCGTTGTTGGTTCCGTAGGTGATATCTGCATTGTAGGCCTTACGTCGTGCTTCCGAATTGGACGGATGCAAGTCGATGCAGTCCACGCGCATGCCATGGAATTCAAAAATAGGTGCCATCCAGGCACTATCTCGTTTGGCCAAATAATCGTTAACGGTCACCAAGTGGACCCCATGACCAGCCAAAGCATTGAGGTATACAGGTAGGGTCGCCACTAATGTCTTTCCTTCTCCGGTTTGCATCTCGGCTACTTTGCCTTGATGCAGGGCAATACCGCCGATGAGCTGAACATCATAGTGCACCATGTCCCAGGTGACTTGTTTTCCTGCCGCATCCCAACTGTTGCTCCAAACGGCTTGATCGTCTTGAAGGTTAATATAGCCCTTGGTCGCTGAGAGCTCGCGATCCATCGCCGTAGCGGTGACCGTGAGGGTTGTATTTTCTTTGAAGCGTTTGGCGGTTTCTTTGATCACGGCAAAGGCTTCTGGTAAAAGAGCGTCGAGACTTTGTTTTTCTACCGCATAGCGCGCGTCTTTGAGTTGGTCGATGGTGTGGTATAAGTCTTCCTTTTTGTCAATATCGGTTTCCTTGTCGATGTCTTGATACAGGGCCTGTATTTGTTGCTCAATCTCAGCTTGATCGGCTTTGATCTGGGCTCTAAAGGCCTCTGATTTGGCACGCAGTTCGTTTAGACTTAGCCCTGCCATGGCCGATTCGTGTTGTTTTATTTGTTGGACAAGCGGTTGCATGACGCTCAAATCCTGTTTGGACTTATCGCCGACAAAAACTTTTAATACACTATCTAAAAATCCCATGCTCGTGTGTTTATTTTACTTTTTCTTAGCAGAAATACTGCCATGAAAGCTATCACAAAAAAACGGCAAAAAACCACAATTTCAAAGGGTTTGTTGCAATAAATTGCGATTGGTTATGGTAAAAAAAAAGTCTCAAAGCAGTGACGCCAGAGACTTAAGTGTGTACGGTTCTAAACAGTACTAATATTCATCCTCATTCCACAGATAGTCTTCATCTGTGGGATAATCAGGCCAAATCTCTTCGATCGAATCGTAAGAGTCTCCCTCGTCTTCGATGGCTTGAATGTTTTCGACTACTTCTAATGGGGCGCCTGTTCGAATCGCGTAGTCAATCAATTCGTCTTTAGTGGCAGGCCAGGGGGCATCACTTAAATAGGATGCTAATTCTAATGTCCAATACATAACAGAATCCGGTTTTAATTTTTGCAAAAATAAATTTTTAACTCATACGGACAAGCAAAAACAAAAGTATTTAATCATAATTTAAAAGAACGACGTCAAAATGTTGACAAACAATGGATTAAGCGCCTGTTTTGGGCATGAATCTCACAACACTCAGGGCAACCATTTTATTTCGTCTGCCTGAAGGTCTTGAGACAACTTTCGTGCCAAGACAAAAAGGTAGTCCGACAAACGATTCAGGTATTGAATCACCAAGGGGTCGAGGGGTTCTAATTCGTTAAGCAGCGTGGCCATACGTTCTGTTCGGCGACTGACGGTGCGTGCGATGTGACAATATGACACAGTAGTGTGCCCCCCGGGCAAAATGAAATGCGTCATTTCCGGAAGGGTTGTGTTCATCTGATCAATAGCCTCTTCTAGGGCTGTGATATCTCTCGCACTAATCTTTGGCGTTTTGCTTGATGGGGCAGCGTCTTGACTTTTTGGGTTGGCCATTTGTGCCCCCACAACAAAAAGGTTTTGTTGGGTTTTAATTAAAAAGTCCTTATGGTTTTGATGGATGTCTTGATCGCGCAAGAGACCCAGATGGGCATTGAGCTCGTCGAGTGTGCCATAAGCCTCAATGCGCTGGTGGTGTTTGGGTACCCGTTTGCCGCTAAAGAGCGAGGTCATGCCTTGGTCGCCGGTCTTGGTATAAATTTTCATGACGTTTTGTTTTTGGTGCTTTTCTTGCCTTGAAGCCCGTTTTTGAACCGGCGCTGTTGTCTTGCCCGACGCTGTTTTTGGACTCTGTGGTTATTCCAAACCACAACCACAAGTAATAAGAAGGCGAGGATACTCCAGGTCATGGGGTGGGGTTATTTAGTTCGGTCGTCACTCTCGATCACTCCGTCTCGTAAGCGGATGATGCGGTTGGTATGGGCGGCAATTTCTTCTTCGTGGGTGATGACGATCACCGTGTTGCCTGCCTTGTGGATGGTTTCGAAAAGTTGCATGATTTCCAAAGAGGTCTTGGAATCGAGATTTCCAGTGGGCTCATCGGCCAAAATGATAGAAGGACGATTGACCAGTGCCCGGCCTACGGCCACCCTCTGGCGTTGTCCTCCAGAAAGCTGGTTGGGTTTGTGGTCCATACGGTCCGAAAGACCAACGTCGGCAAGGACTTCTGTGGCACGCGCCATGCGTTCTTGTTTCGAAGCACCAGCATACACCATGGGTAAGGCCACATTGCCCAGAGCAGTGGTGCGCGGCAATAAGTTAAAGGTCTGGAATACAAAGCCAATTTCTTTGTTGCGGATTTCGGCCAGCTCATCGTCGCTCATGCTGCTGACATCAACACCATTGAGCATATAGCTCCCCGAGGTAGGCGTGTCCAGGCAGCCCAATAAATTCATTAAGGTCGATTTACCCGAGCCCGAAGGCCCCATTAGGGCGACATATTCGCCTTTTTCGATATCGAGATCTATCCCCTTAAGGACCTTTACAACCTCTTGGCCCAAAGGAAAATCGCGGGTGATGGATCTGATTTTGATGACACTACTCATGCGGATGATTTGAAGGGGAAAGGTACTTAAAAATATGGGATTTTTGAAGGCTCAACTGCGTGGTATTTTGTTAAAAAAGCAAAAGAAATGTTGTTTTGTGCTGCTTATATTTTGGTTTGAAGACCTCAAGCCCGCACCACAAAATGCTCCTTTGCCTGACCGGGTCGGAAAAAAATAAGGCCCCAATAAAAAGTGTCAATGCTTACGGTGACTGAGGGGTCTTGTTTGATGATTTCCCAGGCATCAGCCATGTCGGCGCTCCAATGGATGTCATCAAATATCATGACCGAATGCGCAGAGCAATGCTGCTTTAATATCTCAAAATAGGCCAGTGTGGGGTATTTTTGGTGATTGCCGTCGAGATAAATAAGGTCGTAAGTCTCGTGGCTCAAGTTTTTGAGAAATAGGTCAAAGCGTTCTTGGATGATCGTTATGTTATTGAGCCCATAATCATCGAATCCTGTCCTGGCGCGCTGGGCCAATGCAGGGCAGCCTTCAACAGTGGTGATATGCCCTTGGGGTTGTCCTAAAGAAAGAGCCGCTGTGCCGAGCCCCAAATGGGTGCCTAGTTCAAGACTATTTTGAGGTGTGAAATAATGCGCCAAGCGCAGCAGTAACCGTTGCCTAGATTGAGTGACCCCGACATGGCGGGCTAATTGTCGCACAGAACGCTTGCCTGATCGGAACACGCGTGAGCCCGCACCAAAATCAGTTACCTGGAGATCGTTCGGGTCATTTTTGAGTTGTGCGCGGTAACGATTAAGGGTTTTATAGGCTTTTTGAGGCTTTTTGTCGTAAAAACAATTGGTTACCAAATCATAAACAAAGGGTGAGTGGATACCATGAGCATTTGTGGCTTTGGTCAAAAAGCGAAAATAGGCCCAGAAGGGATAAAGGCGTGTCTTGGTATGTGACCACCATAGATTCATGAGGCATCTATTTTGGCCGATAAGGCGAACCAGCGCTCAGTATTTTGGTCCAAGTTGGCGATGATTTGTTCCAAGGCCATAGACTGGTCATTGATTTCTTTGAGGCTCCAATCTTCGGAGGCAAACTGTTGTTGTAAGGTTTCTCGCTCACGTTCTAGTTTTTCGATAGCGCGCTCAAGCTTTTGAAATTCTTTTTGCTCTAAATAACTTAAACCTGATTTGGCTTTTGGTAGTTTTTCTGAGCTATCTTGAATCTTTTCTGGTTTGTTGCTGCGCTGGGACACCGGACCGTTTAAAGAACGAAAATCAGAATAGTTACCCGGGAAATCGTCAATTTGTCCTGCGCCCTGGAACACAAATAAGTGATCCACAACCTTGTCCATAAAGAAGCGGTCGTGAGAGACCACAATCAGGCATCCCGGAAAGTCTAATAGGAACTGTTCCAAAACGTTTATGGTCATCACGTCCAGGTCGTTGGTGGGCTCATCCAGAATCAAAAAGTTGGGGTTTTGGATCAAAACCGTGCACAGGAATAATCGCTTTTTCTCTCCACCACTAAGCTTGTCTACCGAATCGTATTGTTTTTTGCGATCAAACAAAAAGCGCTGTAAGAGTTCGCTAGCCGATAATTGACGGCCTTTTTTGAGGGGGATGTACTCGCCAAAATCGCGGATGATGTCAATGACTTTTTTGTCTTTATATTCGGGCAGGCCATCTTGCTTGAAATAGCCAAATTTTATGGTGTCACCCCAAATGACTTTGCCTTGGTCGGGCAGCAGACCCCCGGTAAGTAATTCTAAGAACGAGGACTTGCCGCTGCCGTTAGCGCCTATAATCCCGAGGCGCTCGCCTTTTTGGAAACGGTACGAAAAATCTTCGAGCAGTAAGTTGTTTTGGCGCGACAAATGCACATGATGGAATTCGGCAATTTTATTACCCAGGCGATCCATCATGAACTCTAGTTGGATTTCGTGATCGTTGCGGCGCTCTTGAGCCCGCGCTTTGATTTGTGCAAAGTCATCTATACGGCTCTTGCTTTTGGTCGTGCGCGCTTTGGGTTGGCGACGCATCCAGGCCAGTTCTTTAGAGAAAAGCTGTTTGGCTTTGCCCGATTCGGTATCGAATTGTTCGATCCGGGCTTGGCGCTTTTCGAGGTAATAGGCGTAGTTGCCTTTATAAAGGTGAAATTTTTGCTGATCTAACTCCAAAATCTCTTGACAGACGCGATCCAAAAAGTAACGGTCGTGCGTGACCATAAATAGGGTCATGTTGCTCGAGGACAAATAGTCTTCGAGCCATTCGATCATGGCGAGGTCTAGGTGGTTGGTGGGCTCGTCCAAAATCAATAAGTCTGGGCCGCATACCAGGGCTTGAGCCAAGGCGAGACGCTTCTTTTGACCACCACTGAGTGTACTGACCTTTTGGTCTGTGTTGTGCAGTTCCAGACGGCTCAATATCTGTTTGTATAGGGTCTCAAAGTCCCAACCTTGCTCGGCGTCCATAAGATCCAGGGCGCGTTGCAGGGCCTCGCCATTTTCGGGGTCGAGTAGTGCTTTTTCATACGATTCGATGGCCTGAATCACGCCAGCTTTCTTCCCATTGGTTTTGGTGGCACTATCAAAAATGGCTTGTTCTATGGTCAGTGATTCGTCTATTTTAACTTCTTGACTTAAGAACACGACTGTGAGGTCTTTGCGGTAAACAATGCGCCCTGAGTCGGGCTGTTCGTCGCCAGAGAGTAAGCGCAATAATGAGGTCTTCCCGGCCCCGTTTTGGGCCACTAGGCCTACTTTTTGCCCCTGCTGAATGCCAAAAGTAAGGTCTTGGAAGAGCTCGTGGGCTCCGTATGATTTGGCTAAGGATTCGACTGAGAGGTAGTTCATTGTTGGGATTTGGTGCAAATTAAATGGAATTTGCTGAGTTTAGACCAGAAAAGGGTTTTGTTTTTAATGGCCTTACGTTATATTTGTTGCTCTCTTGAAACCAATATGGCTCGGACTACTTTATTTTTATTCGGTGTGTTGATTGCTTTGATGTCTTCGTGCATCAGTACCAAGCGTTTGGCCTAATTAAATTACAGTACGATTTATATTATATCAAAAACAGATCCTTCTTCTTGGATCTCAGCATCATGATCAAGACACTTTCTACTGTGTTGTTCATGAGGGGGCAGTAGATTCTAGCTCTTTTTTAAAAACCCATACAAATACCCGAGCCGGAACGTCAATCCGAACCACAAGATCCAAAGCGTAGGGGCAAAGCTTTGTACTCCGCTGAATTGATGCGCGACCATAAGGGCCAGCATCAAGAGCAAAAATAAGACGTAACGCCCAAGCCATGGTTTTGGATTGGAGTTATAAATGGCCCTGATAAAAAGCAGCGAAAGAGGCATGGCCCATAGGAGGTTGTAATTCATTTTGGTCGCGCCATGATCGGTGCCCCACCATAGTAACATAAGCAGGAGGCCAATGGTGCCGGTCACCCCAAATACTAAGGCATCAACCCATCGGGTGCGCTGCTGTCTGCGCCAGTCCTTTATTGTGATCCCCAGGAGCAGTATACTGATCAGTCCCAATATCATGATGGGCGAGTTCCACGCAAATCCGGGTTCCTTGCTTTCTTGAGCGGCATAGAGCACTTTGGTTTCTTGGGTCAATGGACCAAGGCCAATAGAGTCCTTGCGTTGGGCCATTGCGTTGGCGGCCATCACATATTGGGGCAAAAACTGGAAATCCCAAGCAGAGGCCTGGCGATCCACAACAGCCCCTATGGCGACATCCATACCCAAGCTACCCCAGGTATTGCGGGGGACTTGTTCTTGAATTAACGCCCGAAAAGTTTTTGGCTCCGTTACAAAATCATTGCTATAGACCAGGTCTTGACCCAATTGATGCACCAGGACATCCCGAATCCGGGTGGCACAGTTGTCAAAAAAGAAATCATAGCGGTAAGCCCTATTAGCAGGCTGGGCATTCCATTGTAAATAATCAAAAAGTTGGTTTTTTTGTGCTGCAGAAAGGACCAAGACTTGCTCCTTGACCCAACGGTTTTGGCGCTGGTAATACTGCAGAAAGGCATCGAAGTAGTTCACACTCAAATTATAGAGCAGGTGCCCTTGGACAAACTTGAGGTAAAAGTGAGGTGTGTTGAAATCGTAGGTACCGTAATTATAGGTCCAATCGAGGTCCTGTGTTGGATCGTAAACCCGAAAGGCGTTATGACCAAAACGGTCCGAAAGCTCAGTGCCTGGGCCAATGGTCAACACACTGATTTGGGCCTCTGGAGATAATGTGGTGATTTGGCCTTGAGCTGATAAAATAGGCGCCACCAAAGACCAAATGCAAATAAGACTGCTTTTAGCTGCTTTAATCAAATGATCCTGAAGTGTTTTGCCCATAGTCATTGTTCGGTGTTAGCGAAAATACGCCCAGTCAATTTTTAATGAAAACACATTACTGTAGAGCGCTGTGCTCTGATCGCCAATATCGGTTAGCGCATAATCAATGGCCACGCCTTTAAAGACAAATCCAACACCAATGTTGGGCTGAAATCCAGTGGTTTGCCCGCCTTCGATCTGTGTTACTTGCTGAAAATTACCCGCGCCAAGTCGCACATAAACCGTGTCGAGGTAACCCACTTCGGCCCCTAAAGCCGGGGTCATACTTAAGCTTTCGCCAGAAAACAAATCATTGGTTTGTGCAAATCGCACATTGAGGTCTAATTCTGAGCGCAGGCTCAGGTCATTGCGAAAGTTCCATTGTTTGGCCACCCCCAATTGGGCTTTGGGCAGGGTGATTTCTGTTGTTTCTGGTAGGCTTTGATTTTGTCCGAAAACAGCATCTTGTATGGTCGCAAAGGCTTCCTGGTCAATTGACCAGGTGTTGAAGGTGGTGGTAATGTCGCGTACCATGAGTCCATAATGCCAATTGTTGTTAGATTGGTATTGCAGGCCCAGATCAAATCCAAAACCCCAAGAGGAAGCAAATTCCCCAATAACGCGGCGAATGATTTTGGCATTACCTCCTAATTTTAGGCCGAGCATGGGGAAACGCTTGGCGTAGGATAGGGTTAAGGCATAATCCGCGGTGCTGAAGAGCTTGATGTTGTCGTAATTGATGTTGCCTTGGTCATCGATGAGTTGTGTGGTATTGAGGATGTTATCGACACCAAAACGGATCACGGACAAGCCAAAAGCAGATGTATTGTCCAGCGGCATGGCGAAGCCTGCATAATCGTAATTGGCAATATTGGCAAAATAGGCTGCATGCATGATCGCCATTTGCTGATCCTCGAGATCTAAAAGGCCCGCCGGGTTCCAATAACCCGAATTGACATCTCCCGAACTGGCAACTACCGCATTGGCCATGCCAAAAGCCCCTGCATCTACACCAATGTTGAGAAATTCATTGGAATACTTGCGCGCGGTCTGCGCTGAGGCCGAAAGGGCGCATAAGAACACCAGAAAGAAGGAAGAAAACCGCAATATTATTTTTTTACAAATATCAGACTATTTTTATGATTACTAAACTACATTTTTGAGGTCATATTGTAGCGGGCCAAAATACTTTAGTACTTTTACTGCAGAAACTGTTCCACTATGCGCGCCCATATTCCTAATCTGATTACCTCTGCCAATTTAATCTGTGGCGTAGTCGCCGCACTTTTTGCCATATCAGGAGATTTAGTCATTGCGGCTTTATTTATGGCCATAGGCATGGTGTTTGATTTTTTCGATGGATTGGTCGCGCGATGGTTAAAAGTTCAAGGCCCTTTGGGCGTTCAACTGGACTCCATGGCTGATTTGATTACTTTTGGATTAGCACCGAGTTTGGTGTTGATGCAACTCATGCAGATGTCCTTTTATGGTGAGATCAAACCCCTAACCGAAGTCTTTACGGCCCGCGCTTGGCAAGTCGGACTGGATAGTTATTATCCGTTTTTGGCTTTGTTGGTTGTGGTTGCCTCCGCTTTTCGATTGGCAAAGTTCAATATCGATACGCGGCAAACCACTCATTTTATTGGACTGCCAACGCCTGCAAATGCAATGATGATTGCGAGTCTTCCCCTGATTTTTGAATACCATTATACCCCAGAATTGGAAGAGGTGGTCTTTAATAAATGGTTTTTGATTGGTTTGACTTTGTTTAGTACCTATGCCCTTAATGCGCCGTGGTCATTATTTTCACTTAAGTTTTCTTCCTTAACCTGGAAAGCCAACAAGCATCTCTTTGTGCTTTTGGGTGCCGCTATAGTACTGATCAGTGGATTGGGTTATCGAGCGATTCCCCTCATATTACTGGTCTATATTGTGATGTCTTTGGCTTGGAAAAAGCAATGGCTTCAGCAGACGCCATTATAGGGATTGATTTACCTTAAAAGTGCAACTTCTTTTTGCGCAATTCGAAGTTCTGTCCCAAGTATACTTTACGGACCATTTCATCAGCAGCCAATTCTTCGGGTTTCCCGTGTTTTAGAATACTCCCTTCAAACATGAGGTAGGTACGGTCTGTGATGGCCAATGTTTCTTGGACATTGTGATCGGTAATAAGAATGCCAATATTTTTGTTTTTGAGCTTAGCCACAATGCGCTGAATGTCTTCAACCGCGACAGGATCTACCCCGGCAAAAGGTTCGTCCAGCAAAATAAAATGCGGGTCTGTGGCCAAAGCACGAGCAATCTCGGTTCTTCGGCGCTCGCCACCACTCAGCAGATCGCCCCGATTGGTGCGGATGTGGCTTAGACCAAATTCGTCGATGAGCGATTCCATTTTGGCTTCTTGCTCTTTTTTGCTCAGAGTAGTCATCTGGAGCACACTTAAGATGTTATCTTCGATACTGAGCTTGCGGAATACAGAAGCTTCTTGTGCCAGATAGCCAATCCCGTTTTGAGCTCTTTTGTACATCGGGTATGACGTGATATTGGTCTGGTCCAAGTGTATGCTCCCACCATTAGGCTTGATCAGGCCCACAATCATATAAAAAGAGGTTGTTTTACCGGCGCCATTAGGCCCAAGTAACCCGACGATTTCACCACGGTTCACCTCAACAGAAATCCCTTTGACCACTTGACGGCCCTTATAGGATTTGACTAAATTTTGTGCACTGAGTTTCATGAGTTGTGGCTTGTTCGCTTAAAAGTACTAATTATTTTCTAAGGCATCCCAAAACTCAAAAGCCCTGCGCAGATGGGGGATGACAATCGTGCCTCCGATCAGTAGCGATATGCTCATGGCTTCGAACACTTCGTCTTTAGAAAGACCGAGCTGATGGCAGGCTTGCAGGTGGTACTTGACGCAATCATCGCAGCGCAGCACCAAAGAATTACCCAAACCCAATAGCTCTTTTGTTTTGATGGGCAAATGGCCTTCTTGAAAAGCAATGGTATCCAAACTAAAAACCCGTTTGATGAGTTTTTGATTTTCCTCGAGCATGCGCTCGTTCATTTTGGACCGGTAGCCGTTAAATTCTTCAACCAATTCAGACATATATTAAGCTTGTTTTTCTTGGGTCTTATGAACCCGTTTAGCAATCAAGATACTCAGTTCGTATAAGATCAACACTGGGATCGAAACAATCACCTGGCTGGCAATATCTGGAGGCGTGATGATGGCCGATAATATCAAGACAATCACTAAGGCAAATTTTCTATATTTCTTGAGTCCCTGAGGGGTTACTAGCCCAACCTTAGTCAAGAAGTAAATCACAATGGGTAGCTCAAAAATAAGACCACAAGAAAGGGCGCAAGCCCGAACTAAACCGATATAACTATTGAGGTCAAAATCATTAAACACCTGGTCACTCACCTGATATGACCCCAAGAAGTTAATGGACAATGGGGTAACCACGTAATAACCAAATAACACGCCTAGAAAAAACAATATCGAGGCGATAAAGATAAATCCACGGGCATTTTTGCGCTCGTTTAGGCGTAAACCAGGGCTGATGAATTTCCATGTCTCATACAACACATAAGGAAAAGCCACGATGAACCCTGCGGTAATCGAGGTCCAGATGTGGGCCGAAAATTGACCTGACATGGTGCGGCTCTGTATGCGAAAAGGCAACTCGGTAAAGCAAAAGCTATCCAACCCCAAGGCTTGTGCCGAAGCACAAAGCAAACGATAGGTTGGGAAGTCGGCACGCTTCGGGCCAAACAGTATGCCATCGAAGATAAAGTCCTTCATCAAAAACGCGACAAAGCCCAAGATGAGCACTGCGAGGGTCGAACGAATTAAGTGCCACCTAAGTTCTTCAAGGTGGTCCAAAAAGGACATGTCCTTTTCTGTTGCAGTTGAGTCGATCGCAGCCATTAGATGATACCTTCCTTACTGAGGTTATGAATATGAACCACTCCAGAGTAGACCCCGTCCTTTTGGGCCAAAAGCTGTGTGATACCGTGACGATCCATCAGTTCCATTGCTTCAACAGCCATGGCGTCGTTATCGATAAATTTGGGTGCTTTGGTCATGATGTCTTTGGCCGTAAGCCCCGCAATATTGTCCACTTTGGCCAACATGCGTCTGAGGTCGCCATCGGTAATGATGCCTACGATAGCGTTGTTATCAATGACGGCAGTTACGCCCAATAGATTTTCAGAAATCTCGACGATCACCTGTTTTAAGTTGGTATCGAGGGCGACTTGCGGTTTTGAATTGAGTGAAGTCAGATCACTCACACGCAAGTATAATTTCTTACCTAATGAGCCGCCCGGATGAAAGCGCGCAAAATCTTTACTGGAGAAACCACGGATATTGAGCAGTGACATAGCGAGTGCATCGCCAATAACGAGTTGTGCCGTGGTCGAGGTCGTCGGCGCCAAATTATTGGGACAGGCCTCTTTGGCGACGTAAGCGTTGAGGATAAAGTCACTTTGCAGGCCTAAAAAAGAATCCACTTGGGCGGTAAGGCCTATGAGTTTATTTCCGCTGGCCTTGATTAAGGGTACCAGAACTTTAATTTCTGGCGTGTTTCCACTCTTCGAAATACAGATGACCGTATCGTTTTCTTGAATAATACCCAGGTCACCATGAATGGCATCTGCAGCATGCATGAAAATAGCTGGTGTTCCTGTGGAGTTGAGTGTTGCCACTATTTTGGTGGCAATATTGGCGCTTTTCCCAATCCCAGTAACAATCACGCGCCCCTTTGAGGTGTAGATATAATCCACCGCGCGCGCGAAACTCTCGTCGATTAGGCTGGACAAGTGCAAAATAGCACGTCCCTCGGTTTCGATGGTGTCTTTAGCGACTTGTATGATCTGGTCAAAATCTTTCAAAATTTGCTGGTTTTATTGTTGGTGACGTTTTGTTATTTCCTTATATTTAGAATAGTCGAATCAATGGGACTAGACCTGCTTCTATAAGAGTCAAAACAGAACCATAGGTTGCAAAATTACAATTGTTCTCGGGTTCCTACAATTAAATATAACAAACTCGGGTTGAAAAGATAATGAACGTTTCGTACAGTCCAGAAGAATTATTACAAGCCTTGAAAAATTACTTTGGTTTTTCAGCCTTTAAGGGGTTGCAAGAACCAGTAGTCAAGAACTTACTAGAGGGTAAAGACGCTTTTGTGATCATGCCTACCGGTGGTGGAAAATCCTTGTGTTACCAGTTGCCGGCGCTGATCAGTGAGGGAACCGCCATAGTGGTATCGCCTCTGATCGCATTGATGAAAAACCAAGTCGATTCTTTGCGTGCTCTGTCCGATCAAGATGGGATTGCTCATGTGTTGAATTCCTCACTGACCAAGTCCGAGATCAAACAGGTCCGCTCGGATGTGCGACAAGGCATCACCAAGTTGCTTTATGTGGCACCAGAATCGCTGACCAAAGAAGAGAATATTGTCTTTTTAAATGAGGTCACGGTGAGTTTTGTTGCCATTGATGAAGCACATTGCATCAGCGAGTGGGGACACGACTTTAGACCAGAATACCGCAACTTGCGCAAAATCATTCAGCGATTGAATGGAGAAATCCCCATTATTGGTTTGACGGCGACGGCTACACCCAAAGTCCAGGAAGATATTTTAAAGAACCTCGGCATACAAGAAGCCACTACCTTCAAGGCTTCTTTTAACCGACCGAATCTATACTACGAAATCCGGCCCAAGACCAAACAAGTTGATGGAGACATCATCCGTTTTGTCAAAAATAATATGGGCAAAAGCGGAATTATATATTGCTTGAGCCGCAAGCGGGTTGAAGAACTCGCCCAAACGCTTCAGGTTAATGGGATCAATGCGATACCTTATCATGCGGGTTTAGACCCCAAGACAAGGGTCAGAAACCAGGATATGTTTCTGATGGAAGACGCCGATGTGGTGGTGGCAACCATCGCCTTTGGTATGGGTATAGATAAACCCGATGTGCGGTTTGTGATCCATAACGACATTCCCAAAAGTATCGAAAGTTATTATCAGGAAACGGGCCGTGCGGGCCGTGATGGAGGAGAAGGCCATTGTCTGGCTTTTTACAGCTACAAAGACATTGAAAAGTTAGAGAAGTTCATGAGCGGTAAACCCGTCGCGGAACAAGAAATCGGATTGGCCTTACTTCAAGATGTCGTTGCTTTTGCCGAAACCTCTATATCACGCCGAAAGTTCATTCTGCATTATTTTGGAGAAGCTTTTGATAACGAAACGGGCGATGGCGGCGATTTGGATGACAATATGCGGCATCCAAAGACCAAAAAGGAGGCCCAACCCGAAGTCGAAAAATTACTTGAGGTCATCCGTGGGACCAATGAAAAATTCAAGGCCAAAGAAATTGTCCATGTTTTGGTGGGCAAGGTCAATGCATTGATCAAATCGCACAGAACCGAGGCGCAACCATTTTTTGCCTGTGGTCATGACCTCGAATCCACTTACTGGATGGCGTTGATCCGTCAAATCCTCGTTTTTGGACTGATCAGCAAGGATATTGAAACGTATGGTGTATTGAAATTGACCCCATTGGGGCGGGATTTCATCAAGAGTCCTCACTCATTTATGATGACCGAAGACCATAGTTATAAGCAGGCCAATGATGCGGTTATCCAAGAGGGTCAAGGCAGCGCGGCGGGAGTAGTCGATCAAGGACTTTTTAGGCTGCTCAAAGCAGAACGCAAAGCGATGGCTGATAACCTTAAATTGCCGCCTTTTGTGATTTTTCAAGACCCATCTCTCGAGGACATGGCCTTGAAGTATCCGATTTCTATCGAAGAGCTGTCCAATGTCCACGGTGTTGGTGAGGGTAAAGCCAAAAAGTACGGGCGTTCATTTGCGGCACTCATTGCGCGTTATGTGACCGAAAATCAGATTACCAGAACCGAGGATTTGGTGGTCAAATCTACAGGAACCAATAGCGCCCTAAAACTTTATATTATTCAAAACGTCGACCGCAAATTGCCTTTGTTGGACATTGCTCAGGCCAAGGGCTTATCGATGGATGATTTCATTAAAGAAATGGAAGCCATTGTTTTTAGTGGCACCAAACTCAATATTGATTATTGGATCGACGAGGTATTGGACGAAGACCAACAAGACGAGCTACACGATTACTTCATTGATGCCGAAAGTGATAAAATCGACCAGGCCATAGAGGAATTTGATGGGGATTATGAAGAAGAAGAAATGCGTCTCTACCGCATCAAATTCATTAGCGAGGTCGCGAACTAGTCGTCGATAGCGTTGTCATTAAAGGCCGAGGGTAACATCTTTGGGATCAACTTCACCATAATAGGCAGCAGTAGAGAGCCTCCAGGGAGTAAAAAAAGGGTGAGCGAGGGAATCGTCTTACAGACGTCCAAAAGTTGTTCTTTTACTTTTTGCTTTTCTTCTGGGTTGAGGTCTCTAACAGTCGAAAGGGTCAGAAGCTTAAGTAATTCTCCGCTTTCTAACAGCTCCTTGATCAAGCGATTTTTATTGCGCAAAATCATGAGTTTAACCATGTCACTCGAGGTCTTATAGAGGTGTTTTATCGGGTTAGCATGCTCAAAGAGCTTTATTTTTGTGGCGTGTTGCTGGGAAAATTCTCGAAGGTCCTCAAGGCTATGTTTTGCGCGATCTTTGGCAAAGCCAATACGGTGTTCATAATGATCCAGAAAATCAATTTCTTGCGCATCGAGTACTTTGTCGTCCCAAATACCCAGACAGCATACATCCACAAAAAACTGTTTGGCCAAATCTCCAAGAGATTGTATTTGTGTGGTCAGGGTTTGTCCTGATGCCGAAGCGAAGGCGATCGGCGTTTTAAGCGCGCTTTGCAGCATGTCGATGACCACCAAATCATATTTTTTGGGCTTTTCTTTACTTTCTAAAGACCAGGCGCAAGATTGCACTGCCATCAGTTCAAGGGTCTCAAAATTCTCTTTTAGCTTTGTTGCGCTATCCCGGACATAATTATGAAATGTCAAGACATCGATATAGAGCAAGACATAAGTAAAGAGCGAGGTGATTTCTGTGTTTTCGATATGGCCATTTTCGTGGAGCCTTGCGTTGATGATGGCCTCTAGATTCTCAGTGGGACTTTTCGAAAAACTCAATTTTTGTAATAATCCCGGTTTTCCTTTACCAATTTGTTGGTAAAAGGCCACCACCTTTTCGATGGCTTGCGGGTATTCATGGTCGGGGTGTGCCTTAAAGTAGCAGTATAAAAGGCTATGCAGTAAATTGATTTTGGTGAATTCTTCCTGAGTCAATTGCAAGGGACTTACCACCTTATTCCCAATACTGGACAGGGACATTCCGTAAATAAATCCTGAACTTTTGAGCGCAGTATAAAAGGCTAAATCGGAGTCAAAGGGGCTCCAGAGTGATGTTTTTTCAAACTCTTTGATAAATTTATTGATCCAACCAGCGGAAGACGGGTTCATTTGTTATTTTTGTAAGGTAAGGCGTTACTTCTCGGGTTAAAAGTAACATAATAGGGGACAAGATTTATGAAAAATACAACGAAAATTTTCGGGCTTTTAGGTGGCGTATTGACCTGCTTTGTGTCCTGGTTTTTGATGAGTTCTGATCAAATTGACGGGAATTTTGTGGCCAATACGACAGTAGACATAGCAGACTTTTATGCCTTCGAAGGCCAAAATGCTGACCATACCGTATTTGTGGTGAACCTCCAGGGACCATTGTCCATTGGCGCAGTCTCGCAAGAGGCCGAGTTCGATCCAGAGGTATTGATTGAATTCAATATCGATAACACTGGTGATTTTAAGGAAGATCTGGTCATTCAAGCCATCCGCCGAGATTCATTAATGTACTTTTTTGGCCCGGTCGCCATCACCCAACAAGAACAAGGATTGAGTCACCAGGTGCAAGTTGCAGCCTTATCAGGGCAAGTTCAAATATCGACCATGGATTCCGTTTATATTTCTGAGGATAACGACTTGAGGCTGTTTGCCGGTCCAAGACGAGATCCATTTTTCTTTGACCAAGCCCGTTTCAACCAGATACGAGAGGGTATTGCAGCCCCAGAAGGCTTTTCTTCTCCAGCAGAAGCACAAGATTATTTCGCGCAATCCAATGTGTTGTCTGTCGTGATTGAGGTACCCAACGAATTACTTGGTGACGCTCCGCCGCATATTGGCAATAGTAATGGATTACAAGATTTACCCAATGCCTATAATGTATGGGTATCCACCAAAAGAAAGCAATAAGTCATGAGGATAAAAAAACAACCTATACTTTATTTGTGTTTTGGCTTAGGGCTTATGCTTTTAGGCTGTGAAGATGCGGATGACTTTAACAACGTGATCGAGCAAATCAGCTGTACTGATGGCATTCAAAACGGCGATGAAACGGGTGTGGATTGTGGTGGAGACTGCATACCCTGTCTCAATGGTTTGGATTTTAGTGGTGTTTATGTGCAAGAAGATGCCTTGGGACGTCCTGGAATAAATTTGATATTTTCACCCAATAGTGCCTTGCAGAATGCCTATAACTATGCTGCCACCGCATCACGCGGGAGCATGAATCCGATCCAGGGCATGGAGCAAGCGACCTTTCCTATGGTCTTTCAAACCAGCATCATCGACTATTATCAGCTTTATCAAGACCCTATTGGCCCGGATGTGTCCTACGACACAAATATTCTCGGCATGGATGCTGCCGTATTCACCGAATTTATTGCCGCCTATGATGCTTTGCAAGTAGCGCCCAATGGTCTCACCACCTACCATAATGGAGATTTATGGTTTACCGGAAGAAGACTCTCCGACGATGTTATGGATGATACCTTATTATTGCTTTTTGGCGGCCCAGACGGCAGCCGTTTTGACGGAGTCAATGCCCCTTTGCTGACCAGAGATGAGGTAGATTCAGGGAATCGTGACTTTGGCCTCCCTTTTCCGTATTTAGAAGCACCCTTGCAGGACTAAAGTATGCGCCCCAACAATCAAGGGTTTGGATGGCTATAGATCATATTAGATTACGCCGGATTGAATAAGACAATATAGGCATTGAGTGATGCAGCCACAATTAACCACAAAATATAAGGGGCTAACAGCAATGTATAGGCCTTTTGGTCTTTAAAAAAAAGCTTGGCCATATAGGTTACGGTGACCAATAAAGCAATCAAAATCAAAAGTCCCAATAGGGTTTGGTGTAGGCCAAAAAAGACAGGGTTCCAGGCGACATTCAAGAGCCACGCTATAGGGAACCAACGCATGAGCGCCTTGCTGTTTTTTTGATGGAGCGAAAGGCGATAAAGATAAAGCGAAAAGGCAATCATGATGGTTGACCAGGCTAAGCCAAACACAAAGCCTGGCGGGGTCCAAGGGGCTTGATTTAATGATGCATACCAAAGGCTTGTGACGCCAGGAGTCGTTGCGAAACTACCTAAATAAAGCCCAAAAAAGTTAAGAAAAAACCAAGCGCTGCCTTTTAAAAACTCAGACATGCTTTGCGCTCTTTTTGCGGCGTTGTTCTAACCAATTGCTGACCAAAACAATGGTCAGTAACATACCAAGATTATAGATGGTGTCTTCCACCGGAATGGTGCCCAAGCGCAGGCCAAAATTCTCACTGTTGTTATACCAAACCACGGGTTCCGGAAGGCCGCTACCGGTCAGGACTCCATTGACCATAAAGAATGGTACCGAAATGATAGCAAAGCTTACAAAAAATGTCCGAAATAGATCTGCGTTGTAATTATTGGTCAGTCCCAAGACCAAAAGCGCGAAGGAGAAACTCGTCGCTGTATACCAATTGGTGTAACCGTACCAGAGGCTGATAACCAAAAGAGAGCTGAGTATTAAAAAAACACGTTGTGCGTTTATTTGAGACAGCGACCATTGGGGCTTAAGCCGGGCAATAGTGTAATGGGTAAACAAACAGGCATATGGGATACAAACAAAAAACAACCACTCTTCTAGGGGAAGACCCCAAAGGCTGATACCGGTCAAGTAATCGGGGTTAAACCCCCAAAAACCGTGTTGTGTGAAATAGATGTCCCAAGGGATAAAGATCAGCATCATGACCAGAATCCCAGGAAAAACGGTAGACCAATGTTTGTAAAATTGAATTTTTGGATGAAACGAAAAAAGAAAAGGCACAGCCAAAGACCCTAGATTCAACCATAAATACAATTGGCTCATATCAGTTTTTTTTGAAGTACTTCAGAGGTGGTACAAGCATTCCATAGCACTCACCCTTGTCTTTGCCTAAATGCTTATGATGGATTTTGTGTGCTCTACGGATACCTCTAGCATACCAGTTATTGGCATTGCGAAACATCTTAAAACGCTGATGAATAAAAATGTCATGCACCAAAAAATAGGCAATTCCGTAAGCAAAAATACCCAATCCAATGGGTAATCCTGGCCAAAAGCCATAATGCTTCCAGCTGATAAAGCATAGGATACTGACCGTGGCATAGAAAATAAAAAAGGCATCATTGCGCTCCCACCAACTGCCATGATCTTTGTGATGATGGTCTTTGTGGAGTGACCACAAAAATCCATGCATGATGTATTTATGGGTGAACCAGGCCATGAATTCCATGACGCTGAAGGTGGTTAAAAAAACAAGAATCCAAAGAAAAAACTGCATCATTAACGAACTAATTTGAGGTGGAACTTAACATAACTACGGGTCAAGAGACCAAATTTTTCATAATTTGGCACCCGAATACGGGTATTTTTTATTTCAAGAGCGGGTGTGTTGCTCAGCTTTTTGAGTAATCTTCTATAATAGCGATAGGCCATAAATACACCAAATTTTGCTTCTGAGGGTAGGCCTAAAATGCCTTCATAGCCTTTCTGAAAATCAAGCTCAATCTCAGCAATAATCGCTCGCTTGGCTTTTTCATCCAAAGCGGCCAAGTTGGTATTCGGAAAATAAGAGCGGTTCAGATCATCATAATCGGCTTTAAGGTCTCTGAGAAAGTTAACTTTTTGAAAAGCAGACCCAAGGTGCATGGCCGATTCCTTTAACTGGTCATATTGTTGTTGACGTCCCTTGACAAAAATCTTCAAACACATCAGGCCGACAACGTCTGCAGACCCATAAATGTATTTTTCATACTCTTCTTTGGTCTTATAAACACTTTTGGTCAAATCCAGTTTCATGCTGTCCATAAAGGCGTCTATAAGGTGTTGATCGACGCCGTATTTATGCACGGTATGTTGGAAGGCATTAAGGATGGGGTTTAAGCTGATTTTTTCGGAAATGGCAAGTTCTAAATCTACTTCAAATCGACTGAATAGGACGTTTTTGTCATAGTCGTGAAAGGAATCCACAATTTCATCAGCCAGCCGCACAAAGCCATAGATGTTATAAATGTCTTGCCTAATTTCTGGGGCAAGCATTTTGGTAGCCAATGAAAATGAAGTGCTGTAGGTATGGGTTACATTTTCACTGCACGATTCAGATATGGTATCAAAGAGTGCTTTCATTTTTGCTTTAGATGTTTTTCAATCAATCCTGACACGATCTTGCCCGAAATCAATGCGGGCGGCACTCCTGGTCCGGGAACTGTTAATTGACCAGTAAAATACAAACCATCGACTTTTTTACTTTTTAGTTTGGGCCGCAAAAATGCCGTCTGTAATAATGTGTTTGCCAACCCATAGGCATTGCCCTTAAACGAGTTATAATCTTCAATAAAATCTTTGAGACAAAAACTCTCTTTAAAGATAATATTTTTTTGAATTTTCTGCTCTGTCAACTGCTCAAATCGGTCGACGATTTTCTGAAAATAAATATCACGTAACTCAGGCGTGTCCTCTATTCCGACGGCTAACGGGATGAGAAAAATACCGGCTTCTTTACCGCTAGGAGCGGCATTATCATCTGTAATGGAGGGGAAGCTAGCATAGAACAAAGGGTCTTTTGGCCACTGTGGATCATCGTAGATACATTTGGCATGCTCCGCAAAGGAAACATCAAAAAACAAGGTATGGTGTTCTACATTTTTCAGTTTTTTATCAAAACCAACGTAGAACAATAGTGAGGAAGGTGCAAATACTTTTTTGTTCCAATAGGCCTCGGAATACTGGCGATAGGCCTTTGGTAATAATGTTTCGGTATGATGGTAGTCCGCCCCGCTGAGGACATAGTCAAAATTAAGGCTTTGATCATTAACCACAATTCCAGTAGTTCTATTGCCTTCCAAGGTAATGGATTGAACGCCGTGATTGGTTTTGAAGGTTACTCCCAGCTCTTGAGCCAACTGCGTCATGGCAGCCACGACACTATACATCCCATTTTTTGGGTGAAAAGTACCTAGCCCAAAATCTGCATAATTCATGAAACTGTAAAATGCTGGCGTATTGGATGGTTTTGCACCCAGAAAAAGTACAGGAAACTCCAAGATAGAAATGAGTTTGGGGTTTTCAAATGAAGACCTTACTTCGCGGCTGATGGTACTGAAAAACTGTCCAATTTTCTTGGCGGTCTTAGGGGTGACCAATTCTAAAGGAGAAATACCGGGGCGATAGACCAAATCTTTGATCGCGATGTTATAATTGTCTAAGGCCTCGTCGATGAACTTTTGCAATTTCTGCGCACTGCCTTTTTCTTCTCGCTCGAATGCTGCCTTAATTTTTTCTAAGGTGTCTTCGATGGTAATCACATCAGATGGTCCAAAATAAACGGCATAAGCTGGGTTGAGCTTGATCAGGTCATAGTATTGTTCTGGTGTTCTGCCAAAATCGCTAAAAAATTGCTCAAAGACATCTGGCATCCAATACCAAGTTGGGCCCATATCAAAGGTAAACCCGTCTTTTTTGAGTTGTCTTGCGCGTCCACCGAGGGTTGCATTTTTTTCGAAAACGGTCACTTGGTGCCCTGATTGTGCTAAATAACATGAGGCCGCAAGGGCTGAAAAACCCGACCCAATAATTGCAATTTTTTGATTCATCGTCCTTAGTAAAGCATTAAATTTTTAGAGGGAAAAAGTTTGTAAATGACGGGTTAAGTCTTCTAAGTTATAAATGAGGCGGGTAATTGGGCCGAGACTCCCTGGCTTAATACCTTGAATTTTACTCCCCATGAGCCACAGCTTGTATTGGCCTTCACTCTTGACTTGTGCCTGAAAGGTTTTAACATATTCAGCAACACTCTGCTCATCGGGCTTAACCGTAAAATAAGAGAAAAAGATCATCTCATCGTAATGCTTGGTCAAGTGCTCTAGGTTGTCTATGGGGATATTAGTGCCTAAATAGAGCGTTTGGTGCCCTTGATTAAGTAAAGTGTAGTTGGCGAAAAGCAAGCCGATTTCGTGAATTTCATTATGGGGTAAGAACAACGCAAATTTCGGTTTTTTGTTTTTATCAATGGAGTTTTGCGCCTTGAGTATATTTTCAATAATCTTTTGCTTGATCAATTCCGAGATAAATCTTTCATGGACAGGGTCGATGGTTCCGGTCTGCCAGAGCAAGCCTATGTCATTGAGTAGGGCAATGAATATATCAAAGAAAATAGATTCGAATGATGCCTTGCGGGTAAGGGCATAATAGGTTTTGTCAAACAGAGCTTGATCAAAATCGAACATAGCCTGCTTAAAATGATGCAAGGCATGGTGCTGCACTTGCTCTTCATTTGACTCACCAATGATCTGGGTGATCTCAGCGCTTTTTAACTGCGCAATTTTTGAGATTTTATAGCCCTCATTGTATAGAAAGGCAATATTGAGCAGTTTGGTCATATTGACCATATCATAATGCCGAATGTTGGTTTTGGTACGTTTGGGTTCGAGTAAATCGTAGCGCTTCTCCCATATTCTAATGGTATGGGCCTTGATGCCAGTAAGATTCTCGAGATCTTTTATGCTAAATTCGGTTTTGACACTCATTTCCCTATATTTGGGTTAAAGATAGAGAAATTTGATACTGAAAGGCCTATTTTGTTTAGTTTTTTAGCGGGTTTAATGAACAGAAAATAAGACGACGTCCGTCATTAATGAAAAGCTCAGGATCAGATCAAAAAAACTTTAAATTGCGTTCAAATATTTTCATGAAATTGAATTTCCCAATAGTTTATAAGGAATACCGCCCAGAGCTCAACGCACTATGTGCAGCAGCAGTATTGTTAGTTTTATTATTCCATTTAGATGTTGAATGGATGCAAGGAGGGTTTCTTGGGTTAGATGTATTCTGAGTACTCTCAGGATATTTTATGAGCAGAAATATCATTTATGAACTTCAAGAAGGAAAATTTTCGTTTTATAATTTTTATCTTTTGATGCTGGACACCTCACAAAGCAGGGCTCCAAAGAACTTGGTCAAAAGCTAAAAAAGAAACACCCTGAATTGTTTCATATAAAGATAAAAAAAGAGCTCAAATAAATGAGCTCAAATTAAAAAAGTAAAAAAATTAAATTTTAAGAAAAAAAGATATAATTCCCGTTGGTAATATTTCTTCTATAGTAAAGCTTTAATTCACTATCGTGTTGTAATAGTACCGAGAATGGGAATCGAACCCACACGCCCTAACGGACACATGGCCCTCAACCATGCCTGTCTACCAATTCCAGCACCTCGGTATACCTTTATTCAAACCAAAAAGCCGACGCTAATGCTCGACTTTTTTTGGTGACCTGGCTGGGGCTCGAACCCAGGACCACCTCCTTAAAAGGGAGGTGCTCTACCAACTGAGCTACCAGGTCTTTATAAATATGACTCAAAAACATGGGTCAATACGCTTGCCAGTTTCTGGCTTAGCGGCTGCAAATATAATATCATTATGTGTATAATTCAAACATAAGCCTTTTAAAATTTAATATTCTTATTCCTGATGTTTATGAAGGAGTAGATTACGATATTTGTAGTTATGAAGATTGTCTTACTAGGATATATGGGGTCGGGTAAATCGACTATTGGGAAATGTCTGGCGACCCACTTGTGTATCCCCTATGTTGATCTAGATTATTTTATCGAAACCAACGAGGGGATGTCTATTAGTGACCTTTTTGAGCAAAAGGGTGTGCTCTATTTCAGATCCATAGAAGCCAAATACCTGAAAGTCTTGATCGCCAAAAATGGCAACACCGTGATTGCCCTGGGAGGGGGTACGCCAGTTTATGGCGATAATATGTCATTTCTTAAGAATACACCGGGTGTATCAACGATTTACCTAAAATGGCCGCTTGAGGTCTTGACCCGCCGACTCTGGATAACCAAAAATAAACGCCCGTTAATTTCAGGAATCAGTAGTATCGAGGAACTTGAAGACTTTATCCGAAAGCATCTATTTGAACGGTCTTTTGTTTACCACCAAGCGGATCGTGTCATATCTCCCTCTGACAGCCCACCAATGGCGGCTGCATTGCTCATTGCACAAGACCTAGACCTAGACTAGAGAAGCGCTATAGGCATTCGGACTAAAATCAACCTCTATATTTTCATTCAGTGAAGTGGACAAAGAGATGCCCTTAAAATCTGCTTTTATGGGATATTTTTTGTGGTTTCGATCTACCAATACAGCCGTTTTGAATTGCGCCATTGGGACTTGTAAAAAATAGCTCACACCATAAATTAAGGCCGTACCCGAGTGAAGGACATCATCGACCAAAACCAAAGATTGCCCTTTTATTTCGTCGAGACTCATATTGCATGAAACCGTATTTATGGGATTTTTCTTGTCCATTGATACACGGCATAGCGTTATGCTCAATGGAGCGATAAGGGTCAACTCGTCCCGGAGCAAGGTGGCAAGGGTATAACCTTGTTCAGAAATACCTGCAATAATGATGTGATCGCGTGAAGCGTTGGCTTCATATATCTGATAGGCCATGCGCCTGAGTTTGTGCTGAATTTGTTCGTGGTTCAGTATTATGTTTTTTTCCTTCATGTTTTAAAGATACTAAAATTACTCCTGCTCAGAATCGGTATAGTCCTCTAAATCGCGCCGGTCTTTTTTGGTGGGGCGCCCGAGACCTTTGTCCCGATAATAGGCCTGTGCTTTCTTTATTTCGAGATACTGCGCCATCACCTCGGGGGGTGTTTTGTCGGTAAGGTACATTCCGACGAGTTTGGCACTCACCCGAGATTTTGGTTGATCCAAAACCTCAAGAGTCCGGGTCAGTTGATTGATGCGCAAGGTAATCTGATCACCCGCAAAAACCTCTTTGGCGGGCTTTGCGATCTGATCATTGATCCGTACGCTCCCCTTCTTGATCGCCTCAGTAGCCATATTTCGGGTCTTGAAATAGCGTGTGCACCATAAATATTTGTCTATCCTCATGTCATTCGCTTAAAAGTGCGTTAAAGCCGTCGTAAAAATAATTCAAAAATGGTATCTTGCCGCAACAAAATTTGGAAGATGATAAAATCAATGAATCACCTGGTTTCGATGGCTCTTTTGGGCTTGGCTTTGGTGTCGTGTAAAAAAGAAGATGACGGATTTACATTTGTTCCTGCCCGGGATCGTGGTGAGGAGGCTCCAGTCTCTACAGAAATTATCGAAGAGTACCTCAACACCCACTTTTATAACTATGAAGAATTTCAAAGTCCACCGGCGGACTTTGATTATAAGATACGCTTTGACACTATTGCCGGAGATTTTGCCGACAAAACACCTTTGATGGATCAGGTGGACTTTAAAATGGTTCCGGATCGTGTTTCGGAAGGGGTGATGTACAAGCTCTATTACCTCCAAGCCCTGGAAGGAGGAGGCGAGCATCCACTATATCCTGATGTGGCCACTTTAAGTTACGAAGGTATCTTCTTAAATACTGAATATACCGCCTCAGAATACACCAAGCTATTTGATAGTGCTATTACGCCTGTGAGTTTTCAGTTGACGAGCGTAGTGAATGGATTTCAGGATGGTGTGATTACGGCTAAAACCTCACCATTGCCTGCCATGGAGTCGCCAGATGGCTCTTTATCTTTTTCAGATTATGGTGTTGGCGCGGTATTTATTCCTTCAGGATTAGGCTACTATGTTAGCCCGCCAAACGGTTCTATAATTCCATTTTATGCCCAGCTTATTTTCACATTTCAGCTATATGCCTCTCGTGTTGGGGATCAAGATGAAGATGGTATTCCAACCATTTACGAAGACCTAAACATGAATGATATAGAAGAAGATGATGACACCGACGGCGATGGTCTGCCCAACTTTTTCGATTCTGATGATGATGGAGACGGCCGACCGACTTCAGAAGAAATTATTGAACGCACTTATGTCTTTCTCGATGGGGAGCCAGAGCCGGTATGGCCGGCAACCGAAACAGAAGTCAAACGCATCTATGATGCGGTCACAATGGAAACCACAATTTATACACTAGAGTATACAGATGAGGATAATGATGGGACGCCAGATTATTTGGATGCCGATAGTTAAATCCCTACGCAAGAACAGGATGATCTGATACCTGTCTTAAAACATAAAAAAACCGCACGAGCATCGTGCGGTTTTTTTATGTCATCATCTTTTTGGTCACGGTACTGAGCCTCTTGCAAGGATCTTGGACTATTTTCTCTTCAAGACCTTGCGCGCTGCCTCAGCGATGGCGTTGGCATTCAAGCCATATTTTTCCATAAGTTGTGCAGGCGTTCCGGATTCACCAAAAGTATCCTGTGTTGCCACAAATTCTTGCGGTGCAGGATGGTTTTGGGCCAAAACGCGAGCGATGGATTCGCCAAGTCCACCAAGGTAGTTGTGCTCCTCAGCGGTGACAATACATCCTGTTTTGCCAATACTCTTAAGAATCGCTCCTTGATCAAGGGGCTTTATGGTGTGGATGTTGATGACTTCTGCTGAGATCCCTTCTTTTTCGAGCATATACCCGGCTTGAATGGCTTCCCAAACCAGATGTCCGGTCGCGACCAGCGTAACATCCGTTCCTTCAGATAGCATCAATGCTTTACCCATCTCAAATTTTTGATCTTCTGGTGTAAAGTTGGCTACTGACGGACGTCCAAAGCGCAAATAGACAGGTCCGTTGTGCTCGGCAATCGCTATGGTGGCTGCCTTAGTTTGGTTGTAATCACATGGATTGATTACGGTCATTCCAGGGAGCATTTTCATCAATCCGATGTCTTCGAGGATTTGGTGGGTCGCCCCATCTTCACCCAAGGTTAGTCCTGCATGCGATGCACATATTTTGACATTTTTATGACTATATGCAATACTCTGACGGATTTGGTCATAGACCCGTCCTGTCGAAAAATTGGCAAAAGTCCCCGTAAAAGGAATTTTACCTCCAATGGTAAGCCCAGCAGCAATACCCATCATGTTGGCTTCTGCAATCCCCACCTGAAAAAATCGTTCAGGGTGATTTGCTTTGAACTTATCCATTTTGAGTGAGCCGGTTAGGTCTGCGCATAAGGCCACCACATCTGGATTGGTTTCACCCAGCACATCGAGTCCTGCGCCGAAACCGGAGCGTGTATCTTTCTTACCTGTATCTATATATTCTTTCATTATATCCTTTTGGTGTGTTAATAATCGCCTAATGTCTCTGGGTTTTGTTCTAGGGCAGTGGCCAATTGTGCGTCATTTGGTGCTTTACCATGCCAGTCATGGGTGTGCATCATAAAGTCCACTCCGTTACCCATTATGGTATGCAGCAGGACACATATTGGTTTTCCTTTGCCTGAATGGGCTTTGGCTGTTTGGAGCCCGTTTAGTATACTCTGGATGTCATTGCCTTGTTCGACATCAATGACCAACCAACCGAAGGCTTCGAATTTGGCTCTTATATTACCCATACTCAGTACTTGGTCTAAAGAGCCATCAATTTGCTGTCCATTATAATCGATACTGACAATTAAATTGTCGACTTGATTGCTCGCTGCGTACATGATGGCCTCCCAATTTTGACCTTCTTGAAGTTCACCATCACCACATAGGGTATAGACCATATGTGGGTCATTATTCAATTTTTTAGCCAGTGCGGCACCAATGGAAACGGACATACCTTGGCCCAGAGATCCCGATGCGACGCGAATGCCTGGAAGGCCTTCGTGGGTTGTAGGGTGTCCTTGTAGTCGCGAATTCAGCAAGCGAAATGTATTGAGTTCTTCGACTGGAAAATAGCCAGAACGCGCCAAAACACTATAGAATACTGGAGATATATGGCCATTAGACAAGAAGAATAAATCTTCGTCAGCGCCATTCATGTCAAACCCTTCTTTGCGGGACATAACGACCTGAAATAAGGCAACAAAAAATTCGGCACAGCCCAGGGAACCACCGGGATGACCGGAGTTGACCTTATGGACCTGACGTAAAATATCTCTACGGACTTGTACGACTAAGTCTTCGAGTTCTTTAATACTTGGCATAGTGAGTTGTTTAGATTAGCAAAAGTACCAAAATGCATAGGGGTCGGCAAGGTAAAAAAAATGCACTTATCAACGATTTATGCTTTTTAGTTAACACTTTCAGTGGGCGTAACAACACCTTTTGCTCCGCTTATTTTTATAAGTAAATCGATGTATCTTTACCGGGTAAATTAAAACAATGACCTTTACTTTAGCAGCAAAAGACAAAGAGACCCAGGCCCGTGCCGGAACGATGCAACTCGCGCATGGTGTTGTGGAGACACCCATATTTATGCCTGTTGGCACCGTAGGAACGGTCAAGGGGGTGCACCAAAGCGAATTAAAAGAACAGATTAAGCCCGATATTATCTTGGGCAACACCTACCATTTGTACCTCAGACCAGGCATTGATATTTTAGAAAAGGCAGGAGGACTTCACAAGTTCATGAATTGGGACGGCAATATTTTGACCGATAGCGGGGGATACCAAGTATATTCGTTGTCAGCGAACAGAAAAATCAAAGAAGAGGGGGTTAAATTCAAGTCTCATATTGACGGGAGTATGCACTTTTTCACACCAGAACGCGTCATGGAGATTCAGCGCAGTATTGGCGCGGATATCATAATGGCTTTCGACGAATGTACCCCATACCCATGTGATTACCATTATGCCAAAAGATCGATGCACATGACGCATCGTTGGTTGGACCGCTGTATGAATCATCTCGAAACCTTACCGTATCAATATGGTTTCGAGCAAGTGTTTTTCCCCATTGTACAGGGGAGTACCTATAAAGATCTACGCAAGCAGTCCGCAGAATATATTGCTTCAGTAGGGGCCCAGGGCAATGCTATTGGCGGCCTTTCTGTTGGAGAACCAGCCGAAGAAATGTATGCCATGACCGAAGTAGTTACGGCGATTCTCCCTGAGGATAAGCCCCGTTATCTGATGGGTGTCGGCACCCCAATTAATCTTTTAGAAAACATTGCATTAGGCATTGACATGTTTGACTGTGTCATGCCGACACGAAATGCCCGAAACGGGATGTTGTTCACGGCTCATGGGACCATCAATATTAAAAACAAAAAATGGGCGGATGATTTTTCGGTCATTGACACCGACGCCATTACTTGGGTCGATACAGCTTACAGTAAGGCCTACTTAAGGCATTTGTTTACGGTCAATGAAATGCTTGGGAAGCAAATTGCGACCATACACAATTTGGGCTTTTACTTGTGGTTGGTTCGTGAAGCAAGAAAACATATCTTAGCTGGAGATTTTGCCTCTTGGAAAAAAACCATGGTGGTCCAGATGGATAAACGACTGTAATGCTGCATATTTTAGATCGCTATATACTCGCCAAGTACCTAGGTACTTTTGCCCTTCTTTTGGTGCTTTTTGTACCCATTGGGATCTTGGTTAACCTTGCAGATAAAATTGATAAGATATTGGCCAACGAGGTGCCCTTTATAGAGGTACTCAAATACTATGGTCACTTTACGGTTTACTTTGCGAATTTACTTTTTCCTTTATTCTTGTTTTTATCGACCATTTGGTTTACGTCCAAGCTCGCCAATAATACCGAAGTCATTGCCTTTCTCAGTAGCGGTGTTTCTTACTACCGCTTCCTTCGGCCCTATTTTATTGGGGCCACCATTGTCTGTGTTTTAGCGTTCTTTCTTGGGAATTATTTAGCGCCGTATTCCAGCAAAAAATACAATGAATTCAGTTACCAATACCTCAATAAAAGTCGGGGTAAAGACCGGCAACAAGCCAATGTCTATCGCCAGGTGACTGAAAATGACTATATCTATGTCAGTTATTTTAATGTCAAAGAGAAATCTGGTAACAACTTTACCTTGGAGCATTTTGACGGCACCGAGCTGCAGTATAAGATTGCAGCAAGCCGGATACTTTATAATACCGAGAATAAGACGTATTCCCTTTATAATTATAATAAGCGTTACGTGGGTATGCGCGAAGATTCCCTTGTGTATGCCACCAAAAAGGACACTGTATTTCCTTTCGAAATGGAAGACCTTACACCGGTAGAGTATATTGCTGAAACCCTCAATTTTAATGCCTTAAATCGATTTATTGCGCGCGAAAAGTCCAAGGGTTCTAATTACATAAATCGTTATGAGGTGGTGCGTTTTAAGCGTTGGAGCCTACCCGTTTCGGCCTACATATTGACCATTATTGCTGTAGCCGTTTCGTCCATGAAGCGCCGCGGGGGCATGGGCGTCAATTTGGCTATTGGTATTGGTGTGGGCATGATCTATGTCTTCTTTGACAAGATTTTTGGCACCATGGCAGAGCAAAGTACGTTCTCTCCATTTTTGGCGACTTGGTTTCCTAATTTCATTTTTGGCCTTTTAGCCTATTATTTGCTGCGCAATGCAAAACGGTAATTTGATCAAACATCTGCATCTGCATTTGATTGTCTTTATTTGGGGTTTTACCGCGGTCCTTGGAGCGCTCATTTCTCTCGAAGCCATACCATTAGTTTGGTACCGTATGGGTATTGCGGCTCTTGCAGTCTTGCTGTTTGTTTTGATTACCAAAAAACAACTGCGCTTTCCCAAGAAAACGATGCTTCTTTTTATGGCCTTAGGCTTGGCCTTGGCGGTGCATTGGTTGACCTTTTTTGGCGCCATTAAGATCTCTAATGTCTCTGTCACCTTGTCCGTTATGTCGACGGGGGCTTTTTTCGCCTCTATACTGGATCCATTGCTTTATCGAAAATCAATAAATTGGCGCGAGGTTTTTCTGGGTCTGATCGCAATGATTGGATTGGGGTTGATTTTTCATGCCAGTATGGCCTACCTCTATGGCATTTTACTGGCCTTGCTGTCGGCCTTTTTGAGTGCTTTGTTTTCGGTGGTTAACGGACGTCTGGCCAAGCAGTATGCCGCAAGTTCTATTGCGTTTTATGAATTACTTTATGGTGTATTAGGGATCAGTGTTTATTTAGGGGTCACAGGAGGATTTGATCAAGGGTTCTTTTCCCTAAGTCTCTCGGACTGGTTCTATCTTATGATTCTGGCAACTGTTTGTACCGCTTATGCTTTTATCGCCTCGGTTCATCTGATGAAGTGGTTGAGCCCTTTTACGGTGATGCTTACCATCAATTTGGAACCGATCTATGGCATCCTTCTGGCCTTGGTTGTGTTTGGTGAATCTGAATTCATGTCGGGCTCCTTCTATATCGGGGCTTTGATCATATTAACCACCGTCATCGTTAATGGTGTTTTAAAGGTCCGTCAAGGCAGAAAAAGGAAGGAAACTGTCGGCCACTAAAGGCAAAATTATATCTTTGTTCTTGTAGATAGTAACTTAATACACACTTATGGAATATCTTGATTTTGAATCACCAATCAAGGAACTGCAAGAGCAGTATAGCAAGGCTTGTCAAATTGGAGAGGATAGTGATGTGGACGTGTCTAATACATGTAAGCAAATTGAACAAAAACTTCTTGAGACCAAAAAAGAGATCTATAAAAACATCACACCCTGGCAGCGCGTTCAACTTTCGAGACATCCCAATCGTCCATATACCATGGACTATATCAAGGCAATCTGTGGCGATTCTTTTTTGGAATTACATGGGGATCGTGGTTTCAAAGATGACAAAGCCATGGTCGGTGGACTTGGCAAAATAGGTGATCAGAGTTTTATGATCATTGGACAACAAAAAGGATATAATACCAAGACCAGACAATACCGCAATTTCGGGATGGCTAATCCAGAGGGTTACCGTAAGGCACTTCGCCTGATGAAATCAGCAGAGAAATTTGGCATCCCTGTAGTGACTTTAATTGATACCCCAGGCGCTTATCCCGGTCTTGAGGCTGAGGAGCGCGGTCAAGGAGAGGCTATCGCTCGAAACATTTTAGAAATGACACGTCTGCAAGTGCCTATTATCGTCATGATTATAGGTGAAGGTGCTAGTGGAGGCGCTCTTGGAATTGGTGTAGGAGACAAGGTATTGATGCTTGAAAATACATGGTACTCGGTCATCTCGCCCGAAAGCTGTTCATCCATACTATGGCGCAGCTGGGAGTACAAGGAGCAAGCTGCCGCAGCATTGAAGTTAACGCCTAACGACATGAAGAAATTGACCCTCATTGATGAGATCGTGAAGGAACCCCTTGGGGGTGCGCATCACGACCGTGAGGCTACATTTTTGGCGGTAACGCGAACAATTCTCAAGCATTACGATCAGTTGAAGAACTTATCCCCAGATGAATTAGTGGAGCAGCGCATGGACAAATACGCGGCTATGGGTCAGTTCAGTGGCTAAATAGTTCATTACCAATATTTTCTGTTTTTCTAAAGGAGTTGCTTTAGTTAAAAAGCACCTTGTCAACAAAATTTACCACTTATTAACAATTCAATTGTTCATGGTTGGTGAATACCAATTATCCTTTGGGTGTCCACTTAACCGCTGTAAAGCGCTACTTTCGACTTATGGAATCTGTATCAAAAAAAATCGCCTATCCCAGCCGTACGAGCCAAGTTATTTCTTTAGAAAAAGGAAAAATACCTCCGCAAGCCACTGAATTAGAAGAAGTTGTGCTGGGCGCTATGATGATCGACAAGAAAGGTGTTGATGAGGTTATTGACATTTTGCATGCCGATGTTTTTTACAAGGAAGCCCACCAACATATTTTTGAGGCTATTTTTGTTTTATTCCAAACCAGTCAGCCTGTCGACTTATTAACCGTAGCGGCTCAACTCAAAAAAGAAAAGCGACTGGATATCGTTGGAGGAGAATTTTACTTGATTCAGCTCACCCAAAAGGTGTCTTCTTCGGCACATATTGAATTTCATGCGCGGATCATATTACAGAAGTACATTCAGCGGAGTTTGATCAAAATCTCCAACGAAATCATTGAAGATGCTTATGACGAGGGTACCGATGTTTTTGATCTTTTGGATAATGCAGAATCCAAATTGTACGAAGTTACTCAAGGTAACCTTAAGCGGAGCTCGGAAACGGCTCAGAGTTTAGTCATCCAAGCCAAAAAACGCATCGAAGAAATTGCCAATCGTGAAGGTCTTTCAGGTATTCCAACGGGCTTTAGTCGTGTGGATAAGCTCACCTCGGGATGGCAGCCTAGTGATTTGATCATTATTGCGGCACGTCCTGGTATGGGTAAGACGGCATTGACCTTATCCATGGCACGTAATATGGCTGTAGAATTTAATATTCCTGTGGCATTTTTTTCCTTAGAGATGTCATCGGTTCAATTAATTACCCGTCTGATTTCTTCAGAAACAGGTTTGTCATCCGAAAAATTAAGAACAGGTCAGCTCGAAAAGCACGAATGGGAACAACTCAATGTTAAGGTCAAAAGCCTTGAAAAAGCGCCACTGTTTATTGACGACACACCGGCCTTATCTATTTTTGACTTGCGTGCCAAAGCACGTCGTTTGGCCTCTCAGCATGGTATCAAGCTGATCATGGTAGATTACCTTCAGCTGATGACAGCAGGAGGGACACAGAAAGGGGGCAATAGAGAACAGGAGATTTCTACCATCTCTCGAAATCTTAAGGCGCTCGCCAAAGAACTTAATGTTCCTGTGATTGCGCTTTCTCAATTATCTCGTGCGGTTGAAACCCGTGGAGGAAGTAAACGACCAATTCTTAGTGATTTGAGAGAGTCCGGAGCCATTGAACAAGATGCGGATATCGTTTCGTTCATCTATCGTCCAGAATACTACAAAATTGATGAGTGGGATGATGAAGAGCGTTCGCCAACGGAAGGTCAGGCGGAGTTTATTGTCGCCAAACACCGAAACGGGGGATTGGACGAAATACGATTGAAATTTGTGGGTCATTTAGGGCGTTTCGAAAACCTCGAAACCTATGATTATCCTACGGAGATCCATTCCAGAATGAATGACGCGGCCAATGACGACAGTTTTAAGCCAAATCATTACCCAACAACCGACGAGGCCTTCGGAAGCACTATGAATGAAGGATCGTCTGGTGTCCATCCAGATGATGACATCCCATTTTAGATGAATGATATACAACGACTCCAAAGTACGGCTGTGCGTTATGATGTATCTTAGAGGCATGCGTGAAATTGTCCTTTTCTTGATTCTATTTTTTACACTGCAACAGGCCAGGGCAGACTATGTTTTGCTGCCTATGGACGCCCAAGGACAAACCCAGCATTTAAAGGCCTATGGGGTCACTTATTGGGTGCTTGATCAGCAGTACAAAGTTCAATGGCTGCTGAATTACCGAGGTGGTTCCTTTCTTTTACCCGATACTGAGGATATCCGCCGCGAGTGCAAAATTCGTGGTGTGACTTTTGAATTGTTAAATGAAGCACAGGCCAGTCAAATCTTGAGTTATATCGAGAGCCCTTCGCAAAACATGGAGGCTGTTCGCCTAGAAAAGGCACCAAAGATCGCGGTTTATGCGCCACCGGGCATTCAGCCATGGGATGATGCTGTAACGATGGTGCTGACCTATGCCGAGATTCCCTATACCGTGATCTACGATGAGGCTGTTTTGGGTGATGAATTACTGCTTTATGATTGGTTGCATTTGCACCATGAGGACTTTACGGGTCAATACGGTAAGTTTTATCGCGCATACCGCATGGCGCCCTGGTATATTCAGCAAAAAGAACAGGCAGAAGCATTAGCAAAAACCCTTGGTTATGACAAGGTTTCCGAAGCCAAACGCGCCGTTGCTTTAAAAATAAGAGATTATGTGGTGGGTGGTGGCTTTATGTTTGCTATGTGCAGTGCCACAGATAGTTTTGATATCGCACTTGCCGCACAGCAACTGGACATCTGTGAGACCATGTTTGATGGAGACCCGAGCAGCTCAAATTACGCCAGTAAAATTGATTTTGGTCAGACGTTTGCTTTTACCAATTTCAGCCTCGAAAGGGATCCAATGGTTTATGAATTTTCGAGTATCGATATGACCAGCCGCCGCAAGGTTGATCGGGAGCAGGATTACTTTTCATTAATGGATTACAGTGCCAAGTGGGATCCTATTCCGTGTATGCTGGTACAAAACCACACCTCACTAGTGAAAGGCTTTATGGGGCAGACGACTTCTTTCGCTAGAGATGAGGTAAAACCCAATGTATTGGTCATGGGGGCCAACGCCATCAATGGAGAAGCGCGCTACATTCATGGAATTAGGGGCAAGGGCTTCTTTACGTTTTATGGTGGTCACGACCCAGAAGATTATCAGCACCGAGTAGGTGATGCCAAAACAGAACTTGCGCTGCATCCAAATTCACCAGGATATCGACTGATCCTGAACAATGTTTTGTTTCCTGCCGCTAAGAAAAAGAAACAAAAGACCTAAAAAAAAACACCCACTAAAATAGTGGGTGTTTTAAGCGAAATAGGTTGTTTGAAATTGGCCTAAGCCTTTACTTTACTTTGTTCACAATGGCGGTAAACGCCTCAGAGTGGTTCATCGCCAAATCGGCAAGGACCTTACGGTTCAATTCGATGTCATGGGCTTTTAATTTACCTATTAACTGAGAATAAGATAATCCGTGTAAACGAGCACCCGCATTGATACGAGTGATCCATAAGGCACGGAATGTGCGTTTCTTTGCTCTACGGTCTCTATAGGCATACTGCATGGCTTTTTCTACTGCATTCTTAGCAACAGTCCATACATTTTTACGGCGTCCAAAGTATCCTTTGGCTTGCTTGATAATTTTTTTTCTTCTTGCGCGTTTCGCGACTGAGTTTACTGATCTTGGCATAATTTTTTTGTTTTTTGTAGAAGGCGGTTAATTGATTAACACTTTGTAAGGCCTAACTCCAGGGTTATAAAATAGTTTAACCGGAATACAATTACTTCAAACGAAGCATTTGTTTCACATTGCTCTCGTCACTCTTGTGCACTACGGTGTCATGAGTAAGAGCGAGCTTACGTTTTTTGGACTTCTTCGTCAGAATGTGACTTTTAAACGCATGCTTTCTTTTAATTTTACCCGTACCCGTCAGCTTAAAGCGTTTCTTGGCACTGGATTTTGTTTTTTGCTTGGGCATTGTTCTTTTAATTTAAATTATTTCGCTTTATATAAAAAGGGACCTAACGTCACCGAATTATTTCTTTTTGGGGGCAATGAACATTGTCATGCGTTTCCCTTCTAACTTAGGCATGGACTCTACCTTACCAAACTCTTCCAATTCTTGCGCTAAACGCAACAAAAGAATTTCACCTTGGTCTTTATAAATGATAGAACGTCCTTTAAAGAAAACATAAGCCTTTAATTTGGCGCCTTCTTTCAAAAACTTTTCACCATGTTTCTTTTTAAAGTCATAATCATGGTCATCTGTATTGGGACCAAATCTTATTTCTTTAATCACGACCTTAGACGCTTTGGCCTTTAATACTTTTTCCCGTTTCTTCTGTTCATAAACGAACTTCTTATAGTCCATTATCTTACAAACAGGTGGTTCTGCATTTGGTGAAATCTCAACAAGGTCTAATTCTTGTTCCTCGGCTATAGCCAAGGCGTTAGCCGTGGTATAGACGCCAATTTCAATATTTTCACCGACCAAACGGACTTCTTGGGCACGGATTTTTAAATTAATCTTGTGCTGATCTTCCTTGATAATTCGAGCAGGACCTCTACTTCTTTTGCGTCTTATTGCTATGGCTTCGTATGTATTAGTTAAACTTCTTCTTTAAACTCTTTAATGTCGCGCTTTACTTCTGCACAGACCATCTCAGAAAATGCTGAAACGCTCATCGTTCCTAAATCGCCTTGACCATGGCGGCGTACTGAAACAGTGCCATCCTTGGCTTCTTGCTCACCAACGATCAGCATAAATGGGAATTTATTCATTTCTGACTCCCGTATTTTCTTGCCAATGGTCTCATTGCGGTTATCCACAAGGGCGCGAATTTCGTCATTTTCCAACAAATCTAAAACTTTTTGGGCGTATTTTTCATATTTCTCACTCAGCGAGAGAATGTTGACTTGTTCTGGCATGAGCCACAATGGAAAATTACCACCCGTGTGCTCAAGTAAAATGGCAATAAAGCGCTCCATACTGCCAAAAGGCGCACGGTGGATCATAACGGGACGGTGGAATTCGTTGTCGTTGCCTTTATACGTTAAGTCAAAGCGTTCAGGGAGATTGTAATCTACTTGTATGGTTCCTAATTGCCAGTTGCGCCCTAAAGCATCTTTGACCATAAAATCGAGTTTTGGACCATAAAAAGCGGCTTCGCCTTCTTCGATAACGTAATCTAAGCCTTTGGCTTTGGCTGCGTTAATGATGGCTGTTTCGGCTTTTTCCCAATTCGCGACATCTCCGATATATTTCTCAGGCTTGTGCGGATCACGAATGGAGACTTGCGCCGTAAAATTATCAAAGCCCAAAGAACCAAAGACATAAAGGACTAAGTCAATCACCTCCATAAATTCTTGATCCAGTTGCTCTGGCATACAAAAAATGTGGGCATCATCTTGCGTAAATCCGCGCACGCGGGTTAAACCATGAAGTTCACCACTTTGTTCATAGCGATAAACCGTCCCGAATTCTGCAAAGCGTTTGGGTAGATCTTTGTAGGACCAGGGCTTGCTGTTGTATATTTCGCAGTGGTGTGGACAGTTCATAGGTTTGAGCATGAACTCTTCACCTTCATTAGGGGTTTTGATGGATTGAAAACTGTCTTCCCCGTATTTTTCAAAATGCCCAGAAGTGACATAAAGTTCTTTTTGACCGATATGCGGTGTGATGACCATTTCATAGCCGGCCTTTTTCTGTGCCGCCTTTAAAAAGTTTTCCAAACGCTCGCGCAGCGCGGCGCCTTTGGGCAGCCATAAAGGAAGTCCTTGGCCTACTTTTGACGAAAATGTAAAGAGATCTAACTCTTTTCCGAGTTTGCGGTGGTCACGCTTTTTAGCCTCCTCTAGGAGCTCTAAGTATTCTGTAAGTTCTTTTTGCTTGGGGAAACTAATGCCATAAACACGAGTGAGCTGCTTATTTTTCTCGTCCCCTTTGTAATAGGCTCCTGCGACACTTAATATTTTTATGGCCTTGACAATTCCTGTATTGGGGATATGGCCACCACGACACAAGTCGGTAAAGGTATCGTGGTCACAGAAGGTAATGGTGCCGTCTTGCAGTGCTTCGACTAATGCTACCTTGTAATCATTTTTCCCCTTATAAAAAGCAAGCGCTTCTGCTTTTGATACAGCGCGCATGGAGAATTCATGTTTGCCGCGTGCGATCTCTAGCATTTTGTCTTCAATATTTTTGAAGTCTTTCTCTGAAATCGTTTGACCATCGAGATCTACATCATAATAAAAACCGCGCTCGATCGCTGGGCCGACCCATAATTTGACACCAGGATATAAGGCTTCAATTGCTTGAGCCAGTATATGTGCCGATGAGTGCCAAAAGGCTTTCTTACCCTCAGGGTCATTCCAGGTATGCAGGACAAGGCTACCATCATTTTCCAATGGTGTTGTCGACTCTACGGCAATTCCATTATAAGTGGCAGAGATGACGTTTCGGGCCAGGCCTTCGCTTATGCTTTTGGCAACATCCAGCGGAGTAGATCCCGTATCAAAAGATTTTTGGCTGCCATCAGGCAAAGTTATTGCAATCATGTCCTGGAAAATTAGACAGCAAAGATACTATTCATTATCGCGTTTTACAAGGGCATAAAAGAGTTTGATATGGCTTATTTAAGACTTGAATATGGGCATCAATAGAGTCTCTTATAAATGGGGGACATATATATAGGTAAAATAGGGGCATGAGACCTGTGAATTTGGTTAAAAGTATCATGCTGAGCCTTTTGCCTGTAACGGGTCAGATCTTTTCTAAAATCTTTTACGATTTGTTTGTGAATGTCAAAAACCCAATTATCTTTGCAGCCGCTTTAAGAAAGAAAAACACGTCCTTTTCTTAAGTCCTCGAGTCAGGATAAAAAAAGTTTTAGTTTTTATTGTTACAAAGTTGCGGATAAGAAATTAAGGTTTATATTTGCAGCCGCTTAGAGCA
>DGAU01000013.1:0-60152 GCA_002384055.1 Flavobacteriaceae bacterium UBA4022
GAAGAAATAGAATGATTTATAAGCCATTTTGCGGTAAAGGGCTTCCGCTAAGAGGCTAAGATTTTATGTGATTGTTACTGGTATTTTGAAATCATTCTGTAACGGGGTCAGGAAAATGCCGCAAAATTCACCAAAACGGGCAAAAAATGACTGGAAAAAGTCAAAAAAGAGGGAAAAAGTATCAATAATGGATAAAATGGAAGCGTTTTTTGCTGGAATGCAATGGGACTGATAGCCATAAGGGCACGAGCGCAATAAAACCCAATTGAGGGGATGATCATCCCAAGGGTTTGTGGGAATCTATCCGATATAGATTTGCGGGATTAAAGCCCACGCTCCTTCTGGATTTGTTCATAGGCTTCCCGAACGCTCCGAAATTTTTCTTCAGCCCCTTTGCGGTACGCTTCGTCCATGTGCTGTAATTTGTCGGGGTGGTATTTTTTAACCATAGATCGGTAGGCCTTTTTGACTGTGTCATTTGATGCCTTAGGATCTATTTCTAAAATGGTATAAGGGCGGTCTGGCTGCTGGAAGAACATGGCTTTGATGCTTTCAAATTCCCGCTGTTGGATGTCCATGAGCTGTGCTATGCCCAAAATGACCCGGACTTCGGTTTCGCTAACGTGACCATCAGCGTTGGCAATGCTAAATAGGAAGTGCAGGACTTGAAGACGAGATTCGTAGCGAAGGACCTGTTTGAAGGACTGACAGATTTCATTTGGGGCAACCCCAGATTTTTTAATCTCATCGTTGAAGGTCTTGAAAGTCGAATTCGCACGCTCTTTGCCGTAGGCAGAAATAAAATAGCGGCGGACAAAATCCAATTCACTCTGCTGGACTTTTCCATCGGCCTTGATCACCAAGGAAGCGAGCGACAGGAGCTTGAGCTCAAAGTCAGCGGGCGATGTTGCTTGACTGCCAAATAAACCACCCGGTCTTTGGTATGATTTACCTGCATTCATATTGTCGATAATGCTGCCAATAATGAAGCCCAATATGGCGCCTGGCCAACGAAAAAAGGAAAGCCCTAGGAGGCCTAAAAACCATCGAATCATGTGATAATGTGCATAAATTATGAGTTTTCAAAGATAGGCAATTCAGTAAAAAGCGAGACTTAGTTATACCGACTAATACGGCAAATTTTGATTATCTTTGCCCCTTAAGTTATGCACCTTAAAAGATAAAAGTATGTATCCAGCACAATTGGTTCAGCCCATGCGCGAAGATTTAAGCCTCTTTGGTTTTTCAGAATTACTAACTGCAGGCCAGGTCGATGAAGCGATTCATCGTGATGGAACTGTTTTGGTTGTGGTCAATTCCGTTTGTGGATGTGCCGCGGCTAACGCTCGACCAGGGGCCAAAATGTCTTTGGACAACGAAAATACCCCAGACCATTTGGTGACGGTTTTTGCCGGAGTCGATTTTGAGGCTGTAGATGCCGCTAGAGCGATGATGGTTCCTTTTCCGCCGAGCTCACCGTGTATGGCGCTCTTCAAGAATGGCGATTTGGTCCATATGCTGGAGCGTCACCACATCGAAGGACGCAGTGCAGGACTCATCGCTGAAAACCTCAAGAGCGCTTATAACGATTTCTGTTAATCGTATCTCATCTTAAGGGTTAAACTTACTTTTTCGTTATACGGGTTGGCTTAAAAAGTTTGAACGAGTCATTATTACGTACCATGAGTAAATAAGGCTCTTTTCCGATTTCTAGGATTCTTAATTGACGTACATTTCCGTCAAGGATTAAACCGGTTTCGGCGAATGGTAGCACGTCAAAAGCGCCATCTTTACCAGTCCGAAGAATGTTTCCAATTGAGGCATCATAACGACTAAATTCTGCGTCAGTGCCATAATAATTCCCCCCAACGATGAGTTCCATTTGGCCATCGTGATCAATATCCCAAGGCGCAATTGATGACAAAACAGACCACTGAGTCTCAAACGGCAATGCACTGCGGTTGAAGCTGCCTTTTCCATTATTTATAAAAACGGCATGTTCAAAAGTTGTTGCCGTTAGAATGGCAGTATCTTCAAGCTCCTCAGGAGTAAATATTTCATCTATTGTAGCTCTTGCATATGGTGCATATCTTGTGAATCTTTTCTTCAGCATGACCATGTGATTGAGCATGCGATCTCTATTATGAATTGGGTAACTAACCCCGTCATTATAGGTGCAGAGAATCGCGTCAATGCTGCCATTATTGTCGAAATCTTTATAAATAAGGGTTGTTGGCTCTTTTTCTGAGGCTTTGAAAATAGAATTGAGCCCTAAATTTCCCGCGATAATATCTAAGCGCCCATCATTATTTGTGTCAACGGTGGCAATTGATTGCCACCATCCGCGAGTATTATGCAACCCGAAGTGCTGAGTGCTATTGGTCCATTTGTCATCAACCAATGAAAAAACAGTTATTGGAAGCCATTCGCCAGCAATAATTAATTCTTCGGAGGCATCCCCATCAAGATCAGCAAATATGGCATCGCTTATCATCCCTAGAAATTCAAGGCCCTCCGACCAATCTTTAGTGCGGTCTATAAACTTATCTCCCCGATTGTATAGCAAAGTAGAGCGCGGTGCTTCGGGATATCGACCGGGACTAACAAAACCACCAATATATAAGTCTTGAAGCCCATCTTTATTGTGGTCAAAAACACGAACGACACTACCCGAGTTAAAAAGCTCAGGCAACGCTGTTGTGTCTCTAGTAAAATTTCCAAAGCCATTATTGATGTATAGTCGATCAGCATAAAGCGCATGATCCTTGGGGTATTCGTTACCGCCACTAACGACATAGAGGTCTAAATCGCCATCGTTGTCATAATCAAAAAATACCGCGTCAACATCTTCACTCATTTTATCTTCGATAAATGGAGTTGTATTAGGGCTCCATCGTCCATTGGCGCCTTGAAGTAAGATCTGACCAGAAAATGATAGTGCCCCACCAAAATAAAGATCCTCTAATCCATCACCGTTGACATCACCTATGGCAATAGCAGGACCCTCTTCACTAAGTTTTTTATGCAGTAATTGCTGGACCTTAAAGTCAATGAATTCATTCTCTTTATGGGCAAAATTTGAGCTTAATAGCTCCGTGTTATCTACGAAAAATGGGGTGGTAGTTTCTGATTTTGTCGTTTTTATTTGTCCGTCCTTCGCGACCACGATATGACTTTCAGACCCCAGCGCATTGACAGTCTGTGCAGTCTGGTCAGGCCATAAAATATCTAAGGATAGTGGCTTCAGGCCTTTTTTGATGCCAAAATGAAGATTGTGTTGAGACGATGAATAAAAGCCTCTTGAAGGCTGGTAATATTCAGTCAGGACACTACCGTCATCCAATAATAATTGCACTCTACTGCCCAAAGCTTTGGCTCTTGATTTAGGCGTAAAACTGACGGATAAATACGTGTTCTCCAATATTTCAGCGCCAGTATTTTTCATGATAAATGGAGCTTTATTAAGGTTGTTGACCACAATGTCAAGATAACCGTCATTATTTAAATCGCCATAGGCGGAACCACTTGAAAAGGCAGGGGGACCGCTCCCCCAAGGTGCTGATTTGTCAACAAATCGCAACCCACCTTGATTCTGAAAAAGAAAAGAAGACACAGGGTCGCTTGGGATTAATTCTATCCATTCTAAAAGGGTCAGTTCCTTAGCTTTTAGCTGACGTTGAAGTCGATCAAATTCATATTGCCTGTAGTCGTTGTTGGTAATATCCCGCAAATAACCATTGGTCACATGTATATCCTTAAATCCATCATTATCAAAATCTGCCATAAGAACACTCCAACTCCATTCAGATTGAGCCACATTATCTATAAAAGATATGTCAAGAAATTTATTTTGACCCGTATTGATCTGCAACGTATTATTAGGAAATTGGGCGCCAAAGTTATACTTAATGAGCTTTTCGAACTTGTCATAATTTTGGGCCATTGACATCATTTTTCGACGATAATTGTCTTTAGGAGACATGTCTAAAGTAAAGATGTCGATGAGCCCATCGTTATTGACGTCTCCAGCGTCAGATCCCATAGAAGAAAATGAAGTGTGTTTGAAGAAATCTGTGACTTCATCTTTAAAAGTATGATCTCCTTGATTGATTAGGAGTTGATCCGATCCGATGTAATCATTGCAAATATATAAGTCCAGTTTAGCATCATTATTAAAGTCTGCTATAACGGCGCTATGGCTAAAGGTGTTATTTAAGATGCCTGCAGTTTCTGAACGATCAATAAATCCACTAGCTGTTTGCTCATAATATCGATCCGAGATATAATCATAGGTTGGCGGGATGGTTTTTACCAAATTTCCAGAGGCATCCTGCATCAAATTAATACGATTCGATTCTTTCCAGTTGTTGGGATGATTTATCATGTAAACGTCCAAATCACCATCGCTGTCAGAATCAAAAAAATAGGCTTGAGCGGTATAGCTCATGTCATCTAATCCATACTCTTTGGCCTGCTCAGAAAAGGTGAGGTCGCCATTATTTATATAGAGTGTATTTGCTCTTTGTTGCGGATTGGCTACCCCAGATTTACAAACGTAAATATCAAGATAACCATCCTGGTTGACGTCGACCATGCTAATCCCAGTTTTAAAACCAAGCCCACCATTAGTCCCTGACGATTCGGTAATGTCTTTAAAGACAAAGTCACCTTGATTAAGATATAATTTATTGGAAACCGTATTGCCAGAAAAATAAATGTCGTTAAGCCCATCATTATTTATGTCGCCGATGGCGACCCCTCCACCGTTGTACAAGTTTTCATAGAGCAGTATATTAAATTGTTCTAGTTCTTGAATCGTATTGACAAAATCAATTTGGGTTTTATCTGGAGTTAAATATGTAAAGAGCGCTGGTGTCCCTAAAGCAACATTAGATTCTTTTTCTTGAGTTTCTGATTGGCAAGACAAGAATATCGATGTTATTAAAAATAGCTTGAGTATATTTCGAACCATATTTATTGAGTTTTATTCAATCGTTCAATAATCTGGCGACCAATATGTTCGCCTTGTTTTCCGCCTTCTTGTACGCCCATTAGGTAGTGAATACCACCGTAATAACGGCTTAAATTGACTTGATTGGCGGCTGCTTTGAATGAAGTAAAGCTGCGTTCTTCTAGGCCAAAACGCAGTTGCGTTTTGTCTGTAAAGCTTTTTTCAGAGCCAAATAATTGCGTTAAAACTTCTGCGGCGGCCCCTGATATGGCACTGTGCCCACTGGTATATTCTGGAAATGGTGGTGTTTGCAAAACCGGCTGCCAATGAGGATCTATATTTTCTTGAATATAAGTAATGGGTCGCACCAAATCTGTTTTGTATTTATAATGCCACACGGCAATAATCGCATCGAACATTGCAATCGATGTAAAGGCAAAAGCGCGCGTCGTAGCCACATAATTACTCTGGTCCTTTGCGGTGACCTGTGCGACAATATTCATCCAGTGTCCTGGCGGGCTAAATTTGTGAATGGTTTGGATCATATGCCCTTGATGAATTGTCAATACCGGGTTGCAATCCCAAAACCATGCGGTTTTTTCTCTTGCAGGAGTATGCTCTTTGGAAGCGGCATAAACCTCATAAGCCATGGCATAAAAATCAGACTGAGGATCCGTACTGTAAATCGGCAATGTAGCAGGTTCATAGACATTGAGGCTGTCGATCACCAGTGGACGAATGTTGTCCCAAAACGGCTCGAGCGCTGCCTCGTAATCTGGTGGTGTTTCACGCCAGTTTTCGGGTTTTTTTGTACTGGTATACCGCGGGTACGTCCGTGTTTCAATGTAATGGTCTTTGTCGACCCATGAACTGAGTTGATCAAATACGCTTTGGGCATAGGCCTGTGACCGCTCGAGGTGCTCCGCTGTATAGCCCTGTTTCAAAGCCTTAGCCTTGAGTTCTTGTTCAAAGTTATCAAAAAAAACTTCTGAATAAATGAGTTTTTTACCCATTTTGGAAAAGGCTAAAAGTGCGGCTAATTCAGGTTCTACGCCCGTGCTATCGGGAGTTTCAAAAAATGCCAAATCATGGATGGACCCTTTGATATTTGGCAACGCTTTCGGCCTGAGGCTCTGATAAGTCAAATAATGAGTCAAATGAGCATAGGCAAAAATGCGGCTGGCTACAGGCGGCGTAAACACATCTGCCATGGCGGCATCAAGCAGGACGGTGTTGGCGGCAATTAAGTCCTTGGCCGTAAAAGGTGTTTGCGGTTTATCTGGAGAGTTACAAAAAGTCAGCAGCACACTAGTGCAGACCAACAAAACAAATCCGGAAAACCTCTTGTCTCGCGTGCTCTTATTTTTCACCATTATTTTCCTATAAAATTAGCTTTACGTTTCTCTAAGAAGGCAGAGGTCCCTTCTCTAAAATCCTCTGTTGCGAAACAAGCGCCAAAGGCCATTTTCTCTTGGGCATAACCGTCAGTGGCTGGGTCTGATCCGGCATTGACACTGGCAATAGCATGTGCGATCGCAATTGGGGCATTTCTTTTTATTTTATTGGCCAGTTTAAAGGCGGTCTCCATCAAATCCTCTGCAGGCACCGCACTGTTGACTAGGCCAATTTCCATTGCCCGTTGCGCGTCAATCATTCCAGCAGAACAGATGAGTTCTAAAGCCCTGCCCTTGCCGACAAGCTCGGGTAATCTTTGGGTACCACCGTAGCCAGGGATAACCCCAAGTGACACTTCAGGAAGGCCCATTTTGGCTTCATTTGCCGCAATTCGAATGTGTGCTGCCATGGCCAATTCTAGACCGCCGCCCAAAGCATAGCCATTGATGGCGGCAATAACAGGCGTACTGCAGTTGGCCACGCGATCAAATAACGCTTTTTGACCTTGAGCGGCCAGGGCTTGACCCTGCGCTTGATCAAAATGGGCAAATTCACTAATATCGGCTCCAGCAATAAAGGCTTTGGTGCCACTCCCAGTGATAATGATCACGCGGATGTCGGTATTGTGCTCGGCCTCTTCGATAGCCTGGCCAAGTTCTTCAATGGTTTCTTTGTTAAGGGCATTGAGTTTTTCTGGTCGGTTGATGGTGATCAAACAAACGGCATCTTGATCGGCAACAAGTAGATTGTGATAGTGACTCATAGAAATTGGCTCATTAGTTATTGAAGGACTAAGGTATAAAAACCCTATGGTTTAGGAAAGCGCATGTCAAATCGTGTTCCTGTTGCGGACGACTCCAAGACAATAGACCCTTTGTAGGAGGCGACAATGGTTTTGACCATGGCTAAACCTAAGCCCATCCCCTTGGATTTGGTTGTGAATTTGGGTTCAAAGACGCGGCTTTGAATTTCTGCAGCAATCCCCGGACCATTGTCACTGACCGAAAGATCCACGGTATTCTCGTTGGCCCGAAGCACTACCTCAATTTTGGGGTGCTCGGTTTGTTCATGCTGCAGGGTTTGTATGCTGTTTTTGACCAAATTGGTCAAAAGACGAATGAGTTGGCTTTTGTCAAAAGGCATCGTTAATTCCTGGACATTACTCGAGAATTCGATATAAGAGACGTCAAAAATGTCAAGGGCCAATTTCGTCGTGCTCACCAAATCGATCGCTCGATTCTTCTGGTCGGGTAATTGCGCATAGGTCGCAAAGGCCGATGCGATTTCACTCATGGTGTCGATCTGCTGGATCAATGTAGCACTGTATTCGGCCAATTTCTTCTTGATTTCCGGATCGCTAGGTTCAAATTTGCGCTCAAAGCTTTGTACGGTAAGGCGCATGGGGGTCAATGGGTTTTTTATTTCATGAGCGACTTGTTTGGCCATCTCACGCCATGCGGCCTGACGTTCGCCCAAGGCCAATTGTGCGGCACTGATTTCTAGTTGATCAATCATATGGTTATAGGCCGCAATGAGTTGGGCTATTTCTGTCGAAACACCCTTTTCCACTTGGATTTTTTGATTGCGCTCGAGCAATTGAGTGTCCGTAATTTTTTGACTAACCGTTTGTAGGCTTCGGGTGATGAAGCGCGATAGAAAATAGGCGATAAGAATCGCCAACAACAGCATCACGCCATAGAGCAGCGCCATGCGAAACAGGTTTTCTTTAAGTTCTTTGGTCATAAATCCATCGTCTTCGATATAAGGAAGATGAAGGATCGCAATGGGTTTAAATGTGCTGTCGGTGAGATAAGAGTAAGAGGACTGGTATCCATTGCCGTCTTCTTGAAAGGCATGGATGATCTGCTTTTTTGGCGCATTCAAGAGCAAATCAAGAAGCGTATCATTTAGCCTTCGGGGGATTGCTTGGTCAAAAGGGGAGCTTTCGGAAGATTTGAGGAGGCTACCGGTGAGACCGTACAAGTGGATTTCTAGATTGTGAATGTCTTTTATTTCATGAATTTTTGATTCAAAAATTTGTGGGATAGACGCAGAATTCACTAACAACGACGTGTTTTTGAGCACGTAATTGATGTGCTGCTTGATGTTTTGTTCTTTACGCAAAAGCCGTTCTCTGTGGTAATCTTTGGCTTCTTCGCGGTATTGCATCACCGTCAACACCGATAAGGACACAAAGGTCATGATCAGCAGCAGCAGCATGGCAAAGAAAATCCTAAAACGCAATGACTTGTGAAACTTCATAGATTAAGGGGTGCGTGGCTTTTTTCCGCGCAATTGAGCCAATAACAGGGCTATGGCTATGACAACTGATGGGGCAATTATGGTGCCATACATCCAGTTGAGGGCATCTTTGAGGACCATCAAGAAAATGAAAGCCACAAAAAAGGCCAGTGCCGTAATGTTGACATAATGTAAAAACCGCCGTGACTGTTTTTGCTCATCACACTGGAAGGCTTTAAATATCATGTGACACTTGATCTGGTAAGCCACAAGGAAAATGACCATTACTATTTTCACTTGCATCCAACTATCGGCCATATGATACAATCTGAGTTGGATCATCCAAAAGGCAAAAAAGAAAGACAATAACATCGAAGGCCACGTCACATAGTACCATATCCGTTTGACTAATTTCTTGAGGTGCGCACCAAGTATGGACTTACTGGGATCCACATCGTTTAAGGCCTCCCATTGATACACAAACAAACGCCCCGAAGCGATTAACCCAGCAAACCAAGTCATGGCAAATAAAAAGTGAAACGTTTTTAAATAATAATACAGCATAGCCTTATTCTACAATTAAATAATGCAAGTTAAGGGTGTTAAACGCCTCATTGAATATTTTTATTTCTGTTGTAATAAGACCATCTAACGCATCGAGTTCCGTGTTGATTTTTGCGGTCAACTCGTCCTTGACCATGACGTCTTGCTCGGTTGGTGGAAAATCATCCATACCAACCAGGCTGTTGAGGTGGGCCAATTTGTTGGTGAGCTTTATCGGGAAATTCAACGGGTCTTGACCGCTCTTATTTTGGGTTTGGTATAACGCTTCTTCTATCGCGGTGAGTGATGCGCTGAGGGCAGAGGCTTTGTCGACCAGATCCGCAACGGTTTCAAGCGCGCCATATTGCTTTTTAAAAGCCTTGAGTTGGGTGTTGATGGCCCTTATTTTGGTAATGCTTTTGTGCGCTTTATCCACGGTTTGGTTGACCGATTCAATAAAATCGTATTGCCGCTGTATCCCCGCTAAGTCCGTTTCTGCATTGGCGTCAGGATGCAACTCAAAGTACTGTGTTTGTTGCTCATCCCCCACACGCATGACGACCTTATAAGTGCCGGGAACCACTTTTGGCGCTTCGGTACTGGCCCACCACAAAATCATGCCATCAAGGCGTTCTGCTCCTGTTCCTTTGAGGTCCCAAACCATCATATTGTGTCCTTTTTTGGCAGGCAAGGCGTCTTTTTTGGCATCACTGTGGAACGACTTAATGGTGTCGTTGTTTTGGGTCATGAAATGCATAGAAATACGTTGGTTTTCTGGGTTGTCTAAGGAGTAGTAAACCATAACGCCACCAGGGTGGTTTGTCCCTGAGAGGGTTGAGCCGCTGCGTGCGCGGCCATCCAATCGGTAGGTGTCTTTGGGCTTGAATAAATAATTTTTTTGCTTAGTGGCCTGAGCCAATTGTCTTAAGACGGAGAGGTCATCGATCATCCAAAGGCTTCGGCCTTGAGTCGCGACGATCAAATCTTCGTTTTTCAGCGCCAAGTCTGTAATCGGCACAAGAGGTAAATTAAGTTGAAACGATTGCCATTGAGCACCATCATCAAAGGACACATAGAGCCCGGCTTCTGTTCCGGCATAAAGCAATCCGGGTTGGGTCAGGTCTTCGCGGACCACACGCGTAAAGTGCTCTTCAGCAATGCCATTGGTGATGCGCTTCCAGCTCTTGCCGAAATCGGAGGTCTTATAAATATAGGGTTGATAATCGCCAGATTTATAGCGGGTTCCAGCGACATAACAAGTCCCGGCATCATGCTTTGATGGGGTGATGCTATTGACCATCATCCATTCGGGCCATCCCTTTGGGGTGACATTGGTCCAATGGGCTCCTGCGTCTGTCGAGACATGGACCAGACCATCATCGCTTCCGGTATAGATCAGCCCTTCTTGGAGCGGCGATTCGGCGGCTGCAAAAATGGTACAGTAGTATTCTACCGAAGTGTTGTCTTGAGTGATAGGTCCGCCCGAAGAGCCTAGTTTGGCAGGGTCGTTACGGGTCAAATCGGGACTGATGACCTCCCAAGAAGCGCCTTCGTTTGTCGTGGCGTGTAGGTGGTTGGAAGCCGCATACATTTTTTTGGGGTTGTGTGGCGAAAAGAAGATCGGGAAGTTCCACTGGAAGCGGTACTTAAAATCTTCGGCACCATGTCCCATGGGGTTGTCTGGCCAAACACTGACGCTACGCACGGTATTTTTCTTGTGGTTATAACGGGTTAAAAACCCATCATAACTTCCGCCATAAACAATATCGTTATCCAAGGGATCCACAGCAATGTGGGCACTCTCACCTCCAGCAGTTGCCTCCCAGTGGTCTTCAGTGAGTGAACCGCTTTCGGCGCGGTGCTGGATGCGGATCGTTGAGTTGTCTTGCTGTGCAGCATAGATGCGGTAGGGAAAAGCGTCATCGGTGGTCACCCGATAAAATTGCGCGGTGGGTTGGTTGTGGTAGGTGCTCCAAGTTTCGCCGCCGTCGTAGGTGATTTGCGCCCCACCATCGTCGCCCATGATCATACGGCTAGGATTTTCAGGAGCAATCCATAAGTCATGATGGTCCCCGTGCGGGGCATTGCTCGAGGCGAATGTTTTTCCGCCGTCGGTGCTTTTGTGGTAACGAACATTCAGGACATATACCGTATTTTCGTCTTGAGTGTCGGCAAAAATACGCGTATAGTACCAAGCACGTTGTCTGAGGCTACGGTCGCTATTGATAAGCGTCCAGGTATCGCCACCATCGTTACTGCGGTAGACGCCACCTTTTTCTTTATGTTCGACCATGGCCCAGAGCCGTTCGCTGTTTTGCGGCGAAACGGTAATACCGATGATGCCCAAGGTGCCTTCTGGGAAGCCAGGTCGCGTCGAAATTTCGGTCCAAGTCTCTCCATAATCGGTACTTTTCCATAGGGCAGAACCTGGTCCTCCACTACTTAAACTGTATGGTGTGCGGCGTACATTCCATGTCGCGGCATAGAGAATACGGGCATTATTAGGATCGATCGTCAAATCTGTTGCCCCAGCATTTTCATTAGCAAAAAGGGTTTTTTTCCAGCTTTTACCTCCATCGGTACTTTTGTATACACCGCGTTCTTGCGTTGGTTTGTAGAGATCTCCAAGCACTGCTGCGTAGACCATGTCAGCGTTTTTGGGATCGGTCACAATGCGGGGAATGTGGCGGCTTTTTTCTAGCCCCATAAACGACCAAGTTTTTCCGGCATTGACACTTTTCCACAAGCCAAATCCAGAAGAAACATTTCCACGAACGGTCTGTTCACCACCGCCAACATAAATGACGTTTGGATCGCTTTCTGCGACCTCAATAGCGCCTACTGAACCTCCAAAAAACCCATCTGAGATGTTGTTCCAATGGCGGCCTCCGTCGCGGGTTTTCCAGACGCCTCCTCCGGTTGCCCCGAAATAGAATAAGTTAGGCTTGTCAGCCACCCCAGTGACAGCAGCGCTTCGGCCACCTCTAAAGGGGCCGACCAAGCGGTACTCCATGGCATCGAATTGGTCTGTGTCATAGGCCTGTGCTGTAGCCGGTTCGTGGCCCATAAATAAGGCGCAAAAAACAATGAGTAGTCGGAAGCAGAAAGAAGAGAAGGTCATAGATAAAAGTTTTTTAACGATTTTAAAGATACTAAAAAGTACTGCCCAACGACAGCGCGGCGCCCAGAATCTCATCCATAGGGTTCGCCCGAGCCTGGGTGATTTGTTAGGGTTATTTCAAAACAGCAATACAAGCCCTAAGGGATGTCTATCGAGACCCTGTGTTTTAAAACCACCGCATCATTAAGCACAAAGGGCTTGGTCATGGTGTTATCTGGTCGTGGGGCCACGTTGAGTTGTGGATCATCCAACAGGTCAAAACTAAATTCAAGCACACTGAAGGCGATGTTTTGATCTTTTGGGGCACGGTACTGAATCACCAAACTATCCGATGGTGGCACATAAAAGGTAAGCAGGTCTTTGTGGGATCGGTTTTTGAAAACATAACCGTCTTTGTCCTTGGGGACTGCAACGCCATTAAAACTTAAATCATTAAAATAATAGGTTGTATCCGCATAAAGCTTCAAGACATCCAAAGGCCGCTGCGGGGTTAAGGTCATATAGACTTGGCGCTGCTCATCGATCAGGGTATCTCGGGTGATGGTCATTTTAGCGGGTTCCAGGACGATGGGCTGTGCCGCTGCGGCATAGGTGTATTGCCGGGCATATTTACTCATCGAAGCTTGCTCAAGTAAGGTGCCTACAGGCTGCGGATCCTCACCAAGATAACCCCTTACCCACGGGTCGAGCTGTGTGTCGTAGGTGACCCAGTGTGCGCTTTTGTCGTCATGGTCTTGATAGAACAATAGGCTGTTGGGTTTTTCTCTACCTGGGGCAAAATCACTTTTTGCGTGGGCGGCAAAAAACAAAACGACACCCACGATCATAAAACTACGCTCCCACCAAGGGTTAATGCGCCAATGGGCGATTGCGGGATAGACCAGGGTGAAGAGTAAGGCGCTAAAGACGGTCGCCAAGACCAGCATAGAAAGACCCAGGCCGACTGGAAATGATTGTATGCTTGGGGAGACCAAAAACAGAGCAGGGCTGCACAACACGGTTAAGAGCAATAGCGAGGGGCGTTCCCATCGCAGCATCACAAATAGAGCAATGAGGCCAAAGGCATATGGGATGATATGGTATGCCGCTCCCGGTAAATAAGCGGCAAACAAGGCATTAAGGGTCCACCAAAAAAACAAGGGCGCAATCATGAGTTCGACGGCCGTATAATAGTGGCTTGCCTTGCGGTAAATAAAAAAACAAACCGCTAGGGTAAGGGCCGAAAAAAGGGCGATATAATAATGCCCGTTATAGGTAAAGCCATGCTGTATCTCGGCATACTGCGGATAGATCCAAAGGATCAGGCGCCATAAGTAAATACCGATTAGAACAGCCAAACCTAGGGTAACCAAAAAAGGAATGAAGCCGCCGAGGGCCGACTTGAGGCGCAGTTTATTTGCTCTGACCCCCCAGATCAATAGCGCAATAAGCCCCAAAAGACCCAATAGGGTCATCACGGGGACCCATGAAAAGGGATAGGTGATCATTTTGACACCCGGAAAGTTGGTGTAGACCAAATCACTCGGGTCCTTGAGGTCTTCGAAATCGGCTTCTGAATAATAATGCAACAGCGGAAGAAGGTAGCTGCCTTGGTGGGCCAAAGTACTGCGATCCATACGCTCATAGGTGTCATTGGCCGTATGGTAATCGAAATGGTCATCGATGTGTGCGAAGAAAAACCCATCGATATCACCCTCTTCTCTTAATATGGTCGAGTCGGTATCGTTGGGGAGGAGTTTGTAGACACTATACATCAGTGACGAAGCTACCGGGTAGGGCACTCCGGCTTGTACAAAAGAATTGATCAAACCTTTATTGCCCTGATTAGTTTCCACAATCATATTGCTGGTCCCCCCGCTGCCTCTGGCTTCAAAGTTTAGGGACAAACCAATGTTTTTTGCCCAAGGGTGTTCTCGCACAAAGAGCTTCGCGCCGTCCAGGCCCACCTCTTCTCCATCGGTAAAGAGTATAATGATGTCGTGCTTGGGCGTTTTGCCTGCGGATAAATAGGCGCGGATACTTTCGAGGATGGTTACCACGCCACTCCCAGCATCGCTTGCGCCAAATGAAGGCACTAATGCGCTGTCGTAATGTGAAAACACAAGGAGCGCTTTTCCCGATTCCCTACCGGAAATTTTAGCCATGATGTTGACCGGCTCATCCAAACCGCCATTGCCAGGACTATAGACGTAGCCCTTTTGCGTTTGAGGCTCTAGGCCTAAATCCTTGAGCGCGCCAATGATATAGTCGCGTACGATGGCATTTTGCGGTGAGCCAATGTGGTGCGGTGCTTCAGATATGGGTTTTAAGTGGTCCAGCGCACGGGAGACCGAATAGACCTCATCGGGCTGTTGGTCCAGGACAATATTGCGCGGCATGAGTCCGTAAAAACTATAGGCAATCAGCCCAAAAATCAATATCGGGGACCAAAATGTTTGCTTGTTCATCATCTGAAGGGGATTTGAGCTCAATTGAATTTGAGGTTAAGTTAGCAAAATTTGCTTAGCCCATAAGGGTCAAATCAGATCATTTCTTTGGGCCAAAAAAAAACAAAAGGGCGCGATAAATTTTCCCGTCCTTACGCCGACGTCTTTGGCGGTAACGGTTGTTGTGGAACTGATTGCGGCAACCATCATCACAAAACTTTTTGTCCTCACGGCCGATCAGTTTATGACCACATTCTTGACATATTTTTGGCATACATCGAAGTTAGGCCTCTGCCGATTTAAAGCAAATGATTATTGGAGATGAAACCGATAAATAACCTCGAATTTAAAAAAAAGACTCCCCGAAAATTCTGGATTGAGTTGGTTGCGGTCGTCGCCAAAACTGAAGGCCGAAAGGCCTAAGCCTATTTTTTGACCACGCTCATAAACTTCGTAATCATTGGTGGCATACCCCAATTTTAGTCTGTAAAGAAGCGATTTGCTTTTGTTGCCTTTCTGAACGAAGCTAGAAAAGGCTAAGGCGCTAAGATCTACATAACGAGGTCCGTCGGCATTTGGCTTTAATAAAAAGCTCCGCCCATTGCCCACATAATCGATCCCATAGGTCCAAGAGTGGCTGGTGTAGTTCAAATTAAGGGCGATGGGCAATGAGACGTCTGCTTCGAATTTTTTGCTGGGACTCAGATAATAAAAGCCAAAAATAGGCGTCGTGAAGAAGCCAAAGGCTTCTTGCGACCCATAAGCCCCAAATTTATAAATCAGGCCCTCGCTTTTTTGATATTTGACAAGAGCAAACCCGCCAATCCAAAGTTCGCTAAACATGAGGCTTTGGGGGTCCCCGGCGACTTTGGGTAAGGCCACCAGTGTTGTGCTCCAGAGCGGATCGATGGTATGACTCCAGCCGATCTTTAGGCCCAGGTTCCAGAGCTGGTCTCTGGTGTTTTCGGGCCCAAGGGCAAGTTCGTTTCTGTTGATGTTGGCCCCGGTAATCAGGACATTGTTTTGATTCAATACCACAGGCATGGTAAGATCGGCATCAAAGAGAGTGATACGGCTATTTTGATTGCCACCCATAATGTTTTCCCAAGCATTATAGGGGCTTTCGCCATAACTTACGCGCACCAGGTCGAGGTAGTTCTGGGCAAAAAAAACAGTGGGCAAAATCAAAATAAGGTGCAATAGTCGCTTCATAAACTGAAGATACATCATAATTTCATGTTAGGATTTTTTATTTGAAAACTCCTGGTTTTCAGCCAAAGACTCTTCTTTTTTTTGCTGAAAAATTGTGACTATTTAGACCGAAGAGGCGCGGTGGCTTTTTGAGAAAAACAGGAGGCATTGATTGAAAATGAATCATTCCTGATGTTTTTTTAGTTCAAAGAGGTTCAAGTGCCCCTAATTTGGCGTCTATTTCTTCAAAATTTATTACTTTCGCTAGCGTTTTGGGTCTCCTATGGTCCCGATGCTGAATTACGATAGAATATGAGTGCTAAATTCAAGGAATACAAGGGATTAAATCTACCAAACTGCGCCGATGAGGTGTTAGAATTTTGGAAGAAAGAAGCCATTTTTCGCAAGAGTATTGAGTTGCGGGAATCGGCACCTCCATTTGTGTTCTTTGAAGGGCCGCCTTCGGCCAATGGCATGCCGGGCATTCATCATGTGATGGGCCGCACGATCAAAGATATTTTTTGCCGTTTCAAAACACAAAAGGGATTCTTGGTCGATCGAAAAGCAGGATGGGATACCCATGGATTGCCTATTGAACTGGGCGTAGAAAAAGAACTCGGCATCACCAAAGAAGACATCGGAGTCTCCATCTCGGTGGAACAATACAATGAAGCATGCCGTAGTGCGGTGATGCGTTATACCGATGCCTGGAATAAATTGACGGAGCGCTCTGGATATTGGGTCGATATGGAAGATCCTTATGTGACCTACAAGCCCAAGTATATGGAGTCGGTTTGGTGGTTGCTCAAGCAGATTTACGAAAAAGGCCTGATTTACAAAGGATATACCATACAGCCTTATTCGCCCAAAGCAGGAACAGGATTAAGTTCCCATGAGCTCAATCAGCCAGGGACTTATCAGGACGTTACCGACACAACCGTGGTGGCCCAATTCAAAGCCATCTCCGGCACATTGCCTGAGGCATTAAAAGGCTTTAAGGACCTCTATTTCCTAGCCTGGACGACAACACCTTGGACATTGCCCAGCAATACGGCACTCACAGTTGGCTCTAAAATCGAGTATGCTGTGGTCACCACCTTCAACCAATATACTTTCGACCCCATTACCGTAGTTTTGGCTCAAGCCTTGGTTGCGAAACAGTTTTCTGGAAAATACCACCAGGTTACGAGCCTAGAGGCATTAGCAGAATTTGATGCGGCGGAAAAATCAATTCCTTACTTTGTTCAGAGGTCTGTTTCGGGGGCAGATTTGGTTGGTGCGCGCTATGAGCAGCTGATGACCTATGCCTTACCACATGATAATCCGCAAGACGCCTTTCGGGTGATTGCTGGTGATTTTGTGACCACCGAGGACGGGACAGGAATCGTGCATACCGCGCCGACCTTTGGGGCGGATGATGCCAAAGTAGCCAAGGAAGCGACTCCAGAAGTGCCGCCAATGCTGGTCAAAGACCAAGAGGGCAATCTGGTGCCACTAGTGGACTTGCAAGGGCGCTTTCGGCCCGAATTGGGCACATTGGCTGGAAAGTTTGTCAAAAACGAATACTACCCCGACGGTGAAGCACCTGAAAAGAGTGTGGATGTCGAGATTGCCATCCAACTCAAAATAGAAAACAAGGCCTTTAAGGTCGAAAAATATGTCCACAGTTATCCCAACTGTTGGCGCACCGACAAACCCATTTTATATTATCCTTTGGACTCCTGGTTCATTAAGGTCACTGCTTTTAGAGACCGCATGTTTGCGCTGAATCAAGAGATCAATTGGAAGCCCAAAGCCACAGGCGAAGGGCGATTTGGCAACTGGTTGGCCAATGCCAACGATTGGAACCTATCTCGCTCACGATTTTGGGGGATCCCATTGCCTATTTGGCGTAGCGAGGATGGAAAAGAAACCAAATGCATTGGTTCTGTTGAAGAACTCAAGAAAGAAATGGCCTTATCAATTAAGGCTGGTTTTCTGACCCATGATATTTTCGAGGGCTTTGTTCCTGGAGATATGTCGGAGGCGAATTATGCTCAGATTGACCTGCACAAGAGCCATGTGGATCAAATTATTCTGGTCTCAGACACAGGACAAGCCATGCATCGCGAAAGCGATTTGATAGACGTATGGTTTGATAGCGGCAGCATGCCCTATGCCCAATGGCATTACCCGTTTGAACATAAAGAGAAGGTGGACCAGACATGGCGAAAGGCAGACTTCATCGCCGAAGGGGTTGACCAAACACGCGGATGGTTCTATACCCTGCATGCTATAGCCACAATGATTTATGACGATGTGGCTTACAAAAATGTGGTGTCCAATGGTCTTGTTTTGGACAAAAATGGTCAAAAAATGTCCAAACGTTTGGGCAATGCGGTAGATCCGTTTAAGACTTTAGACACTTATGGACCCGATGCGACGCGCTGGTATATGATCAGCAACGCCAATCCATGGGACAATTTAAAATTTGATTTAGACGGCATTGCTGAGGTGCGCAATAAGTTTTTTGGGACCTTATATAACACCTATAGTTTCTTTGTGCTTTATGCGAACTTAGATGGTTTTCATGACCAGGAACCAGATGTGCCTATGGGCGATCGTCCAGAAATTGACCGCTGGGTTTTGTCTGAATTACACTCGTTGATTGAAAAAGTGGACCAAGCCTATTCTGTTTATGAGCCCACAAAAGCGGCTCGATTGATTTCTGATTTTGTTCAAGAACACCTCAGCAATTGGTTCGTCCGCCTGAGCAGAAGGCGTTATTGGAAGGGGTCTTATGGCCCGGATAAGATTTCGGCCTACCAAACCCTTTACCGTTGCTTGGTTACTGTGGCGCAGCTTGGCGCACCAATCGCACCATTCTTCATGGATCGGCTTTACCGCGACCTGACCAGTGACAGTGCGGGTCAGTGGCCTATTTCAGTCCACTTGACTGATTTCCCAGTGGCGAATCCTCAGATGATTGATGTCTCTCTCGAACGAAAAATGAATAAAGCACAGACCATTTCTTCGTTGGTATTGTCTTTGCGTCAGAAAGAAAAAATTAAAGTGCGTCAGCCTTTACAAAAGATCATGATACCCGTTCTGGATCAACTGCAGCGCGCCGATATCGAGGCGGTCTCGGACCTGATCAAGCACGAGGTCAATGTCAAGGAGATTGAGATCATAAGTGATGATTCGGGTATTTTGGTCAAACAAATTAAGCCGGATTTCAAGAAGCTCGGCCCACGTTTTGGTCCGGACATGAAAGTCGTCGCGGGACAGATCATGGGCTTTGGTCCACAGGAAATAAAAACATTAGAACAGACGGGTTCCATTGCGATCAAAATTAATGGAAAAAATGGTACATTGTCCTTAGAAGACGTGGTCATTACTTCTCAAGATATCGAGGGGTGGTTGGTGGCTAATGCCGAAGGATTAACGGTGGCTCTGGATGTGACCATTACACCAGATTTAAAACGCGAAGGCATTTGCCGTGAATTGGTCAATCGTATCCAGAACTTGCGGAAAGATTCGGGCTATGATGTTACTGACCGCATTGAAATCCAGGTGCAAGAGGCGCCAGAATTGACTTTAGCCGTGGCCCAATACGGGGCTTATATTGAACAGGAAACACTAGCGGACCAGATCAAATTGGTACCGCAAATCGAAGAAGGTCTCGAAGTGGCCTTTGATGGAATCACAACCAAACTCAGTATTAATAAATGTTAATTATGGGACAAGAAGAAAAACTACGTTATAACGACAAAGAGTTAGAAGAATTCAAATTGCTTATTAACGAAAAGCTCAACAAGGCCAAAGAGCAACTGACCTTGATTGAAAGCGCTTACCGGAACGATAGCAATAACGGTACAGACGATACCTCACCGACCTTTAAGGCCTTTGATGAAGGCAGCGAAACCATGAGCAAAGAAGCCAATTCGCAACTGGCAATTCGCCAAGAAAAATTCATACGTGATTTAAAGAATGCCTTGATCCGAATTGAGAATAAGACCTATGGTGTGTGCCGTGTGACCGGGAAGCTAATTATGGCGGAGCGTTTGCGGATTGTCCCTCATGCCACCTTAAGTATTGAGGCCAAGAACATGCAGAAATAAGCCTGTACGGATGAATTGGAAGCGCGCATTATGGATTATAGTTCTGGTCCTTGCTGTGGACCAGATTTCCAAGATTTATATCAAAACGCATTTTGCGCTGCATGACAGTGTGGGTGTCTTTTCATTCTTTAGAATTTATTTTATCGAGAACGAAGGGATGGCTTGGGGGGCAAAAATCCCTGGAGACTATGGGAAGCTTGCCCTAACCTTATTTCGTTTGGTCGCCATCGTTGGTATTGGTTATTGGTTGCACGATGCGCTGAAAAAGAAGTCTTCGAATTTATTAATTGTATCCATTGCCCTAGTCTTTGCTGGTGCCATGGGTAATATTATTGACTCTGTGTTCTACGGGGTTTTGTTTGACCATAGTCATGGGCAAATCGCAACATTCTTGCCAGAGGCAGGGGGGTATGGGAAGCTATTGCACGGAAAAGTTGTGGATATGTTTTCTTTTTCCTTTTTTAATCCTGTTTTTAACGTCGCCGACACCGCCATTAGTGTTGGGGTAGGCTTGCTCATTTTATGGAACAAAAAGGCGTTTCGTAAAGAAGAGAAAATTGATCCGGCCGCTGAAAATCAGGCCTAGAATAGAATATCTTTCCTAAAATTTAATCCGTACCGTTGTGCCAATCCCTGAATTGGCTTCAACTTGAATCGACCCATTGAGGGCTTCGATCTGCAGTTTAATTCCCGCAAATTCTAAGGCAAGATCGTCTTGACTTCCTTGGGTTTGGCTTGAGCCCCAAACATGGGCAGGGACCAATAATTGTCCCTGACTGTTGTCTTTGATTAAAAGACATTGTTTTTGATCCTCGTAATAGGTGAAAATGTCTAACGCCGGGCGACGGCCTTCGATTTTATAAAGGACGGCATGTTTGATGAGCGTGGTAAAAACTTTTTCTAAGAAATCACCGTGGTATTTGATGATAGGGATTTCCGAAAAATCAGAGAAAATATCTGTATCCGAGTCTTGAAGTAAGGGACCTAATTTTGTCGTAGCCTTGTTTAAGGCATTTTGGAACGATACCTCGGCCAATAAATTGGGCGATTTTCTATAGAACTGAATCATCTGATTGAGCTCTTCGACCGAAGCCGTCATCCCCCGGGAGATGCTGTTCATGTTGCGGACAAGCTCTTCTTTTTCTTGATCCGAATCCGTGTCATTGATCAGTTCTAAGGTCAGCGCCAGGTTGCTGGTGCCCGTGCGAATTTGTCGCGAAATATGCTCCGAAAAAGCAATGAGCTGCTTGTTTTGCGTCTTTAACCGTGCAATTTGCTCTGGATAAGAGCCGTTTATTTCTTGGCCATTTATTATTTTTTGAAAACTAAGTGACACGCCGGTAACGCGACCATTTTCATCTAATTCTGGAACACCATTGATTAATGAATTAAAGGGCTTGCCACTGACCGGAATCAGGTCAATGTTCATGGTGAATGGTTTTCCCGAGAGGCACTCTTGGTAGGCCTGCAGGGCAAGGCCACGCGCACTAGGCGTACAAAAATTTTGAATAAAATGTATTGGGGCTCTATACTCATCGGGCAAATCAAGCAGGCGCTTAGCGTTTTGATCTAGAAAAGCCGTTTTGGCAACGGTGTCGTAAGACCAACGGCCCATGCCAATGGTCTGGGTGGATGCTGATGCAGCAGCCTGGTTGCTCTGAGTTGCGCCTTTTTCGGCTACGGATTCCTGCGCTATAGGGCGACTCCTTTTTTGAGAAAGAAAGTTCATCTTTTATAAGTTTTGGATGTGCAAGATATAAAAATTTATCATTTATCCGACAAAAAGCAACTAAAATCGATAAACGGCATCATTTGTCAAAACGAAATCGAGAGGGATGTCCCAGGAATCTCTCGGTAAATGGGGTTGGGGACCAAAAAAACTCAAGCCAATTTTGAGGCAATTTGGCCGACATAAAGAAAGAAATTGATCGTAAAAGCCTTTGCCATAACCCAAGCGGTAGCCTTCATGGTCAAAAGCCAATAAGGGCACGAAAACGACATCAAGTTGTTCAGGGCTAATAGAGATGCCTGATTCTGGCTCTGGAATGCCATAGGCCGACAGGACAATCTTGGTATGATCCTCTAGGAGTAAGTGTTGTAGGGTATGGTCGTTAAAATTGGCCTTGGACAAAACGATACTCTTGTCCCGACCTTGCAAAACATGCATGATGAATTCGGTCTGCGGCTCTGCTTTTTGAGCGATGGGCAAGTACATGTGAAAGTATTGGCGGTCCCAAACCGCTAAGGAAAGTAATTGGTTGGCCATCTTGAGACTTTGCGCTTCTCGCTCATCGGGGGACAACTTGAGGCGTTGTGCCAAAAAGTGGGCTCTGAGTTCTTTTTTTGAGTTCATAGACAAGACCTAAATTTAGGAACGTTTATTGCGCTCGATGTAACTGATGATTTTTTGAGCAACATCAATCCCCGTTGTGTTTTCGATACCTTCTAACCCTGGGGTGGAATTGATTTCTAAAAGCAACGGGCCACGATTACTTTGTAAGATATCGACGCCACAAACATTGAGGTCTAATGCTTTTGCAGCACGCAACGCAATTTGTGTTTCTTCTGGCGTTAAATCGTATCGTTCTGGGTGGCCTCCTCGATGCAAGTTAGAGCGAAAATCATCGGATCTACTGAGGCGTTTCATGGAAGCGACAACAGCCCCGTCCACGACAATGGCTCGGATATCACAGCCCTGAGATTCCCTAATATACTCTTGAACCAAAAAGCGCACTTTGGACGCATTGAGGGTCTCGATAATACTGCGTGCTGATGCTGTTGATTCGGCAAGAATAACCCCTTCGCCATGGGTTCCTTGGAGCAATTTAATGACCACAGGCCCCTCATTAAAATGATGTAAAATCATATCTGGATTACTCGTCAATCCTAAAAAGGTATTGGGAATAGGAATACCATGTGCACTCAGTATTTGGTGGCAGGTCCATTTGTTGCGGGATTGTAAAATAGCTTCGGCACTCACGGTTGAAAACACCCCCATGGATTCAAAATGCCGCACCAACGAGGCGCCAAAATAAGTGTTAGAGGCCCCGATTCTGGGAATGATCGCGTCTAAGTCATCCACCAGTTCATCACCATAAAAGAGAACGGGCTGGTCCTTGAGTGTGCCGACATGACAGAGGTTAGGATCCAGCACTTCAATATTGTGCTGTTTTAAACCGCACGCCAAAAGGCTCTTGGTCGAATACAAATGCTCCCCTCGGGAAAGAATGGCAATATTCATGGGCGGTCAGCTTTGTTGCAATTTAGGAAAAATAACCATGGCTTGGCGTGCCGCGACGGCGGAGCATAAGATTTCAATTTATGCTTTTTCAAACAAGGCCAACAAGCCTTATCTTTGTCCTATGGCTCAAATTCCAACGGCGTTACAAATTGCTACTCTTCCTCATGCTCCCGGGGTTTATCAGTATTATGATAAGAATGAGAAGATCCTTTATATCGGAAAAGCCAAGGATTTAAAAAAGCGCGTGAGTTCTTACTTTAACAAGACCCACGATAATGCCCGTACGCGTTTGTTGGTGCAAAAAATTGTCACCATCAAACACATCGTGGTGGCCACAGAAACAGATGCTTTGTTGTTGGAAAACAACTTGATCAAAAAATACCAGCCCCGTTATAATGTATTGCTCAAGGACGACAAGTCCTACCCTTGGATCTGCATCAAGAAAGAGCGCTTTCCTCGGGTGTTTATGACCCGAAGGCTCACCAAAGACGGCAGTGAATACTTTGGCCCATACACACAAATGCGCACGGTTCAGACCCTGCTAGAACTCATAAGAGGGCTTTATCCTATGCGGACCTGTACCTATGATTTATCTGAAGAAAAAATCGAAGCAGGCAAGTTTAAGTTCTGTTTGGAATACCATATTGGCAATTGCGCTGGACCCTGTGAGGGGGTTTTTATGGAACAAGAGTACCAATTCAATATTGATGCGATTCGCCAGTTGCTTAAAGGGAATTTTAAAGCGTCATTGCAGACTTTTAAGAATCAAATGAATGGGCATGCCAAAAATCTCGAGTTTGAGTTGGCGCAGCGGATAAAAGAAAAAATTGACATCCTCGAAAATTACCAAGCCAAATCTACCGTGGTGAGTCCCAAAATTGTCGATACAGAGGTCTACACCATTCGCTCTGATGAAGATTTTGCTTATGTGAATTTCTTGCAGATTTCTTTTGGCAGCATCATCCGTTCCCATACCCTTGAACTCAAGAAGAAACTCGATGAAACGGATCAGGAGTTACTTGAATTGGCGATTGTTGAACTCCGCCAAAGGTTTGACCTGAATGCGGCAACTATTCTCGTGCCATTTAAAGTGCAAACTCCAGAAGGAATTCAGGTTCAGGTGCCCAAACAAGGAGACAAAAAAGAGCTGCTCGACTTGTCTCTGCGGAATGCAAAATATTACCGCTTGGACCGACTCAAACAAGCCAAAATTGTCGATCCAGACCGACATGAAAAAAGAATTATGGCCCAAATGAAGACGGACCTGCGTCTGAGTGTAGAGCCCAGGCACATTGAGTGTTTTGACAACAGTAATCTCCAGGGGACCAATCCGGTGGCGGCCTGCGTGGTGTTTAAAAATGGCAAGCCTGCCAAAAAAGAGTACCGTAAATTTCACATCAAAACAGTCGAAGGCCCGGATGATTTTGCTTCAATGGAAGAGGTGGTCTATCGGCGTTACAAAAGACTTTTGGATGAAAAACAATCGCTTCCCGATCTGATCATTGTAGATGGGGGTAAGGGACAGCTTTCGTCGGCCTTAAAGAGTCTTGATCAGTTGGGGCTGCGTGGGACTATTGCCGTTGTCGGTATTGCCAAAAGATTAGAAGAACTGTTCTATCCAAACGACCCAATTCCTTTATATTTGAGCAAAACTTCGGAAACATTAAAGGTGATCCAGCAACTGCGTAACGAAGCCCACCGATTTGGGATTAGTTTTCACAGAAATCAACGCAGTAAAGACGCCATATCTTCGGTGCTAGAGAGTATCCCTGGGATTGGTGAAAAAACGATCATTGATTTGCTTGCAGTTTTTAAAAGCCCCAGCCGGATTCAGAAGGCTAGTTTTTCCGAAATTAGCGCCGTAATTGGCGCGCATCGAGCGCAAAAAATAGCCACCCATTTAAACGATTTAAAATGATGCGCAACACAACCCTTTGGCTTTTATTTTTTGGTTTGTTTTTCGGGAATTTTTCTACCGTATTGGGCCAGACTCCTGAGGATGTCAAAGTTGGCTTAGTGCTGAGTGGTGGAGGGGCTAAGGCCTTTGCTCACATAGGGGTGCTCAAGGAAATTGAAGCGGCCGGCTTGCGGATTGATTATATCGGAGGGACCAGTATGGGGGCGGTCATCGGGGGTCTTTATGCGGCAGGCTATTCGGCACATCAATTGGACTCCCTCTTTAATACGTTTGATTTTAATGCGATTCTGACCGACGACTTGCCGAGACAAACCCGCTCTATTACCGAAAAAGCTGAGTCGGATCGGTACGTTATAACCTTTCCCTTTGACGGCAAAAAACTAACGCTTCCCTCGGGTCTTTCCAGGGGTCATAATGCCTATAATATTCTTTCAAAATTACTCTTGCCAGTGCGTGATGTCACAGATTTTAGAGACCTGCCTATCCCATTTTTATGCATTGCAACAGACGCCGAAAAAGGAACTCAAGTGATCTTGGATCACGGGTATTTGCCACGAGCGTTGACGGCCAGTAGCGCTTTACCGACGATCGTCCAGCCGATTTTAATGGACGGAATTCTGCATATTGATGGCGGGGTGGTCAACAATTATCCTGTCGCCGAAATTAGGGCTATGGGCGCCGAGGTTATCATTGGGGTTGATGTTCAAGACAACTTATTGGCGCGAGATCAACTGAATTCTGTCGTGGATATAGTGGCGCAAATAAATAACTTCCGGACCATCGAGCGCATGACGGCCAAAATAGATCGGACCGACATTTATATTGAACCAGAGATGAATCAATTTACCGTATTGTCTTTTAAGGACCGTAAGGCCGTTATCGACCTGGGGCAGAAAGCGGCTCAAATGCAGCGGGAAAAGTTTGCTGAATTGGCAAAAAGGCAGCAGGCTCATGTGCCACGTGAGGGTATTAGCGCGGCAGATATTTCTGCGCCACTAGAGATTTCCAATGTTCGTATAGAAGGCCACCAGGGCTATACGCGCTCCTATATTATGGGTAAGTTGGGGATACGGTCCTCTGTGCGCATGACCCCTGATGAGCTGCAGTCGGGGATCAACAACCTGGCGGCGACCAATAATTTTTCCTCTATTGATTATTTTTTTGAATCCCAAAGCGATACGACACAAACCGGCAGCATATTGCGTTTGCAGATGACCGAGAACCCACAAAAATCATTGGTGCGCTTTGGATTGCACTATGACCCACTTTACCGGATGGGCGTGCTATTGAACGTCACCCAAAAAAGACTCCTTGGGGTAAATGACAACGCTTCTATTGACGTTGTTATTGGAGATTACCTGCGCTATAGAGCGCATTATTTTGTGGACAAAGGATATCACTGGAGTGTTGGGTTGACGGCTAATTTCTCACAATTTAATCATGCCGTGGGCCGCAATTTCACCAATAGCGAATCGGAATTTGACATCTCTATAGCCCTGAATCAAATAGATATTAAGTACAAACATTGGCACAATCAATTTCAACTTTTGACCCGTTTGAATCAGGACATGGAATTTAGTTTGGGGGCCAACCACCAAAGGGTCTATTATTTCTCGGAAACGGTCGGCCTAGATGAGGACGGCTTGCCTAGAACAGTGTTTGAAGACAACCATTACGTGAGTGCTTTTGCTCAAATAGAAATTGACACAAGAGACCATGGGTACTACCCAACGCAGGGGGGCTTGTTTCGGGGCACTCTAGAACAGTTCCTGTATAATGGCGCTGCGAATGAAAATCATTTTACCCGAGCTCAGATCAATACTTCCTACGCTTGGCCCTTGGGGCCCTCCTTTTTTGTTGCAGCAGAGTTAAAAGCAGGGGCTTCCCTTGGCGACAAAAGTCCAGAGGGGCTTGATTTTTTTATGGGGGGCTATGGCTATCAGGATTTAGGCTATTTTGTGCCGTTTTTTGGCCAAGAGGTCATGGCACTTCGCGGCAATAGTTTCCTATTGACTCAGGTTAATGCGACCATTGCGCTGTCGGCCAAAAGCCGATTACTGGCTCGGGCGCAAGTCGGGGGTATTGGCCATAATCTATTTGACGACCTACATTGGCGCAACACAATGGAACAATCGAGCGTGGCTCTGGGGTATGCTATAGAAACCTTTTTGGGGCCATTGGAATTATGGCGGGGCTATGCTTCGGGCGTGCGCGATGGTATTTGGCAACTGAGTCTTGGCTATCGATTTTGAATTGCCCCAGCATAATGAGATCGTCTTTTGATGGGCTAAGCTTCCATTTGGTCGCGCCGAACAAATGGTTCATAATTATCGTGTAATTAGGAGGAAATTTAAAGAAAATCAGATCAAAAACTTGTAAATTAGTGCGGTTGCTTTGCACAGCCTTAAGCACTCATTCACCGGAAAAAGACGCGCTATGCCATTTTATCATTCATTAGGAAAAATACCGCCCAAACGTCATACCCAATTTAGAAAACCCGATGGAACGCTCTATTCTGAGCAGCTTTTTGGGACCATAGGTTTTGAGGGGATGTATTCGAATATCTACCATGAATATCGCCCAACTCAGGTGAAGTCCATAAATAAGCAATACAGTGTGGCGCCGAAAATCGCCCAAACAAATAACATACAATCCTACCGTTTGAAAGGCTTTCAAGTCGCGCCTTGCGATGATTACCTGGAGAGCAGAACGGCCGTCTTGACCAATAGTGATTGCACGATTATTTTGGCAGCACCCAAAAAATCCTTGACCGAATATTTTTATAAAAATACCGATGCAGACGAGCTTATTTTTATCCACAAAGGAAGCGGTACACTGCGCACCATGCTCGGGAATTTACCTTTTTCTTATGGGGATTATTTGCTTGTTCCCCGGGGTGTTATTTATCAAATTGAATTTGACACAACCGACAATAGATTGTTTATTGTAGAGTCGTATCACCCCATTTATACCCCCAAGCGATACCGCAATTGGTTTGGTCAATTGCTAGAGCATGCGCCCTACTGCGAGCGTGATTTGCGTAAGCCGCAAACCATAGAGACGCATGACCAAAAGGGCGATTTTTTGATCAAGGTCAAAAAACAAAACGACATGATCGAGATGGTCTATGCAACCCACCCCTTTGATGTGGTAGGCTATGATGGATACAACTATCCTTATGCGTTTTCGATCCATGATTTTGAGCCCATCACCGGGCGGATCCACCAACCACCACCAGTACATCAAACCTTCGAAACCTCAGCTTTTGTGGTCTGTAGTTTTGTGCCCCGTCTTTATGATTACCACCCTTTGAGTATTCCGGCGCCATACAACCACAGCAACATCGATAGTGATGAGGTGATTTATTATGTGGATGGTGATTTTATGAGCCGTAACGACATTGCCCCAGGCCATATTTCGTTGCACCCTGCAGGGATCCCGCATGGACCCCACCCAGGCGCTACAGAACGCAGTATAGGCCATACCAAAACAGAAGAATTGGCCGTGATGGTCGACACCTTTAAACCCTTAATGGTCACCGAAGCTGGCCTGGCGCTTACCGACGGAACTTATTATCAATCTTGGTTAGATTAAAACATACGCAATGGCAGAAATAAAAAATTTAGAAGACTTACAGAACACAGAGTATTCCCTCAAAAAAATATTTGACGAAGCGGAAGATTTTTTACCCTTGTTGGGCACCGATTATGTGGAGCTTTACGTGGGTAATGCCAAACAATCCGCTCATTTCTACAAAACGGCTTTTGGCTTTCAGACCGAGGCCTATGCAGGCTTGGAGACCGGAGTCAAAGACCACGTATCTTATGTACTGCGTCAAGACAAGATTCGTTTGGTGCTGACCAGTCCATTAGTTGAGGGCGGTGCGTTAAATGAGCACATCAATACCCATGGTGACGGTGTAAAGGTCGTGGCTTTGTGGGTTGACGATGCGACCAAGTCGTGGAATGAGACCACAAAGCGCGGGGCAAAGTCTTATATGGAGCCCACCCGCGAAGAAGACGAACATGGCTATGTCGTGCGTTCGGGGATTTATACCTACGGAGAAACTGTGCATATTTTTGTGGAACGCAAAAACTACCATGGGGTCTTTTTACCAGGCTTTAAGGCAGTGACTTCCCACTACAACCCAGAGCCTGTAGGGCTCAAATTTGTCGATCATATGGTCGGTAATGTGGGTTGGAATGAAATGAATACTTGGTGTGAATTCTATGGCAAAATCATGGGCTTTGCACAAATCATTTCATTCGATGACAATGACATTTCTACCGATTTTACGGCACTGATGAGTAAAGTGATGAGCAATGGCAATGGACGGATTAAATTCCCCATCAACGAACCCGCTAGTGGCAAAAAGAAATCCCAGATCGAAGAATACCTCGATTATTACAACGGCCCTGGGGTGCAGCATATCGCGGTAGCTACCGATGATATCGTCAAAACCGTTTCGGCCATGCGCGACCGCGGTGTAGAATTCTTGTATGTTCCCGAAAATTACTATGAGAACCTTTTGGACCGAGTAGGACAAATCGACGAGGATATTGAGGTGCTCAAAAAACACGGAATCCTAATTGATCGCGATGAAGAGGGCTACTTATTGCAGTTGTTTACAAAACCTGTAGTGGATCGCCCTACTTTGTTTTTTGAGATCATTCAGCGCAAAGGGGCGCAGAGTTTCGGCAAGGGAAACTTTAAAGCCTTATTTGAAGCTATTGAAAGGGAACAAGCTTCGCGAGGAACTTTATAGCCATTAATCGGGTATGATGCAACGCATAAGATATAGTATAATCCTGCTCTTGATGAGCGTATCGGGATGGTCTGTTGGGGGACAAAACCCCTCGGCTTATGGCGATGGGGAATATGCCAAATACCGGATACATTACGGTTTTGTAACGGCGGGATATGCGACCATCAAAGTACGCAGCGAAATGTTGGGTAAAACCCCAATCTTTCATATCATAGGAGAGGGAAGGACCACTGGCCTGTCTCGATGGTTTTTTAATGTCGAAGACCACTACCAGAGTTATGTGGATCAGTCCACGCAATTGCCGCTGCGTTTTAAGCGAAAGATCAATGAAGGTGGCTTTACCAAAGACGTCCAAATTGAATTCAATCATAAGGAACTCAAGGCGAGTATTCTCAACAAAGAAAATAACGTGCGGGTTACGGCGGAAATCATGCCATTCACCCAGGACTTGATTTCGGCATTTTATTATTTGAGAAATGAATTGGATATTGAAACGATCAAAGTCGGAGAAACGATCGATTTGGATATGTTTTTTGACAAAGAAGGGTATCGTTTTCAAATGAAATTTTTGGGTAGAAGCGAGTTGAAGACCAAATTTGGCATCATAAAAACACTGAAATTTAAACCCTTGGTTGATGGTGGTAGGGTGTTTAAGGAGAAGGAAAGTCTCACGGTATGGGTCACCGATGATGGCAATAAAATACCGGTATTGATCAAAGCAGATCTTGCCGTTGGGTCTCTAAAGGCGTCCCTTGATGATTTTAAAGGATTAAAACACCCGTTTAAGGTACTTTCACAATAGGCTATGGCACAGACTGAGAAAACAAAGAGATTGTTAGAACAACTTGAGGCAAAATACGCGGCGACGGGACAGTCTTTGGAGGTGCATTTGGAGGGCTTATTGCATCAAGAACTCACCACCTATTGGGATTATATACAAACAGATGCTTTGCTGAATTTGCAAATCAAAAGAACGACCCTGCCCGATGAGATGGTCTTTATTGTCTATCACCAAATCAATGAGTTGATTTTTAAAATGATCTTATGGGAAATTGACCAGGTGGCCCATAAAGCCGAATTGACATCTGAATTTTTCACGGAACGCTTGATGCGTGTCTCGAGGTATTTTGATCTTTTGACCAATTCGTTCAACATCATGACCGATGGCATGGAGGTTGCCCAGTACTTGAAATTCAGAAACACCTTGGCTCCAGCCTCTGGGTTTCAGAGCGCTCAATACCGCAAAATTGAGTTTGCCTCTACCGAGCTCATCAATCTGATTGATGCGCGTTTTCGCACGACTATTGACCGAACGACCACCTACGAATACGCCCTGGATCATTTATATTGGCAGGCCGCAGGTAAAGACCATAAAACCGGCAAAAAATCCTATTTATTGACCTCTTTTGAGGCGAAATATAAAAATGAATTTGTCGCATTTACCCAAAAATATAATACCATCAATCTTTATTCTAAATTTAAAACCCTAACAGCGTCTGTAAAGACCAATCCAGAATTGATCAAGGCTATGCGCCATTATGATTATACGGTAAATATTACTTGGGTGATGGCGCATTATACCACGGCCAATAAGTACCTCAATGACGGCAAAAAAGTAACGGAGTCAACCGGAGGGAGTGATTGGGTCAAATACATGCATCCCAAATACCAAAAAAGAATCTTTTTTCCAGAATTATGGTCCGAAGATGAATTAACAAACTGGGGGAAAGATGCTTAGAACGTACCGAAAAATATTATTTTTTGGCGGACTGTGTTTTGTCTTGATATGGTTTTATAGGTCCTGCGACTCTTCGGAAACAGAGCTTTTAGAAGTCGAGGAGCAATCCCCACTCATATCAGAATACGGGCATACACTCAATGATTTTGTTGTGGTTCGCGACACGGTAATGGAAGGCGATACCTTTGGCGCTATTTTGGATGCGCATGGCGTGTCACAAAATAAAATATATGAGGTTGCGACGACCTTTAGGGATGTTTTTGATGTGCGAAAAATTGGGATTGGCCGGCCATATGTCATTCTGAAATCAAGGGACTCCACGGCCCAAACGCAATTATTTATCTACGAAAAAAATCGGATCGATTATGCGGTGATTGATTTTAGAGACAGTCTTCAAGTCTATCACGAGAAAAAGCCCGTAACCCTTATCGAGCGAACGGCCTCTGGGGTCATTCAGGGTTCATTGTCCGAGACTTTGGCCCAACAAAATTTGAGTCCTTACCTGGCCGAAGGCATGTCCGACATTTATGCATGGACGATTAACTTTTTTCAACTCCAAGCAGGAGATAGTTTTAAAATCATTTATACCGAGCGGCTCATCTCCGACACGATAGCCGGAGGAGTGGATGAGATTAAGGGTGCTTATTTTGCCCACAAAGGGGAAAGTTTTTATGCCTTTAAGTACTTGTCCGAAGCGGCCAATGCGGTCCCCGATTACTATGATGAAGAAGCGAACAACCTGCGTCGTGCTTTCCTCAAGGCCCCGGTAAAATTTAGCAGAATTTCCTCGCGCTATAATTTGCGCCGCCGCATTGCCCATTATGCTTATAAGGTCCGCCCCCACAAAGGAACTGACTTTGCCGCTCCTGTGGGGACGCCAATATTGGCTACAGCCGATGGAACGGTGAGCGCAGCAGAGCGAAAAGGCGGTAATGGGATTTATGTAAAGCTGCGCCACAACGCCACTTATGAGACCCAATACCTGCACATGAAAAAACTTAATGTCCGTCGCGGACAAAAAGTAAGGCAAGGACAGGTCATTGGTTGGGTCGGAATGACAGGCAATACCAGCGGGCCACATGTGTGTTATCGTTTTTGGAAAAATGGCCGCCAGGTGGACCCATTTAAGACTGATTTGCCAAAATCCGAACCTTTGGCGCAGGCTTATCGGCAAGATTATGCCAAGAAGATGCTGCCATTAAAGGATCAGTTGGATTGTATTGTTCTTCCGTAACGTATTGTTCATAAACCTGTTATTATCTTACTAAGCCTTCGGGCAGCGGTTTGAGAAAGAAATCCTAACTTCAAGAAATCAAAAGGTAATAATATGTTAATGCGATATTATGGCCATCTGTGCGAAAAAAACTATTTTTGCGAAACCAATTTTAATTAAACAAACAATTATGAAACGAATTTTACTTTTGTTAACGCTTTTAGGTGGGTTTACTGCCTTTGCTCAAGGTACGGTCACAGGTGTTGTGACGGATACCGAACTAGGAGGGCCACTTCCTGGTGCTAACGTAGTTGAGTCAGGAACTAGCAACGGTGCTGTTACTGATTTCAATGGTAACTTTACTCTTGAAGTAAGTGGAAAATCTGGTTCTTTGGATATTTCTTTCCTTGGATTCCTCAATGAGTCAGTAAGCTTTACATTGACAAATGGAAAGGCTAAGTTAGGTAACATTAATATGGCTGCCGACGCGAACACATTGTCTGAAGTTGTAATTCTTGGATCAGGAATTATCGATTTGGCTGAAGATCGCAAGACGCCAGTTGCTGTTTCTACCATTACGGCAGAGCAAATTCAACTCAAATCTGCGGGTAACCGTGAATTCATGGAGTCAATTCAGTACACGCCTTCTGTGTATGTGTCTAACCAATCCGGTGGTTTTGGTGATAGCCAAGTATTCTTGCGTGGTTTTGATCAAACCAACACTGCGTTCCTTTTGAATGGTCAACCAATCAATGGAATGGAAGATGGTCGTATGTACTGGTCAAACTGGTCAGGTATGGCTGATGTCGCTCAGGCGGTTCAGGTACAACGTGGTCTAGGATCTTCTAAATTAGCGATTTCTTCTGTTGGAGGAACCGTAAACATCGTATCGAAAGCTACCGAGAAAAAAGAAGGTGGTTTTGTGCGTATGATGGCCGGTAACGACAGCTACTTCAAAGGAACTGTAAGTTATGACACTGGAGTAAGTGATAGCGGATGGGCATTTTCTGCCTTAGTTGATCACTGGCAAGCACACAGAAAGTATTCAATTGGTACTGCTGGACAAGGACAAAACTATTTGTTCTCTGTGGGTTACAAGCCAAATGAAAAAAATACATTTAACTTATTGCTTACAGGTGCCCCACAATGGCACGACCAAAACTTCTCTGATTCTTTAGAGGATTACAAGCAGTTGGGTGAGAAGCAAAATCCTAACTCTGGTTTCCGTGATGGTGAGCGTTTTACAGAACGCAGAAACTACTACCACAAGCCAGTAGCTAACTTAAACTGGGATTTGAACATCAGTGATAAGGCAGACTTGTCTACAGTACTATACGCCTCTTGGGGTCGTGGAGGTGGAACTGGTTCTTTAGGAAGCAGCAGCAACCGTATTCGTGTAGGGGGTGATGGCAACAATCAAGACGAAATTGATTTCGACGCGATTGATGCAAACAACGCTGCGATAGGTGTGGGTAACTACGGGAATTCATACATCCGTCGTTCATCTGTAAACAACCACAACTGGTATGGTGTTCTTTCTAACTTAAGCCTAGAGGCTTCTGAAAACTGGAACGTTAATGTTGGACTTGATGCTAGAATGTATCACGGAGATCACTTCCGTCAAGTTAATGACTTAATGGGTCTTACAGGATACAATGATAACTTCGCTACTGATCGTCCAGATGATTACACTTTCACAACAGAGTACGAAGCGAGTCCATGGGCTTCTTTGACGAACTTCGCTGACGAAGATAACAGAACGCAATATGACTACTCGGAAAACATTAACTACCTAGGTGGTTTTGGTCAAGCTGAATATTCTTCTGACGCATTCTCTATGTTTGTTCAAGGAGCGTTTTCTAATCAAACTTACCAAAGAGAAGGTCGTTTTGTTGGGCGTAACGGAGATGGTTTAGGAACGTCAGAAAAAGTTTCTAAAACAGGATACAACATTAAAGGTGGTTTAGGACTTGAGATCGACGCGAAGAGCTCTATTTTCGTGAACTCAGGATTCTATTCAAGACAACCATTCTTAGACAATATCTTTGATAATATTCGTGAGTCTAACGTAGTTTCTCTTCCTTATGTGGATAACGAAGAAATTACAGGATTAGAAACAGGTTACCGTTTCGTATCTAATGAAGTTCGTTTTAATGTTGACATGTATTATACCGAATGGGGTAACCGTTTCTTAAACATCAATGGACCTGAATTAGAAAGTGGTGACTTTTCAAGCTACCGCATGACTGATGTTGCTCAATTGCACAAAGGGATTGAATTTGATGTGGAGTACCGTCCAAAAGGGGGTTGTTATGCTTTAACTGCGTTCGGTCAAACAGCGCGTTGGGAATATAGAGGAACAACACCTTACAGACTTCAAAACGAAAACACATTGGATATCGTTGAAGAAGGAGACGCTAACCTTACTGGTGCGCGTGTAGGTAATGCGCCACAAACTCAGGTTGGTGCTGGTTTAGATTTAGATCTTTCAAAAGGATTGTCTTTTGATGTGAACTATATCTACAACAAAGACTTGTACAAGTTCGTTGATCCTGCAGATGTTGCTGAAGCAGCACTTGCTGGTGTTAAGTACCAAAACGAACGTTTGAACCCATACAGCTTATTTGATGCTGGGGTGACTTACAAATTCAACTTTGGTGACCAAAAAGTAGTATTCCGTAGCAATGTTTATAACCTATTCAACACAGGTTATGTTAACCAAGCTGATGCTTACGGTTATTTCTTAGGAGTCCGCAGAACGTTCAATGCTAGTTTGCGTTTGAACTTCTAATCGGGAGATCCATCTAAAATGTTTAAAACCGCTTCCTTAGGGAAGCGGTTTTTTTGTTCTATTCTTTTACCTTTGAGTAAACACCTAAACGATTCGTTATGTATACTTCATTACAATTTGCACATTCTTATTGGGCTTACGCCGTTTTGATCTTGGTGACACTCGCCACCTTAAATGCTTGGCGCGGGTCGCTTGGAAAGCAGTCGTTCACCGCGCGTGATTTGCGTTTGACCTTATGGGGGCTCATCGCAACACATTTGCAAGTGGTGATTGGCCTTATTTTGTATTTCATCAGTCCTTTGGGGGTTAAATCCTTTGCGGCTAATGGGGCACAAGTCATGAAAGATGCCACCTTGCGCTTGTTCGCCGTAGAACACATTTTGGTAATGCTTCTGGCTGTTGTCTTCATAACTATTGGCTATTCTCGTCAAAAGAGAAAAACCGATGATGCGGCTAAGTTCAAACAAGTGGCTATTTTTTATACTATAGCACTTGTTTTGATATTGAGCCGTCTACCTTGGCAACAATGGTGTGACTAAGGCATTAGGACGCCGTCTCATCAATTGTATGTAGGCAGGGAAGTGATCACTGTATCCACCGGTAAATCGGCCGTTCTGAACACTCCTAAATGGGTAGTTTCGGTAGGGGCCATAGGGTTGTTGTAAATATGGGGGATTGTAAATTCCTGATTTAAACATTCGCCATTGACCATCTTGACTATTGATGAGTGATTTTGTTACCAGGATTTGATCGAATAGGAACCACCGGTCATTGAAGGCTAGACTGCCGTATCCTAAATTATAAAGGTTCGCCATAGGATTATACAAGGATTTTGGGGTCAAATCGTTTATTTTGGAGCAGGTATTGAGAACCTCTTTAATACTGAGATCATCTGGGTTATCATTGAAATCGCCCATAATTATAATTTTGGCCTTCGGGTCCCTGTCCATAATTGAATCTTTAACTCGTTTTGTGACTTTTGCTGCTGCATGACGTCTATAGGCACTAGACTCCTCTCCTGAGCTGCGCGAAGGCCAATGATTAACCAGAACATAAATCGGCTCGTTTTCAAGCAGACCATACACCAAGAGTTGATCTCGGGTAAAAATACGTCGAGCGGGTGTTTCGCGGTCATAAATAAATACCGCAATTTTTTTTGACTCTATGGGCCTGAATTGATCCTTTCGGTAGAGTAAGGCGACATCAATACCCCGGCGGTCTGGAGAATCGAAGTGTACAAAATCATAACGATAAGGCGCTAACGCTTCTGTTTTTATGAGGTCGTTTACAACACGGCGGTTTTCAATTTCACAGACACCAATAATGACGGGTGGGCTATTCTCGTGTTTTGGCCCAATATCTCGAATAACGCTTGCCATGTTGGCCAGTTTTCGGGTGTATTTTAATTTGGTCCAAAGATCTTTGCCATGAGGCGTGCGGTCATCATCGAATGTTTTTGGGTCATCTTCATAATCAAAGAGATTTTCTAGATTATAAAAGGCGATGGTCACACTTTCGGTTTGTTGTTTCGCTTGTCCCAAAAGGGCAAAGGCTTGGCAAGAAATCAACATGAAAAATCCCAGCATCGTTTTCATAAATTATCAGGTTTTTATTTTTAAATCACTGATGCAAAGTAGATTATAAAAACAAAAAATTAATTAAAAGGTTTAGTTTAGCCTTTCAGACTCCCTGCTTTTGATACATGCTTTATGTTGGTCGCCCGACGTCTGTTTATTTTGTTTGTCCTGTTTTATGTTCCAATGACTACCCAACTGATGGGCCAGAGCCTTGGCCTCACAGGACGCGTTTTAGATCAGTTGAATGGCGCTCCCATTAGCAATGCCCTAGTTGCATTGGTAGGTGAAAATCAAAATATAACGGTCACAGACCAAGATGGATATTTTAAGATTTCACTGACGCCAAACACTGCTAAAACACATGTCCTTATCGTGCAGCATGAGCAATATGAGGCTCAAAATGTGCCTATAAAAACAGATGCTCAGAGACGGCCGATAGTCATCTTTTTACAATGGAATACCGATGAGGATATGCCAATTTCGGACACGAGTTATGCTGACTTGACCGATGAGGGCTCTTTTGACCTTCCTTTTCAACCCGGACCATTACAGGCTAAAGGGGATGCCTTGACTGGTGCTCAGGCGTATGATTTTGGTGGTGTTTTCTATGCACCACGGGGCGCTGCAAGAAATCAAAAGCAAATCTCCATTCAAGGAGTGCCCATTAATGATTTTTATTCTGGTCAGGCCTCCTGGGATTCATTTGGCGGCCTAAATGATGCCTTACGACAAAGAGAGATACAAGAAGGTTTTGAATCGGCCAATTATAGCTTCGGTGCCCTTGGCGGGCATACTGATATCAGTGTTAGCGCAGGAAACTATAGGCCAGGGTTAAAGCTGAAGGCTATTTTTTCAAGCAAAACCTATACACGGGGTTATGCCCTATTTTATCGAAGTGGCTTAAAAGCCAATGGCTTGTCGTACGCCTTACAATGGGCATCTCGTTTTGGAGATGGCGGCTACGTTTCTGGAAATATATACGATGGGAAGTCTCTTTTATTCGCTTTGGAAAAGCAGATCAATGGGGCGAATACATTAATGCTAACGGGCTTGTATACGCCGATCATTAAAGGGGTCAGTAGCCCCTTAACCCGCGAAGTATTGGATTATCATGGTGCGCGATATAATCCGAATTGGGGGATGCAGAACGGTCAAATAAGAAACAGTAAGTCCCGTCAAACCACGCAGCCCCTATTTATCCTAACCTATAAAAACCATTCCAAGGGGAGGCTTTCTTATCAAATTAATTTGGCGACACAATTTGGTCTGGCCAAACAAACCAGGTTGAATTATAGCGGCAGTTCCAATCCGTTCAAAAATTATTATCAAAAGTTGCCAAGCTATTTTTTAAAGGAGTCCCCGTTGGGGTCTTATGATTATCACATGGCATTTAATGCACGCCAAAATATCGAAGCTCAGGGGCAGCTTAATTGGCAAGATCTATACATGGCAAATGGCTTGCATCTGAATTCCGGGAGTTCTTATATAGTGCAGGCAGATGTCAGGCAAAAACAAATGACTGTCGCCCAGGCATTGATGAGGTATCGATTAAATACACTATTTGAATTCCGGGCGAAGGTATGGATACGTCAAGAGCGGGAGCACCATTATGGCCAAATTGACGACTTACTTGGCGGGTTATATTATCTAGACGTCAATTCATTTTATCGCGGCTCGGATCCTCTAGGTAAATGGAATGACCGCCAAACGCCTTATAGAAGCAATAAAGTTGGCGCCTTCATTGACTATAACTTTAGATGGCAAGGGGATCAATTAGGGTTGTTTGGTCAGCTCCAACAAACCACTGAAAAATGGAACTATACAGCAGCGTTTGAATGCACCCGTAATGCGTTAATGCGAAAGGGCTTGTTTCAGAACGGATCTTTTCCAAGCCAAGGTCAATCCTTAGGCCCGAGTCAACGTATCGTTTTCAGTAACATAAAATTTAAGTTGTCTGGAGCTATAAATTGGTCTCCACGGAGTTTCAGCAGGATTAATACCGTCTATTTGACAGAACCGCCAATAGTCAAACATACGTTTGTAAACATGCGGCAATCTAATGAATTGGTTCATGGCCTAAAGGCGTCAACTTTTCATGGGGTGGATGTCGACTATCGTTATCAGGGAAACAGCATAAATGCGCGGATTGCAGCCTATGCTCAGCGACAGGATGATGATACGAAAATCAAGACCTTTTTCACAGAACATGCAATTGCTGCTCAAAGTGGTCAGGCATTGGTTCATGAAATCGTGCAAGGGATCCACACACAGTCGATTGGTCTTCAGGCCGGACTTTCATATGACTTGTCCAATCGACTTGCCTTGAGTACCGTTATGGTTTTTTCAGAACATAATTATAGTGGAACACCCTTATTGTATCTAGGGAGCGATGCCTTTTCTGATCCCCAGCGTCCTGACCGTGTTTTAGGATCTGATCTTACCGCACGAGGGAAGCGCAAGGTTTACGTCAATAATTATGGTGTGGCAAGTGGTCCGCGCCAGATAATTCATGCCAGATTACAGTACAGAGATCCCAATTATTGGTGGGCTGGATTGTCCTTCAATCACTTTTCTAAGCGATTTGCAGACATGAGTTTTTTGAGGCGTAGTGCAGATACTTATTTGGATTTTGACGGGGTCTTGAATCAGAATTTTGACTCGAATGTTGTGAGCTCACTCTTGGAGCAAGAAGATTTGGGCCAGGTCGTATTATGTCATTTGACTGCAGGGAAATCATGGCGCCTCAAGGGCAAATATATGAGTCTGTTTTTGGTGGTCAACAATCTTCTTGATGTTGCTTATGTATCGGGTGGATTTGAAGATTCACGTATCGGTAGTGTGTTCGGCTTAGCCGAAGAAGCAGATAGACCTGGAGGGCCATTGTTTGGCAATCGATATTTCTCAGGGATGGGGAGGAGTTTTTATGGATCAATCACCCTAAGTTTTTAAAAGTCATTGCGTATGAAAATTTATCACTTATTTTATATTACATCTCTTTTGATTAACACGGCTTGTCTGGAGGACCGTTCTTTTGAAATCCCCTTTCTAAAGCAACAAGGGCTCTTGATTCCCGACGATCAAATCGTCACCATTCCGGCGCTTAAGATGGCATGGGAACAGGAAAGTAATCAAGAGTTATACCCGTTTTTGAGATTGACTCAAGGGTACGAAGACAAGTTTCTAGAAGGGTATGTCATCTCAGATGATCAGCAGGGAAATTACTACAAGGCCTTTTTCATTCAAGACGATCCTGAATCGCCTCAGGCAGGGATTAAAGTTCTTTTAGATCAGACTGACATAAGTCAGCGGTATGATGTTGGGCGCCGCGTTTTGATCCAATTAAGTGGTCTTACGGTGGGGCTTAGCAGCGGTGTGTTCGCTCTGGGATTAGAAGACGGCGGTGCTCTGTCGCCAGTGCCAACAACCCATAATGGCGGTGTTGTTCAGCGGGACACTTTGGTCTCTCCTATAAGCGCGAGAACTTTAAACATGGAGAATCTTGGGCCGCAACATACCAATATGTGGATTGAATTGAGCCATACTCAATTTCATCGGTTTCAAAGTTTAAGCCTCCCGCCAATGACTTTTGCTGCTGATGCCATGGACCAATATGATGGTGAACGATGGTTAGAACAATGCGCTTCTGGTCAATATTTGGTACTTAAAACCAGTACCTATGCAGACTTTAATACAGCTGTTTTGCCATCTGATGATTTCACTATATATGGGATATTGCAATATGATTATTTTGGGGAATATTTCGTGCTCGTGATTAATGGCCCTGATGACATCGTAATGGGGAACTCAGGTCGTTGTGATCCTCTGGTTTTGGATTGTGGTCCTGCGCCTGGATTACATCCGATTGTTTGGGGGGAATCATTTAATCAAAGAGAGAATCTGAGTGCTCTTATGGATTCTGGTTGGTGGGCTCCTGACACAAATTCGGAAGCCTTACTTTGGTCTATAGGTAGTTATGGCGGTAACAAGTATTTGCAAATTACAGCAGAAGCATCAGATATAGCATTACATGAATCATGGCTTATAAGTCCGCCATTATCAAAAAGTGTCTTGGGAGAAATTTTGTCGATTGAATGTGATATTCAAGCAAATTTTCAGAGGGGTATTCCTTTGAGCTTTTGGATTACCGAGCAGGATCCCCAGGATTATTCGATTGACGTTCAATGGGATCTTTTGAACTATTTCATTCCTAATGGACCATCAGATGGGTTCGGTGATTTTAAGACAATGGGGCCTATTGATATTTCTTGTAAAACGGGAGAGACCTTTTATTTGGGACTTCGATACAAACAAAGATCGGTCTTTGACACCACGCGATACCACATAGACAATCTCCGTATTCGGTCACCATAAACTATTGAAGCTCACAATGATCAAATGGCGTTAGCTATAGCGCATAAAAAAACCGCCTTGTGAATGCACAAGGCGGTTTTTAATATGAGTTGTATTTGGATTAAACCAAAGATACTTTTTCGAAAGACACTACGCTAAAGTCTCCTTTACTGGCAACGTATTGCGCGACACTTTGCTTGTCGTCCATGATAAAGTTTTGATCAAGCAAACACTTTTCTTGGTCTAAACTGGAGTTGTCTGCAATAAAGCGCTCTAGCTTACCAGGAACAATTTTGTCCCAGATTTGCTCAGGCTTACCTTCCGCTTTGAGTTCTTCCTGAATGACTTTTTCAGCTTCAGCAATAACGGCATCAGTCAATTGCGCGCGTGAAATATAACTTGGCACGTTTTTTAGTGGCTTGCCTAAACGACCGAGTTCGATATTGTCTTTTTCGATTACAGCAATGCGTGCTGCTGTTTCGGATGCGACAAATTCCGGGTCAAAATCTTTAAATGACAATGTCGTAGCACCCATTGAAGCAACCTGCATAGAAACACTTTTAGCTACTTCAGCGGCAGCGTCGCCACCTGAAGTTAAACCAACAAGTGCACCAATTTTGTTGCCGTGAATGTAAGAACCAACAAATGGCGCTTCTAAAATTTTGAATCCACCGATTTCGATTTTTTCACCAATCACTCCGGTTTGTTCCGTCAATTTTTCTTGAACCGTGATCCCGCCAAAATCAGAAGCTAAAAAGGCTTCGATGGAATCAGTGTTTAGGGCTATTGCAGCTAATTCATGAGCCATAGCGACGAATGAATCGTTTTTAGAAACAAAGTCAGTTTCACAGTTGAGTGAAATAATCACCCCTCTGTTTGCCGCGTCATTTACTTTTGCGATTACAGCGCCTTCGCTTGAGTCACGATCCGCTCTTTTCTCGGCAATTTTTTGTCCTTTTTTGCGAAGAACACTAATGGCTTTGTCAAAATCACCATCAGCTTCTACCAAGGCGTTTTTGCAGTCCATCATTCCCGCGCCCGTTTTTTGTCTTAATTCGTTTACCTGTGCGGCTTTTATTTGCGCCATCTTTTTCAGTTTTTATGGTTATTGAGACGATCGTGGCTCTTTAATTCAAGCCACGACGTCTCTAAATGAAATGATTGATTATTTATTCTTCTTCAGAGCTAGCTTCTGGAGCAGCAGCAGCACGCTGGCGTGGTGCTTTTTCACCCTCAGCGGCTGGAGCCTTTACTTCTTTAGTGCTCGCTTCTGGAGCGGCAGCAGTACGCTTGCGCGGTGCTTTTTTCCCCTCAGCGGCTGGCGCTTTTCCTGCTTCAGTGTTCTGGTCGTTGCCTTCACCTTCTTCATCTTTGGCAGCACCAGCTTTGCGCTCTGCTAAACCTTCGATTATGGCGTTAGTAACACTAGACATGATGTTGTCAATCGACTTAGATGCATCATCATTTGATGGGATCACATAGTCAATTTCGCGCGGGTCACTGTTGGTGTCGACCATAGCAAAAATAGGAATATTCAATTTTAGAGCTTCTTTAACAGCAATGTGCTCACGTGTGGTGTCCACAATAAATAAGGCTGCGGGAAGACGACTCATCTCACTAATAGAACCTAAATTCTTTTCTAATTTGGCTCTGAGACGATCAACCGCCAAGCGCTCTTTTTTAGAAAGGGTCATGAAGGTCCCATCTTGCTTCATGCGATCGATGGTTGCCATTTTCTTAACTGCTTTACGAATGGTGACAAAGTTGGTCAACATTCCACCGGGCCAACGCTCAGTAATGTAAGGCATGTTTGCATTTTTCGCTTTTTCAGCGACAATGTCCTTGGCTTGCTTTTTTGTGGCGACAAAAAGAATTTTGCGTCCACTGGCTGCAATTTTCTTCAAGGCTTCATTAGCCTCTTCGATTTTAGCAGCAGTTTTGTAAAGATTGATGATGTGAATCCCATTACGCTCCATATAAATATATGGGGCCATGTTTGGGTTCCATTTGCGGGTAAGGTGTCCAAAGTGTACACCGGCGTCAAGTAATACCTTGACCTGATCATTGTTTGCCATTTTGTTTTAGTTTACGTTCTGTTTAGATAGCAACCGAGTAAAAACTTGGTTTAGATGCTAAACTAACATGAATCGAAAGTGGTTTCTTTTGAGACTTTCGAAACACTAACAGCTGATTAATTAATAAAAATATGAACTTAGGTAACCGTAGGCCCCACTCCGAAAAGCGGGGCTTTGGGTTGAAAATATTATCGTTTAGAGAACTGGAATTTCTTACGGGCTTTCTTCTGACCGAATTTCTTGCGTTCTACCATACGTGGATCACGCGTTAACAATCCTTCTGGCTTCAACACCAAACGGTGTGCTTCATTAAGCTCACACATTGCTCTTGAAATGGCCAAGCGAACTGCTTCGGCTTGTCCCGTGATTCCGCCACCATGCACGTTGACTTTGATGTCGAATGACTTCTCATTGTCTGTTAAAACCAAAGGCTGTTGCACCTTATAACGTAATGTTGGTGTGGTGAAATAATTTTCAAACGTACGCTTGTTGATCGTAATGTTTCCCGTTCCCGTAGAAATGTAAACACGAGCCACAGCTGTTTTTCTTCTTCCTATTTTGTGAATCCTTTCCATTACTTATCGTTGTTAAGGTTAATTACTTTCGGCTTTTGAGCTTCTTGACCATGATTTTCACCGGCGTATACTTTCAAGTTTCTGAAAAGTTCTGCGCCCAATTTGTTCTTTGGAAGCATTCCTTTTACTGCTTTTTCTACGATACGGGAAGGATCTTTGGCCAACAATTCTTTAGCTGACAACGATCGCTGACCACCGGGATAACCAGTGTGGCGAATGTATTCTTTAGATTCCCATTTTTTGCCAGATAAAGTAATCTTGGCGGCATTGGTAACCACGACGTTATCACCACAGTCTACGTGCGGTGTAAAGTTTGGTTTGTGCTTTCCGCGAAGTAATTTTGCAACTTCACTAGCAAGACGACCCAATGCTTGGCCGTCCGCATCAACCAACAACCATTCTTTATTAACGGTATTTTTGTTGGCAGATACTGTTTTGTAACTTAATGTATCCATTTAGTTTTTTGTCTAATAATTAATATTCATTGATATCCTCATAAGAGGGCCGCAAATGTAAGATTAAAATATGTAAATACAAACCTGTAGAAACCAAAAAACATGACAACATATTCAGTTCTAAAAAATTATAGTCAAATTGGGGTCAAATAGTCGACAATCAGTTGGTAGGGAGGGGTTAATGTGCTTCTAGCCAATTGGCCCCAGAACCCATATCTACCACCAATGGAACGGTTAGTTTAAAGGCTTGTTCCATCTGGGCGCGTACGAGTTCCGTTAGGGTGTCAAATTCGGGCTTATATACATCGAAAACCAGCTCATCATGCACCTGTAGCAGCATTTTACTTTTGAGACCCGCATGTTTCATTTTGTCGTAGATCTGGATCATGGCAATTTTGATGATGTCGGCAGCACTACCTTGTATTGGTGCATTAACCGCATTGCGCTCTGCAGCCCCGCGAACAACAGCATTTTGGCTGTTAATGTCCTGGAGATAGCGTCGCCGCCCTAAAACGGTTTGCACATAGCCATGATCGCGGGCAAAATTGATCTGACTTTGGATATACGCTTTGAGTTTGGGATAGGTCTGGTAATAGGTCTCTATCAGCTCTTTGGATTCCGTTCTGCTCAAATCGGTTTGATTGCTTAGGCCAAAAGCCGAAACCCCATAGATGATACCAAAGTTGACCGTTTTTGCATGACTTCTTTGGGCTCTTGTGACGGCTTCAAGTGGGACATTAAAAACTTTTGCTGCGGTCGCGACATGAATATCTTCACCACGTTGGAAGGCTTCAATCATGGCCGTCTCTTGCGATAAAGCAGCAATAATACGCAGTTCAATTTGTGAATAATCTGCAGCCATTAGCACATAATCTTGGTCTCTAGGGACAAATGCCTTGCGGACGGCGCGCCCACGTTCGGTGCGGATGGGAATATTTTGAAGGTTCGGGTTGTTGCTCGACAAGCGCCCGGTGGCGGCAACCGTTTGCATATAATCGGTGTGTACGCGGCCCGTTTGTGCATTAACCTGCAAAGGCAGTGCATCAACATAAGTGCTTTTGAGCTTAGCCAAACCGCGGTATTCTAGGATATCCTGAATAATTTGGTGGTCCTTGGCCAGGTGAGACAGGATGTCTTCTGAAGTCGCATATTGGCCTGTTTTTGTCTTTTTTGGCTTCGCGACGAGTTTGAGCTGGTCAAAGAGGACTTCGCCGAGTTGTTTGGGGGAGGCAATATTAAAGGTCGTCCCCGCCCCCTCATAAATAGCGCCCTCTAAGCGCTTAATATCGGTATCTAAATCGTGAGACAGACTACCTAACATAGTCAAGTCAAGACCAATACCTTCCAATTCCATAGCCGCCAAAACACGCAATAAGGGGAGTTCAATATCGGTAAACAAAGATTGGTTGTTGGCCTGGTTCAATTCTTTAAGAAAGTGTTCGCTGAGCTGAAAAGTCAAGTCGGCTTGTTCTGCGCTGTATTGTGTTTGCTCTTCGAGGGAGCAGCTGCGGAACGATTTTTGGTTTTTCCCCGGACGCCCAATAAGTTGCTGCAGGGCCATGGGGGTATAGTTTAAATAAGTTTCAGACAAGACCGCTTGATCGTGACCCATATCCGGATTGATCAAGTAGTGCGCCAACATGGTATCAAATAAAGACCCCTCCAGCGCAATGCCGTGTCGGGCCAATACTTTAATGCTGAATTTTAAATTCTGTCCCATTTTCTCGATCGAATGCGCTGTGAAAAATGGGGTGAGGACCTCAAGAATTTGGGTTAGTTCCTGCTCATTTTCTGGCAGCGACAAGTAATAACCCGTTCCTTCTTTAAACGAAAAGGAGACCCCCAACAATTGGCAGGTCATGGCATCTTGATGATTCGTTTCTAAGGCAAAGCTGACCCGCTTTTGTTCCAGTAAGGAGGACATAAATAGCTTTAGGCTAAAGCCCGGAGTAAGGCTTTGGTAAAAGTGAGGGACTTCACTAATGGTCTTTCGAGAACTATAAGATATTGCCTGGGGAGCTCCTTGAAGATCAAAAAGCGAAAACTGGCCCGCGCCTGCAGAAGGGGCTGATGATGTGGTCCCAGGTGGAGCATCAGTGGGCGCTTCATTGGTTTTAACAACCTCTTGAGCCTGGCCCTCTATAGCCGCTGGGCTGAAGGTTTTTTTGAAATTGTCAATAAGACGTCTGAACTCAAGTGTTTCAAAAAGCTCCATAACGGCTGCCATGTCTGGCGCTTGCATTTTCAATGCTGCTGGCTCAAATGCCACCGGGACGTCCAGCAAGATCGTTGCTAATGTTTTGGAAAGACGGCCAAGTTCTCCATTGGCTTCGACACGTTCTTTCATTTTGCCCTTCAGTTCGTGTGTATGGGCTAAAAGGCCTTCTAAACTGCCATAAGCTTTAATGAATTTTTTGGCGGTTTTTTCACCCACCCCAGGGAGTCCTGGAATATTATCGGCGCTATCGCCCATCATACCCAATAGGTCGATGATTTGGTCGGGCGTTTCGACTTCAAATTTGGCCTGAACCTCTGGGATGCCCCAAGTCTCATAACCGCCGCCAAAAACGGGGCGATACATGAAAATATGTTCGGAAACCAATTGTGCAAAATCCTTATCCGGGGTCACCATATAAGTCTCGAAGCCTTCTATTTCTGCTTTCTTTGCCAGGGTTCCGATAATATCATCGGCCTCAAATCCGGCTTTGACCACGACCGGGATGTGCATGGCATTGAGGATCTTCTCAATAAAAGGGACGGCAATTTTGATGGCTTCAGGAGTCTGGTCACGGTGTGCTTTGTATTCTGGAAAAATATCCTTGCGTAATGCGCTGCCTCCTTTGTCAAAACAGACCGCTAAATAATCTGGACGCTCGCGTTTGATCACATCCAAAAGAGAATTCATAAACCCCAAAATAGCCGAGGTGTCCATACCCTTACTGTTGATTCTTGGGTTTTTAATAAAAGCATAATACCCGCGAAAAATCAGGGCATAAGCATCAATGAGAAACAGTTTTTTGGTGGCAGACATTTGTGGCTGTTAAGTTGCGATTAAAACTACAAAACTTTGCCAAGGGAGGGAAATATGCTGGGGGAAATTCCCAAGACCAAAGGGTATAAAATGAAAAGTCACCACAGATGTGATGACTTTTCGCCCCAAATTTGATTAACCCCAGAAGGGATCAACCTACTTATAAAGGCCAAATCTAAGAAATTAAATGCATTGTTGCATTGTCTTTGTAATGATTTCTGTAAAAAAACTATTTCCTTATAATGCAATGAAAATCTATCCTGAGACCACAAGGCTTTATTGATTAAAAAAAGCACTGGACTTATGCTCAATTTTTCCCTGCGTGGACCGTGTAATGGAAAATCCATCATGAATGCTGTAGGCGCCTACCTCGCCCTGTTTATTGATCGCGATATAACCGACCTGAAAATTGGCATAATTCTTATTTTTGCTAACAATCCTGCCAATGGCTTCTTCGCATGCTTCTTGAGGAGATTTTCCTTGCCGCATGAGTTCAACAATAAGGAAACTGCCCACCGTTTTAAGGACTTCTTCCCCCAGCCCTGTAGCTGTAGCACCACCGATTTCATTATCAATAAATAACCCCGAACCTATAATGGGTGAATCACCAACGCGTCCGGCCATTTTGTAAGCCAAGCCACTAGTGGTGCAGCCCCCGGCGATGTCTCCGTTTTGATCTATAGCGAGCATGCCGATGGTGTCGTGGTTTTCAATATTAATAATGGGCTTGTATTGCGCGGTACGTTTCCATTCTTCCCAGGCCTTCTTTGAGGCATCGGTTAATAAGTTAGTCCGCTCGAAGCCTTGGGCCAATGCAAATTGCTCGGCACCTTGTCCGGCCATCAGGACATGTGGTGTTTCTTCCATCACTTTGCGCGCCACGGAAATAGGGTGCATGATGTTTTTCAAATAAACAACCGCCCCATAATCACCAGCGGAGTTCATGATGCAGGCATCTAGGGTGACGTGTCCATCGCGATCGGGTAATCCGCCGATACCGACGCTTTGTCCTTCGGCATTGGCTTCTTCCACGCGACAACCTTGTTCTATGGCATCGAGCGCCGTTGCGCCTTCGGTCAATAGATCAAAAGCCGTTTGCACCGATCCAGGGACGTTCCAGGTTGCGACCACCAGCGGCTTGCCCGATTGTTGGACCAAATGGGTTTGATTCTGGGCCTTAAATTGAGCGTTCAGCTCTTGTGCTCCCGCAACGATTCCTAGTCCCCCTAAGGCCGAATTTTGAATAAATGTTCTGCGTTTCATAAAATTTAGTTTATCGTGATTTCATCGGCAAATAGCCAGGCACGGCCTTGAGCGCTATGCCCCAAATGCCATTGGGGTAGTGCCCCTAAATTAGTCGCTTTTATTTTGATATAGCGCACCTTTTGCTGATCCAAATCAAAGGACACTGAAACCATTTGCGGGACTTCTTCAGGTTGGGGCTGAGGGAGCGTCTGACCCAGGGCCAAAACCGTCAAGGATTCTGGGGATAATCCAGCGGTGCAGGTTACCTCTTTGGGCAGGAAGATCCAACTGCGCTGGTCCTTCAAAAAGGCTATAGACACCTCATTGACTGGTACGGGATGGCCTAAATCAATTAAGGCTTCGAGATCTTGATCATGGAATCCTTGCCACGCCCCTGTTCTAAAATCTTTGGCTCCTTTCAAGCCATCAATCAAGGCATTCTCTCCACCACCGTTATATTGATTGGCATATTCAGACAGGAGTTTGATGCTTCTGTTAGGATCTATTTTGGTAAAGGTTGTATGCAATTCGACGCTCTTTCGTCCAGTATTTGTCGCCGCATAGAAGCTGACCCTGCTGTCGCTATCGAGTGTAAAAGGTTCTTCATAGCGCTTGAAGACGTCATTGCCGATGGCATAATAGAGCGAAATTTCGGGGTTTACATGACCCAATGCAACCTGCGTTTCATTTTTAAACGCTACAGATCCTTGAGTAATAAAAGGCGCTGGAATCACAGAAGACGTCTTTATTGAGGTCATAGGCGAGGCGTCTATTGTGGTCCCCCAGAGACTAGGCTTGGGGCCCATGGTAAACTCAATTGTTCCTCCAGCAACCAGCATTTCGTGACGGATAAAGGACTGCTTTAGTGGTGCCCCGTTGCGGGTAACCCCTTGGACATATGGATGATCGGGGTCATTGTTATGGGCGACAATAGTTGTCGTTTTGCCATTGGGTAAATTTATAGTGGCTTGATCAAACAGCGGGCTTCCAATAATATACTCCGGCCGCCCTGGGGTTACCGGATAAAATCCAAGACTGCTCAGGACATACCATGCACTCATCTGACCACAATCTTCATTGCCCGAAATGCCATCAGGTGTTGGCTGGTACAATTCGGTTAATATTTCGCGCACTCGAGCTTGGGTCTTGTCTGGCCTTTGTACAAAATTATAAAGGTAAGCCATGTGATGGCTGGGCTCGTTCCCGTGGGCGTATTGGCCGATCAGCCCCGTAATGTCTGCTTGTTCGCGTCCCGAAGTGGTAGACTGCGCGCTAAAGGTTTGGTCTAAGTGTGCCTCGAGTTTCTCAGCGCCGCCCATGAGCTGGATCAGCCCATAAATGTCTTGAGGGACGTAAAGACTGTACTGCCAAGCATTGGCCTCAGTATAATTAAAGTTGACTTCGTATGGATCAAAGGGAGCGAACCATTTATTGCGGTAGCGTCCGCGCATGAATCCTGTTTCAGGATCAAATACATTCTTATAGGACTGTGCGCGTTGGCTGTAGAGATCAAAGTCTTGGTCATGTCCCAGTTTTTCAGCCATTTGTGCGATCGCCCAGTCATCATAAGCATATTCCAATGTTTTGGAAACACTTTCGCTTTCTTCTTCGACAGGAATAAAGCCAAAATTCTTGTAGGCCTCAAGCCCCAAATGATCTTGCTCAGCACTATGCTTCATAGCCTGAAAGGCTTTTTCGGCGTCGAAATCAGTATAGCCTTTGAGATAGGCATCGGCAATGACAGACACCCCATGGTAGCCAATCATACAACCGGTGTAGTTGGCCGACAAATCCCAAATGGGAAGAATCCCCCCTTCGTCATATTTGGCGAGCATGGTTTTGATGAAATCCGTTGTACGTTCGGGCTCGATAATGGTATAAAGGGGATGAGCCGCTCTGTAGGTATCCCATAGAGAGAACACAGTGTAGTAATCAAAGTCCTTTGTTTGGTGGATCTCAAGATCCATCCCGCGGTAACGCCCATCAACATCTTGATATAAATTGGGGGCGATCATAGTGTGATAAAGACTGGTATAAAAGTTGGTCATGTCGGCAGCAGAACTCGTGCGGACTTCAATTTTGGAAAGTTGCTTAAGCCACGAGGCTTCTGCCTCTTTGCGTATCTGTTCAAAGCCTTTGTCGCCCACTTCGCTAAGCGCATTATTTTTCGCTCCTTCTATGTCTACAGCTGAAATACCAACGGTCACTGTGATGGGTTCGTTTTTGGGATTGTCCAGGCGCACAAAAGCCTTTGTTGCTTCGGCATTTTGGCCAAACCCATTGTCTTGAGTTTGGTTATCGGCTTTGAGCGGGTGTGATAGCCGTATGTAAAAAAAGAGTCTTTGGTCTGTGGCCCAGGCGTTGGAAAATCGATGGCCGACCAATTCGCGATCACTGATGGCTTCTATTTTTGCGTCTAGTAGCGCATCACGATGCGCCAGGTCAATCATAAAATATTGATCCTCTTGTGCGCCGAATTGATATTGGTGCACGCCTGCCCTTGGGGTAGTGGTGAGTTTGGTCAAAACGTCAATCTCGTCCAAATACACCTCATAATAGCCGGGGGATGCTTTTTCTTTTTCATGGCTGAAAGGCGCACGATAGCCATCGGCGCCATCGGCGCCATTATGGTAATTAACCTCATGAGTCGGCATGATCAGGATATCCCCGTAGTCGCTCACGCCCGTACCGCTGAGGTGTGTGTGTGAAAATCCATAAATGTAGCTATCGCTATAATGATAACCGCTGCAGCCATCCCACCCATCCAAACGGGTGTCTGGACTCAGCTGCACCATCCCAAACGGGCTTGTGGCTCCGGGAAATGTATGCCCATGGCCTCCCGTGCCAATAAATGGATCAACCCATTGCGTTAGGTTTTCTTTAGCGTTATTCGGAGCGTCTAGACAAGCCAAGCAACACAATAATAAACAGGCGAAAAAAAATCGGATCATGACATGATGGTTAATACGCTGTAATTTACAAATTAGGTGTTAAAAAAAGCAAAGACCGTTGATGCTTTTGGCCAGCCCGTTATATTTGCAACAAAAAAAATTGCGCTGGATTATATTTGTTACCCTATACCTCTTGGTAGACCTTTATGCCTATCAAGGATTTAAGACCCTAAGCCGTCATCCACTGATGCCCTGGTTGTTTTTTGGCCTGTCGTTTTTTGTTTTAGGGCTTTTTGTAGTCCAGATCACACTCTTGTCCGAACAGCGCAACACTTCGCCAGGACAGCTCTATGTGTTTGGTGTCTTTCTCGCTTTTTTTGTGCCAAAACTTATTGTTTTTGGCATTCTCTTTATTGAGGATATAGTGCGCCTGCCTTGGGGAGCATGGCGCCATTGGTTTGGAACAGGTGCCGCCGCAGAGGGCTTCTTGCCCAGCAGAAGACGCTTTGTGAGCGCACTGGCATTGGGACTCGCTGCACTGCCATTCGGGGCGCTGCTTTATGGAATGATCCGCGGAAAATACCAATATCAAGTCCTAAAATATCAATTGACTTTCGCCGATTTGCCTGAAGCATTCGATGGCTATACCATTACCCAAATTAGCGACTTGCATTGCGGCAGCTTTGATAACCAAGAAAAGGTGGCCTATGGCATCAACCTGATCCAGGAGCAAAAGAGTGACTTGATTCTTTTTACTGGGGATTTGGTCAACAATAAAGCAGACGAACTCGACCAATGGCAAGATTTGTTCAGCCAATTGAAGGCCCCTGATGGTGTTTTCTCGGTACTAGGGAATCATGATTATGGCGATTATGTTCCTTGGCCCGACCAACAAACCAAAGAAGCCAACTTAGATAACCTAAAACTGCGGCAAAAACAAATGGGGTGGCGTTTGCTGTTGAACGAAAATGCGGTGATCACCAAGGGCAATGATAAGATCCATCTTATTGGCGTCGAAAACTGGGGTGCTGGAGGCTTTAAAAAGTCTGGGGATCTTGATCTTGCCGCTCAAGGATTAGCCCAAAAAGATTTTAAAATATTGATGTCCCATGACCCGTCGCATTGGGAGCAGCAGGTCAAGGATCATGATCAAAACTTTCACTTAACCCTTTCTGGTCATACCCACGGGATGCAGTTTGGGGTAGAAATCCCCGGGTGGTTTAAATGGAGCCCTGTTAAATACCGATACCCTTATTGGGCAGGGATTTATAAGAACGAGAATCGCTTCATTAATGTCAATCGTGGTTTTGGCTTTATTGGATACCCAGGACGCGTGGGAATCAAACCCGAAGTCACTGTGATTCAGCTTAAAAAGAGTCAAAACATCGGGTAATTCTAAGGAAATGTTATCTTTGTAACGTAATAAGTTAAACCTTAGATGATTTATGTCAAAGTTTGGTGAAATTATTGAAACTTCGGTTCCTGTTCTTTTGGACTTTTATACCGAATGGGACCAAGCATCACAAGAGATGCATGCCGTCCTTCGTGATGTTGCAGCAGCCTTAGGAGACAAGGCAAAAGTCGTTAAAATTGATGTTGAAAAAAACGAAGAGCTCTCTTCGGCACTTCGTGTCACAGGCCTTCCAACGCTCATGATCTACAAAAGTGGTGAAATGAAGTGGCGTAAAAGCGGCGAACAAGATGCCAATACGCTCATTGGATTGGTCAACGAATATGTGTAACGAATCATTCTAACGCGGTACAGTCATAACCATTTGCTCTCGCATAGTCCAGGACACGGGGCAGCATCCATTTCATTTTACTTTCGGCTTTAAGACTGTCGTGAAACACGATGATACTTCCGGGCTTAATTTGGCCTATTATTTTAGCCAAACTTTCTTCTTTAGAAACCCCACTATCCCAATCGTAACTCAGAAAATTCCACATCACTATTCGGTAACCCATGCGGTTTAGCCAACGGGCGTTGTTGGACTTTAAACGGCCATAAGGAGGCCGGAATAAATCAGGTTTTAAGCCCGTATGCTGCGCGAAGTCGGTTACGGATTTCCGGTAGGCCTTTTGCGGCACCCTGGCGTCGCTGACATGGGTATGGGTATGATTGCCGATAGCATGCCCTTGTTCACTAATTTGCTGAAAAACCTCTGGATGGCGTTGGGTGTTTTCACCAATACAAAAAAAGGTTGCCTGTGCCTGGTGTTGGCCCAACTGCTGCAACACCCAAGGGGTTATTTCTGGAATAGGCCCGTCGTCGAAAGTGAGATAAATCCGTTTTCGGCCCGAGGAGCTGTACTGGCGACCCGACCACATCCGCTTGGGAAAAAGCCATGGCAGCCAGAACGGAATTACGTGCAAGCGCATTGGCATATGGAGCTTTAGTTTAGAGCGGATTCTGGAGGTGCAAGACTATCTGTGGGACGCTCTTTCTGTAAAAACTCTTCTTCTAAATCCAAGCCCACGCGCTCAAATAAGTTCCGGAACCCAGAAACATCGTTGATGAAACGGGTCTTTGTCATTTGATAATAAGAGGCCTGATCAAAGGTGTTTACCAGCAAGACTAAGCCTTCGTATTGGTTCATTTTACTGTAAATTTCTTCGATATTATCAAGCTGATCCTGAAGGGTCATTTGACCATAATACACCAGGTATTCACGGTGCTTTTGGGCGGTTTGTTCAAAGACCAAACGGGCTTTTTCTAAAGCGCCGATTTCATAATAATTCCAAACAAAGGGATCCAATAAAGAATAGTATTCAAAAAGGTCGACGGGCATTTTTTCCATCCCCAGATCTAAAATGGTTTCGGCACGATCGAATTTGCGTTCCTGAATTAATTGGTCCGCTAAGCGGGCAAGGTTGCTGCGATAGGTAATCCCATTGCGTCTGGTCTCGGTGTCGTGGTAAATAGCTGGATTTCCACTTCCGCCCCAGTCCCAATCCATGACAATATCAAACATTTTATCACTGTTGATACGCCCCATTTGGTAGGGATTACGGGGGTCGACAGGCGTCTTTATGGGCACAAGTTTGTAAGCCATCCCATCGAGTTGCAAGTAATCTTTCATCCAGAGATAATCATCGTCACCAAAGGCACCACCACTAAAATAAATAGGCCGCTCCCAGTTGTTGTTGGCAATGATGTCCAGCATCAGGATGCGGTTTTTGTAAATGAAGTCACCGCTGAGTTCTATATCGATAAAAGGCACAATGAGATCCGCATCTTCTGGTGCCACAATGCCATTGGCCAAAACCGCTTCTTTGTCTACTGGGATACGGACGACCTTAGAAGGGAAGGCATTAATGAATTGGCCGCTATTGAGTTCCACTTTAAAACGGCGGTCTTCGCTGGCCACAAAATTCATCCAAGTCTCAATGTCAATGGTGTCTTTTAGGGTTTCTTGATAGGCAATCACATCACGCACCCCATAGCGGTATTGTTCGTGGGTCAGTTGTGAGGGAATCGGGGCGCTTTCAAAAGCCTGTTTTTTCATGTCGTCAATGTACCAGTCCGTTTGGAATAAACTTGTATTGACAATCCGAACATCTTGACGGTATTGTTCGATATTTTGCTGGTACCAAAGGGCAAAGGTATCGTTGTCCCCTATGGTAAATAATATGGCGTTCGGATCACAAGAATCCAGATACATTTTGCCCATAGAGTTTGCCGTACGGCGTTCAGAACGGTCATGATCATCCCAATTTTCTACAGCCAAAAGGACTGGAGCGGCGGCCATTGACAGAGCCAGCCCTATAGGAACAACCCACCGACTATTCCAGCGTTCTTTGAGCAAGTCGATAAGGGCATAAGCACCATAGCCGATCCACATGGCAAAAACATAAAAGGAGCCGACAATAGCATAGTCACGTTCTCTTGGTTCATAAGGACGTTCGTTGAGGTAAACCTTGAGCGCCAAGCCGGTGAATAGAAAAAAGACCATCAAGACCCAAAAACTTGATTTTTCGCGCTTGACATGAAAAGCCATGCCCAAGACCCCGAGAATTAAGGGTAAAAAATAATAGGTATTTCGCGCTTTATTTTGAGCCAAATCAGAAGGAAGGTTGTCTTGTGGCCCTAAGCGCAAGGAATCAAACCAAGAAATACCGCTCAGCCAATTTCCGTTTAAGGCAGAACCCTGACCTTGCACATCGTTTTGACGTCCCGCAAAATTCCACATAAAATAGCGCCAATACATATAGCCAAATTGATGCACGAACATAAAGTTGAGGTTGTCCAACATCGAAGGCTTTTTGATGTCCAAAAACGGACTGAATCGCTTTAAGAATTCATGATATTCTTTGCCACTCACCAAGCCTTGGGTATGCGCTTCTTTGAACTTAGAGACTTCCTCAACAAGGCGCGCTTCGTTGCGATAAGCTCTTTTTATGCCAAATTCTAGGCCGCCAGTATAAGACAAGTAATTGCCGCTGTGTTCTGAACTCCACATTCGGGGCAAAAGTGCTTTCTGGGCATCATCGGTATTTTGCGCGGCATTTTCCCATTCGTTGACGATGATGTATTTGCCGCTGGCACGGTCCTTTTCATATTTTGGTTTGTCGTCCTTGTAAGGGTTGTCGGGGTCTAGTCCCGCATAAACTTCGGTAAACTGAGGGCCATAAAACAAATGTGTTTCGGGATACTGCTCCCGATTGTAATAGGCCAGAAGCTCACGGGCATTGTTAGGGTTGTTCTCATTGATCACCGTACCCGCATTGGCTCTTATGGGCAGCATCAGCCAGCTCGAAAATCCAATAAAAATAAACAGCACACAAAGAATGAGTGTATTGGCCTGCACCAATCCGCGCTTTTGGGTCTGGGTGAGTCCAAAATAAAATAAGGCAACAAATAAAATACCAGCAAAGGCTGTTCCAGAGTTAAAAGGCATCTGCAGTGTGTTGACAAAAAAGAGTTCTGCGGCACTAAAAAACTTGAGCGTCCAGGGCAGCAGCAATTTAAATATGAACAGTAATACCGCCACCACGATAATGTTGGCCCAAATAAAATTTTTGGCAGTCACCACAGGGTATTTTTTGAAGAAATAGAGAAAACCAATAGCTGGAATCGTCAAAAGCCCCATAAAATGTATTCCAAAAGAAAGCCCAATAATGAATGCGATCAGAATCAACCATCGGTCACCGCGCGGAGTGAACATGTCGTTTTGCCAGCGCAGGCCGCAGTAAAACAAAGCCGATAACACGAACGTTGCGGCCGCGTAAACTTCGGCCTCAACAGCCGAAAACCAAAAACTATCCGTAAAGGCAAAGGCGAGTGCGCCAACAGCCGCACTTCCGATAATGGCCGCGTCATTGGTGTTGCCCTGTTCGACTCCATTAGGGGCGAGGCGCTTCAGTAAAAGACTCAATGACCAAAATAAAAACAAGACGGTAAAGGCACTGGCAAAGACAGACATCAAATTAATGGTCAGGGCAATGTTGGTGGGTTCCAGGGCAAATATCGAAAAGAATGCCCCTACGATTTGGTATAGCGGGGCTCCTGGTGGATGCCCAACCTCCAAATTACTCGCCGTGGTGATGTATTCGCCGGCATCCCAAAAACTCACTGTGGGCTCAACGGTAAGCCAGTAGGTGGTTAAGGCGATCGCAAATACAGACCATCCCACAATTCGGTTCCATTTTTCAAAATTAAATACTGTCATGCCAGGGCTTTAAATGATTGTTGCGAATTTAGCAATAATTAATGAAGGGCACCTTAAAAACGCTTTCATGCGGGCGTTAAAAATTTAAAAAAATTTACTTGTGCAACCCAAAGTTTGTATTAAATTTGCAACCGTTATTCCAAGAATGGCCCATGGTGTAACTGGCAACACGTCGGTTTTTGGTACCGAAGAGTCTAGGTTCGAGCCCTAGTGGGCCAACAAAGCAAGCCCTAACCAATGCGTTGGGGTTTGTTTTTTCTGTCAAATTCATACACTTTTGTGGAACACAAAAAAATATGATATATTTGCACAGAATTTGATAACAAGTTAAGAGAGGGGACGTGAGTCCCCTCTTTTTATAGTCATAATTTTATGAGAGATATTGTATCTGACCTTTTAGACAAAGCCTTCGAAGAACGGCCCGATTTGTTTTTGATTGATCTTGAGGTCACGCCAGACCTTCAGATTAGGGTGACCATCGATGGGGATCAAGGGGTGACCGTACAAGACTGTATTGATGTCAGCCGCGCCGTGGAGCACAATTTGGACCGAGAAAACGATGATTTTTCTTTAGAAGTTTTGTCAGCAGGCGTTTCCGAACCACTCACACGCCAGCGTCAATACAAAAAGAATATAGGACGGACCATCAAGGTAGTTTCCGCTCAAGGAGACTATGAAGGTGTTCTTGAAAAAATGACAGAAGCCGACATTACGCTCGCGTTTACCGTTCGGGAAAAGAAGCCGGTAGGCAAAGGTTATGTCAAGGTCGACAAGGAAGTGACGCTTCCCATAGACCAAATAACAAAGGCAATAGTGATGATAAAATTTTAATAAATTGATATGGAAAATTTAGCGTTAATTGATTCTTTTTCAGAATTTAAGGATGATAAATTCATTGATCGAGTGACCCTTATGGCGATTCTTGAGGATGTCTTTAGAAATGCATTAAAGAAAAAATACGGTAGTGATGATAATTTTGACATTATCATTAATCCAGACAAGGGTGATATGGAAATATGGCGTAACCGCATCGTGGTTGCTGACGGAGAAGTTGAAGACCCCAATGCCGAAATTTCATTGACTGAAGCCCAAAAGATTGAAGAAGATTTTGAAATAGGTGAAGATGTTTCTGAAGAAGTCAAATTGATGGATTTAGGACGCCGTTCTATTTTGGCATTGCGTCAGAATTTGATCGCCAAAATACAGGAGCACGACAATACGAATATCTACAAATACTTTAAGGACTTAGAAGGTGAAATATACACCGCCGAAGTGCACCACATTCGTCACCGTGCTGTGATTTTGCTTGACGATGACGGCAACGAACTGATCTTGCCAAAAGAAAAACAAATCCCATCGGACTTTTACCGCAAAGGGGATAATGTGCGGGGTATTATCGAGAGTGTCGAGCTTAAAGGAAACAAGCCGGTCATTATCATGTCACGTGCCTCACCTGTCTTCTTGGAGAAATTATTTGAACAAGAAATACCGGAAGTATTTGATGGACTCATTACGGTTAAGAAAGTCGTGCGCATCCCTGGTGAAAAGGCAAAAGTTGCTGTGGATTCCTATGACGATCGTATTGATCCAGTGGGCGCTTGTGTTGGGATGAAAGGATCGCGTATTCATGGGATTGTCCGTGAATTAGGCAACGAAAACATCGATGTGATCAATTATACTACCAACATTAATCTATTCATTACACGTGCCTTGAGTCCGGCAAAAGTGACGTCCATCACTATTGATGAAGTGAAAAAGCGTGTTGAAGTAATCCTAAAACCAGAAGAGGTTTCTAAGGCGATTGGTCGTGGAGGACACAATATTCGATTGGCGGGTCAATTGACCGGCTATGAAATTGATGTATTACGCGAAGGCGCTGAGGAGGATGTTGAATTGACAGAATTCTCTGATGAAATCGAACCATGGGTCATCAATGAGTTCAAAAAAATTGGACTGGATACCGCAAAAAGTATTTTGGAGAAGGACCTACAATTTTTATTGAGCAGAACAGACCTCGAAGAGGAAACCATTGTTGAGGTGGTCAATATATTAAAAAGAGAATTTGACGAGTAGTCCAAAGTTTGACTACTTTTACACGAGAATACGATAGAAATCAATAGGAAAAGCATTTATGGCTGAAGCAAAAACGATTCGGATCAACAAAGTTTTAAGGGAATTTAATATTTCGCTTGATCGCGCCGTGGAATTTTTAGGTTCCAAAGGGCACGTGGTGGAAGCGCGTCCGACATCTAAGATCTCTGAAACGGAATACCAAGTTCTTTTTGCCGAGTTCCAGACAGACAAATCTAAAAAGGTTGAGGCCAAGGAAGTTGGTGAAGAAAAGCGTAAAGAGAAAGAAGAATTAAGAATCGAACGCGAAAAAGAAGAAGTAGAAAGGTTAGCAGTACCAATTGTTGTCGTCAAGGCTGAAAAGAAATTGGACGGTCCGAAAATGCTTGGAAAGATTGATTTATCGCCAAAAAAAGAGTCTAAACCAGTTGTGACTGAAAAGGCACCAGTGGTAGAAGTCGTGGAAGAAAAAATTGCTGAGGTGATCGAAATAGAGACGCCTAAAGCGGAAGCACCCCAGGAGGATGCCCCCGTGGTGGTTGCTGCTCCAGCTGATGTAGTAACTGAAGCGCCTCAAGAA
>DGAU01000013.1:60332-60610 GCA_002384055.1 Flavobacteriaceae bacterium UBA4022
CGCCTCAAGAAATACCTCAAGAAACGGCTGCTGAACAAGTTGTTGAGGCCCCTAAGGCAGAACCAAACATCCGAACAATCGATAGCGATGCTTCTGGTTTGGTCAAAACGCAATACACCAAACTTAATGGTCCGAACTTCACTGGGAAGACTATTGACTTGACACAATTCAAAAAACCGGAGAAAAAAATAGACCCTAAGGCCAAGGAGAATGCAGATAAGCGTGGGAAACGCCGCAGAATCACTAAAGGACCAGGGACAGCAGCTCCTAGTCGTGAC
>DGAU01000002.1 GCA_002384055.1 Flavobacteriaceae bacterium UBA4022
GTAGGTATTAATTGTGCTGATTTCAGGACTGCCCGAGGAATCCAGGCCGCCCTTAAAGCGTCGGCTCAATATATTTTTTTGATCGGCCAAATTTAACAGTCCCAAATTGACTTTAAACTCGGTATTGGCCTTTGACCACCATCGGTATTCAGCCGCAAAATCCATTCTGAAATAGGGCATAAGGCGCAGTTCATTTGGGTTTTGGTAATCCGGTACAAAAGCACCTAATTCATTAATATTGAGTATTCCTGTTGTTTCGGTATAGGGTAAGCCGCTATGCCAATGGCCCCCTAGAGACAGTTTTATTTGATTTATGGTGGTGTTTAAGGCCCACTTAAATTGATTGCTGATGTCAACATTGTTGGGGAATTCCGAGGGGAAAAAAGACTCAAAATTGTAATTGTTTTGTCCCCAAGTATAACTCATCCATAAATCAAAAAGACCAAATGTTTTTTGCCCCGAGAGTTCGAGTCCGGAGGTTTGATATCCTCCCAGTGCCTGCTGAAATTGAAATTGATTTTGGAAGAGCTGGCTTTCAGCGCTTAAGGCAGTTACATTTTTATGATAGACCGCGGCGTTGACGCCAAAATCCATAATTTGGTACTGCCAACTCAGGCTCCATTGGTCACCTTTCCTGAGGGGTTTTGTCTGACCATCGGCCAAGGCCCATCGTCTCTTTTCAATCCCAAGAAAATCGCTTTGCAAGTCAACTCTTTGGCCAATTGCTTGGTGTCTTTGCTCATAAGAAATGCTGAGGCTTTGTTTCTTACTGAGTTTATATCGGCCCAATAATAATGGCTCGGCCAGTGTTTGATTCCATTTTGGATAATGGCTTAAACGCCCTGCGATAGAGAAATTAAACGGCTTTTTCGCTGGAGCAAATTTCCAGTTTAAATACATCATATGACTGCGCAGGACTTCTTTTTTGGAAGAGAAGAACAAAGGAGTGTTTACCTCTTGTCTGTTGCCAATACCGATTTCATTAAAATTGTAGGTGGCTTTAAATTTGTGTCCCTCAAGATTTAATTCATGGGTGATATAGGTGTCCAGATCCAAGACTTTATTGTCTTGCTTTAGCGTTTGGTTACTAAAAAATTCTTGATTTAGTGCATCTATACGATACTGGTTAACAGAAATTTTGGCTGTAGTTTTATGACGGTCGGACCATTGATGATCGACAAAGAGCCCTATAACCTGGGATTTTTGCTCAAGCTTGTTAATTTTTTCGATAGAACCCAAGGCCTCTGTGAACTCAAAATGGTTTTCAATGGCCATGAAAGCCAATTTGACGCTAGTGCTTTGACTTAATTGGTAATTAATTTTACCGCCAAAGTCTAAAAAGTAAAATTGCTCATTAAAATCAATTGGCTCGTAGGCGCTATTGCTTTGGTTATTGGTTATTTCCGTGTCTTGAAACATACGGCCAAAATAACTGTCATAGACCGGTGTGGGCAACCAGCGATTATAGGAAGTTCTTCCGGCTAGTTTTATTCCAAGGCGCTTATTGGCTTTAATCTCAGTTGCAAACTGGGTGTCCAGTAGGTTGACACTGTAACGAAATCGTGTTGTTTCAGGGATTTGATCGCTGCTGCTGATATTCATGCTACCAGAAACAAAATTGCGGAATTCTCCGGGGGCATTAGCTTTGAAAACCTCGACTTTAGTACTTAAAAACGGATTAAAGGCAGAAATCAGTCCGAAGAAATGTCCGTATTGATACATGCGAATCCCTTCCCAACTGATATTGTTTTCATCATTGGCACCCCCACGAATATTCATGGTGGATACCGTTTCATTGGCACTTTGAACACCAGGAAGTGCTTGGGCAAACCACAGGGCGTCATTTTGGGTCTGTCCCGGGAGCAAGCCAAAGGCTTCTGTATTTATGCTGTAGTTGCCTTGGCCACGTTGAATGATTCCCGCGGTTAAAAATCGTCCGATACTTACAGTTTCGAGGGTAGTTGGATCGCTTTGGCTATAAAAAATGGGACAGTAATTATTTTTAATTGAGTCGGCCGAAACAATCAGGGGTTTTTGACCGACGTAGGTTATGCGTAAATCACCTTTGAGCCTGGTGTTTTCAATAAAAAATGTGCCATTTTGATCCGTAAGGGTGCCGTAGGGTGTTCCTAAGACTTGCACTGATGCCCAGGACAAAGGCAAGTCGCTGGCGCCTGCTAAAATTTGTCCACAGTATTTGGTGCGAGGCGTTTTAGTTCGGTTCAGACTGATATAGCGTCGATCAATTTGCTCGGCCCAGAGCCCCGTTCTTGATTGTATAAAATCAAGCTTAGCCCCCAGACCTTCAAGGTCATCGGTTATGGCTATAGAGACAATTTGGTCATCGACGTCCTCAGGGCGGTACGAAAACTTTATATCATATTCGAATTCAAGTTGTTTTAAATATTCTGAGAGGGTTAGCGGCGCTGTGGTTTGCGCCATGGCGTTAAAGCCGCTCCAAAGCCAGAAAATCAAGATCCATCGGATCGCCTTATGCTGGGGCATGAATCGCATTAATCTCGGAAAATACGGACCTCTTTATCTTCGAGATCAAAACTCAAGCCAAAGGGTTGACATATTGATTTAAGGGCGGTGGTTATATCGTCATAAGTAAAGCTGCCGCTAAACTTTGCTGATTCGATTTGGATCCCCAAATCTGCACTGTATATGAGGTCTACAGCATACTGCCTTTGCAATTCATTAAATACCGTGACAAGGGGGGCGTTTTCAAAACTGATTTCTCCCGACATCCAATCTGGTTTTGCCCCAATGATTGCTTGATCCTTTGTCAGAATGCCGTGCTCTAAGTGCATACCACTGCCCTGAGGTAGCATTACAGTCGTGTCGGGGGTTTGCACTTTAACAAGACCTTCAAAACAATGGACATAAAACTGACCATCTCGCACCTTTACATTGAATTCTGTTCCCAGTACAGTGATGATACCTGAGGGCGTGTTTACACTAAATGTACTGCCCTTAATCACATCGAAATAGGCCTCTCCATCAAGGTCGATCATTCGATTAATGTTCCAAGATTCCGGACTATAACTCGCCTTGGATCCCGCGTTGAGAGAAATTTCAGATCCGTCTGGAAGGGTCCATTGTCGGTGCACGCCTTCTGGAGTAATCAAAGCCATATTCTCGGAACTTAGGAAGAAATAGCTTCCAAGGACAATAACCAGAATGGCTGCAAGCCGATAACGCACAGCAGGTGTTGGAATTAATTTAATGAGGCGCCCGAATAAGCTCTTGTCTTTTGTTTGTTCATATTGGTTGCGATGGGCCTCAATATGGTGCTCAATACATCGCCAATTTTCTTCAGCTAGGAATCCCTCGTACTTTAATCCAGCAGCCTGAGCGCTCAGGGCCATTAAGTCGGCAGTTTCAGGATCTTTTTTAAGGGCCTCAATTTCTTTTTTAGAAGCTTGGTGATTCAGGAATTTATCGAGTAGTTTTTGATCCATTTGTATTGATGCTTGTAATTATAACATGCCAGAGCGCAAAAACCCTACCTGCCTTTTAGTTCTTCAATTTCTGAGCGCAAAGTCTTTAAGGCTAAGTGCATTCGTTTTTCAACAGCCTTAACCGATATATCGAGTGCCGAAGCGATCTCGCTATAAGTCATTTGATCGATGCGGTTCATAAGAAATGCGGTTTTTTGTCCCTCTGGCAGGGCTTCTATGGCCTTTTTAAGCTTGGTCTCAAATTCTTGATGCTCCATTAAAAATTCAGGATCTTCTTGAGATACGCCCGCGAGCGTTTCGGATTGATGCTTTTGGACAACCTTTAAATGAGCCACTTCATTTAAAAACTTTCGATTGGCTACGGTATATAGGTAAGATTTTGCTTTTTCCGGCGATACATCCTTGCAATGGTCCCAAAGCGCAATGAAGGCTTCTTGGACCAGGTCATTGGCTTTGTCAGAATCTTGGGTCTTGTAACGACTAAAATTAAAGAGTGCCTTACCCCATTTTTGGTAAATGCTGGAAAAGATGGACTCGTCGCAAACGTTTTGATTCATGGTAAAAGGTTAGGCACCTATAAAATTACAAAAAAAACAACCTAGGGGGTAGGGTAAACTGATGCTAATCGGTTATATTAATGTAACCACAAATTTTAACCCATGAAATTAATTAATTTGAGATTCATTTTAATCGCTTTAATAGCGCTATTTACCGCAACTTCTTGCCAAAAGGAGGAGGACGTAATTATCGATCCAACGGACAATTCGGAATCGTTTAACGGCACATCTAATTTTGCAGCAAACTTGTTAAGTGCTACACAAAATGACGGGTCAATAGATAATCTAATTGACGGAACTTCTTGTTTTTCTTTAGATTTTCCGGTAGATGTTGTGGCCAATGGCCAGCAAGTCACCTTGAACTCAATCAGTGATTTACAATTGGTTGAGGCCATATTCAACCTATTTATTGGGGATACAGATGTCCTTGATTTGGTATTTCCTATAACGCTAATTTCTGAAGACTTCAGTGAGCAAGTGGTCAATGACTTGGCCGGTTTTAATGCGTTAGTGGCCAACTGTGCCAACAATATTGCGGACGATTTAAATTGTTTGGATTTTCAGTTCCCAATAACTGGAACACTCTATAATGCATCCAATGAGCAGACGGGGACTTTAAGCATCAATAATGCTAATGAATGGTTTCAATTTTTGAGTGGTCTGGGCAGCGATGTGTATGTGGCCATCAACTATCCGATTACGGTACTTGTCAGTGGTGTATCCACAACAGTGAATTCAAATACAGAATTAACCGATATTTTCAATCAAACCAATTGTTCTAACTCGGGAAGCAATACCACAACGGGAATAGAAGATGTTCTGACCGATGGGGTTTGGTATGTGACTTATTTCTTTGACGATTACGACGAGACTTCTGACTTTAATGGCTATGCCTTTAGTTTTAATGCCGATGGTTCGGCAGTTGCTGATAACGGTGTACAGACTGCGGGTAGCTGGAGTACTTATACGGATTCTGGGGTCGAAAAATTAGACTTGAATTTTGGCATGATGGAGCCACTTGAAGAACTCATGGATGATTGGGAGATTGTTTCCGTATCCTCCGATGAAATCCAATTGCGTGATATCAGTGGTGATGGTAGTTTAGATCAGTTGACATTTGGCCGTACGCCAAACTCTGGCGGAGGCGGCAGTGGAGAAACCAATGCCTTGATTGAATTGCTTGTGACCGATCAGTGGTACATCCATTTGATGGAAGAGGATTTAGAGAATGACGCTTGTGATTATGTGGATTTCAGCTTTACCTATGCCTTAAATGGCACGGTGCAAGCCGTTTCGGCCACAAGAACAGTGGATGGTTTCTGGGCGGTATCCAACAGCTCTTCTGGTCTTGAACTGATCTTAAATTTCAATTATATCTCAGAGGACGATCCATTTGAAGATTTGAACGACGATTGGGATGTGCTTTTCTACGACTCTGAAAACGTGCAGCTTGAGGAGGTCAGTGGTGGTAACGGCGATGCAGAGCTGTTGCAGTTTGCCCGCACGCCTTACACGGGCTGCGGCAATACATCACCTGAGACCATTGAGGGTAAGTGGGTCCTGGAAGATTACCAAAATACCATGTATATTTTTCAAGATGGCTTGAGATATACGGTTTATTGTGCAGACCCAGTTTGTGATTGGGAAAACTTGGGCATTGATGACGCCATTCCTAACCCAAATCCTTATACTTTTATTGATGATGTCCTTACGATTGATTTATCTTTTGGCAATTTCTTTGTCAAGGAAATGGACTTCCGTTGCCAGAACAATGTCGTTCAATATGAATTTGAGGATGTGAATCAAATTTTGACCATTCGATGGTTCAGACCAGGGTATGATATTTCTCAGTGTAATTAAACCAAAATCAATTAATTTTGACCTATAAACTTTTTAAAAACAACCTGATGAAAGCAAATATTTTTTTAATCGCC
>DGAU01000005.1 GCA_002384055.1 Flavobacteriaceae bacterium UBA4022
AACTGAGCTAAGGAGGAATTTAAATAACCTATAGATCGATAGATCCTAAGGCGGGTGCAAATATAGATTTTTTTTTATCTGAGACAAAAATCTACATTTATTTTTTTAGCCAAAAATCCATCGGTAAATATCATTTCCGTTGGCGAACAGCACAAGGGTAATCAGCAAAATAAAACCAAACAATTGCGCATATTCCATAAACTTGTCATTAGGCTTCTTGCCCGTCACCATTTCCCAGAGTAAAAACATCACATGGCCACCGTCGAGTGCCGGGATGGGTAGGACGTTCATAAAGGCCAATATAATCGAGATTAAGGCCGTTGTTTGCCAAAAGCTCAGCCAATCCCATTGACCAGGAAACATGTTCCCAATCGCGCCAAAACCGCCCACCTGAGTGGCCCCTTTGGAGGTAAACACATACTTGAACTGCTTTACGTAGTCCGTCAAAATAGCGATACCATAAGAAACACCACCCGTAAGACTCTCGCCAAAGGAATAGGTGACGTGGGTCCCGCGATCCATCCAAGGGGAGCCAAAGTTATTGATGCCCAATTGACCACTTTCTGATGTAGCCACCTGCAAGCTGTCGCGTCGGCCTTCACGCTCAAAGACCAAAAGGTTGTTGACTCCTGGGGTCTTATCGATCAAGCCTATGAGCTCATGCCAGTAGCCAACATCAGTGCCATTGACTTCAACGATTTTATCGCCCTTAAGTAGGCCAGCATCGGCCGCTGGATATCCAGTCATCACGGTATCAATCTGAGTGGTTCTCATATAATCAAACGGTCTTAAGACGTCTTGTTGAAACATGATCGGACCAATATCCTCTGGGAGACTAATAATTTCTGTGCCACCATCACTATGGCGCACTTCAACAGTATTCACATCTCTCAAAAAGAGGTATTTATTGAGCTCATTTTGATAGGCAAATGGCGCGCCATTGACTTTTAAAACCACATCCCCATCTTCAAATCCATAAGCTTTAAAGGATTCATGCACGGCAAATCCTTCGGGCATGTCTTTTTCTGTAATGACATCCCGCCCATAGAAAAACAGAATACAAATGTAGATGACAAAGCCCACGATGATGTTAACGGTCACCCCGCCCAGCATAATGATCAAACGCTGCCAAGTTGGTTTGCTGCGAAACTCCCATGGTTGCGGTGGCCCGGCCATCTGTTCTTTGTCCATGCTCTCGTCGATCATACCGGCGATTTTGACATACCCCCCTAAGGGTAGCCAACCAATGCCATAAACGGTGTCGCCGATTTTTTTCTTGAACAACGAAAAATTGACATCAAAAAACAAGTAGAATTTCTCGACCCGCGTTTTGAATAGTTTAGCAGGGATAAAGTGTCCTAATTCGTGTAAAACGATCAGGAAAGACAGGCTCATAAGGAGCTGTATGGCTTTGATGGCAAATGGACTCATGGTAGATCTAAAAATATCAGGGACAAAAGTAAGGCTTTAACGGCCGTAAAAAAAATAAATCGCTGCAGCTCAAGGTGGTATTATAAAAGTTTTAACGCTCTAGGTTGGATGATGCCCCCTTGGGGTGTTACCTTTGCTACAAAGCAACAAAAATGCGGAAGTTTTTGGCCAAATACAAACGTTTTGCTCTGGTGATGGTCTTCTTGTCGGTGGTCATCATTTCTGCCATTAACTATGCTTTGACCCCCAAAAAGAGCCTTAGGATTTATCAGCCCAATGATGTAAACCCCGAAATGGTCGATACCACGATTCAATACATCAAAAAGTATCATAGGGTTGCCGATTTTAGTTTCATTAACCAAAATGGCGACACCATAACCCAAGAGACCTTTAGGGATCGCATTTATATTGCCGACTTTTTCTTTACTACATGCCTCACCATCTGTCCGATCATGACCGATCATATGCTCCTGTTGCAAAAAGAGTTGATCGATGATCCGCAAGTACTGCTGTTGTCCCATACCGTTACCCCCGAAACGGACGATGTGGCCCAACTCCATAAGTATGCGGCCAAAAAAGGGGTAGACGCGCGCAAATGGCATTTGGTAACTGGCGACAAAAAAGCCATCTACGAGATGGCCCGTAAGTCTTATCTGGCAGCAAAGGACCAGCCTTACAATGCTTACGATTTGGTGCACACCGAGAACTTTGTTTTGGTCGATACCAAGGGCCGTATCCGCGGCTTTTACGACGGGACCGATCCCGAAGCCATCCAGACCCTTCTCGAAGACTTAGACATCCTCAAAAAAGAAGGGCATTAGTCTTTTTTTTACCTCCGTAAATTTCCTACATTTGCCTTGTTTAAAATCAATCTAAATAAGTAAATGACCACTATTGCCTCCTTAAGAAAAGGTGAGACCGGAATTATTCGAGATGTTCAACTCGATCAGATTCCTTTGAAGCTACTCGAAATGGGCTGTTTGCCTGGCAATGAGGTTACTTTAGTGCAGACAGCACCATTTAACGATCCGTTATACCTCAATATTAATGGAAGTCATTTGGCCATCCGCAAGGAGGTCGCTGAGCAGATTTTTATCGATATTACCTAAAGCATGGCACAGCAAATTCAGGTCGCACTTATCGGCAATCCCAATACGGGCAAAACATCGGTGTTCAATAGACTGACAGGCCTGAACCAAAAAGTGGGCAACTACCCTGGCATCACCGTTGAAAAAAAAGAGGGGATCTGTCCCTTGTCCAGAGGCAAACGGGCCCATGTTTTGGATCTTCCCGGAACCTATAGCTTAAACGCTTCGTCTATAGACGAAAATCAGGTCATCGAACTACTGCTCAACAAGAACGACAAAGATTATCCCGATGTGGCGGTGGTGGTTTGTGAGATTGAAAACCTCAAGCGCAACTTGTTGCTCTTCACCCAGATAAAAGACCTTAAAATTCCTACCATATTGGCCATCAATATGGTGGACCGCATGCAGCGCAAAGCCATAAGCTTAGATGTTCCTGCCTTAGAACAGGCGCTCAAGACCAAAGTGGTTTTGATTAGTTCGCGCAAAAATCAAGGCTTTGATGATTTGAAAGCGACAATAGAACATTACAAGTCTCTGCCCATGCAGCCGTGTTTAGACATGACCATAATTGCTCCAGAGTATTTCGAGCGTTTGCGCAAGGCTTATCCTAATCAGGATATATACAAACTATGGCTGGTCATTACGCAAGATGTTAATTTTGGAAAGCTTGACCGAACGGGCAAGGCCCAAAGCCCTTCGTTTCAGACCGAGTCTGTAAGCACCTTGAAAGCACTTCAGCAAAAAGAGACCATTAAGCGCTATCAGTACATCAATGACGTCCTCAAGACGGCTTTGGTAGTTGATAAGGCAAAAGCCAAAGACTTTAGAAGTCGTTTGGATCGTGTCTTGACCCATCCCAAGTGGGGTTATGTTATATTTTTTGCGGTATTGATGCTCATGTTTCAGGCTATTTTTGATTGGAGTAGTTATCCCATGGACCTTATTGAGGTCGCCTTTGCACAAATGAGCGAATGGATCAAACGGACTTTGCCTATTGGAGACTTCACCAATTTACTGGCCGAAGGGGTCGTTCCTGGCCTAGGCGGCATTGTGATTTTTATCCCGCAAATTGCCTTTTTGTTTCTGTTCATTGCTGTTCTGGAGGAGACCGGCTACATGAGTCGCGTTGTATTCTTGATGGACCGCATTATGCGCCGTTTTGGCCTGAGCGGCAAAAGCGTTGTCCCGCTTATTTCTGGGACCGCTTGTGCGATACCCGCGATCATGGCCACGCGCAACATCGAAAATTGGAAAGAACGGCTCATCACGATTTTGGTGACCCCGTTTACGACCTGTTCCGCCCGCTTGCCCGTGTATCTGATCATCATCTCCCTGATTATACCCGAATACCGTGTTTTGGGCCTGTTTTCCTTACAAGGACTCACCCTAACCCTGCTATATTTTCTGGGGTTTGCCTCGGCGATCGTTTCGGCATTTCTTTTGGACCGCTTCCTTAAAGTACCTTCTCGTTCGTTCTTTCTGATCGAAATGCCCAATTATAAAGTCCCAATCCTCAAAAATGTGTTGGTGACCATGATCGAAAAAACCAAGTCCTTTGTCTTTGGTGCCGGTAAAATCATTTTGGCCATCTCGATCATATTATGGGTGCTGGCCTCATATGGCCCTGGAGATTTTAATCGAGCAGAAGAAATCGTTACTGCAGAATATGCCAATGAAAACAGCACAGAGCAGGACAGAGACTTGGCCATCGTGTCTTATAAATTAGAGCATTCTTATATCGGTATATTGGGCAAAGGCCTAGAGCCGCTGGTGGCCCCCCTGGGTTATGATTGGAAAATTGGCATTGCTCTTGTGAGTTCTTTCGCTGCCCGCGAGGTATTTGTGGGGACCTTGGCGACCATCTATAGTGTGGGCAACGATAGTGAGGAAACCATCCGTAACCGCATGGCCGCAGAGATCAATCCCGTTTCGGGTGAGCCACGGTTTAATTTTGCCAGCGGGGTGTCATTGCTTTTGTTTTATGCCTTCGCGATGCAGTGCATGAGTACATTGGCCGTTGTGCGTCGAGAAACCAATAGTTGGAAGTGGCCTCTGTATCAGTTAATTTTTATGAGTACCTTAGCCTATATTGTGGCCTTGGCGGCCTATCAATTTTTAAAATAAATCCTTATGCAGACTGTTTTAGTAGTCATTACATTTTTACTTGCTCTAGGGTTTCTGCTCCAAAAACTGGTTTGGGTGCCGGTCTTTGCGGCGCGCAAAAAAGCGTCAGGAACCCTCGATGGAGGAAAGACCAAATGTGGCGCCAACAATTGCCAGTGCCACTAAATTAAGTTTAACCCAGGCCGACATCCAGGATCATCATGACAATAAATCCGCCGATGAAGCCCATGGTGGCTATATCAGTATGCTGGTCCATCTGCGTTTCGGGAACCACTTCTTCGATCACAACAAAAATCATAGCACCTGCGGCGAAGGCCAGTGCGTAAGGTAATATAGGCTGAAAAGTCAATACCGCGACGGCGCCCAAAACCGCTGCAACGGGTTCGACTAGAGCAGATGCCTGCCCAAGCATGAAGCTTTTGGTACGGCTCATGCCAGTGCGCCGCAAAGGCATCGCAACGGCAAGGCCTTCGGGCAAATTTTGTATGCCTATTCCAATGGCTAAAGCGACAGCTGCACTGATGGACGCGCCCTCAAAGCCCGCAGCAGCGCCGCCAAATAAGACACCAATGGCCAGTCCCTCAGGAATATTGTGTAGGGTGATCGCAAGGGTAAGCAGGGTGGCTCTGTGCCAAGGGGTTTTGATGCCTTCTTTCTCACTTTCTTTGAAGTTAATGTGCAAGTGTGGCAGAATTTTGTCTAGGACAAAGATAAACAAGGCGCCAAGGAAGAACCCGATAGCCGACGGCCACACCTTGGTAAAGCCATCGCCAGGGCTCATTTCGATGCCCGGGGCCAATAGACTCCAGAAACTCGCGGCAACCATAACCCCTCCGGTAAATCCGAGCATGCCGTCTAATACGGCGCGGTTCATGGTTTTAAAAAAAAAGACCGAGGATGCGCCAATAGCGGTAAGACCCCAAGTAAATAGTGAGGCGTATAGGGCCGCCATGACCGGATCGATACTTTCCAAATAGGTAATAATGGACTCCATAGTAAAGGTTTATTTTAAAAATTTATAACTCAAACCGGCGCTGATCAGCAGGTTTTGACCTTGAGTAATGCTTTGGCCCACGGTGAGATCGTATTGTAAGGATCCGTTGACCAAATAGGTGAAGCCGGCGTCCCAAAAGTGGTTGGCCGGCGCCAATTCGGGCGCATCACCGTAAAGTTCTGCATACATGCCGATTTTGGCATTGAGCGCGTAGCCATAGGCTATGGTGTAGACATAAGCTATGCCGGCTTGGTCTTCGGCCCATTGACCACCAAAGTTATAGGCCAGGCTAGAGCGCTCGCTCAGGGTGTGGCCTACAGCAAACCTAAAGTCGCTTGTCGTGACCTGAGGTCTGGTCGATTTGGGCGCCGAAAAGGGCAAATACAAATGGCCTAGAAATCCAATTTCTGGACGCCGCCCATCTTTGTGGGCAATATTTATTTTGACCCCTGCAAGCATCGGAGAGAAGCCCTCAACTTTGAGTTCTGAGGTGCTATTGCGGCTCTGCTCATAGTTCCATCCCAAGCGCAATTCGACCCGATCCAAGAGGCCATAGCGCACCAAGGTTGTGTTGTAGCCTAGCGCTTCTTGAGTCGATAAGCCCTCGGTAAAACTGGTATAATAACCCCCAGTCTCGATTTGAATGTAGCCAGGTTCAACCGTATTGGGCGATTCTGTCGCATCGGGTCGATCGGTAATGATGGGAAATTCAATGGTGTCTTGTGCCCATAACGCCATGGGGCAAAGGCAAATCACAACGAGCAATTTATAAAGATTGGACATAAAGATTGGTGGTTATGGTTGGTGAAAAATAATGCGTGAGATCATTAATCTCTACAGTCATCGAGCCGTCAAACGGTTCTAGTGCGATCACTTTGATGTGGGCCCCCAGGCTGATATTTTTTTGGTTGAGGTATTTCAGGAAGTTGTCACTAGCGTCTTTGACACTGACCAAGATCGATTCTTGACCACTTATATGTTCTGACAACAGGGTCTTTTGAACCTCAGGCAAATAGCCGTTTTTGTCCGGAATCGGGTCTCCGTGGGGATCTCTGCGGGGATGGCCCAAAAAGGCATCGAGTTTTTCGACAAGCAGCGGCGAGTGGATGTGTTCGAGTTGTTCGGCGATGTCATGTACCTGGTCCCAGCTAAAGTCGAGTGTCTTGACCAGAAACACTTCCCATAGGCGGTGTTTGCGCACAATATGAGCGGCCAATTGATAACCCTCTGGACTGAGCAGTGCGCCTTTGTATTTGATGTAATCCACAAGGCCTTTGTCGCTTAGCTTTTGTAACATGTCCGTTGCTGACGAAGGTTTGGTCTCAAGGCGTTGTGCCAATGCGGATGTGCTGACCCCATGCTGCGTATTTTGCTGCAAGTGAAATAAGGACTTGATGTAATTTTCTTCTGAAAACGTCAACATAGGGCAAAGGTAAATATTATTTTAGACTTATCTAAATATTATTGATGCGTAATATTTTGACGTAAATTGCGTGTAAAACTTAATATTTTACGTCTTTTTGACGATATTATGATCAAATAAGACTCATTTTGGCGATTTGTGTGATTTTATAGGTTGACGATAAGCGATGCCTTCTGGTCCAAAAAGAGCCGATTTGGACGCCTGACCTATTGCTGTGTTAACGGTGATTTGCTAGGGTAGTACCGCCACC
>DGAU01000001.1:0-10733 GCA_002384055.1 Flavobacteriaceae bacterium UBA4022
GTGACCTCGGCAAGATTCAAACTTGCAACCTTCTGAGCCGTAATCAGATGCGCTATTCAGTTGCGCCACGAGGCCTTATTGGGTGGCAAATATAAAAAATTCAGTAGGATTGTCAATTAAAAAATTTCAAATAATCTCTGCATTAAGACCAGATTGCAACAGACCAGTGCATTGCGGCAATAACTCTTCGTAGGATCCTGACTTTACAGAGCATTTTCCTTTGTAATGCACCAAGAGCGCACACTGCTCGGCTTGCAAAACATCATGCCCACAAATCTCTACAAGACAGTTGATGACATGATCAAAAGTATTAATGTCGTCGTTATACAAGACAATCTGATGCTCCACAACTTCTTGTGTCATCGACTCGGCGGCTTCTTGATATTGTCTTTGGCTACTCATGTCACAAATTTACAAATTTTGCCGCGACCCATCGGTCCCGTTCTCTATGATCTACATAGGTCATGCCCAAATCCGAACAGCACGCTATAATTGCAGGCAAATCTTCTTTATAAAACCCACTCAAAAAGAGCAGACCCTGAGGAAGCAAACAATCCACATAGCTCGCCATATCTTCGAGTAAGATATTGCGATTGATATTGGCAATCACGCTATGAAATACGGGTGTTTTTGGCAAAATCTCTGCCCCGCCCAATTGCACTTCAATAGTACTCACCCCATTGCGTTGGGCATTTTCTGTCGCATTTTCCACACACCAAGGATCTATATCGATCGCAGTAGCCTTTTCGGCCCCTTTGCGCATGGCCAAAATAGCCAACACAGCAGTGCCCGCTCCCATATCCAATACGTTTTGCCCTTCAAAATCATGGGCCAAAATATACTCAAGCATCATGTGAGTGGTCTGGTGATGCCCTGTGCCAAATGACATTTTTGGTTCAATAACGATATCATATCTCACCTCAGAAGCTTCATGAAACGGTGCCCGCACCATACACTGATCTCCTACGGTAATCGGCGAAAAATTCTTTTCCCAATCTTCATTCCAATTGGTGGGCGGTATTTCTTTGTGCGTATGGGTAATAGAACAAAAACTTGCGTCTAAGATTTCAACGGTATGAAGTAATTCCTCGTGCCAATCACTTTTTTGGATATAGGCCAATACCCCATCATCGGTTGGCATAAAGCTTTCGAAACCAACGGCACCCAACTGGGCCATCAGCACGTCAGATCCGGGCTCTGGAGGGGTGACTTTGAAGTCAAATTCTAAATAGAAATGGCTCATCCTGCAGCGTTTACAATAGCCATAAAATCGTCTACCTTTAGCGATGCTCCACCAATAAGTCCTCCATCAACATCGGGCTTACCAAATAGTTCGGCCGCGTTATCAGGCTTCACACTCCCACCGTAAAGGATGGAAACATTTTGTGCGCAGTGGTCCCCATAATGTGTGGCCACCGTCTGACGGATAAAAGCATGCATTTCTTGTGCTTGTTCGGGTGAGGCCGTAACCCCTGTGCCAATAGCCCAAACCGGTTCATAGGCCAAAACAACCGACGACCACTGGTCTGCGCTTAAATGAAATAAGGCATCCTTTAATTGCGTTGCTACAACCGCAAAATGCGTATCAGATTGGCGCTCTTCGAGCAACTCACCAAAACAATATACCACTTCGATTCCATGACCCAGTGCCGCATCTACTTTCTCTTTGAGCAAAGCGTTGTCTTCATGAAAATAAGCACGGCGCTCGCTATGACCAATCAAGACGGAGCCCACACCGTAACTGGCCAGCATACCTCCAGAAAGCTCACCTGTATAGGCGCCTGATTCGGCTTGATGCATATTTTGTGCACCAACTTCCAAACGCCCACCAGCACCTACTAGGGCCAATGCGCCACTCAAATGCACGCTGGGCGGACAAATCAAGACCCGCTGGTTGCCCGAGGGTTGTGCACCCAATTCAAGAACTAAGGCTGTTGTTAAAGCTTCTGCCTCGTCCTTATTGAGGTTCATTTTCCAGTTTCCTGCGACAATTTTTTTTCTCATAACAATTTATTGATAACTGATTCTGGGATCCAACCATCCATAGATCAAATCCACCATAATATTGATTAATATAAAGAGGGTGGCAATCACCAAGACCGCCCCCATAATGATGGGCAGGTCTAAGGTATTCAACGCATCTACTATTTCTTTGCCCAGACCATTCCATCCAAAAATGTATTCTACAAATACGGCACCAGCCAACATAGAGGCAAACCAGCCGGATATGGCGGTTACCACAGGGTTTAAGGCGTTTTTGAGCGCATGGCGAAACAGCACAGCAAATTGCCCTAAGCCTTTGGCTCGGGCAGTGCGGATATAATCTTTATTGAGTTCGTCCCAAAGAGAGTTGCGCATGAGTTGGGTCACAACAGCCAACGGCCGAATCCCCAATACCACAGCCGGTAGGATTAAATTTTTCCATTGAATGTATGTGCCTTCACCAAAGTCATCTACCGCATATAGGCTTCCCGACATATTCAGGTGGGTGTATTCGTGTAAGACATAGCCAAAAAACCAGGCAAACAAAAGGGCACTAAAAAACGAGGGTACACTCATGCCTATGGTGCTGACCAATTGAATCATACGGTCCAAAAAACGATCCTTATAAGCCACAGAAACAACCCCGAGTAATACGCCGAGCATTATAGCCAATAAGATGGCAGACACGGCCAAAACGGCTGTATTGGGCAAGGTTTCGGCAATCACATCAGACACACGCTTACCACTTTTTTGAAAGGAGTCGCGCAAATAAGGCCATTTGAATAGGAGCACTTTGGAACGCGTGCGCAGTAACACTAGGCCACCATACTTATCCGCGTCATAAGAGGTGTAAAAGCCCGGTTGCTTCTGATGCAGAGAAATGGGCGAAAGGTCATTCAGATAATAAAGGTATTGCTTGCCAATAGGCTGATCAAAACCATATTTTTTTTTGACTATAGCAAGCTGTTCGGCGGTTTCGTTTTGACCCAGCATCATGCGCGCGGGATCACCAGGTAAGAAATTAAATAAAAAGAAAATGACCGTCACCACACCATAGAGCGTGATCAGGGCATAGCCTAATTTTTTTATGAGATACACCAACACCCTAATTGAATTTTAGCTTCAAGGCATCGTTCCAATGCAACTTTTGCTTGATCATGCCCGACTGCCATTCCATAACCGCTGGATTACTGCGTACGATCGTTTTCAGGGCCGTCATGTCGCAAAAGTAAAAGTCAAACATCACCCCGAATTTTTCGCGGAGTACTGCCACCTCATCGGGTCCAGAGGCGGACAATCCAATGACCTTATAACCTTTGGCTTGGGCCTCTGCCACTACCGTATTGATGGTTGCAAAACCGTTCATTTCAGAAACAGCCAAATTGTAGGCCACTACTACAATTAATTTGGGTTCCTCCAGGAGTTCTTGGGTATAGTCCATCCCATCGCGTTCCATCGAAAAATCATGGATGGGCGGCTCATAAGGTGGGCGTAAAAACTGGGTTTCGACTCCGGTACGCTGTGCCCCTTCGGGCTGGGGATCTTGACCCGTGGTATTGACCAGTTCAAAAGGACCATCGGGCCCCTCATACTGCCAGCGGTATTCGATAATGGGTGCAGGTGCATCACTGGGCGTTTGCATGGCATTGGTGATATTGACCCCTATTTTGTACGGACGAAAATCAACCACTGGGAGGTGCATCAGTACCTGGTAACCAAAAGCCAACGACAAAACCGTCGCCATCAATACAATGATACTGCGCACATTTGGCGTTCCCCAAGATTGGATCATATCTTTTTTCCACAACAAAAAGGCAATCAACACCAACAGGACTAAATCTTTGCTAAAGGACTGCCAAGGCGTGAGTTTTAAGGCATCCCCAAAGCAACCACAATCGGTCACCTTTTCGAAATAAGCTGAGTAAAAGGTCAGGAACGTAAAAAACACAATCATGCTGAGCAAACTCCAAAGGGTCAATTGGGTCGCATAACCCACCAAAAGCATCACACCCAAAAGCACTTCGATCAATACCAAAATAATGGCCATCAACAAGGCATAGGGAACCAAAAACTCAAGATTCAGAACATCTGGCGCAAAATAATCTTGTAATTTAAAGGAGAAACCGACTGGGTCATTGAGTTTGATCAAACCGCTGATCAGGAACAGCACCCCAACAAAAACCCGACTAAAACCTACGGTTACTTTATACATACTTATTGATTTGTGCCCTGGTCCAAATGGATTAAAGCAAATACACTATAGTTGATCATGTCTTGGTAGTTGGCATCAATACCTTCGCTGACCAAGGTCTTGCCTTGATTGTCTTCTATCTGCTTGACCCGTAATAACTTTTGAAGGATCAAATCGGTCAAGGAACTCACCCGCATATCGCGCCAAGCTTCGCCATAATCATGATTTTTATCCATCATCAGCCCTTTGGTAAGGGTCACCTCTTGGTCATACATGGCTACGGCAGCTTCCAAATCCAGATCGGGTTGTTCCACCACGCCCATTTTGAGCTGGATAAGGGCCATCACCGAATAATTGATAATGCCGATGAATTCAGACTGGGCTCCTTCGTCGACTTTTTGCTCTTGATTCTGTTGCAACCCGCGAATACGCTGGGCTTTGATAAAAATCTGATCCGTTAAGGAAGGTAAGCGCAAAATACGCCATGCACTTCCGTAGTCTTTCATCTTGTCGGAAAACAACTGTCGGCATGCGGTAATGACCTGATCATACTGTTTTGCGGTTTTGCCCATGAGTTCTTTAAGATTTTCCGTAAATTTCGCTTAAATAAATCAATTTAAAAAATACCATGACCATCAATTGCCACGGCCATTTAATTGACCTCAGTGTTCCAAGGGTAATGGGCATTTTAAATGTGACGCCAGATTCTTTTTACGACGGCGGGAAACACAACAACCTGGACACTCTTTTGGCCCAAGCAGCGGTCATGCTCGCTGACGGGGCTACTTTTTTGGATGTTGGCGGCTATAGTTCGCGACCCGGGGCAGATGATGTTAACTTAGACCAAGAAATTGGGCGCGTACTCCCGGCCATTAAAGCATTACACCAAACATTTCCACAGGCCTTAATATCCATTGACACCTTTCGCAGTAGCGTCGCTCAAGCGGCCATAGATGCAGGCGCCTGTATGGTCAATGACATCAGCGGTGGTCAAGCAGATCCAGATATGTTTGCCGCTGTTGGAAGCGCTAGCGTGCCTATGGTCTTGATGCACATGCGGGGCACACCGCAGACCATGACCTCCCTGAGTCAATACGACAACGTCATCATTGAGGTGACCCAAGAATTGGCCACACGCATCGCCCAGGCGCGCAGTCATGGGATCAATGACCTGATCATAGATCCAGGCTTTGGGTTTGCCAAAACGCGTGCGCAAAATTTTGAATTATTGAACCAACTCGAACACCTCATACATCTGAAACTCCCAATATTAGCTGGGCTTTCCAGAAAATCAATGATCTACAAAACACTCGACAAAAGTCCTGAGCAAGCCTTAAATGGGACCACGGTAATGAATACCATCGCCCTGCAAAAAGGCGCGTGCATTTTGCGGGTTCATGATGTGGCCCAAGCTCAAGAAACCATAAGTTTGGTTCAAGCGCTAAAAAATTAATTACCTTTATCCCAAACCCGTACCGTGGAATTGTTAGAAATCAGAATTCTGGACATCGTCGACATTGTTTTGGTCGCACTTTTGCTCTTTTACCTCTACCGACTGGTGCGTGGCACGGTTGCCATCAATATTTTTATCGGTATTGTGATGTTATATGCCACATGGAAACTCACCGAGTTTTTGCAAATGCAACTGCTCAGTAGAATTTTGGGCGGCTTCTTGGGCGTGGGTATGTTTGCCTTGATTGTGGTCTTCCAGCAAGAAATTAGGAAATTTTTACTCATGATAGGGACGACCAATTTTGCCTCACGCAAAAAACTCCTGCAACGCTTCAACCTACAACCAACTCAGACTTTCAATACGGACATTACTGCTATTGTCAGTGCCTGTCTTAAAATGAGTGCCTCCAAAACAGGAGCCATTATTGTGCTCAAGCGCAACAACAACTTAGAATTCATTAAGAGCACTGGAGACCCCATGAATCTTGAGGTCAACGGGCCTATTCTGGAAAGTATTTTTTATAAAAACAGTCCCTTGCACGATGGGGCCATGGTCATTGAAGACAACACCATTTCGGCCACAAGGGTCATCTTGCCGGTATCAAGCGAACAAAATATCCCCTCACGTTTTGGTCTGCGCCATCGTGCAGCACTAGGCATTACCGAGCGAACAGATGCTGTTTGCCTGGTCGTCTCGGAAGAGAGCGGCCAAATGTCTTATGTCAAGGAAGGTGATTTTGTGCGCTACAACGATCGTGATGAACTCGAAAAAATAATGGCTAGAGATTTGAGTAATTAACCAGCGCTTATGCCTCAGCGTCCTTGTCCTTTAGTGCAAACTGCACCTCATAAAGTGATTTGTAATGCCCTGAGTCTTTTTTGATTAATGACTGATGGGTACCCACTTCTACAATTTTACCAGCTTCCATCACCATAATTTGATCCGCATTTTGAATGGTCGCCAAACGGTGCGCAATCACAATTGATGTGCGGCCTTGGGTGATGCGATCGGTGGCATTTTGAATGAGTTCCTCCGAATAACTATCGACCGATGAAGTGGCTTCGTCAAGAATCAAAATACTCGGACCGCTCATAAAAGCGCGTAAAAAGGCAATCAACTGTCGTTGACCCGAAGAAAGCATAGCCCCACGCTCTTTTACATTATAATGATAGCCTTCTGGTAAGCTGCTGATAAAGTCATGTACGCCAATTTCTTTGGCCGCAGCAATCACCTGCTCTTCGGTGATTTGATCATCGCCCAAAGTGATGTTGTTCAAGATGGTATCGGCAAACAAAAAGACATCCTGTAAGACCACCGCAATATGACCTCTCAAAGAGGCCAAGGTCATGGTCTCTATATCATGTCCGTCGATTTTGATCTTGCCCCCATCAATTTCGTAAAATCGAGTCAGGAGATTAATGATGGTGGATTTGCCCGCTCCAGTGGCACCCACTATAGCAATAGTCTGCCCTGGCTTCACTTCGAAGCTAATGCCTTTGACTACAGGCTCATCTGGTTTGTAACCAAAAGTGACCGATTCGAAGGCAATATGGCCCGCAATCTCTGCCAATTCTGTCTCACCCTGATCCGCGATATGCGCCTCAGTATCCAAAATTTCAAAAACCCGATTGGCGGCCACCATACCCATCTGTAGGGTATTGAATTTATCGGCAATCATGCGCAACGGGCGAAACAGCATTTGGGACAATTGTATGAATGCCGTAATAAGCCCTAGGGTCATCCCGTTGCCCGGTAAAGTGCCATCGGGAAGAATGTTCATTCCTCCATACCATACGATCAGACCCAATGCAACGGACCCAGAAATTTCAGCAATCGGGAAGAAAATACTATTGAACCATACGGTTTTGATCCAACCCTTCTTGTGCTCTTCGTTGATCTGCATAAAGGTTTCGTACTCTTTGTCTTCACGGACAAAAATTTGTACAATTTTCATACCCGTAATGCGCTCTTGAACAAAAGTATTGAGGTTAGCGACTTGATTACGCACATCCTCAAAGGCGCCTTTCATCGCTCTTTGGAAAATTCGTGTGGCATAAATGAGCACCGGAAGAATAGAAAACGAGATCAAAGCCAATTGCCAACTCTGGTAAATCATATAGGTCGCAATCACCACCATTTTGAGCACATCACTGGCAATGGTGAACAAGCCTTCACTAAAAATACTGGCGATGGTTTCAATGTCATTGACCGTGCGGGTCGTTAAACGCCCTACAGCACTCTTATCAAAATAGGCCATCTTGAAACGCATCATATGACCAAACAACTTGATTCTGATATCTTTAATAACAGTCTGACCCAACCAGTTGGCATAATAGATAAAAGAAAACTGAAAAAGCACCTCAAAAACTAAAGCCACCGCTATAAGGGAAATATAAAAAACCATCGCATCCCAGTCTTGTGGCAACATACCCAAGTCAATGGTGTTTTTCAAAAATATAGGCCCAAGTAATCCTGCTACAGACAATCCTATGGCCGATAAGGCGACAAATATAAAAGTGCCTCGATAGGGCTTAGTAAAACCTAATAAACGCGAGAATAAGTTGAAATCGAAGGCCTTGCCTGCTGGTTTTCCCATAGGTGTAAAGTTATAACTTAAAGTGGTTAATTGGGTAGGTAACCTTATTCAAAAACAAGGCGTAACCCGGAACCGAAGTACCCGCACTTGATCGGTCTTTACTGGCCAAAACAGCCCGAAAACCATCTATGTCCATTTTGCCGTAACCGACTGATAACAGGGTGCCCACAATGGCCCGCACCATATTGCGCAGAAATCGATCCGCCCCGACAGTAAAGACCAAAACATCATCTTGCTGGCTCCATTCTGCCTTGGTGATTTTGCAATCATAGGTGCGTACATCGGTCTTGGATTTGGAAAAGCATTGAAAATCGGTATGCGCCAAAAGCAAGGCCGCTGCCGCATTCATCTTAGCCAAATTGGGAATTTGAGAAACACTGTAAGTAAAGCCATTAGTAAATGGATCCTTCTTAGTACTCAAAAAGTATTGATATTCGCGGTGTACCGCATCAAAACGCGCATGAGCGTTCTCTGGCACTTCAAACAGATCGATAATACTGATGTCATTTGGTAAAAAACCATTGAGTCGCGCTGTTAAAGTCTCTGCTTCTAGGGGTTCTTGAACATCAAAGTGTGCAAAAATCTGACGTGCATGTACCCCTGTGTCGGTACGCCCGGCCCCCACAATGGTGATGGTCTTGCGCAATAAGGTCGACAAGGCATGCTCAAGTGTTTCTTGAACACTGATGTCATTGGGCTGGCGTTGCCAACCAAAATAATTGCCCCCGTTAAAGGCGAGTTCTATGAAATACCTCAAAATAGAATCATGAAAGGGTAAAATTACAAATTACTTCTATAGTCCAAAGGTTATTGAAAAAATTAAACCCCTAACTTTGCCTTTATGACACGCATTCTATTACTCAGCGATACCCATGGCTACATGAACGAGACCATTCTGCAACGTGCCAGCGAAGTAGATCAGGTTTGGCATGCCGGGGATATCGGCAACCTGAGCGTAACTGATGCCCTTAGGGGCGTAGCGCCAGTAACGGCAGTTTATGGCAATATTGACGGAGCGGATATCAGAGGTGAATTTCCTTTGAACCAAAATTTTACCTGCGACGGCATACGCGTACTAATGACGCACATCGGGGGCTATCCAGGGCGATATCTGCCCACTTTGCGCCAGCAGATTAGGGACTTGTCGCCAGAGGTGGTGATCTGTGGTCATTCCCATATCCTCAAGGTGCAACGTGATCAAAAACACCAACACATACATCTTAACCCTGGTGCCATAGGCATCCACGGTTTTCATCAAGTCCGAACCATGTTGCGCTTTAGTATCGACAAAGGAAAACTACTGGATATGGAAGTTCTAGAATATAAGCGATAAAAAAACCCTCAAAATTGGCATTTTTTGAGGGTTTCGCACTAATATACTAATGGCATTTAACGGATTCGATCTACCGATTTTACGAGATCCTCGTCCCTTTTGATGGCCTTATTGGCCAACACTAAAAAAACGATAGAAATGATGGGAAGTAGCACCCCAATACCCTTCTGCGAAACCAAGGCTTCTCCGGATAAATTTAGCGATCGAAAAATGAAAACGCCCACTAATACAAAATTAAATATGATCGACAAACGATTCAGCACAAACTGGTGCAACCGCTGTTTAAACTTTACAATTGACCACAAAACAAGAACAGCAGACACCAAATTAATGGCATCAAGCACCGAATTGGTGTTCCATTTGTTCGGCCCTTCACTGCCTTGAGAAACCACAGGCATCCAAAAATAAAACCCTAGAATACAAGCCAGTGCGGTCAGGAGATAAAGGGTTTGAATGCGTTGAATCATGGTTGTTCCGGCTGTTTTGAAGCACAAAAATAAGCTTTCTTTTCTAAAAAATTAATCTAGATTTTCAAAATAATGTCGTATCATTGTGCCGCTAGGCGCAATAGTCATAATTCTAAGCCGCTCAGTCTTCAACCCATTTTTCGATCATACAACCAGATCACATTCCCATAACTTTACGAATCAAACTATTACATGTTAGAAATTTCTGAATTAAAAGAACAGAAGCTACCTGAACTTCAGGATTTAGCTAAGGAATTAGGTGTGCCAAAATACCGAACCTTAAAAAAACTAGACTTGGTTTATCAGATTTTAGATTACCAAGCGGCGAATCCAACGGCGGTTCAAGCTATCGTTAAAACGACGATTAAAACACAAGACGCCCCCGGTGTCGCGACAGAAAGTACTGCGACAGAAACAAACGAGCCAAAAGCAGATAACCCTAAGCAGGGGCAGCCCGAAGTAAAAAGCGGCGACAACCAGCGCAATAGCAAGCCAGGCGACGGCCCGCGCGAAGCAAAAAGCAGCGACAATCCACGCAACATCAAGCAAGGCGAAGGCCAGCGCAACGATAGGGATAACCGTGGAGATCGCCAACCAAGACGTCAAAATGACGCAGCAAAATCTTCGGAAAACGGCAACCGAAACGACAACCGAAACGACAATAGAAACGCCAAGGCGCCAGCTACTAAAAATGATGGTGACCGCAACAA
>DGAU01000001.1:10903-53141 GCA_002384055.1 Flavobacteriaceae bacterium UBA4022
TGATGGTGACCGCAACAAAAATGTGGAAGGCGGGCAAAAAAATAACAACCAACATAAAAATCAAAATCGTCCCGACCACAACAAAAACGGGAACCGTGATACACGCAACCGTTATAAAGAGCCAGACTACGAATTTGATGGCATCATCGAAAGCGAAGGTGTTTTGGAAATCATGCAAGACGGTTATGGATTTTTGCGTTCAAGTGACTACCATTACCTTTCTTCACCTGATGACATTTATGTATCACAAAGCCAAATCCGTTTATTTGGTCTTAAAACAGGTGATACGGTTTTGGGCGTTGTGCGTCCTCCTAAAGAAGGCGAAAAATATTTCCCTTTAATTAAGGTAAATAAAATCAATGGGTTAAGTCCTAATGTAGTGCGCGACCGTGTCTCTTTTGAGCACTTGACGCCATTATTTCCAAACGAAAAATTTAATTTGGCCGACAAGCAAAGTACGGTGTCTACACGTATCATTGATCTCTTTACCCCAATTGGTAAAGGACAGCGTGGTATGATCGTAGCGCAACCCAAAACGGGTAAAACCATGCTCTTGAAAGAAATAGCCAATGCGATCGCAGCTAATCACCCAGAGGTTTATCAAATCATCCTATTGATTGACGAACGTCCAGAAGAGGTTACCGATATGCAGCGCAATGTAAAAGGAGAAGTTGTTGCTTCTACCTTTGACAAGGAGGCATCAGAGCACGTACGTGTGGCCAATATCGTTATTGACAAGGCTAAGCGTCTTGTAGAATGTGGGCATGATGTGGTAATCCTATTGGATTCCATCACACGCCTGGCGCGTGCCTACAATGCCGTGCAACCTGCCAGTGGAAAGATCCTTTCTGGGGGTGTTGATGCCAATGCATTACATAAGCCTAAGCGTTTCTTTGGTGCCGCGCGTAACATCGAAAATGGTGGTTCTTTAAGTATTATTGCAACTGCTTTGACCGAAACAGGATCCAAAATGGACGAAGTAATCTTTGAAGAATTTAAAGGAACCGGTAACATGGAACTCCTGTTAGACCGTAAAATTTCTAACCGAAGAATATTCCCTGCTATTGACTTGACCTCTTCATCAACGCGTCGTGACGACATGTTATTGGATGAAAAAGTCATCCAACGCATGTGGGTAATGCGCAAATATCTTGCCGATATGAACCCTGTAGAAGCGATGGAATTCATTAACGACCGCATCAAACAAACCCGTAATAATGAAGAGTTTTTGATCTCCATGAATGCGTAAGAAATCATACTTATAAATAAAAAAGGTGCTTTACGCACCTTTTTTTGTGCCCAATCCTTAGTACATTTAAACCAAGAAACGTCTTTTAAACCCACGCTTATGGCTTTCCGCATTGCATTATTATTGAGTTTTATGACCTTGATTACACAAGGATGCCATGACAACCCCTCCAAAAATTCCAAGGGACATTACCTGACCCACTTTGAAGTATCCCAGGGTGAGCAAACCCCAACTTATGCGCAGGTCATAGCTTATTACCATAAGCTCGCAGAAGACTTTACCACCATTTCCATTTATCAAATGGGGCAAACCGATAGCGGCGAACCACTCCACTTGGTGGTTTATAAGGGAAAAGGCACAAAAAATATCGTGAATGATTCTTTGGGAGACTTGCCCTTTGTTCTGATCAACAACGGCATACACCCCGGCGAGAGCGATGGTATCGACGCCAGCATGATGCTTATGCGCGATCTGGCTCAAGGCAATCTTGCCACGCCAAATAATATAAGTATCGGCGTGATTCCTATCTATAATATTGGTGGTGCCCTCAACCGTAATTCAGGCACCCGAACCAATCAAAATGGCCCCAAGGAATACGGATTCCGCGGTAATGCCCAAAATTTTGACCTCAATAGAGATTTCATCAAATCAGACACCAAAAATGCTATAGCTTTTGCCGAGATTTTCCATACAGTGAAGCCCTTTTGGTTTGTAGATACTCACGTGAGTAATGGCGCAGATTACCAATACACCCTGACCCACTTGTTTACCCAACACAATAAACTCGGCGGTCCCTTGGGGGATTACGTTCACCAATCACTCATGCCTGATCTGGAAAACATGCTGGCAGCTCAAGATTGGCCGATCACGCCTTATGTGAATGTCTTTAATCAATCTCCCGAGTTTGGTTTTAACCAGTTTATTGATCATCCACGCTATTCTACAGGGTATACTACCCTATTTCATACCGCAGGCATGATGATCGAAACCCACATGTTGAAACCCTACAAACAGCGCGTTATGGCTACGTATGCCTTGTTGACTGACTTTATAACTCTGGCCGATCAACACGTCGATGTCGTGGCACAATTGCGCCAAGAAACAACAAGTCGATTCCGCCCAGGACAGCGTTACGCAATGGATTGGACGCTCGATACCACAGCGCATACCACGCGATCATTCTTGGGTTTTGAAGCGGCCAAAAAACCCAGTGCCTTAACGGGCTTTGACCGTTTGTTCTTTGACCGAAACAAGCCCTACAACCGAGAAATAGCTTACCAAGACACTTACCGATCAAAGAAGGAAGTCGTTATTCCTCATTCCTATATCATCCCCAAGACATATGACAAGGTTATCACTTTACTCAAGGCCAATGACATCCAGATGACCCAGTGGCCAAAATCCCAGACCATTGATGCGGAAGTCTATTACATAGACGACTATAAAACCAGCAAAAATCCATTTGAAGGCCATTATTTACATTCCGGAACCAAAGTCCGCAGCCAGAATCAATCTAACACCATCCAACAAGGTGATTGGGTCGTACCAACCGATCAGTGGGGTGTACGTTATTTGCTCGAAGTTCTAGAACCTGAGGCCATTGATTCATTTTTCAATTGGAATTTCTTTGATACTATTTTACAGCAAAAAGAAGGGTTTTCACCTTATGTATGGGAAGACTTAGCTCTAGAATTTTTGGAAAACCATCCAGAAATCAGACAAGCTTTTACGGATAAAAAAGCACAGGATCAAAGCTTTGCCGACAATTGGTATGCCCAGTTAGATTGGCTACACAAACAATCCATTCATTACGAGTCAGCCCACTTACGCTACCCCATTGTCAGAGTCATGAGCCAAATAAGTCTCGGGGAAGAGTGACCTGATATTGGCGTAACTTTTGGTCAGCGCTTTTTTGGATTTCTTAAAGTTCTTCCATTTGGCTTTCTTGATCCCTTCTTTAATCTGGGGGGCTAGATCACCCTTGTAATCTGTGGTCATCGCATACCAATAGGTCACCTTGAGTCGAAATTCGCCTTTACGCTTAAACACGTGATAGGTTGTTTTTAAAAAGGACTTGATCACTAAGTCCCGAACACCTGTTTCTTCTTCAACTTCCCGGATTGCCGCGGCTTCATAATCCTCACCAGGCTCGACATGGCCCTTAGGTAGATCCCAACGCTTATTTCTGTAGATAAACAAAAGTTCGTTTTGTTCATTCTCTACCAACCCACCTGCAGCCACCACAAAGGGTATTTTTTTCTTGAGGTACCGCTCTAGTTTTTCTACATTTTTGTGATAAAGATGGACATAACGCAATTCGCCATTATGAATTTTTTTGATCAATTGCTTGAATTCTGCCATCTCTAGGGGAACCGTCGTGTAGGGGGCGCCCATTGATTTTTCTGAACTCAGAATAATCGCAATGTCTTTCACAAAAACTTTATACATTTGCAAAATGGTTTTAAACAAAGAAACAGCGCAAAAGACAGCCGAACTTCTGCTGCAAATTAATGCAATTAAATTGCAACCACAAAACCCTTTTACATGGGCTTCAGGTTGGCAATCACCAATCTATTGCGACAACAGAATTACCTTATCGTATCCGCCCATTAGAAACTTCATCCGGGAACATATGGCCAGCCAAATAGAAACCCTTTTCGGCAAGCCAGATGTCATCGCAGGTGTCGCCACAGGAGCTATTGGCATTGGGGCCTTAGTGGCCGATTACTTGAATCTTCCTTTTTGCTATGTTCGTCCTGAGGCCAAGTCTCACGGCCGATTAAATCAAATCGAAGGACTTTTGGCCGAAAACCAGAACGTCGTGGTGATCGAAGACCTTATTTCTACAGGAGGAAGCAGCCTTAAGGCTGTTGAAGCCTTGCGAGCAGCCAAAGCCAATGTCAAAGGAATGATGGCGATTTTCACTTATGGTTTTCCTGTGGCCGAAGCGAATTTTAAGGCAGCTGATATACAACTCAACACCTTAAGCGATTATGCGCATCTTTTACTACAAGCCGAAAAAGCCAATTACATCACTGGGGAACAAGCCAAAATATTAGCCAACTGGAGAGAAGACCCCTCTACCTGGAAGCCATAACACCTCTTTAACAACACATTCTCATGGAAATCAAAGGAGATAAAGTCGTCATCAACAAAAGCGCAGAAGCCGTTTTTGATTTTTTGAACCAGGTCGAAAACTTCGAGCAACTCATGCCCGAGTCGATCAGCAAGTTTGAAGTATTGGGGCCCAACGCCTTCTTGTTTGCCCTTAAAGGCATGCCCGAGATTGCACTAGAAACCAAATCTTCGGTGCGCCCTACCCAGTTGGTCCTTGGCGCCAAAAGCGATAAACTTCCCTTTAATTTGACTGGTGATTTAACCCCGAGTGGCGATAATAGTTGCCAAATCGAATTGTGTTTCTCAGGAGACTTCAACCCCATGATGGCCATGATGATCAAGGGCCCGATCACAAAGTTCATTGAAACCCTCACCACGAACCTTCAGAAGATTTAGTCTAAAAAGACTATGGTTTTTAAGTCAAAAGATTGGACCTGTTGTGTCTGATCCTCTATTTGAAGGAGACCTTCTTGGCTGACCCCCCTGATTGTGCCCTCAAATTGACGTCCCGTATCGGTCATAAATTGCGCGCTTTCCCCTTTGCGATAGAGTCGTGTTTCATAGCGCTCTTTATCATTGGCAAATTCGGCCGTATCGAGGACCGCTAATTCCTTCATGATTTCTTGATATATTGCCTTCTTGAGTGCGGAGATATCACTTATTTTCTGCGTCGCCAGGAAAAGTGAACTCGCTTTGGGCAAATCGGTCATTGATTCATTATTGACATTGAGCCCTAAGCCAATAACAGAACTTTTCAAATGTCCTTGATATAAATTTTCGATTAATATACCTGCGATCTTCAGACCGTCTGACATTATGTCGTTAGGCCATTTGATTTGCAAATCCGGAACACCCCACCGATCCAGCACCTGGATAATCGCGATGGAAACACGCATCTGCACCTGAAATGGATAGATATGTTTTGCCCCATCAAACTGTTTTAAGATACTTATAGCCAGACTATTATCCACTTCAAAATACCACGAAGATCCGCGTTGTCCTTTCCCTTTGGTTTGGTGGTCTGTAGAGACCATGGTACCATCGGTTACCGGCAAACGACGCATCATTTGTTTCAAATAGTCGTTGGTCGACTCAGTGGCATCAATTTTGATTTCAATCAAGCGATAATATTTGACGTGAATCTAGGGATCTATGTCCGTTCAAGAAGTAAAAAAGTAATAAATTTGCACAAATCAAAAACTTAATGCAAAAAAAACAAACAGGGGCCGATTTAATTGTCTCCGATGTCATCAAAGGTATCGAAGAAGTTAAAGGTCAAGACATACAAATTTTAGATTTACGCGCGGTCGAGAACTCCGTTTGTGACTATTTTGTAATTTGTAGCGGATCATCGAATACTCAGGTCAGTGCGATCGCCAGTTCGGTGCAAAAATTAGTCAGCAAGAGCCTCAAAGAAAAGCCTTGGCATGTCGAAGGAAGTGCTAATGCCGAATGGATCCTTATGGACTATGTCCATGTGGTCGTGCATGTCTTTCAAAAACAAATTAGAGAATTTTACGATATAGAAGGACTCTGGGCTGATGCCAAGATCGTTACCATCGAAACCACATACTAAAACAGTCAACGAGCCCATGGCAAAAGAACAAAAACCTGATTTGAAAAAACCTAAGATCAATTCTTATTATATTTATATAGCCATATTCCTCATGTTCATTGGTTTGAACTTTTTTGGTGGCGGTAATCTATCCGAGCCCATCCGCACCTCACAAATTGAGTTCGAAAACTACCTAAAAAATGGCGATGTTGAGAAAGTTGAGATCATCAACAAGAAAATGGCGCGCATTTATCTGACCGCCGAAGCACAGCAACAATCCGTACATGCCAGTAAAACAAAAGACCGACTACTTAAACCTGGAACCAACGACCCGACTTATCAATTCGAATTTGGGGATCTTCAGAATTTTGAAAATAACATCAATATCATCAAGCAATCAAATGGGCTAAATACCAAAATTGTTTGGAATACAGAAACGAATATTTGGGCCGAATTCCTCCCCTCTATTCTTTTCTTTGCTGTGATTATTGGGGTATGGGTTTTCATCATGCGCCGCATGTCATCGGGTGCTGGAGGAGGCGCTGGGGGCCAGCTATTTAATATCGGAAAGTCCAAAGCCAAATTATTTGACGAAAAAACAGATGTCAAAACAACTTTCAAGGATGTCGCTGGACTCGAAGGAGCCAAAGAAGAAGTCCAAGAGATTGTTGACTTCTTGAAACACCCAGAAAAATACACCGCTCTTGGTGGCAAGATTCCTAAAGGCGCATTGCTGGTAGGGCCTCCTGGAACTGGTAAAACATTATTGGCCAAAGCCGTTGCCGGCGAAGCCAAAGTCCCCTTTTTCTCTTTGTCCGGATCTGATTTTGTCGAGATGTTTGTAGGGGTTGGTGCTTCGAGAGTACGCGATTTGTTCAAGCAAGCCAAAGAGAAGTCCCCCGCGATTATTTTTATTGACGAAATAGACGCCATTGGCCGTGCCCGTGGAAAGAATAATTTTTCTGGATCAAATGACGAGCGTGAAAACACCTTGAACCAATTATTGACAGAGATGGACGGGTTTGGCACAAATACCAACGTTATCGTCATTGCGGCGACAAACCGTGCTGATGTATTGGATAAAGCCCTGATGCGTGCAGGTCGTTTCGACCGACAGATTTATGTGGACCTGCCCGATGTGCGGGAACGTAAAGAAATTTTTGACGTACACCTGCGCCCAATTGTCAAAGACGAAACGGTAGATATGGATTTTCTAGCCAAACAAACCCCTGGTTTTTCTGGCGCAGACATTGCCAATGTATGTAATGAGGCAGCACTTATCGCAGCACGTCAGGAGAAAAAACAAGTGGGACGTCAGGATTTTCTTGATGCTGTAGACCGTATTGTTGGTGGACTAGAAAAGAAAAATAAAATCATTACAGCCGACGAAAAGAAAGCCGTTGCCTTCCATGAAGCAGGGCATGCCACAGTGAGCTGGATGCTCGAATACGCGGCGCCACTGGTCAAAGTAACGATAGTTCCTAGAGGTCAATCTCTGGGCGCTGCTTGGTATTTACCTGAAGAGCGTCTCATCATTCGACCAGATCAAATGCTAGACGAAATGTGCGCTACAATGGGTGGACGTGCTGCGGAAAAAGTGATTTTTAACAAAATCTCTACAGGTGCTTTAAGTGATTTAGAAAAAGTGACCAAACAGGCAAGGGCTATGGTTACTATTTATGGCTTAAGCGAAGAAGTTGGAAATATAACCTATTATGACTCTTCGGGGCAGTCCGAATATAATTTCAATAAGCCCTATAGCGAAAAGACCGCCGAATTGATTGATCAAGAGATTTCTAAAATTATAGAAGGACAGTACTTGCGGGCGATTGCTATTTTGGAAGAGCACAAAGACAAATTAACCCTATTGGCCCATGAGCTATTGGAGAAAGAGGTGATCTTTAAAGAAAGTTTGGAGCGTATTTTTGGCAAAAGACCTTTTGCCACTCCAGAATTAGCCCATAGTATTTCGGACCAAAAAACGCAAGACTCAGAAAATCAGGAAGCTGAGCAGGTAACAGAAGAGAGTACCTCTACTTCTGAACAAGAATAGGGATAAACTTTACACTAATACCGGAGTACTTTATCAAGATTTTATATCTTTGAGAGGTACACCAAACTCCTCGTATTCAGTCATGAGTCTATTCAAAAGACTACTCGGAAAAAAAACCACATCAGACCCAAATCCCGATGATCCCGGGCACAGTAAGTATTTTCCCGAAAATGGTCTTCCCGTAGACGAAAAATTCACCCGCAAATTCAGTAAAAATGGCGGGAAATTTCTCTATTGCGAAAATTGGGAAGAAATCGAACAGGCATTTGACAACATTCTTCTAGAAAATGACTGGTATGAGCAAGATGTATGGTGCATGGATGATTCCCTCGAAGAAAAATTTCAGGGCTACAATTTAAAATTCAATAAGACAGACGACCCCTGTTTTGCCTTTTCGCGCTGCGAATCTCTAGTCGCTGCAAACGGAGCCATATTGCTTTGTTCTAATCAGATCAAAGAAAAAAAATTAAACGAACTCCCCACAAATATTGTCGTCTTTGCCACCACGAGCCAACTCGTAGAAACCATTAGTGAAGGATTGCGATTGATCAAAAGCAAGAGCGACAAATTCATCCCTTCCAACATCACGACCATACAGGATTTCGAATCCGACGAGGAAAAAGATTTTATGAGTTATGGAAGTAGTACAAAAAACTTATATTTGTTGCTTTTAGAAGACCTATAGATACCTTGCCAAGTCCTAGCGCACGGCAAAGATGAGCTATATGTCAAGGCCTTTTAAACAACCAACCTAAGCATTGCATGAAAGAATTATTGATGCGTACCATTTCTGGTTTGATCTACATGACCCTTGTCTTGTTTGCGATGTATTCCTGTTCCGAATATTATTTGGCATTGACTGGCGTACTGGGCCTATTGACTTTGTTTGAGTTTCAAAGACTGATAAAAATAAAGAGTCTGTTACCCTATGTGCTCTTTTCATTGTTATTCTTTATCGTCCACACACAAAGAGCCCCTCTATGGCTGACGCCTTTGATCGGCCTTATGGGAGTATTTATGAATCTCTACCTCCTTTTGAGTCTATTTGATTACGCCTCCAACGAGCGCCTAGAACGCAAATACATTCCTATGGTATTTTATATCATGATTGGCATCCTATGTATGGGCATGATCCCTTTTCACAACGGCATATTTGATGCCCATTTAATCGCGGGGGTATTTGTATTAATCTGGGTCAATGACAGCATGGCCTACCTGGTTGGCGTCAATTTTGGTCGGCATAAATTATTAGAACGTATTTCGCCAAAAAAAACAACAGAAGGCACCTTAGGCGGCTTGATTGGTAGCTTGATTGGTGCTGGGATTTTAGCGCAGTACTTCACCAATCAATCGTTAGAATTATGGTTGATCTTGGCCGTAGTTATCGCCTGTTTTGGCACCATTGGGGATTTGATCCAATCCAAATTCAAACGTAAAGCCCAAGTTAAAGACAGCGGCACATTGCTTCCTGGTCATGGGGGCATTTATGACCGACTCGACAGTATTATTTTTGTCAGCCCATTTGTTTATACCATTTTACAAATCACCTATTATGTTTCATAAAGAAGGATACCGAATTATTGTTGTGACCTTTATCGTGGTGGCAGTGCTCTTTTTGGCCGCTCACTATGTGTCCATGCCGACATGGGCTCAATACCTGATCTGGTCTACTGGATTTATCTTTCTGTTTTTGATTCTGCAATTTTTCCGCAACCCAAAAAGAAATTATACGCTGGATTCTAACAAAGTTTTATCTCCAGTGGATGGAAAAGTTGTGGTTATTGAAGAAGTTTATGAGCCTGAATTTTTTAAGGACAAGCGCCTACAGATATCGGTATTCATGTCTCCCATAAATGTGCACGTCACACGCTATCCCGTAGGCGGAACCATTAAATACAGTAAGCACCATCCCGGCAAATATCTTGTGGCTTGGCATCCTAAAGCAAGTACCGACAATGAACGCACTACTGTAGTGGTAGAGAGTTCTGTCTTTGGGCCTGTGCTTTTTCGACAAATCGCAGGAGCCCTGGCCAAGCGCATCGTAAACTATGCCCAAGAAGGCCAACAAGCGCAGCAAACTGACGATAGTGGCTTTATAAAATTTGGTTCACGCGTCGATGTGTATCTGCCGCTTGACAGCAAAATAAATGTCACACTCAATCAGGTCGTCACTGGTGGCCTGAGCGTTTTAGCCCATCAAAAATGAAGCAAGAGGAGTTAGATAAAACCTTTGAAGAAGCTGTTATCGCGGTCAACGCGCATGTAGATCCGTTTCCTGCTGATATTCTGCTGAAGCTTTATGCCTATTTCAAAAAAGCGACGGACAATCGAGACTCTCCAGGCAGCAAGAAACCGTTGATAAATGCGTTTAAAACAAACGCTTTATTTCAAGCGCAAGATATCTCACACAATGAGGCAAAAAGAAATTATATCGAAACGGCCCATACCTATTTTCTGGACATAGATCAACATAAGACGCTTTAACCCCTAAGTGTTCTATTGGCGAACAGGACTCTTCTCTAAAGACTAAATTTTCATGAGACGCAATGCGCTAGGCGTTCCCTAGAGCTGCCAAACTCGATTCCAAGGTTTCCATTTTGGCCAGGGCATCTGCTGCCTTTTTGCGTTCCGAAGCGACTACGGCCTCCGGGGCCCCGGCAACAAAGCGTTCGTTGTTTAATTTCCCTTGAACGCTCTTCAAAAAACCTCTAGTATACATGAGCTCTTCCTGGATTTTTGCACGCTCTGCAGCCACATCTAAGGTGCCTGAGAAGGGAACAAAATACTCGTTGCTTTTGACCCTGAAACTCATAGCACCCTCTGGTACTTGATCACTGTAGGTGATTTCTGTGACGTGCCCGAGTTTGGCGATCGCGGCATCAAAGTCCTTAGAAAAATCTTCGGCATTATGAACGGTAAGCGAAATCGCTTCTTTAAATGGAATGTTTTTGGTTTTGCGCAATGTACGTAGCCCAGAAATAACCTCAGCAGCCAATTCAAAATTGGCAATCACCGCTGTATCATAAGGCTTGATCTCTGGCCATTGCGCCACAATGAGGGCTTGATCAGGTGTGCGCTGATGCATGTCTTGCCAGATTTCTTCCGAAATAAAGGGCACGAATGGATGGAGTACCTTGAGGTTATCTTCTAGGAGTTCTAAAATTTCTTGAAAGGTTTCTTGGGCCATGGGCTGTCCATAATCGGGCTTGACCATTTCTAGGAACCACGAGCAAAAATCATCCCAGATGAGCTTGTAAGTGGTCATTAAGGCATCACTCATACGGTATTTGGTATAGTGGTCTTCCAATTCGGCTAAGGCCATTTGGAATTTATGACGGTACCAAACAATGGCCTGTCGCGCACTATCACTAACGGCAACCTCATCAGATAAAGTCCAACCCGAAATCAGTCGATACGCGTTCCATATTTTATTGACAAAAGCACTCCCCTGCTGACACAAATCTTCGTCAAACATCAAGTCATTGCCCGCTGGCGAACTCAGAAGCATACCAACACGCACCCCGTCCGCACCATATTGATCAATCAAGACCAACGGATCGGGCGAGTTCCCTAAAGATTTACTCATTTTGCGGCGCTGTTTGTCACGAACAATCCCCGTCAAATAAACATTATTAAACGGTTTGGTATCGCGGAAGGCATAGCCCGCTACAATCATGCGTGCCACCCAGAAAAACAAAATCTCTGGTGCGGTGACCAAATCATTGGTAGGATAATAATAATTGATCTCCGGATTATCGGGCGAACGTATACCGTCAAAAACACTAATAGGCCAAAGCCATGAAGAAAACCAGGTGTCGAGTGCATCGGGATCTTGTTTCAGGTGGTCTAGAGTCAGTGCCGGGTTTCCACTTTGGGTTCGGGCCAAAGCCAAGGCTTCCTCTTTTGAGGTCGCTACGACAAACTCCTCGCGGCCATTGCCATAATAATAAGCGGGTATTTGCTGTCCCCACCAAAGCTGACGGGAAATATTCCAGTCACGGACATTTTCCATCCAATGGCGGTAGGTATTGATAAATTTGTCTGGAACGAGTTGCACCTCTTTATTCAAGACCGCCGCCAAAGCCGGCTCCGCTAAGTCTTTCATTTTCAAAAACCACTGATCACTGAGTTTCGGCTCTATCACGGCGCCAGTACGCTCGCTCGTGCCCACTTTGTTGAGATGGTCTTCTACTTTGACTAAATAACCTTTTTCGTCTAATTCTTCGACAATCGCTTTGCGTACGGCAAATCGATCCATACCCTGATAATGCATACCATGGGCATTGAGCGTGGCGTTGTCATTAAAAATATCAATAACCTCGAGTTGATGGGTTTCGCCCAAAACTTTATCATTCTCATCATGGGCCGGAGTAACCTTAAGACAACCGGTACCAAAATCCATCGCAACATAAGTGTCTTCAATCACCGGGATCAAACGATCACAAATTGGCACGCGTACTTTTTTGCCTTTGAGGTGTGCAAAGCGTGGATCTTCGGGATGGACACATACCGCCGTATCACCCAATAAGGTCTCGGGACGTGTCGTAGCGATCATCACATGATCGGTCGTGCCCGCTACAGGATAGTTGATATAATATAATTTACCTTGTCGCTCCTGATGGATGACTTCTTCATCACTGAGGGTCGTTTGTGCCTCAGGATCCCAATTGACCATTCGGTATCCTCGGTAAATAAGGCCTTTGTTGTATAAGTCCACAAAAACCTGAATGACCGACTCGGACAAATCTGGATCCATCGTGAATTTGGTCCGTTCCCAATCACAGGAAGCACCTAATTTTTTGAGTTGTTCTAAAATAATACCACCATGCTTGTGGGTCCATTCCCAAGCGTGTTCTAAAAATGCCTCACGGGTAAGGTCGGCTTTCTCTATCCCTTCGGCCTTGAGTTTGGCCACTACTTTGGCTTCTGTGGCAATAGAGGCGTGATCTGTACCAGGTACCCAACAGGCATTAAAGCCCTTAAGCCGCGCACGACGGATCAAAACATCCTGAATGGTGTTATTGAGCATGTGCCCCATATGAAGCACTCCTGTGACATTTGGTGGGGGGATCACTATAGTATAAGGTTCTCTCTGGTCGACCTCACTATGGAAATAATTATGCTCCATCCAGTAGCGGTACCATTTTTCTTCAACCTGCTTTGCCTTGTATTTGCCCTCTTGTGCCATTGTGGTGTGATTTTTGAAATCAACTAGTGGGCAAAAGTACTTATAAGTTAAAGATTATAAAAGAAGTGACGGGTTTTTGCTCGTTGCAGAAAAGTTATCTATTTTAGACCTTCAATTCAACCCTTATGAAAAACCTATTATTTATTTTGGCTATTACCCTTTTTGGACTCAGTGCTCAAGCACAAGCCAAAATTGAATTTAAAACAGAAACCATCGACTATGGCACAATTACCAAAGGCAGTGATGGCTTGCGTGTGTTTGAATTCACCAATACTGGCGACCAAGATTTAATTGTGTCGGATGTCAAGTCGAGCTGTGGTTGTACTGTCCCACAAAAGCCCGATGGCCCCATTGCTCCCGGAGCATCCGGCGAGATCAAGGTCAAATACGACACCAAGCGTCTGGGTCCCATCCGCAAGACCGTTACCGTTTACTCCAACGCTACCGAATCGACCAAAGCTTTAAAAATAAAAGGTATCGTAGAAGAGTATAAAAGCATCTTAGAAAATTAAGACACCATTGATACGTGTGACAAGCCCTGATAACTTCAGGGCTTTTTTTTTGGCCCTAACCGGATTCTAAATGGCGGTGTTTAAGCGGAGATTATTCAGGCCACAATGTCCGTTTTCTTGTTTTTATTTCTGTAATTTGTTTTTTAAACACAAAGAATATGCCTTCAATTTCACGCAAAGGAAATGACATGCCAGAATCACCCATAAGGAAATTAGTGCCTTATGCCGAAATGGCCTACAAACAAAACAAAACGGTGTATCACCTGAACATTGGTCAACCCGATATTCAAACGCCTCAAATCGCTTTGGATGCGGTAAGTAATCATGGCTTAGACATTTTGGCCTATACCCGCTCCGAAGGCTCATATGAATATCGCGAGAAAATTGCCGCCTATTACCAAGGTAAGTCCATCGCGGTTTCTGCCAACGATATTGTCGTGACCACTGGCGGAAGCGAAGCTCTGTTATTTGCCATGGGTAGTATCTGTGACCCCGATGACGAGGTCATTATCCCCGAGCCATTCTATGCGAATTATAACGGTTTTGCAAAGGCCAGTGGAGTCAGCATCATTCCTGTGCACTCGGGTATTGATGACAATTTTGCCTTACCGCCAATTGCTGATTTTGAGACTTTAATCACCCCAAAAACAAAAGCCATTTTAATCTGTAATCCAGGCAACCCTACAGGATACCTTTACAGCAAAGAAGAAATCCAGAGCCTCGTGGCACTGGTCCAAAAACATGATCTATTTTTGGTCTCTGACGAGGTCTATCGCGAGTTCACTTACGACGGGAACGTGCATTATTCCATCCTGCAAGAACCAGGTATGGAACAATATGGCATTTTGATCGACTCAGTATCCAAGCGCTATAGTATGTGCGGTGCACGCATTGGATGTCTGGTTTCTAAAAACAAAAAATTGCTGACCACGGCATTAAAATTTGCACAAGCGCGCCTCAGCCCACCGACATTTGCACAGATCGCCAGCGAAGCCGCGTTAGGCACACCACAAAGCTATTTTGATGCGGTGATTAAAGAATATCAGGAGCGCCGAGACACCTTGGTCAGTGCATTACAAGCTATTCCTGGCGTAAGAGTAGGCGTCCCTAAGGGTGCATTTTATTGCATTGTTGAATTGCCTGTTAAAAATAGTGATGCCTTTGCACAATGGTTATTGGAATCTTTTGATCTCAATGGAGAAACCATTATGGTCGCTCCAGCTGCAGGCTTTTATTCCACACCCGGTGTTGGCCTGAATCAAGTGCGGATCGCTTATGTCCTTAACAAAGAAAGTCTCATCAAAGCCGTGGCCATTTTAAAGGCCGCACTAGAGCAGTACACAGATTAATGACTGTTATACGGAACCATTCTCTTAAAGCGTTCAATACCTTTGGTGTTGAGGCCCGTGCGGCAAATTTTGCCTCAGCAAAAGACCTTGACACCCTTAGATCACTCTTAACGACCTTCCGTAATGACCCCATCATGATTTTGGGTGGAGGCAGTAATATCTTACTGACCCAAGACCTGCCAGGTTTGACCCTTCATATAGGACTCAAAGGGATTGAGATCGTGGAAGACGATGCCCAGCAGATCACCCTCGAAGTGCAAGCTGGAGAGCAATGGCACGACTTTGTCCTCTACTGTCTTGATCAGAATTACGGCGGCGTTGAAAATTTAGCCCTCATTCCGGGTCAAGTTGGGACAGCCCCTATTCAAAACATTGGCGCCTATGGGGTAGAATTAAAAGATGTTCTGGTGAGTTGCCAGGCACTACACCGAGATACCTTAGCGCTCAAAACTTTTAGCCATGACGACTGCGCCTTTGGCTACCGCGATTCTATATTTAAGCAAGCGCTTAAAGGCCAATACCTGATCACTTCAGTGCGGATGCGTTTGCGCAAAATCAACCACAACATACAGACAAAATATGGCGCTATTGCCGAAGTATTGACTCAGAAAGGCATCACCAATCCTGGAATACGTGACGTTGCCCAGGCCGTGATTGAGATCCGTCAATCCAAGCTTCCCGACCCAAAAGAACTGGGTAATTCAGGGAGTTTTTTCAAAAATCCAGTAGTGGATCAAACTGATTTTGATCGTTTCATAAAGCAATTTCCTTCTGCGCCATTCTATGAAGTCTCCGAAGACCATTACAAAATTCCTGCGGGCTGGCTCATCGAACAAGCTGGTTTGAAAGGTTATCGTGATGGAGATGCTGGCGTACACCACCAGCAGGCCTTAGTCCTGGTGAATCATGGCCATGCAACGGGACAAGATATATGGACATTGGCACAATATGTTCAAAACAGCGTCATGGCCAAATACGGCATCGCTTTGAAGCCAGAAGTGAACCGCTACTGATTGATGTTCAGGGCACCATCCATTTGGTGTAAGACTTTATTTCTTGCCATGATTTCCTTGCGGATAAGCGGCCGACCACCGCAAAGAGATAAAGCATAGAATTTTTTTTTGGACATGATTTTAATTCTTTCGCGGTTTTGACCCTAAAAAAATATCTATAGTTAAGCCGAAACATCGTAATTTTGCCCAAAGAACCAAACCTTATGAAACTCATTTTTCTAACCATTGGCCTGCTCATTTTAGCGTTTGCCGGAATTGCCATCAAGATTTGGGCGAAAAAGGACGGCAAATTTGCTGGGACTTGTGCCTCGCAAAGTCCGTTCCTCAATAAAGACGGTGAAAATTGTAGTTTTTGTGGAAAGGCACCTGAACAATTTTTGGACTGCAAGGGTAGTGAACCTTCCTAATGCCTGAGCCACCAATGCTATTGTTTTTTTTAACAGGAGCGTTTGCCTTTATTAACCTTCTTTTTTTTTATCGCTTTTATGGCTTTACTCAAGCCCCTATTGGTCCAGAGTCACTACAAAATTATCCCGTTTCGGTCCTTATTTGCGCCAAAAATCAAGCAGATAACTTAGGTCGTTTACTGCCCTTAATCTCGGCGCAGCGCTATTCCAATTTTGAAATCATTGTTGTGAATGACGGATCTACAGATCACACACAAGACCTTCTTGAGGCTTATGCCCTGACCGACAAACGGCTCGAAATTGTGACCATAAAACCCAACGAAACCTTTTGGGGCAATAAGAAGTATGCCTTGACACTGGGTATTAAAAAAGCCCAATACCAGCGCCTCTTGTTTACTGACGCCGACTGTATCCCCTGCTCGGATCAATGGATGAAACGCATGACTGCGCCAATGACCGACAAAAACGCCATCGTTTTGGGGTATAGCGGTTATGAAAAAAAGCCCGGGCTACTCAATGCGCTGATCCGTTATGAAACCGTAATGACCGCGTGCCAATACCTTGGGCATGCTTGGGCCAAAATGCCCTATATGGGTGTGGGACGCAATTTAGCCTATACAAAACCCTTGTTTTTTGAACAAAAGGGTTTTGTGAGCCATATGGATATCCCCTCAGGCGATGATGATCTATTTGTCAACAAGGCAGCAGCAACCTGTAAAACATATATCGTATTTGAGCCTTCGGCACAAACACAATCCATACCAAAAACAACATGGGCCTCATTTATCCGTCAAAAACGGCGGCACATTACGACAGCCCACCATTATCAATGGCACCACCAATTGGTCTTAGGCTTTTATGCCCTGAGTCTCATTGGGTTTTGGAGCAGCGCAGTGCTTGGACTCATCGTTCACACACCGCTGAATTTTCTTCTCACCATTGTGATCCTGCGCATTGGGTTGCAACAGGCATTACTTGCCCCTTGTTTTAGGGCATTAAAAGAACGATCAATGGTGTGGCTCCTCTTTATTTTTGAGCCGTTATTACTTTGTTTTCAATTAATTGTCTTTATTTTGAATCTCTTTAGCAAACCGCCGCGTTGGAAATAAACGAAATCGAATTAAAAGTAACCATCACCGCCGCCAAAGCGGGGAAGCAAAGCGCCTTCAATGTACTTTTGGACGCCTATTGGAACTTTGTTTATGGGTACCAACTCAAGCGTGTGCAAAACGAACACGAAGCAGAGGACATCACCATAGAGGCTTTTGCCAAAGCCTTTGATAAAATCGAAGGATTTAATGAGGATTATGTCTTCAGCACCTGGTTGATCACCATCAGCAAAAACATCCAAATCGACAAGTACCGCAAGCAAAAACAATCCGTTATTGTGGCCTCGACCCAGGACAAAGAGCTGCAGATGTATAACGTAGCAGACCAAACCCCAACGCAAGAAGACGCCTTAATCACCGAACAAAATTTAGTGGAACTCCTGGCATTGATGAAAATGCTCAAACCCATTTACCGAGAAGTTCTCAATCTAAGATACTTTCAAGAAATGAGTTATCAAGACATTGCCGACCAGCTCGATGAGCCTTTAACCAATGTCAAGGTACGCCTATTGAGGGCTAAAAAGTTGTTGGCTGAAAGCATCAATAACCACCATAACCGATGAATTTTACCTTGCGTAAATTAGGGCCAGGCATCTTGTTTGCTGGAGCGGCTATAGGTGTTTCTCATTTGGTACAATCCACCAGGGCTGGAGCAGATTTTGGGTTTGGCCTGATTTGGGCCTTAATCTTGATCAATTTGATCAAGTTCCCCTTTTTTCAATTTGGCACCCGCTATACAATCGCTACAGGTCATGACTTATTGCTGGGCTTCAAAAAATTAGGCACATGGGTGTTGGGCATGTATTTTGTCTTGACCTTTTTGACCATGTTTACCATTCAAACAGCGGTAACGATTGTGACTGCGGGTATCGCCACATCACTGTTTGGTTTTGGCACACCCCTGCTTTGGGCAGGAGCCATTCTGGGCATTTGCTTCGCTATTCTTCTTATTGGGCGCTTTAGATTTTTGGACCGCCTGATGAAAATCATCGTTTTGATCTTAACCATCAGCACCTTTGCTGCGGTGGTATTGGCCTTCAAACAATTTGAAGGCCCCTTAGTACTGACCCAAATTATCCCCGAATCGGTTGCAGGCATCGCCTTTCTTATCGCCTTTATGGGCTGGATGCCGGCGCCTTTGGATCTGACGGTATGGCAATCGATTTGGACCATTGAAAAGAAAACAACCCAGCCAGATATCCGAGACAAAGAGGTCCTCGCGGATTTTAAAATCGGTTACATCGCCACCGTGATTATCGGCTTGGGATTCCTCGTATTAGGGGCGCTAATCATGAATGGCACGCAGCAGCAATTTGCTTCATCTGCAGGGGGATTTGCCAATGACCTCATTCAAATGTACACCTCTAGCTTAGGTGATTGGTCAAAATTCCTGATCGGCATGGCCGCACTCACTACTATGTTCAGCACGACCTTAACCACCTTAGACGCCTCTCCCCGGGTCATGCAAAGAGCGGCCTCGTTACTTTTCTCATTTCGTGTGCCAAGAGGTTATTTAGTCTGGCTCATCATACTGATCTTAGGCACCTTTACTATTTATCTTGGTTTTACTGAACAAATGGGCACACTGATCAAAATAGCCACCATCGTTTCCTTTTTGTCGGCCCCGTTTTATGCCATTGTCATTCATACCCTTGTCCATAGCGATCATTTGGCAAAAGAGGATCAGCCGAGTAAGATCCTGAGTCTTTTTAGTCTGCTCTGCATTTTCTTGTTAATTGGGTTTAGTTTCTGGTATATTACCACCCTTTTTTAGCGTTAACTTATACATCAGGTCGTTCAGAAAAATTCGTTTTAAGTAGTATCTTTGTAGACGCTATGGAAACAACTACACAAAAACTGGTTCGTCCCGAGCCAAAACCAAAATGGCTTCGTGTAAAATTACCCACGGGTAAAAAATACACGGAACTCAGAGGCCTAGTCGACCAATACAATCTGCATACCATTTGCACCTCCGGGAGTTGCCCAAATATGGGAGAATGTTGGACCGAGGGGACTGCTACATTCATGATTTTGGGGAACATCTGTACGCGATCTTGCGGTTTTTGTGGTGTCAAAACAGGTCGTCCAGAAACCGTTGACTGGGACGAACCCGAAAAAGTAGCCCGCTCCATTAAACTCATGAACATCAAACATGCCGTGATCACCTCAGTGGATCGGGATGACTTAAAAGATATGGGTTCGATCATGTGGGTCGAGACCATTCAAGCCATTCGGCGCATGAACCCGACAACCACCATGGAAACGCTTATTCCAGATTTCCAAGGTATCGAGCAGCATCTGGACCGCATCATTAAGGCAGCGCCCGAAGTGGTCTCTCACAATGTGGAAACAGTAAAAAGACTGACTCGTGAGGTCAGAATTCAAGCCCAATATGAGCGGAGTCTCGGGGTTTTGGCCTACTTAAAGCGTCAGGGAATTAAACGGACAAAAAGCGGGATTATGCTTGGTTTGGGTGAAAAAGAAGAAGAAGTCATCGCCACTTTGGAAGACCTCAGAAAGGCAGACGTGGATATTGTGACTTTAGGACAATACTTACAACCTTCCAAAAAACACTTGCCCGTCAAAGAATTTATTACCCCAGAGCAATTCAAGGTATACGAATCAATAGGCCTATCGTTGGGCTTTCGTCATGTCGAAAGTGGGCCACTAGTGCGTTCTTCTTATAAGGCGCAAAAACACATTACATAAATGCAGACCCAGGTGAACATTGGGATCAATGGATTTGGCCGCATAGGAAAACGACTCTTCCGTTTGCTACATGATCATCCATCCATTAAAGTCGTTGCCATAAACGACAAAGCACCTGGAGATATCTTAGCACATCTTTTGGCCTATGACAGTATCCATGGCCCCTTTTCGGCTAAGGTCAGCTATTGCTCTGGCACTTTAACAGTCGCCGACAAAGACATCCGACTCACCCATCACCATAACCTAGAGTCTATGGATTGGACCGGTATCGATATCGTGGTTGAAGCCACTGGGCGTTACAAAACAAAACAAGACCTGCAAAAGCATATTGATGCTGGCGCCAAAAGAGTAATCCTATCCGCGCCACCGATACATGATGACATTAAAACGATCGTTATGGGCGTCAATGAGTCTCTATTGACCGAGCATGACCTGATCATTTCGAATGCCTCTTGCACCACTAATAATGCGGCGCCTATGCTCAAAGTGGTACATGAACTTTGTGGCGTGACCCAGGCCTCAATATCAACAGTACATAGCTTTACCTCAGATCAAAATTTACACGATCAACCCCATCTTGATTTCCGTCGCGCACGCGCGGCAAACGCATCGATCATACCAACCACAACGGGTGCTGCTAAAGCTTTAACCAAAGTTTTCCCAGACCTGGCCGGCGCCATCGGCGGCTGCGGCATACGGGTGCCTGTGGCCAATGGTTCATTAACCGACATGACGCTAAATGTCACCAGAGCCATAGACCGAGTGGCACTCAATAAAGCGTTTGAGACCGCAGCACAGGGCCCCTTAAAAGGGATTTTAGAATACAGCGAACAGCCTTTGGTTTCTGTTGATATCATCGGCAATCCACACTCGTGTATTTTTGATGCCGAAATGACCTCCGTCATTGGCCACATGATTAAAATTATTGGCTGGTATGATAATGAAACAGGATATTCATCGAGAATAATTGATTTGATCAATTATTTATCGAGTAAATAACTATATTTATCGTTTAAGTACTCTTATTCGGTGACATACCTATCGTCTTTAGTTCGTTTATCGTGTCTCTTTTTTATCCTCACGATGCATTTTGGGTCACTCAGCGCCCAGAGCACCACCGACACCTTAGGTCGCATACAAGAACTCCATCGCCAAGGTCAGCAGCAGCGCAAAGACTATAATTTTGAGCAAGCGCTAAAGCTTTTACTTCAGGCCTATGAACTTTCCGATAGCCAGGCCTATAATCTACCGCACCTAGACATACAATTGAGTTTGGCCCAATTGCATTATGACATTCAAAATTTTGATCGCGCTGCATTAGAGGCGCACACTTATATCCAGTTGATTAAACCTTTTGATTTCCCGGACAAAAAAGCACAAGCACATGTGCTTCTGGGCCATATTTATGCCCAAAATGGAAAATGGGAAGAAGCCGAAATATTTTTGCGCATGGCAGACCAATACTATACGGCCAATGGCAATAATACGTCCCGAGCTCAAGTCCTCTTGGGGTACGGTATTTTATCTATAAAAAGACAAGAGTACCAAAGCGCCATCAATTATCTTGAAGCGGCCAGTCTTGAATTTGAGCGTAATGACCAAATAGAGCTATTGGCCCTAGCGGAATTGTATAAAGCCGAGGCCTCCATAAAAATCAATCCACAAACGCTTAATAACTCTTTAAGTATCGCAAGAACGGCCTTAAAAAAGGCACGCGGATTAGCCCAAAAGCACAAACTGTTTAAGCTTACCATTGAGGCCTATCGCCTGGATTCCTATTTGGCGCTGCGCGAAAATCAATATGTCGCGGCCGAAAATAGTTTAATGACTTATGAGCAAAAGAGTGATTCACTTTACCAGTCCTTTGTAAATACAATAGCCAGCACCTACAACGGACAGCAGGACCTTGTGAGCCTAACCGATATTATTGACCAGCAAAAGAACGATCTGGACAAGCAACAAAAATCGATCAGTTTCAGCAAAATCACCACGGGATTGAGTATTGCCTTGATTGTCATTCTCTCACTCTTGACCCTCTCTTTATACAAAAACAATAACCTCCGCGCCAAAGCCAACGAATTACTCCAAGACAAAAACAATGAATTGCAATTGGCCAAAGAGAAGGCCGAAAAGGCATCCTTGGTCAAAGCCCAGTTCCTTTCGACCATTACCCACGAATTAAGAACCCCATTGTATGCCGTGACGGGACTCACGCATTTACTTTTAGAAGAAAATCCCAAACCCGAACAAAAAGAGCATTTGAACTCATTACAATTCTCGGGCGAGTACCTCCTGTCCTTGATCAATAATATTTTGGACCTCAACAAACTAGAAGCCAATAAAGTAGAAGTTGAAAAAGTAACCTTCCAACTCAAAAAGCGTCTTAACGATGTACTCATCGCCTTGAAAAAATCGGCCGATGACCGCAAGAACACACTCCGCCTGGAATACGATGAATCTATTCCCGATAAAATTGAAGGGGACTCGCTCAAACTTTCTCAAATTTTTATCAATCTCATTGGCAACTCTTTAAAATTTACACAAAACGGCGATGTTGTTGTTCGGGTCAGTAAGATCAATGAAAAAGACAATAAAGTCACCCTGCGCTTTGAAATCGAAGACAACGGGGTGGGGATTTCCAAAAAGAAACAGAAAAGTATTTTCGAGTCATTTTCGCAAGCATCGCTGCAAATCAACCGAAAATTTGGTGGGACCGGACTTGGACTCTCTATTGTCAAAAACTTATTGGAGCTCATGGGAAGCCGCATCCAGCTCGATAGTGAATTGGGTAAGGGTTCTAAATTTTGGTTCGACCTTGTCTTAGAAGTATCTACAAACGAAATCACTGGAGTCGCGGGCGAAACCGTGCTGAGTGAAGATGAATATAACAGCCTAGAAAACCGTCAAGTCTTGGTGGTGGAAGACAACAAGATCAACCAAATGATCACCAGAAAAATACTCGAAAAGCGTAAGATCGTTTGTCAAGTTGCCGATAATGGTATGGATGCCATTAAAATGGTTCAAGAAAATGATTTTGACGTGGTACTGATGGATATTCACATGCCCGGAATCAGTGGAATTGAAGCCACTCAAGAAATTAGAAAATTCAACCCAGAGCTACCTATCATTGCCCTTACGGCAGTCACTATCGACGAAAATCTAGATGAATTCTATCGCGTCGGCTTTAATGAAATCATTCCTAAGCCTTTTAAAACAGAAGAGTTTTTTGAAAAAATTCACCGCACCCTAGAACAAAGCATTGCCAGTAAAGAGACTTAGTGCTTTCTGTGGTAAGTGATTCGGTTTGTTATTTCTTCAGCAAATGCCGCTTGGCGATCATATAAAAATGCTGTTGCTACAGGGAGATAATACAGTGCCTTTTTGTCGATCCGCCCCGCTAATCTTTGAAAATCCTTTTCGGTTGTTACAACCAAGTCACAGCTGTTGATGTGATGACACTCGGCGTTTGTAAAGTCGTGATGATCCGGAAACTTCAAATGATCAAACCGCCCGCCAAGAGCAGTCAAGAATGCGACAAGAGGCTCCGAATGCGCAATGCCTGTCACTAAGGTGAACCGGGTATCAATGAGGTAATCTAAAGAAATCGTCTCGCTTCGCCCAATCAATTGCTTACCATAATCCATTGCCGTAAAGTACATGCTTTGCGCCTGGCTTAATTTCAGGTCAAATTGCAATTGCTGTAACACCGCATAGGACGTGCTTTTATTACATTTTGATAAAATTACAATATCCGCACGACGGGCACCTGAGGCCGATTCCCGCAGCCAACCTGACGGCAAGACATAGTCCTGATGGTAAGGATTGACTTGAGTCGTGAGTAAGATATTTATGGCAGGGGCCACATAACGGTGCTGATAAGCATCATCGAGTAAGATCACATCACAGCGCCCCTCTAAGGCCTGAATCGCCGCTACCCTATCCGCGCAAACTGCCACACGGACATGGGGAAATTTGTTTTTGTATTGCAAGGGTTCGTCCCCCACGTCATTTGTATTGTGGTCTTGAGTCACCTCGATATAACCCCTGGTCTTTCTGCCATAGCCGCGACTGACAATGGCCACTTGGTAATCATCTTGCAATAGGCTCACGAGATATTCGATCATCGGAGTTTTGCCCGTACCGCCAACACTTAAATTACCCACAGAAATGATGGGCGTCTGGAATTTATGGCTTTTCAGAAGCCCTTTATCAAAGGCCAAATTCCGCAACCCGGTAACTCCTTGGTAGACCAGTGAAAAAGGGAGTAAAAGCAACTTTAAATTCATGAATTGAGACAGTAATGAGACCTTGGCATCTGGATTATAATTCTGAAGGCTTTAGATAAAACTAGCCCAAAGCGCATAACGAAAGTATACTTTTTTATCTTTACCGTAAAATTTAGAAGATGCGTGTTTCTGATGTAACGGCTTTACTTGACCAATGGGCTCCGCTGGCCTATAGTGAAGATTTTGACAATACGGGCTTACTGGTTGGCGACCAAACCACAGAGGTCACAGGAATTCTGGTCACCTTGGATACGCTCGAGGCGGTTGTCGATGAAGCCATTGCTCGAGGTTGTAATTTAATTGTGAGCTTTCACCCCATCATTTTTAGTGGACTCAAAAAAATCACCAATCAGACCTATGTCTCAAGGACTGTCCGGAAAGCCATCAAAAATGACATTGCCATATTCGCCATACATACGGCATTAGATAATGCAAAGTTTGGTGTCAGTGCGACCATGTGCGACGCACTAGGGCTTCAAAATTGTCAAGTTCTTATGCCTAAAGAAAACGTCCTCAACAAATTAGTCACTTATGTGCCTATTGACGCCGTAGAAAAGGTGCGCATGGCTCTGTTTGACCAAGGGGCTGGTGCTCTAGGTCACTATGAGCACTGCAGTTTTGATGCTTTAGGGACCGGTCGGTTTCGTGCTAAAGAGCACGCAAACCCGGCGGTCGGTACTATTGGCCAAGACCATATTGAAGCCGAAGCGCAAATCAGCATCACCTTCCTTGCCCATTTAAAAAGCAAAGTCATCAGCGCATTAAAACAGGCACACCCCTATGAAGTAGTTGCCTTTGAAGTGATGACCTTAGCACAAAGTTGTTCTGACATCGGAATGGGCATGATCGGAGAACTGTCACAATCTATGGAAACTGAGGCATTTTTGGCACTGGTCAAAACTTCATTTAACTGCGAAGTGATCAAGCACTCGAAAGGCCATAGCAATAATATCAAACGGGTTGCGGTGTTGGGTGGCAGTGGTGGCTTCGCCATTGACAACGCAAAAGCCACAGGTGCAGATTGTTACATCACCGCTGACCTCAAGTATCATGATTATTTCAAGGGCGACAATGACTTCCTGGTCGCAGATATAGGACACTACGAAAGTGAGCAATACACAAAAGCACTAATTGTTAACTACCTTATCAAAAAAATTACTAATTTTGCACCCTCCTTGTCACCATGCAAGGTTGTTTTATCAAAAGTGAGTACCAATCCAATAAGCTATTATTCTTAAATATGGCAAAGAAAACCGAAACCACTGTAGAAGAGAAGTTAAGAGCGTTATTCGACTTGCAACTAATTGATTCTCGTGTTGATGAAATCCGTAATGTACGTGGCGAACTTCCTCTAGAGGTTGAAGACCTCGCAGATGAAGTGGCGGGCATGAATGCCCGACTGGATAAATTAAACGCTAACCTTCAATTGAGTGAAGAAGGCGTGAAGGAAAAGAAAAACTTGATCGAAGAGGCTAAAGCCTTGATCAAAAAATATACCACGCAACAAGATAAGGTGCGCAACAATAGAGAATATAATAGCTTAAGCAAAGAGATTGAATTTCAAGAATTAGAGATTCAATTGGCTGATAAGCAAATTCGTGAGCACCAAGCCCAAATGGAGCAAAAGACTGAGGTAATTCAAGAAACCAAAGAACGTTTGGTCAAACGCGAAGAGCACTTGAAGCACAAACAAAGCGAGCTTGATGAAATTCTTGCAGAAACGCAAAAAGAAGAAGACGCCTTAATGAAGGAATCTGAGAAATTCGCTAAGAATATTGAAGAGCGCCTCTTTAATGCATATAAGCGTATTCGTGGTAATGTTAAAAATGGCTTGGCTGTAGTCCCCGTTGAACGTGGTGCCTCAGGCGGTTCGTTTTTCACCATCCCACCACAAGTGCAAATGGAAATTGCAGGACGCAAGAAAATAATTACCGATGAGCACAGTGGCCGAATTTTGGTCGACCCTGCTTTAGCCGATGAAGAAAAAGTAAAAATGGCTCAGCTGTTTTCGAAAATAAAATAAGCACACCGAAGCCTTCATCCACATGAAGGCTTTTTTTTTTACAATACAACTCAATACTTCCTGAACTCATGAAGCGAATCATCTACTTCTTTTCCCTATTAGCGCTGTGTCAATTCAATGCCAGTTGTCAATCTAACGGCCCTTCAAAAGCAGAGCAATCCGAAAACATGCAGCGCCTCGCTGCATTACAAAACAACTTTGACGTCGCTTATTTTGCCAGCGGTTGCTTCTGGTGTGTCGAAGCCATATACGAACGTTTGGATGGGGTTGAAGCAGTTATTTCGGGCTATAGTGGTGGTCATACCCAAAACCCAACCTACGACTCCAGCAACACGGGACTCACCGGGCACGCCGAATCGGTTATGGTATTTTATCAGTCCGGTAAAATTAGTTTCCAGCAGTTACTAGAGGTCTATTTTGCCAGTCAAAACATCAGTCAATTTAATGGCCAAGGGCCTGACAACGGACCACAATACAGAAGTATTTTATTTTATAAGACTGCAGAAGAAAAGGAGTTAATTGACCAAAAGATCAAGGCTCTAGAGGCCGAATTAGGCAAAGGACGTGTGGCGGCAGAAGTGCTGCTGTTCGAAAAATTCTGGATCGGTGAAGATTACCACCAAGATTACGAACAAAAGCACCCCAATCACCCTTACATTCAGAACATTTCTGTTCCTCGTTTACAACGCGTGCAGGCCAAATTACCGGCACTCTTTAAGCAACATTAAGTGGTTTAAGCCTTGTGGCTTCCGTCACAAAAGGCGCCATTTCCGCTCTTACCACAACGACAGAAAGAACTGCGGCGTTCTCTTAACTCGATGGTTCCATCCGGATGGATGACTTCTACCGTTCCCTGAACGACAACAGGCCCATTCTCAATTAAATTGACTTGTATTTTTGATTGATTTTCCATAGTTATTGCTTTTGATCTTGTCGTTTAAAGATTCATTAAAAATAGTAAAATTATGAGAGCATTTATAGATTGTTTACTTTTACTGAAGTCCGTCAATTCAAATGAGGGAAAATGAACCTTCTGGGTAAATCAATACCATGATCAAAAACAGCTTAGCATATGCGCAAGCCTGTGATGTGCAAGACCCCTTGCGGTCCTTTCGTGAGGCATTTCACTTTCCCGAGACCCCTCAGGGTGATCCCGTGGTCTACCTATGTGGCAATTCTTTAGGACTACAGCCTAAACAAACGGAACAATTCATCAAGGAAGAGCTCGAATCGTGGCGCCGTTTGGGTGTCGATGGTCATACTGATGGAGCTCACCCGTGGCTGCCATATCATGAATTTTTGACTGAGCAAATGGCCGAAATTGTTGGCGCCAAATCCGGCGAGGTAGTGGTCATGAATGGTCTGACGGCCAATTTACACTTAATGATGGTGTCGTTTTATCGCCCAACACCAGAACGCTTTAAAATAATCATCGAAAAAGATGCCTTTCCGAGTGACCGCTATGCGGTGGAGAGTCAATTGCGTTTTCATGGTTATGACCCTGCAGAGGCCCTGCTTTTGTGGGCCCCGGCACCCGGCGAGGATCTTTGCACACTCGCAGGCTTAACGGACCTCATGAAAGCACAAGGAAACCAAGTTGCATTGGTTTTGCTAGGCAACACAAACTACTATACGGGACAAGCCTACCCGATAGGGCCGATTACCGATTTAGGACACAGACATGGGGCGCTGGTAGGGTTTGACTTAGCGCACGGCGCGGGCAACATCATGCCGGATCTCCATAACAATGGTCCTGATTTTGCCGTTTGGTGTACCTACAAATATCTCAACAGTGGTCCAGGCAGTTTGGGCGGCATCTTCGTGCACGAGCGTCACGCCAATAACAAAACACTGCCCCGGTTTACCGGTTGGTGGGGACACAACAAAACAACACGGTTCAATATGCGCCATGATTTTGAGCCCATTTCTGGTGCTGAAGGCTGGCAATTGAGCAATCCTCCTATTTTATCCATGGCGGCCATACGGGCGTCTCTAGATTTGTTTCACCGCGCTTCAATGACACGCTTGCGCGCCAAATCAATGGAGCTGACCGGTTATTTAGAATACTTAATTGATGACTTGTCCTCTGACAAGATCAATGTGATCACCCCTAGAAATCCCAATGAAAGGGGCTGCCAATTATCGATACAGATCAAAAATAGCGACAAACAATTGCATGATGCGTTGACCCTAAGGGGCGTGGTCTGCGATTGGCGCGAGCCTGATGTGATTCGCGTGGCTCCAACCCCAATGTACAACAGCTTTGAAGATGTTTATCTCTTTGTGGCGCATCTAAAAGCATGCCTCTAATGAAAAAAGACCATATATTAATTGTCGGCGCAGGCCTTTGCGGGAGCTTACTAGCCCTTAGGCTTGGTCAACGGGGATACTCGGTTACCCTGGTCGAAAAAAGACCTGATTTACGTCTTCATCCCCTTGATGCGGGTCGATCCATCAATTTAGCACTGAGTGAGCGTGGGCTCAAAGCCCTCAATCATGTGGGACTCAATGACAAAGTTAGAGCCCTTTGCATTCCCATGAGCGGTCGCATGATCCATCAAAATCAGACTGCGCCTTTTTTTAGCCCCTACAGCGGCCGGCCGGATACAGCCATAAACTCCATTTCACGACCGGGACTCAATGCCCTGCTTTTGAATGAAGTCGAAGCGCTGCCGAACATTACATTAAAGTTTAATCTCTCTTGCCTATCTGTGGCACTGGAAAACGGCTCAGCAACATTTATAGACAATCAACAGCAAGAGATCACATTAACCGGCGATATTTTGATCGGGACCGATGGTGCTGGGTCTAAAGTGCGCCAAAGTATGTTTGCCGCACCAGGATTGCGCTTTAGCTTTTCACAACAATGGTTGAGTCATGGTTATAAGGAACTGGAAATCCCAGCAGGACCAAATGGATCGTACCTTATGAACCCTGAAGCCCTTCATATATGGCCTAGAGGTAAAGACATGCTCATCGCCTTACCCAACCTCAACGGTAGTTTTACCGTTACCCTATTTATGAGTTATGCCGATCAGCCCTATGGATTTGATCACTTGACACAGCCTGAGGCCATCGCAGATTATTTCAAAACACAATATCCCGACACCCTGGCCCTGATGCCAGATCTAGTAGCGCAATACCAAAAGAATCCTACGGGCGGATTGGGCACGATCCGCTGCAGCCCTTGGCATTGCCATGGAAAAACGCTCATCATGGGCGATGCGGCGCATGCCATCGTTCCTTTTTATGGACAAGGCATGAATGCCTCTTTTGAAGATGTATTGGTCTTTGATCAAGTTTTAGATCAGGACCATACCAATTGGCCCGAACGTTTTGCCGCCTTTGAGCAGGCACGAAAACTCAATACCGACGCTATTGCTGATCTGGCCTTGGACAACTTTCATGAAATGAAAGAACATACAGCCGATCCTTTATTTCAACAAAAAAGACAACTCGAAGTCGCCTTTGAAACAGAACTTCCTCAGCACTATGCTAGTAAATATTCATTGGTGACCTTTCATGCCGACATCCCTTACCACCAAGCAATGCAACTTGGGCGGGCGCAAGACAAGGCCATTTTATCTTTGTTAGAGGAACAACAATTGCCTGCAGACCTGCCTTTAGAAGAGCGTTATCAAAGGGTCGAAAAAAGAACACAGCAGCTTTTAGCACAAAAACCTACCCTTAAACACACTTCTTTATGACTGGATCAGAAAACAAATTAATCGCTGGCAAAGCAAGCCCAAGAGGAGCCTACCCGCACATCAAAAGGGTTGGGGATTTTATTTACATCAGTGGCACGAGTTCACGTCTGCCTGACAATTCATTTGCCGGTGTTCATAAAGTCGATGTCATGGGTACCATGTCCTTGGACATTAAAGAGCAAACCAAAGCGGTTTTGGAGAACATCAAAGACTACCTCGCTACTGTAGACGCCAACATGGAGGATCTTGTGGACCTGACGACATTTTTGGTCAACATGAATGATTTTGCGGGTTACAACGAAGTCTATGCGCAGTATTTTAGTCATGAAAGCGGGCCTGCCCGCACGACCGTTGCGGTACACCAACTGCCCCATCCGCATCTTTTGATCGAAATTAAAGCAATGGCTTACAAACCAATTTAAGATGTTACGGATTCAAAATTTCATCAACGGCACGTTTACCGATCCCGCTAACGGTCAGTACCTGGACAATATTGACCCGAGTTGCGGCGCCGTATATGGCACCATTCCCGATAGCGACCACACAGATATCGAAGCTGCCTATCAAGCGGGGCAAGGTGCTTTTGATTCGTGGCGTCAGACCACACTAGAACAACGCAGCCGGATCTTACTTAAGATAGCTGATTTGATCGAAGCACAAGCTGAGGAATTGGCCAAAGCTGAATCCAAAGACAATGGCAAACCCTTGCAACTGGCCATGAGTGTGGATATCCCTCGTGCAGCGGCTAACTTTAGATTTTTTGGGCACGCCATCACACAGTTCGCTAGCGAATCTCACGAAAGTGTTGGTCATGATTCTATTAATTTTACTTTAAGACACCCCATTGGCGTGGTGGGCTGTATTTCTCCATGGAACTTACCACTGTATTTGTTTACCTGGAAAATTGCGCCTGCAATCGCGGCAGGAAATACCGTAGTGGCAAAACCCAGCGAAATCACACCGGCCACGGCATATTTATTGGCCAATATCGTGCAACAAGCTGGCCTTCCTGACGGCGTATTGAACATTGTACACGGCACCGGACCTCGGACAGGACAGGCCATTATAGAACATCCGGGTATTAAAGCCATTTCGTTTACTGGAGGCACCAAAACAGGGGCTCATATAGCGCAAACGGCAGCGCCCATGTTTAAAAAATTGTCGTTAGAGCTTGGGGGTAAAAATCCTAACATCATTTTTGCAGATTGTGCTTACGACAAAATGCTCGAAGTGACCCTGCGCTCTTCATTTGCCAATCAAGGCCAAATTTGCCTGTGCGGGAGCCGTATTTTTGTCGAAGCCCCGATATATGAGCAATTTAAAAAAGACTTTGTGGCACGCGTGGGTGCTTTAAAAGTAGGTCATCCCCTTGATGATGTCCAACTAGGCGCGGTAGTTTCTGAGGCCCATCGCGATAAAATTCTGCGGTATATCGCATTGGCTCAAGAAGAAGGTGGACGCATCCTTACAGGAGGTCACCGCGTGGTGGTGCCAGGTCACCAGGATGGGTTTTATTTGGCCCCTACTGTGATCGAAGTCGATAGAGCAGATTGCCGGGTCAATCAAGAAGAAATTTTTGGTCCCGTGGTGACCCTCATGCCTTTCGAGCATGAAACTGAAGTATTGCATTACGCCAACGACATTCCTTACGGATTATCGGCCAGTGTATGGACTTCTAATTTGGACTGTTCCATGCGCATGAGCCAATCCCTACAGGCGGGTATTGTTTGGATCAATACATGGATGAATCGCGATCTTCGGACGCCTTTTGGCGGTATTAAAGCAAGTGGTGTAGGACGCGAGGGAGGGTTCGAAGCCCTGCGCTTCTTTACGGAGGCCAAAAACGTTTGTATCACTTATAACACAAAATAAATGGATCTTAGTATCATCAATAAAAAAGCCCTTGTATGTGGTGGCTCTGCAGGAATCGGCCGAGCAGCGGCCATTGAACTCGCGGCTCTTGGAGCCAACGTGACCCTCATGGCGAGGAATCCAGAAAAACTCAAAGCCGTCCATGACGCATTACCCAATAATGGCCATCAGAGCCATGGGATGGTTGCGGTAGATTTTAGTGATCTGGAGGCATTCACTAGTGCCGTCAAGCAACTGGCCAACACAGAACCCTTTGAGATCTTAATCAACAACACAGGAGGCCCCAAAGGAGGTGCTGCATTAGCTGCCGCTCCAAAGGCCTATGCCGATGCTTTTGCGCAACACCTGCTGTGTAATCAGGTTTTGGTTCAGGCATTGGTCCCGGGCATGAAAGCCAAAGGTTATGGACGAATCATTAACGTGATTTCGACCTCAGTGAAGCAACCTATAGAAAATCTCGGGGTAAGCAATACCATCCGAGGAGCGGTAGCCAATTGGAGCAAAACCTTATCCACCGAATTAGGCCCCTTTGGCATTACGGTCAATAACGTCTTGCCTGGATTTACCCAAACCGATCGCTTACAAGACATCGTAAACGGGGCCGCGACGCGCTTGAACAAAACCCCAGAAGAAGCCGCTGAATTTATGCGGTCAATAGTACCTGCAAGACGTTTTGCTGCCCCAGAAGAAATTGCCTTTAGTATTGCGTTTCTAGCAAGCCCTGCTGCAGGCTACATTAATGGAATTAATTTACCCGTCGATGGGGGGCGCACAAAATCTTTGTAACTTTACCCTAAGTCAAGAATTTAAGATTCCTAAACTAGGGCCCTTATCGCCACTGACTTTTATTGAATATGACCAGGAAATTACGCATTAACGGACATTCACACCTTCTGCCTTATCCAGAAGAAATACCTGCCTTTATGAAGGACAAAGGTATATTTTGGGTGGATAAAGAGCGGAAATACATGCTGCAAAAGGATTGGAGCCGACCCGTGACCGATTCAAGTTTTTTCCTAGACGAGAAGCTCGAATGGATGGAGCGCTTCAAAATCGATCATGCCGTGGTATTGAATCTTTCACAACTTTACGGTAATGGATTGCGTCTTGAGGAAATGAAACAAGCCTTACGCTTTCAAAATGATTTTAATGCCCGTATTCAACAGGATTATGCCCAAAAGTTTACTTGTGGATTTGTGGTGCACCCGGGATTTGTGCGTGGTGCCTTATGGGAAATACAGCGTTGTGTCGAAGAATTGGGTTTAAAACTTTTGTGTCTGCCCACCCACTATATGGATACGATCGGGACCTGGAGAAGTATCTTTGATCCAGAAAACGAACCAATATTTGAATTGGCCTCTGAGTATAGTCTAGCGGTAGAAATTCATCCCTATGATGGGGAGAAATTCATTAAACTCGAAAATACTGCTTGGCGTTTTCATCTGATTTGGATGCTGGCGCAATGTGCTGATGCCTATCACTTTTTTACCCTCAATGGCTATGCCGATAAATACCCCAATATGCGCACCTGTTTTGCCCATGGAGGACAATTGGCCCAGATCAATTTAGGACGCCGCATACAAGGCTTTGATGGCCGCCCAGATCTCTTTGAAGGCAAAACCCATCCACGCAAAAGTGTCGGCCACAAAAACATCTTTTTTGACACCTTGGTTCATGACACGGGTTCACTGGAACTTTTGATCAAAAATCAAGGTAGTACGCAGGTCTTGATGGGGCTCGACGACCCCTATCCCCTTGGTGAGATGGAAAGCATCCCGCAATCCTCCTATCCAGGCAAGATATTGGATCTGGCGCAAAACCAAGGACTATTGAATCAGGAGCAATACGACGCGATTTGGTCTGATAATGTATTGCAGTGGTTGTTTGGCAATGACCAAGCACAGAAGGATGTTCTGATTAAAAAAATTCTAGGCTAATGAATTTTGTGCCTCAGGCGATAGACCACTATGCCACCGCCCATTCACAGGACGAACCCGCATTGCTCCAAGCGTTAAATAAAGAAACGTGGCAAACCGTTCTCGCTCCAAGAATGCTCAGTGGTCACCTACAGGGCCGCCTCTTGAGTCTTTTAGCCAAAATACAAGCGCCTAAACTTATTCTCGAAATTGGCACCTACACGGGTTACTCCGCTCTATGTCTGGCCGAAGGCCTTTCCGCTAATGGACACCTACATACAATCGACCCCAATGTGGAGTTGCAGGCCATTCAAAGAAAGTATTTTGATTTATCTGGTAAAGGCGCACAAATAACGCAGCACTTAGGCTATGGGCGCGACATCATACCCACCCTCGATCAGACATACGATTTGGTCTTTATTGATGCGGACAAAGTCAATTACCCCAACTATCTCGAACTTGTCGTGCCACTTTTGAACAAGGGCGGATTACTCATTAGCGACAATGTCTTGTGGAGTGGCAAAGTTGTGACACCCGTGGCCGAAAACGACGCGGACACCAAGGCACTCCTTACATACAACAAGGCATTGAATACCCATGATGCTTTAGAAGCTGTCTTGTTGCCTATCCGCGATGGGCTGTCCATCGCACGCAAAAAATAATTTAGAATTGCCTTTTGATCGGCCCTGTGATTTGGTCGACATCATCTTTGACTTTCTCAATGTCCTTTTTGAAATCAGTGACATCTATGCCCTGCTTGTCGGCACTTTTGGTGATTTCTCTTTTGATGTCGTCTGTAGCGTGTCTGATCTGTTTCATGGTCTTGCCTAAGCCGCGTGCAAGCTCAGGCACCTTATCAGCGCCAAAGACCATCAGCACGATAAAGATGATAAAGCCTATTTCGGCACCACTAATAAATAAAGACGGCATAATCATAGAACAAATATACCAAAGTTAGGTATGACAAACACAAAAGCCCCACAAATCTTGTGAGGCTTTTGGCGTGTGCATCTTAAATAATTACTGCCCTTTGATGTTATTTTTGAAGGTCTGGAATTCACCAGCCTTTTCTTCTTTAGGCCAGCTATTGTTGCTGGTATCGATGTCGGCAGTTTCCTCATCTGGATCCACTACAATTTTGACAATCTCCTTCTGCGAGGCCACAACTTTACCCACGCTTTTGTCGTTGAGGCGCCAGATCTGGGCCGGATAAGTCACGCGCTCTGAAGTTCCGTCGGCATAAGTATATTCTGCAATAATTGGCATGGGAATACCTCCGGGCTTCTCAAAAGTCACCTCGTAAAAATAATTCGGTGTTTTTAGGGCGGCACGTTCCTCTGGAGTCATTTTATCCATCAAGTATTCTTGGAGACTTACGACATCATTTAGGGTTTGGGTACGCATAGATTCGTCAAAATCTTCACTTCCTTCTTCCACTAGGTAGACCAGTGAAGGCAAATCGCTCTCGGTCATTCCTCTGGAGGCCATCATCGCTTTCATCTGGCTATTGATCTTGGAAGTGACGTAGTATTTTTTGACCTCTTTTACACCAATATCGGTATAATCTGTGGTGTAGAACCATGCACGCCAGAACCAATCAAGATCTATAGCAGAGGCGTCTTCCATGGTGCGGAAAAAGTCTTCTGGAGTTGGGTGTTTGAACATCCAACGTTGCGCATAGGTTTTGAATGAGTAATCAAAGAGCTCCTTACCCATAAGTGTCGTGCGTAAAATATTTAAGCCCGTGGCTGGCTTCGAATAACCATTCGCCCCAAAATTATAAGTATTGAGCCCTTTAGTCATGATCGGAGCCAATTCGTCCTGGTCTCCAGACATATAACTAACAATTGATTTTGCAGGACCACGGCGGGATGGGTAGACAAGATTTGGTGCAATCGCTTCAGGATACTGAGCCCCGAAATCTTGCTCGGCAACATATTGAACAAAGGTATTGATTCCCTCATCCATCCAGGTCCACTGGCGCTCATCACTGTTGACGATCATCGGGAAAAAGTTATGCCCGACCTCGTGAATGATCACCCCAAACATTCCATATTTAGTACGTTCACTATAAGTGCCATCTTTATCAGGACGACCATAGTTCCAACAAATCATAGGATATTCCATCCCCTGATTCTTGGCATGAACTGAAATGGCTTTATGGTAAGGATAGTCAAAAGTCATTCGCGAATAAGACTCTAGAGTACTCGCAACCAAACGCGTTGACCAGTCTTCCCAAAGCGGGTTTCCTTCTGGCGGATACATAGATACTGCCATCACATCACGATTGCCTATTTTGACTGCCATCATATCCCATATAAAACGACGCGAGGTGGCGAAACCAAAATCACGAACCATTTCTGCTTTAAATCTCCATGTTTTTTTTGCCGTTGGAATACCGTTTGCAACTCCATTGGCTGCTGCAGCTTCCGCCTCGGCTTGAGTCACAATCATAACGGGCGCATCAAAACTTTGGGTGGCACGTTCAAAACGACGCATCATTTCTTTAGAAAAAACTTCTTTTCGGTTCACTAAAACACCTGTCGCATCCATAATATGATCGGCAGGAACTGTAATAGAAACATCAAAGTCACCAAAGGGCAGCGCAAATTCATCACGCCCCCAAAATTGACTGTTTTGCCATCCTTCAACATCACTGTAAACCGCCATTCGGGGGTAAAACTGTGCAATAACAAAACCTTTGTTGCCATCGTCGTAAACTTCATAACCACTTCGTGCGCGATCAATGGTATGATCTGGCACGTTATACCACCATTTAATAGAGAATTCGAACTGATCACCCGAAGCCAAAGGATTTGGCATCTCAACACGCATCATAGTGCGGTTGACCATGTGGGGCAGAGGACGACCATTGGCATCCTTAACCCAGTCTATTTTAAATCCACCATCAAATCCTTCACCCATATATTTGCCGACAAAATTACCGGTCATTTCTGCAGGAAAAGCGCCGCTAGCTTCGATCAATGGGCTCTTGGAATCGCGTGCCCGCTTGTTTTGATCTAGTTGCACCCAAAGATATTCTAATACATCAGGAGAATTGTTGGTATAGGTAATGGTCTCTTCACCATAAATACGTGCAGTGGCATCGTCCAATTCCAAAGTCATATCGTAATCAGCTTGTTGCTGATAATATGCAGGCCCTGGAGCTCCATTGGCCGATCGGTATTGATTAGGTGTAGAAAACTCTTGATAAAGCTGCTTAAAACGGTTGTTGTTATAATGACCAGGTTTGCGCGGTTGCTCTGCCTCTTGCTCTTGGGCCTGCGCGGGTAAAACTGCCATAAAACAAAGCGTTAAAATCGCAATCGGTGTCCATTTGAAGTTCATAGATGTAATTGTTAGAATAAGAAGCGTTAAAAGTACTTTATTCGCAGCATGGCGGCAACTATCAATTGAAATTTAACAATCCGTTTGGATTTTCGTGAAATAACAGCAGACTCTTGCGCTGTGCGCGGTGTTTGACATGAATGATATTTTGCTGTTCTGAAGATAAGTCAAACAATATTTTATTGGAAACAAATAAGGTGTTGAAATCATTAACCTCACGTCCTTCAACATAAATTTTGACCTGATCATTTTCGTAGGCCAAGCCAATATACTGCAAAGGCACCTGCTTTTGATCGGCCAGCAAGGACAGCTTTCCCAAAACATATTTTTTGATATAAATTTCATTCTGCGTTCGGTTATCACCGTGGTCTAATTTAATTTTAGGATCATAACGCTGGCGCAAAACAGCCTCTAAATCATCCGTAAATAGAGTGCAAATAATTTCTAATGATGTTGCTTGTATATTGTATTCCATATTGGTGGTGCTGACATAAAACTTATGCCGCTGCAGCGAACTTAAGGTGCCCGCCAAGAGTAAAAATAACAATGCTTTTTGCCAACTCATCTAAAGAAATTCATGTTTGAGACCTACCCCCTTTACCAATTGGCAAAGGCACAAGACATCACAAACCTATCAAATATTCTCAAGACTCTATATTAAAATAGCATAAAATTACGCCGCCCTTTTACACCATAAAAAAGACCATAAATCGAACGTTATCCCTTGTTATATTATCGGAATTGCAAAACCGAAGTAGCATAAGATATTACCAGTTAATTAGTACATTTGAGTCATGGCTTAGTTCTTTATGATATGAAAAACCTCCTATTAGCGAGTACCTCTACAATTTATGGCAGCGACTTTCTGGAATACCTCCTTCCAGAATTACGTGTTTTTTTTAAAGGGGTGCGTTGCATCACTTTTGTTCCTTATGCAAGACCTGGAGGCATACAAGAACATGCCTATACACAAAAAGTTGCTCAGGCTTTTGCGCCAATCGGGATCAAGGTTATCGGTCTGGACCAGCAGTCAGACCCAGCTAAAGCCATCAATGAGGCCGAAGCCCTTTTTACGGGAGGCGGAAATACCTTTTTACTGGTCAAACGCCTTTACGACTTGGGGCTCATGCAACCACTTAAAGCAGCACTTATCGCGGGGACACCTTATTTAGGGACCAGTGCCGGAACAAATATTTGCGGACAAACCATGTCCACCACCAACGACATGCCTATTGTACATCCCCCCCAATACGAGGTCTTACAACAAATTCCCTTTAACCTCAATCCACATTTTATAGAGCCTGACCTAAACAGCGTGCATATGGGCGAAACTCGGGAAACCAGGATACGGGAATACCTGACCCAAAACCAGACCCCTGTCATCGGTCTACGCGAAGGCAGTTGGCTGCGCGTACACGGAGAAGATATTAGCCTCAAAGGCCCGCATAACGCCGCTATTTTCAAAAAAAATGAGCCGACTTTTTATATTCCATCGGGTCAAAACCTTAACACCATACACTGATGTTTGGCGGTGCTATTTTAAAACAACTCATCGCGATAAGCGCCCTATTTCTGGTGACATCCAATGGCCTTAAGGCTCAGGAGACCCGTTTTACTGTCGATCAATTGACCGGTAAGACACCGCTTGACTTGGTGGGTAATGATTACCGATCGACAATGCATCGAGAAACGGCCATAGCGTTTGAGACCATGAAAAAGGCAGCCTTAGCAGACGGTATAGAACTAAAAGTGGTCTCTGCATTTCGCAGTTTTGAACGCCAAAAAGAGATTTATGGGCGTAAATACCTAAAATACACGGCAGAAGGACTGAGTCCCGAGCAGGCCGTGACAAAAATCATTGAATATTCCACAATACCCGGAACCTCTCGCCACCATTGGGGCACAGAGCTAGATCTTATTGATGGCCTGCCCAAGGCACCAAATTCGGTGCTTGAAGCAGAACATTTTTACGGGCAAGGCGTATTTTGCCCCATGCGTGAATGGATGGAAAGGCATGCCCATGAGTATGGTTTTATTGAAGTTTATACCAATCATCCAGACCGAACTGGTTTTAATCACGAGCCTTGGCACTACAGCTATGCACCTATTGCCATACCCTACCTAAGGGCTTATAACCTTTTGGAGCTCACGTCGGTTTTAAAAAATTTGGCCTTACCCGGAGGAGCCGTTCTGACCAAAAGTTTTTTGAACCGTTATAAAGCCGGACATATGCAAGACATCAATCCCAAATTACTTTGACGCATTCAGACCGCGTAAAAGAAGCGTCTGACCGGCAACTGAAGAAGGTTTTTGGTGAATTTCCGAAGGCCAAAGTGATGTATTCCTTATCTTTGTATGCTAACCTAGGCCCATGAGTAAAAAAGTCATTTTAATGATATTAGACGGTTGGGGTGTGACCCAAGACGCCTCCGTTTCTGCAGTGGCCCAAGCCCATACACCGTTTATCGACAGTCTGTATAATCGGTACCCTAATGCCCAGTTATTGACCCATGGAGCACATGTAGGTCTCCCAGATGGGCAAATGGGCAACAGCGAAGTCGGCCATATGAATTTAGGTGCAGGACGTGTGGTTTACCAAGATTTGGCCAAAATAAATCGAGCCGTCACTCAAGATACACTCAGCCAAGAGAAGGTGCTTCAAGAGGCCTTTAGCTATGCCAAAGAAAACAACAAACCAGTTCATTTTATAGGCTTGCTCTCCGATGGGGGCGTTCATGCCCATGTGGCGCACTTAAAGGCATTATTGATCGCTGGAAAAAGTCAAGGGCTAGAGCAAATGTATGTACATGGCTTTACTGATGGTCGTGATGTTGATCCTAAAAGCGCACCAAAATACCTCAACGACTTGTCCCAAACTTTGACCGATACGGGTGCTAAAATGGCCACCCTAATCGGTCGTTACTTTGCCATGGATCGTGACCAAAGATGGGAGCGCGTCAAAAAAGCCTATGACCTTTTGGTGCATGGCACGGGCGCAACATGCAACGATCTTACAGCCGCTTTGAATGACTCCTACCAATTGGGAATCACCGATGAATTTATTGAGCCCCTAGTGGTGACTCAATCCGATAAGCAAACTGTATCGATTAAGGCAAATGATGTCGTGATATTTTTTAACTTCCGCACTGATCGAGGACGTGAATTGACCCAAGCATTGACCCAAACTGCTTTTGCAGCGCAAGAAATGAAACCTTTGCCACTCTATTATGTTACGCTGACTAATTACGATGACACCTTTAAAAATATCCATGTCGTTTATGACAAGGACAACCTGGAAGACACCCTGGGCGCTACATTGGAAAAAGCCGGAAAAACACAAATCAGGATTGCCGAAACCGAAAAGTATCCGCATGTAACGTTTTTCTTTAATGGCGGTAGAGAAATCCCATTTGAAGGAGAACGCCGGCTCTTATGTCCATCTCCAAAGGTCGCTACCTACGATATGCAGCCTGAGATGAGTGCCTACGACATCAGGGACCGAATTATCCCTGAAATTGAACAAGAAACAGCAGATTTTATCTGCTTGAATTTTGCCAATCCAGATATGGTAGGCCATACGGGAGATATCGACGCAGCGATATTGGCTTGCCAAACAGTAGATCAATGTGCCGAATCAATCGTTGAGGTGGCCTTAGCGCATGGCTATAGCACTTTAATTATTGCTGATCATGGCAATAGTGAAACCATGAAAAATCCAGACGGCTCTCCCAATACGGCACACACAACCAATCCCGTGCCGGTAATTTTGGTCGACCCTGATCATGCGTTTATTAACCCCGGGGTTTTGGGGTCTATCGCGCCAACAATACTCAAACTTATGGCCATTGAGCCCCCTTTAGCCATGACGGAAAAATCACTCATTTAATGATCCAAACCATGAAAAAAATATTCTTATTAGTCCTTTTTGGCGCACAAATCATCGCCTGTGGAGATGGTGTCAAAACCAATCAAACGACCCCGGCTGCCACAGATATTAATCTAGAGGTTGCCGACACCATCGATGACGGCACCATGCTTTTGGGGCCCATTAATACACAAGGCCTAACAGCAATGCCTTATCAGGAATGGTTTGAAACATCAGCCCAGGACTACAATCCCGACAGGGACGTTGTTACCGAATTAAAACCGCTGCTTAAAAATTATTCGATCAAAGTGTTCATGGGTACTTGGTGTGAGGACAGCCAAAGGGAAGTCCCCGCATTGATCAAACTCCTGGGGCTTGTGGATTTCAAAATGAGTCAATTAGAGATGGTCGCGGTCTCGCACGACAAAGACACACCCGATCATTTGGAAGAAGGTTATGACCTAGAATATGTACCCACAATTATACTCTTCAAAGACGGATCTGAAGTCAATAGAATTGTTGAGTACACACAAGAAACCCTTGAAAAAGACCTTAGAACGATCGCAAGCGGACAACCTTATACCCCAGGATATGCCGACTGATCAGTCAAAGGAGCATATCGTTTTTGAGGAAGAACAACGTTTCAACCAATGGTGGCTTTGGTTATTGCTTCTCGGCTTATTAGGCTCTGCAATATATGGGATGTACCAGCAACTGGTCCTAGGCGAACCATTTGGGTCAAAACCCATGTCTGATAACGGCATCGTTGTGTACTTTATTTTTAGTGTTGCCATGGTTGTCTTTTTTCGATGGATGCGTTTGTATACCCACATTAACAAGGAGGGGGTCTCCATGATTTTTGCGCCATTTGTCACCAAAAAAATTGCCTGGGACGAGATCAAAAACATGGGCATAGTGCACTACGGATTTGTCGGCGGATGGGGCATTCGGCCATATACT
>DGAU01000001.1:53328-86918 GCA_002384055.1 Flavobacteriaceae bacterium UBA4022
CAGAAAAACGACGAATTACTACAATTTATTGCAACCCATTTTCCCGACAAAATCAACAACGCATTATGATTCAGATAAAGACCCTTGAAGAGATAGAGTTAATGCGGCAAAGCGCCCTATTGGTTTCTAAAACGCTGGGCATGCTCGCCAAAGAGGTGCAACCTGGAGTAACCACAAAGAAATTGGACCAAATGGCTGAGGCCTTTATCAGAGACCACAAAGGAGTTCCTGGGTTCCTCGGACTCTATGGGTGCCCGTCGACCTTGTTGACCAGTGTCAACGAGGCTGTTGTGCACGGATTGCCCAATGAAAAAGCACTTGAGAATGGGGATATTGTGGCTATAGACTGCGGTGTGCTGATGAACGAATTTTATGGAGATCACGCCTACACATTCGAAGTGGGCGATGTGGCGCCACAAACAAAAAAATTATTAGAAGTCACCAAAAATTCATTGTATCTGGGCGTCGCGGCATTCGTCCAAGGCAATCGTGTAGGCGACATCGGTTTCGCGGTACAGCAACATTGTGAGGAAAATGGCTATGGTGTGGTCCGTGATTTAGTCGGACATGGCTTGGGCCGAAAACTGCACGAAGATCCAGAGGTTCCCAACTACGGCAAAAGAGGCCGTGGGAAAAAGTTTGTCGAAGGCATGACCATCGCCATAGAACCGATGATCAATATGGGGACGCATCGTGTGAAGCAGCTTCCCGATGGCTGGACCATCGTCACCCAAGACAAAAAGCCAAGCGCCCATTTTGAACACAATATTGCACTGATCGATGGCAAACCTGAGCTATTGAGCACTTTTGCATATGTCTATGATGCTCTGGGCATTACCTCTGAGGAGGAAACCCCTTTTAGACAAAAATCTTTTTCTATCTAGCAAATTCATATGAAGGCTCTTTTTAAACTCATTTTAAATACGCTGCCTCGTCCATGGCTCATTTCCTTGAGTCACTACTTGCGGCCCATTTTGAGCTTAGCCTATCGCGGGAGCCGCTATATTGATCCCATAGACGGCCGTGGTTATAGAACATTTTTGCCTTATGGATATGCCCAAGTAAGGCCCAATGTATTGTCTCCTGGGACTTTATCCCTCGAGCGCCACCGACTGTGCTGGTTATATCTCCAGCGTAAAACGAATTTTTTTACCGCGCCACTGCGGGTCTTGCATTTTGCTCCGGAACAGGCCTTTTATCATCGATTCAAGCGCCTAAAAAACCTCACGTACACCACAACCGATCTTAACTCTCCTTTGGCAGATGTCCAGGCAGATATCATGGACCTGCCATTTGAGAACGATGCTTTTGATGTCTTGATATGCAACCACGTGCTAGAACATATCCCGGATGATATAACCGCCATGCGTGAATTATATCGGATTCTTGCCCCATCGGGCATGGCCATCCTCCAAGTGCCCTATGCCGCTGATCGTGCAGAAACTTATCAGGATGATCGCATCACCGATCCAAAAGAGCGCACCAAAATATTTGGTCAATATGACCATGTACGCATTTATGGCATGGATTATTTTGATCGCCTACGCTCTGTGGGTTTTGAAGTGAAGGCGGTAGACCTTACCAGCACATTGACTCCAGAAGAAATAGACCGTTACCGCTTGGCCAAGGGCGAACGCGTTCCTGTAGCCTTTAAATCAATAGCCTAAACGCTCTTCCAGTCCCATTGTGGCATACCAGCGGGTATGCTGATCCTGGTCAATATAAGTCAAGTAAGCCGCCAGGTGCTTTTGTGTCTCGAGGACTTTGACGGATCGTTCCAATCCCATAGCCATAAAGGCCGTAGCATAGGCATCGGCTTCAGCACAGGTTGCCGCCAATACCGTGGCACTGGTCACATTGCTTTGCTCAGCAGAGCATGTCAATGGATCAATGGTATGGACAAAGCGAAATCCCGTTAAGGAGTCGACTCTGAATTTTCGGTAGTTTCCAGAACTCGCCATACTTTGGTTATCTAACTCTAGAGTTCGGGCAATAATTCTTTCGTTCTCGTTCTGGCTGGGTGCTTCAATCCCGATCGTCCATGACTTTTGCTTGGTCCGGTTTGTTCCTTTGACCCGAATTTCACCACCTAATTCCACCAAATAATCTGTCACTCCTAAAGACTCCAGATGAAGGCCTATTAAATCAATTCCATAACCCTTACCGATGGCATTAAAGTCAAGGTATATTTCGGGATACATCTTTGTGATACCTCCACTAGAGTCCAAAGAGACTTTATCTAATCCTACCCTGAGACACAAAGAATCCAATACAGCGCCAGAAAGGACTTCTAATGCCCGATTTTGACCAAAGCCGTAAGCATTTCTCAAGATGCCCACTGTGGGGTCAAAATACCGATCGGTGTTGTTATAAACTTCTCGTGACAGATTAAATACAGCCAAAAAAGTGGAATCGACTTTTATATGAGTCTCTCCACGATTAATGGCAGAGATCAAGCTATTGTCTTGATAGGTGCTGATGGATGCGTTGACACGCCTCACAACAGAATCGACGCCTACAGCCACTGTCTGCGCAAGCGGATGTCCATAATACTGAATCTGATAGGTCGTTCCAAAGGCCTGACCGCGAAGCACCTTAACTCCTGATTCATCGTTACAGCCCAAGACAACTAACATTGCCAAAATGTAAATAATCCCTCTCATCTTATCATAATTCTTGAAGCCCTCGGTAAAGTTGTGTATAAGGTTCATTCTTAATGGGGGGCAACGCATAATCCGTTCCATGGCCCAATCCAACACCGGCATAAAAAACCTTGGCTTCAAAATTTTTGGCATGGGTGGTGATGGTTTCCATAAACGCCGCATCATATACTTGAGGCTCGTTGGGGTAAGCCACTGCACGGACAATGACAAAGTGCAACAACTTGTCTCTAAGGGCCACGAACTGGGGGTTCTTTTTTATATCAGAATTGATGCCCAAAAATTCATAACCTTGGCCCTCCAAATCTTTTCCGACGATGTTCATCGCCAAATTATGTAACTCTTGCCGTGATAATTGCGCGTCCATAATCGCTTGTTTTATGCGCCAAAAAAAGACCAGAGGTCCGGTCTTTTTTTGTAGTTATCCTCCGAAATCATCAAATCGGATATGCTCATCTGGGATCCCAAAGTCTTCTCCCATTTTTTGAACCGCTTGGTTCATCAGTGGTGGGCCACAGAAATACAATTCGATATCCTCCGGTGACTCATGATGATTCAAGTAGTTGTCAATTACCACCTGGTGAATAAACCCGACAAATCCATCACCGGCCGTATCATTAATATCTGCTTTTACTTTCCAATTATCTTCAGGTAATGGCTCAGACAAGGCTAAATAAAACTTGAAATTATCAAATTCTTGCTCAAGTTCATTAAAGTGGTCTAAGTAAAATAATTCTCTTTTGGAACGACCACCGTACCAGTAAGTCACCGTACGTCCTGTTTTGAGGGTTTTGAATAAGTGATAAAGGTGTGAACGCATTGGCGCCATACCTGCACCTCCGCCGACATAAAGCATTTCGGAGTTCGATTCATTAATAAAGAATTCACCGTAAGGCCCTGAAATAACAACCTTATCGCCTGGTTTTTGCGCAAAAATGTAAGAAGAAGCAATCCCTGGATTCACGTCCATCCATTGGTTCTTTGCACGATCCCATGGCGGGGTTGCAATACGCACATTAAGCATGATTTCCCGTCCTTCTGCTGGGAAAGAGGCCATGGAATAAGCGCGGTCAATAGTTTCGGTATTTTTCATCACCAACGGCCAAATACCAAACTTGTCCCACTCCGCTTGGAACATATCAGGGGTTTCGTGCTCCTGGGGATGCGCGGTAATGTCCATGTCCTTGTAACTGATTTCACATGGTGGAATTTCGATTTGAATATACCCTCCTGCCTTGTAGTTCATATCCTGTGGAATCTCGACCACAAATTCTTTGATAAAAGAAGCAACGTTGTAGTTACGTACCACTGTTGCGTCCCACTTCTTGATCCCAAACACTTCTTCAGGAATATGGATATTCATGTCTTGTTTTACTTTGACTTGGCACGACAAACGGGCGCCATCAGCCAATTCTTTTCTGCTGAAATGTGGTGTTTCTGTAGGCAAGGCTTCCCCTCCTCCACTTAAGACATGACATTCACACTGGATACAAGTTCCGCCGCCGCCACAAGCCGAAGGCAAAAATATTTTATTGTTTCCTAGTGTTGATAATAAGGTCTCTCCACTAGCCACCTCAATGACGCGCGCGTCATTGATCGTGATTTTCACGGGTCCAGATGGCGATAATTTTTGTTTGGTGAATAATAATAACGCCACCAACAACAAGGTCAACACCAAAAAGGCGGCGACTGTTGCGACGATTACTCCTCCTGTACTTGCGACTAAAAACATATTATTTATCTGTTATTTCTGAAACTTCAACTTCTAATGCTTCGTTGGCCTCTACAGCCGTGTTTTCCACTTCTTGCGTCATGACTGGCACCGGTACAGTAACAATAACCTCAGCGACCTCTTCTGAGTCACCACCAGTTAGCATACCACCAAAACTCATAAAACCAATGGCCATGAGCCCTGTAATAATAAATGTAATTCCCAAACCTCTAAGCGGAGCAGGAACGTTGCTGTATCTGATTTTTTCACGAATCGCTGCAATGGCAACAATAGCCAAGAACCAGCCAATACCACTACTGAACCCATAGTTTAGGGCCAGACCGACAGTCTCAATTTCACGAGATTGCATGAATAAAGATCCTCCCAAAATTGCACAGTTCACAGCAATCAGGGGCAAAAAGATACCTAAAGAGTTATAAAGCGACGGGGAAAACTTCTCCACAATGATTTCAACCAATTGGACCATGGTCGCAATCGTGGCGATAAACAAGATGAAAGAAAGAAAACTCAAGTCGTAATCTGCATATTCTGCACCTAGCCAGCTCAAAGCGCCTCGTTGCAAAATATATTGATCCAATAACCAGTTCAAAGGAACTGTAACGGTGAGGACAAATATGACTGCAGCACCTAATCCCACTGCGGTACTTACTTTTTTCGAAACAGCAAGGTATGAGCACATCCCTAAGAAATAGGCAAACACCATGTTATCGACAAAAATTGATTTAAAAAATAATTCTAAATGCTCCATATAGTTTGTATTCGATATGTAAATGCGGCTCAGTCCTAAAAGGGTCCTATTGCGGTTTACTTATGTTTTTAATGATCTTCAATTAATGCTTTGTTTCTTGAGCGTTGTACCCAGATGATGATCCCCACCACAATAAGTGCCATTGGGGGTAAAACCATAAAACCATTGTTTTCGTAACCAATAGCGTACAAACCTGTTTTTTCTACAGAGTCCCCTAGGACCTTGAAACCAAATAAGGTTCCTGATCCCAATAACTCTCTAAAAAATCCGACGACAATCAGGATCACACCATATCCTAAGGCATTACCTACGCCATCTAGGAAGGATCGCCATGGTCCATTACCAAGGGCAAAGGCCTCAAAGCGGCCCATAATGATACAGTTGGTGATGATCAGTCCTATAAAAACGGATAACTCTTTACTGAGCTCATAGGCGAAGGCCTTGAGTATGAGATCTACAATAATTACCAAAGTCGCCACAACAATCAATTGAACGATGATGCGGATTTTTGATGGTATGATATTACGCATAAGCGAAATAACTACGTTACCGATACCCAAAACGAAAATGACCGATACGGCCATAACAATCGATGGCTTGAGTTGCGCCGTAATGGCTAGTGCTGAACAAATACCCAAAACCTGAATGGTAATTGGATTGTCATCCGACAAAGGATCAAGAATTAACTTAGTGTCTTTTTTTGATAATAAACCCATGCTTAATTATTTAAAGATTTAAAGTAAGGCACGTATAATTTTACATCCTTCTGGAGCATGGCACTCAGGCCGTCTCCAGTAATAGTAGCTCCAGCCAAGGCATCAACCTCCTGGTCATCTTTGATCAAGTTCTTTGGATCATTGTTTCCCTTAGCCACAGCAATGCCATTAAAGCTGCCTCCAGTCAAAAAGCTTTCGCCTGCGAAATCATCCATAAAGTAGCGTTGTTTGATTTCAGCACCAAGGCCAGGAGTCTCTCCTTTGTGGTCGAAATAAACCCCCTGAATGGTCATGGTATCATCCATGGCCACAAAGCCCCAGATGGCATCCCACAAGCCTTTACCTCTTACCGGTACAACGTATATATTCTTGCCGTCTTTCTGTCCAATAAACAAAGGTAATTTTCTGGTGTAAGCCGCGTTCTTTGCTTTGGTCGCTTCTTTCTTAACGTCTATAAGAAAGGCGTTGTCATCTTCGATTACTTGATCGCCTTCGATGACTACCTGCTTTGTGATGTACTTGGCAAATTCAGCAGACACAATATCGGTGGGGATAAAAGCCACATCATTTGGTCCTGAATTTAGGTTGACCCCAAGGGCATAAAGGATGTTCTGTTGCTTTTCAAAACGCTCATTGGCTTCTATTTGCGGTCGAAACAACATGAACAACCCTGCGAGCAAGGTTCCCACTACAAATACCATTACTACAGCAAAACCAATGGTATAACTATTCTTATCTCTGTTTACGGCCATGTCTAAACGTTTTTAACTTTTAAACGATTTAATCTTCTTTTTATATTGCCTTCTACGACGTAATGATCGATAGTTGGCGCAAATACATTCATCAATAATATAGCCAACATCACCCCTTCTGGGTAAGCCGGATTGAAAACCCGTATCATGATGGATAAAAACCCTATAAAGAATCCATAAATCCATTTGCCTTTGTTGGTCTGAGAACCAGTCACGGGATCGGTCGCCATAAAAACGATACCGAAGGCCAAACCGCCAATCATCAAATGATTCCAATATGGCGTGCTCATGAGTCCATAAAAACCACTGCCTGAATTAATCCATCCCGCATCAACGACACCATTAAAAATGAGGCCCATGACGACCGCTCCTATTACGGCAGATAACATGATGCGCCAGCTGGCAATTTTTGAAAAGATCAAAATAAGGGCACCAATAAGGATGAGAACTGTAGAGGTTTCCCCTACCGATCCAGGAATAAATCCATAAAACATATCCCATAGTTCGTAACCCATGGATTTGTTTTGCGCGAGACTCCCTAAAATAGTTTCGCCAGAGATGCTGTCGACTTTCATGCCGGCTGCCAACTCATTGGCGCGTTCTTGTGCCCCAGCAACCCATACCTTATCGCCACTCATCCATGTTGGATAAGCAAAAAACAAAAAGGCCCGAATGGTCAAGGCCGGGTTCAAAATATTCATTCCGGTACCACCAAAAACTTCTTTACCGATGACCACACCAAAAACAACAGCGATGGTCAACATCCATAATGGAATATCCACAGGAACAATCAGCGGCACAAGCATTCCGGTAACCAAATAACCCTCTTCTACTTCGTGGCCTTTGATGACTGCAAACAAGAATTCGACAGCCAAACCAACGCCATAAGACACCAAAACCAAGGGCAGAACTTTCCAGGCGCCAAAGACTAAATTCGACCACTGCCAGAATTCTGAGCTGAAAAACCCGCTGCTCACCGCATTGATTTCACCTATGGCCAAATAATGCTGATAACCCGCATTGAACATGCCGAAAATCAAACAAGGAACCATGGCCATAATGACCGTGTTCATGGTCCGCTTCAAATCATCAACCACCTTGATGTGCGTGCCATCATGGGTGATTTCATTGGGCGTGTATAAAAAAGTATGCAAGGCATTGAACGCCGGCGCCATTTTCTGGCCCTTGTACTTTTCTTTTAAGGTATGTAATGATTGTTTCAATCCCATAATTATCCTATTTCTTTATACATAAGGTCTAATCCTTCGCGAATGATTTTTTGATGTGGCTGCTTGGATACACAAACAAATTCTGTCAAAGCAAAATCTTCTGGAGCCACTTCGTACATGCCGAGGGCTTCCATTTGATCCAAATCTTGAACCATACACGCTTTTAAGATTTGTAACGGGAAGATGTCCATAGGGAACACCTCTTCGTAATTACCCGTCATCACAAAAGCACGATGCTCACCGTTGGTGTTGGTATTAAGGTCGTATTTCTTATTGGGTTGCATCCACGAAAAAGTCAACGCTCGCGTAGAAGATATTTTATCAAAAACGGGTTTATTCCACCCAAATAATTCATAATCGTCCCCTTGCGGAATCACGCTAATGGTGTTGTCGAAATACCCCAAATAACCTTGTAAGTCAATGGCTCTTCCTGAAAGGACATCACCAGAGATCACACGTGAATTTTGCGCTACCAATTGGGCTTCACTGATCAGTGGAGCAACTTCGCTGCCAATGATCGCTGCATAATATTGTGGCGCACCTAACGAGGATCCAGCTAAAGCAACAATGCGCTCAGCATTAAATTTACCGGTCAATAAGAGCTCGCCGATGATCACCAAATCTTCGGCCTTCACGGTCCAAACGGTCTCACCTTTGTTGATTGGATCTATCTGAGCGATCTGCACCCCAACATTACCTGCAGGATGTGGCCCAGAAATAGAGTGTACCTGACAATGGTTAAGGCCTTTTAGCGGAGAATTGCTATCGCCGCCAATACAGATATGTACCTGCCCATGGGTCAATTTACTCAATGCCGTCACCGCCGCCTGCAATTCAGCTTCTTTACCAATCAGGGTAAAATCGAGGTCTGCTGCTAATGGTGCCGTGGTGTATCCTGAGATAAAAATAGCTTTTGGGCTATGGTCTGGATGTGCCATGACATGATACGGTCGTTGGGTAATGAATGGCCAACAACCAGAAGCCAATAAATGCGCTTTAAGCTCCTCACCAGTGGCTTTGTTCAGATCCAAAACAGGATTCAAAAAATAAGTATCTGCGGTATCCGCCTGGATGAGCAATTGCGTGATGACCCGCTTGGCTCCGCGCTCAATGCTTGTCAAGGTTCCGCTGATCGGAGCGACAAATTTTACAGACGCGTTATTCTTGTCGTAAAATAAAACCTCACCAGCCTTGAACTTTGCGCCCTCTTTGAGGACCATTTTTGGCGTGACGAGGTGAAAATCTTTTGGTCTTATGGCGAAAGATGCGGCACGAGGTGCTTTGGATAGAGTTTTTTCTGCTTCGCCTTTAAGATTAATGTTAAGACCCTTTTTAATCTTAATGTCTTTGGACATGGATATGTAAATTAAAGTTCTCTTTATCGTGACTTAAAGCAGAAAAATCTCTGTTTTAAGGACTGCAAATTTAAAAATTAAAAAGTGCTTTCCATAATAAATAATTATAAATTTCTAAGCCTTATTTTGCCTGCCTTTCGTGCTTTATATCAGCTCCCAAAAATTACCTATATTTAGCTTCTAATTTATTGTCATGCGTATCCTTCTCATCTATTTTATAACCCTTATCAGCCCCTGGCTATTGTCCAGTCAAACTGATGAAATACCAGAACCTTATTACATCAAATCGGTCCAATTTCAAGGGGGTACCAATCAAGCACAATTACCCATCATCAGACTTGGGGGCCGATTAGCACTTTCTTTTGACGATTTGCGCGCAGATGAAGCCGATTATTATTACAGAATTACCCACTATAATTTTGATTGGACTCCGAGTGATTTATCCAAAGGAGAATATCTTGATGGCTTTGACGATGTAAGAATTGAACAGTACGTCAATTCGTTCAATTCATTGCAGCTCTATGCGCATTATCAATTGGCTTTTCCCAATCGCGAAACGCGAGCCATCAAAAAAAGCGGGAATTACATGATCCATATCTACAACGACGATGGCGCACTTGTGTTTTCTAGAAAATTTATGGTCATTGAAGACCAAGTAACGGTTGGTGTTGCCATCAAACGTTCTAGAGATCTTGCCTTTAGCGACACCAAGCAGACCGTCCAGTTTACCATTTACAGTAACGACAAGCTGCTGATCAATCCAGATCGTTCGGTCAAAACCATGGTACTGCAAAACAGCAATTTAAAAACAGCCATTACCGATTTAAAGCCACAATATACTTTGGGGCAAGAATTGATCTACCGATACGACCAGTCTGCCGCTTTTTGGGCCGGCAATGAATTTCTGAATTTTGACAGTAAAGAAGCTCGGGTAGCCAATGTCGGGATCCGCCGCATCGAACTCAATGATTTGTTCGAGCATTATCTCTATACCCAAAACCCAAGAAAAGACCGACCTTACACCTACTCCCCAGATATCAATGGTAATTTTGTGGTTCGGGCTTTAGGGGCCGAAAATAGCCAGATTGAGGCCGAGTACATTTTCACCCATTTTGCCTTGCGGTATAACGAAGCGCTCGATGGTCAAAAAATTTATGTCTACGGAAACTTCAACAATTACGACCTCAACGAAGCTAACGAACTACTTTACAATGCAGATTCAGGGTTATACGAAACCATTTTACTGCTCAAGCAAGGTTTTTACAACTACAATTTTGCCTTGGAAGCAAAAGATGGAACCATCAATATTGGCGCTATTGATGGCAATTACTGGCAGACCGAGAACCAATATAGTGTATTGGTCTATTACCGCGGACCGGGCGATCGTTATGATCAATTGATTGGTCTGGGTCAAGGCAACTCCAATACCATTACTACAAATTAGCAGCGACTCGCCGCATCTCAGCCCCAATGACATGGCCAAAATCGATATGGTACTTGGCGGCTTTACCCAAAAAGACCATTGGTCGCCCTATCATTTTTTTGTACCTTCGGGGTCGAATCTAAATAAAAAAAACGATCATGGGAAAAGGATTTTTTACGGTACCTGAACCAATTAACGAACCAATAAAATCATATGCACCGGGCAGTCCTGAAAGGGCTGCTGTATCCGCTGCTTATGAGACAATGTACCACAGTAATTTAGAAGTACCGCTCTACATCAACGGCAAAGAAATTCGAACCGATCAAACGGCGACCATGGCCCCTCCCCATGACCACAAACATCTTTTGGGTCATTACCATTTGGCGCAAAAATCACATGTTACCTTGGCCATTGAAACAGCACTCGAAGCGCGAAAAGCATGGTCAACAACACCATGGGAGCAACGCGCCGCAATCTTTTTGAAGGCTGCAGAACTTATTGCAGGTCCTTACCGCGCTAAAATTAATGCAGCCACCATGTTGGCCCAATCAAAGACCATTCATCAGGCCGAAATTGACGCCTCTTGTGAGCTCATTGACTTTTTGCGCTTTAATGTGGCCTACATGACTGAAATGTACCAAGAGCAACCTAAATCTTCGAGTGATACATGGAATCGATTAGAATACCGTCCGCTCGAAGGATTCATCTATGCCATCACACCATTTAACTTTACGGCCATTGCCGCCAACCTTCCTGCAAGTGCAGCGATGTTGGGCAATGTTGTTGTTTGGAAACCCAGTGACAGTCAAGTTTATTCCGCACAGGTCGTTTTGGATGTTTTTAAAGAAGCTGGGGTTCCTGCTGGAGTCATCAATATGATCATGGGCGATCCGGTAATGATTACGGACACTGTGCTGGCCAGTCGCGATTTCAGCGGAGTGCATTTCACGGGGTCCACGCATGTCTTTCAAGATTTATGGAAAAAAATTGGTACTAATGTCCATCATTACAAAACTTATCCGCGCATTGTTGGAGAAACTGGTGGTAAAGATTTTATCGTCGCACACCATTCGGCACACCCTAAGCAGCTGGCAACAGCTATGGTTCGTGGCGCTTTTGAATTTCAAGGACAAAAGTGTAGCGCAGCAAGCCGTTGCTATATACCAGAAAGCCTATGGCAAGAAGTACACGACCACATTAAGGAGGACTTATCCACTATCACGATGGGCTCTCCGGGAGACTTTTCGAATTATGTGACCGCAGTGATTCACGAAGGATCCTTTGACAAGCTAGCGCATTATATCGATCGCGCGAAAGCGGCCAGTGACGCCGAAATTATTTTTGGTGGTACCTATGATAAATCTAAAGGGTATTTTATCGCACCAACAGTCATCAAAACAACCAACCCTCATTATGAGACGATGTCGACCGAGTTGTTTGGCCCCGTCCTGACGGTATTTGTCTATCCGGATGACCAATGGGAAGAAACCCTCATCTTAGTAGACCAAACCAGTATCTATGCATTGACCGGAGCCGTATTCAGCCAAGACCGCTATGCTCTTGAACAGGCTGTGCGTGCTTTAGAAAATGCTGCGGGTAATTTCTACATTAACGACAAGCCTACTGGGGCCGTTGTAGGCCAGCAACCTTTTGGTGGCGCACGAGCGAGCGGAACCAATGATAAGGCAGGAAGCAAGATCAACCTCTATCGCTGGGTTTCACCAAGAACCGTTAAGGAACTCTTGGTCACCCCAACAGATTACAGGTATCCCTTTCTAGAATCATAAGTGTATAAAAAAAGCCCAACTAAGTTGGGCTTTTTTTTGTTCGAAGTAACACTTATTGAAGCAGTCCTTTAATTATAAGGAACAGATTCACCAACATGCACGTATTGTGTATTGAGTGCTGTATTGTCTGTTTTGACAACCATAACCACAACACCAAGTTCAGCAACAACCATATCAGATGGCACCGTATAGATAAAATTAACCGTGTAATCGGTTAATGCTTCAGTGGTTGGGATCGGATCTCCTACCGCATCAGTAAGGGTTGCACGCAAAACATGTTTTTGTTCAAAATCGATCATGGGGTTCCCCAGTTCGAAATACGGACTCGTGGCGTCCTCGTTGTAATAGTTGGTTTGGTCGCGCAAGAGCCCATCTTCGGTGATGTAAACCACCAATTTTCTGTCGAGCAAAGTTTCCTCTGAGGCCACATTGATACGCAACTGAAGATCATCACCAATCATTTCTGTACTTACAGCAATCCCGATCGAGGACGGAATTCCTGCTAGATTCATCACCTCTTGGGCAGGAAAAATAGGAGGAACACCTGCTCCCCAAACGTTAGTACGATCGATGCGGGCACGCGGAGATCCCGAAGGAACGCCCAAGCCTTCACGTATTTGGGGCTCAATAGAAAGGGATAGATCATCTCCATTGTGCAAGGCCACCAAAGAGATATGATCGGTTAAGAATTGTACTTCATCCACGGCAGCTGACACGGCAGGGCAGTAACCACACCAGGTCCCAGTGTAGTCTTCTACCAAGACATTTTTGGTCGGGATAATCACATAAAATTCAGCGGTATCCGTAGTAGAAACGATGCCATTCTCCTCATATTCTGCATAAATAGCAAAGGCACCCTCACTTTCTGAAACGAACACATTGCCTGAAATAGGACTGCCATCTACATAAAATAGACTGCTTTGTGTGATGTCGTTCGACTGCTCATCAAACACTTGAAAAGCAACTTCTTGATTGCGTAAAGACGCTTTACGAAAGGTGAGGCCAATTTCAATAGGCTCTATGATAACTTCTTCAAATGAAGAAAAGTCCTCTTTTTCACTACATCCGGTCAACAACAATGACAGACCCAAAGCCATAAAAATTATTCGTTGCATCATAACAAAACTATTGAAGGGGGATTAAAAAAATTCACTCTTGCTAAAGTAGTATTATTTTTAAAATTTAGGCCATATCGATGCGGCTCTATTCTTTGATAGACCTAAAAAAATTGAAGCTATCAGATAAAATTTGCTTAATATTGTGCGCCATCAATATGATCCAACAAACATGAAACAGCTCATTATTCTAGGTTTTCTCCTCTTTAGTTTCGGCGGTAATGCACAAGATTTACTTCCGGATGTATCTTTAAAAACCTTGGAAGGAACCACGACAAGCTTGTCTGAGGCTACCGCTTCAAAATCATTGGTGGTTATTTCTTTATGGGCGACTTGGTGCGTTCCGTGCATTAAAGAGCTGGATGCCATAAGCGAGGTTTATCAAGACTGGCAAGACGAAACAGAAGTCTCACTGATCGCAATCTCCATTGATGATGCGCGCACTGTGAAACGGGTTAAACCAATGATTAATGGCAAAGGATGGGACTACACCATTTTGCTCGACACCAACAACGATGTAAAACGCGCTCTGGGTGCCGCCACTGTTCCTTTAACAATTCTGGTCAAGGATGGCGTCATTGTTTATCGTCATTCGGGTTATGCTCCAGGTGCTGAAGACGAACTTTATGAACAAATTTTGGCCAACGCCAAGTAATACCATCTTAAACTGCTCATTATGAAATATCTTTTGGCCATTTGCGGCCTTGCTGCGGCCCTTAATGTCTCTGGACAGACCCCTCAGGGATCTCTGTTTGGTGGTTTTGAATCGAACAGCCAATGGCTGCTCGACGACTTTGATCTCAAGGTGTCTGCATCTGAACCCGGTTTTATTGCTCCAGAGGATGCCTTTAGAGCGAACAGTTATTTCCAGCTGAATTATAATTATGGTGAGTTTACCGCAGGGCTCCAACATGAAAGTTATATGCCTTCTGCCCTTTTGGGATATAGCCCAACATTTGACAATCAAAATGGCATCGCCACCTATTACCTTAACTTTAAGCACGACCAATTAGATTTGACCGCCGGTTATTTTTATGAGCAATTCGGAAACGGCCTTATCTTAAGAGGTTGGGAAGACAGGCAATTAGGGATCAACTCAGCGTTTCAAGGAGTTCGCGCTAAATTTAATCCTACTGAATATATCGCTTTTACAGGACTTATTGGCCAACAGCGTAATGGTTTTGAACTGTCCGAAGGGGTCATTAATGCTTTTGATCTTAACGTTGACTTAAGCCAAAAAATGCAATGGTCGCTACTGGATCTGCGCATCGGTGGAAGTTACGTCAATCGATTTCAAGACAGAGGAACCAATAGTTTGATTCCCACTAATGTAGCCGCCTACAGTGGTCGACTGGACTGGGGTTCCGGACAATTTTACGGGGGTATAGAAGCCATAAAGAAGGATCCAGACGTTATTGCCAACGAAGGCACATTAGTTTCTAATCGATTATACGATGGTACGGCCCTTCAGGCCAATATTGGGTATTCTAAAAAAGGGCTTGGAACAAGTGCTACCTTTCGTCGCCTAGAAAACTTTAGCTTTTATTCAGATCGTTTGGCAGAGGGCAACCAGTTCAATCAAGAATTAATCAATTACACCCCGGCACTGACCAAGCAACAAGATTATCTGCTGACCAATATATATGTCTACAATGCACAACCCAGGCTCATTACCGATCCATTAGATCAACGTGCGGGAGAAGTGGGTGTCCAATCGGACCTCTTTTTTTCATTTCCCAAAGAAAGCACCCTAGGCAAGATCGGCACTAAAGTCGCAGCAAATTTCTCTTATTGGGCAGGTCTTGACGCAACCTTTTATGAAGACCAATCTTATGATGTTGCTTTTATTGGGGAAGGCAATCGCTATTTTCGAGACATCAATACCGAAATCAAAAATCGCTGGAGCAAGACTTTTAATTCGGTGCTGACCTATCAGAACATTATTGCTGACAAAGGAGTCGTTCTTGGCGGGCCACTGGGGAGTCAGGGCGATATTAAAGCCACTATTTTGGTGGCTGAGGGCACCTATAAATTGGGTAAAGGACGCTCTGTTCGGGGCGTGTTGCAATACCTAAGCACAGAACAAGACCGCAAAAACTGGTCAGGAGCTGTAGTGGAATATAATTTTAACGCTAAATGGTCCATATACGCCGCAGATGCCTATAATTATGGTGGAGAAGGAAAGATCCATTACTACAATACAGGAGGAAGCTTTACAAAAGGGCGCACGCGATTTGCCATGAACTATGGACGGCAACGTGGCGGTCTGATTTGTGTTGGTGGTGTTTGCCGCTTTGTTCCAGAAAACAATGGCTTTAGCATGAATCTAAATGTCACTTTCTAATCACTTATTGAAACAATAAAAAAAAGCCCGAAGCGCATTTGCTTCGGGCTTTTTTTTGTGACATAAAAATGTCTTATTTTTTCATGAACTTGATTACTGATCGGTGCCCTGAAGCATCTTCGAGAATCGCCAAATACATTTGTGAGGCCAAATGACCTACAGCAATTTGGTGGGTGCCAGCCTCTAATTTCTGTTGAGAAATATGACGTCCTTGTAGATCATATAATGTGAGCGACACAGGCTCATTCACTTGAACAGGCAGCACGTGATTCACATTCGTGGCCAAGGCAAATGCGTCAACTTCTTGACCTTGTAGTCCCAAATTCGGATCATAACGGTAGGTAATGGACAAATCATCTCCAAATGGGGTCCCATTGGCATCCACTTGATACCATCTGAATACATATTCAATAGGGTTTCCAGCACCATCACTTAAATTGACAATGTGATCCCCTATACCGCCTTGGTTTTGTCCTGGCTCGATAGTGACTACTTCCGTTCCTGGAGGATAAGAGGCCCCGAAAACAAGGTCGGTGTAGCAAAGACCAAAACACGCCTCTACACCAGAGCCGTCATCATTTACTGCACTCACAAATTGTAATTTCATAAAGATTTGATCGGCAGTAGACAGGTTGTTGACATAAAAGTCCAATTCTGCCCCACCGTAACCATAAATACCATAGCTCACGGTCTGGCCATCAACCAGAGGATCTCCATTATGTTCTTCAACCGAAAACTGTGCTATGGCCAATGAACTCATGAGTAAAAGAATAGGCGTAAATAAATTTTTCATAGATCAAGATTTGTTTGCAATTTAAGAAAAGAAGCTGGAATAAGAAAGTGAAAATGCTCATATGGAATGACTATAATAGTATTAAGCCTTTTACTCCTGATGGTTACTTTCAATGCGCAAGTAATTGATCAACAATAATTTAGGCATACTCATTTAACTTATACTGTTGTTATATTCATTTTTTTTTTACTAAATTTAAAATCTCATTCAAAAAGCATTAAAGGCTTTTTTGTTAATCAAAAAAACATGAAAATAAATTATCTCTATTTAGGTCTTCTAGGCATATTCTCGTTAGGCGTCAACGCGCAGACCATCGTCTCCACACAACCCGAAAATGCCAAAGTGGTTTTGGAAGAATTCACTGGCATTTATTGTACCTATTGCCCTGATGGTCATGCGATAGCTCAGAGCATTCAAGACAACAATCCAGGAAATGTCTTCTTGGTTAACATCCATGTTGGTGGTTATTCTAATCCCAATGGAAATGATCCCGATTTCAGAACGCCTTGGGGCGCGGCAATTGTCGCCCAAACTGGGCTTGTAGGATATCCAGGCGGCACAATCAATCGTCATTACTTTCCAGGCAGCTCCCAAAATGGTGCTACAGGAACTGCACAAAGCCGCAATCGATGGCCTATAACCACTAATGAAACATTAGCTTTACCATCTTACCTTAATATGGCTGTAGAGTCAAGCATTGATGTGCAAACTAATGAACTTATAGTTCATGTAGAATCATACTACACAGGAACCAGTCCAGAAAGCACAAACAAATTAAATATTGCTTTGTTACAAAATAATACTTTAGGTCCACAGACCGGTGGTGGCGCAGGTAATAATTACAATCACATGCACCGCTTGATCGATATGATCACAGGGCAATGGGGTGAAGACGTTTCACCAACCACGGCAGGATCATTTATCGACCGCACATACACCTATCAGGTTCCAGCGGCGCACAACAACATTCCCATCAATATTTTGGATCTAGAAATTGTTGTTTTCATGACCGAAACCACTCAAGAAATCATTAGTGGTAATGGTGGCACGCCTACTTTCACGGGGATTACCCTTCAAAATGATGCGGATATTGAATCGGTATTAGCTATTAGTGACCAATGTGGTTATTTAGAGCCAGTGATCGAATTAAAGAATAATGGAAACAATCCATTAGAATCTGTAGAGATGAGCTATTCGGTAAACGGTGGTAACGTGCAGACCTATACATGGACTGGAAATATACCTGCTCTTTATTCTGAAATAGTGACCTTACCTGGAATTGCCTTTGAGGTTCAGAGTACCAACACTTTTGATATCACTCTAGAAGCAGATGAGGATGTGTCCAATAATACAGGATCACAAACCTTTAATGAGTTGACAGATTTGAACACCAATGAAGTGACTTTGATCTTAAATACGGATGCACAAGGCGCTGAATGCACCTGGGAAGTCATCGACGACAACGGAAATGCTGTTGTATCTGGTGGACCATACAGTGGGGTAACCAATGATGTACAGACCTTTACCCTTAACGGTGGTTGCTACAAATTCAAACTCTATGACTCAGGAAATAACGGAGGTGAGTCCATCGTTTTCTTTGATTCAGACAGCAATGTAATCTATAGTACCGGCGGACAGTATGGATCAGGCGCCTCAGTGACCTTCGCAACAGAGGCTAATTTAGGCATCAGCGACCAAGCTTTATCTAGTGTAGTACTCTATCCTAATCCAGCTAGTGGTTTGGTAACTTTAGTCAATGCTCAAGACAGCAACGTGGTCATTTATGACTTACTTGGTAAATCAGTACTATCTTTTGAGGCCAAGAGCGCTCATGAAACCATCAATGTGTCTGGTCTTACCCGCGGCACTTACTTTGTTTCAATGACCCAAAACGGTTACAGATTGGTAGAGAAGTTGCTCATTGCGCAATAGCCAATGACCTGATTAAAACATTTAATTATTGAAAAAAAGCTTGAGCCCTGCTCAGGCTTTTTTTCTTCTACCTAGCGGAAGATAGACTACTGCCTTAGTTTCAAAAAACTCCTCATTAAAAAAAGTGGTAATGGGGGTTATTTTAGCTTTTGGAAACAGTTGTAGCTCATCGGCTAAATCCCCTCCTTTAAGGTAAAGGATCCCATTGGGGACATCATGATGTTGGGCTCGGGCGATTTTGGTGTTGACCCACGGCACAAAAACGTCCATTTTGGTCACCGCACGACTCACTACAAAATCGTAGGTACCACTCACCTGCTCTGCGCGCAAGTGATGTCCGACGACATTAGTCAATCCTATGGCCTGGGCCACTTCACGGACTACTTTTATTTTTTTACCAACACTATCGACCAATGTAAATGCAGTCTCAGGATACAATATCGCTAAAGGTATTCCTGGAAACCCACCACCAGTGCCGACGTCAAGAATCCGACTGCGGTCGTTAAATGGTTGCACCTTGGCAATGGCTAATGAGTGCAAGACATGCCGCGGATAAAGCAAATCGATGTCCTTACGAGAAATCAAATTAATTTGCTCATTCCAAAACCGATAAAGATCGCTCAGGGCTCCGAACTGATCGATTTGTTTCGCAGACAAATCGGGAAAATAGTGCTGAATCAATTCCATGGAAAGTTATTAACCGCAAATGTAAGTTTTCCTTAATAATTTTAGAAGAGATTATCGAGGTATTCCCGATTCAGATATGTATTTTCGTGCTTGGTAAAAAAGTATTTTGCTTCAAACTAGAATTCTGTGAATCAACAAACTGTAAAATTTCCCCGTAGCGATAGCGCCCAATTTTTCAAAACGCTTAACAAGCGTGTCAATAATTATTTCAAAGAAAATAATATGTCGAAATCGGGCAATTGGGCCCTGCATTTAAAAACATTAGTCATGTTCACTCTATACATGGGTCCTTATTTCATGATTTGGCTCATGGACTTATCTGGTTGGACGCAACTCTTATTGTCCGTAGTTATGGGCTTAGGAATGGCCGGGGTCGGCATGAATGTCATGCACGATGCCAATCATGGGGCCTATTCCAATAAAAAATGGGTCAATAAAATTCTGGGCAGCAGCATCTATATTTTGGCTGGAAATGTCTATAATTGGCAAGTACAACATAATGTTTTACACCATACCTACACCAATATTCATGGCCATGACGAAGATCTAGAAGCCGGGAGAATATTGCGCTTTTCGGAGCATGCTCCGTGGCGCAAATTTCATAAATTCCAACATTATTATGGTGTATTCTTATATGGGTTACTGACCATCAATTGGGTTCTGACCTCGGACTTTCTCCAAACAAGTCGGTATTTAAAACGCAAGCTATCCTACGGCCAGTTTCCAAATCCGGTCAAACAATGGAGCATTTTGGTGTTTACCAAAATTTTATACATGACTATTTGGATGGTCATCCCCCTTGTATTCTTCGACCTTGCTTGGTGGAAAATCATTTTAGGTTTTGTGATCATGCATTATACCGCTGGAATGATCTTGAGTATGGTATTTCAGCTCGCGCATGTTATAGAAGATACAACCATGCCATTGCCTGATGAATCAGGTACCATGAAAAACACATGGGCGATCCATCAATTGTTTACAACCGTAAATTTTTCTACCAAAAACAGACTTATAAATTATTTTACTGGCGGGCTAAATCATCAGGTAGAACACCATATTTTTCCCAACATTAGTCATGTTCATTATAAGAAAATAGCCAAGATTGTGAAAAAAACAGCAAGTGAATTCAACTTGCCCTACCACGAATACAAAACAACGCGTCAAGCTATTATTGCCCACCTCAGACATCTCAAACAAATGGGGATGAAACCCGCTATTGCTGCCTAATTATGAATGCATATTTATCCGACAGAGTAAACCAAATGGCAACCTCTGCCACCCTTGCTATGGCCGCTAAGGCCAGAGAATTAAAAGAACAAGGCAAGTCCATTATTGGCTTAAGTTTAGGAGAACCTGACTTTACTGTCCCTGATTTTGTCAAACAGGCCGCCATTCAGGCCATTAACGATGACTACCATGCCTATAGCCCTGTAGATGGATATGCGGCATTAAAAAAAGCAATACAATTCAAATTTAAGCGGGATAACGGTCTAGACTATGCCCCAGAACAGATTGTGGTGTCCACAGGAGCCAAACAATCTTTGGCTAATTTGGCTCAAGTACTGCTTAACGATGGTGATGAAGTTCTGCTTCCGGCACCCTATTGGGTGAGTTATGCCGACATTGCCGAGATGGCAGGCGGCGTTCCTGTGGAAATCCAGGCCAGTATTGACACTGATTTTAAAATCACACCAGAGGATCTCGAAAAAGCGATCACACCCAAAACCAAGATGATGATCTATAGCTCCCCTTGTAATCCAAGTGGGTCGGTCTATAGCCGTGACGAATTGCGCGCGCTGGCAGATGTTTTGGTCAAGCACCCGCAAATCGTTGTCATCAGTGATGAAATATACGAACACATCAATTTTTCAGGAAGCCACTGCTCTATGGCTCAGTTTGCAGATATGTACGACCGCACTGTCACCGTAAATGGTGTCTCAAAAGCCTTTGCCATGACCGGCTGGCGCATAGGATATATCGGCGGCCCCGCTTACATCGCTCGGGCTTGTAATAAGATGCAAGGGCAAGTCACCAGTGGCGCCAATTGTATCGCGCAAATGGCGGCCGTTAAGGCCCTAGAAACCCCTCCTGAAGCCATAAAATATATGGTGGACGCCTTTAAAGAGCGCCGTAGCCTCATCCTGAATTTACTGGCCGAAATTCCAGGATTCAAAACCAATATTCCCGAAGGAGCATTTTATGTGTTTCCTGACATCTCCTATTATTTAGGACGTACCATATCGGGACAAAAGATTGCCACCGCCGGCGATTTCGCGCTATTTCTCTTGGAGAAAGCCGGAGTGGCCACAGTGACTGGAGAAGCCTTCGGCGACCCGAATTGTATCCGCATCTCTTATGCCGCAGCAGAAAGTGACATAATTGAGGCCATCAAGCGCATCAAATCGGCGTTAAAGGTCGATTAAACACAATAAAATAGCAACTACTATAGGCGCCATTACTGTATCTAGCAGGTCACGATACACAACATTACCGCGTACTTTGTTGTGGTATTTGTGCTTAATGAAGTGATTAAAGATCTAAGATGTCAATAACCCTAAAGTTACTTTTATGGCAAAGATAATACTCCTGGGATCTGGAGAATTAGGTAAAGAATTTGTGATTGCGGCGCAGCGACTCGGCCAAACGGTCATCGCAGTAGATGCTTACCCAGGTGCTCCTGCCATGCAAGTGGCCGATGGCTACGAGGTCATCAATATGCTCGACGGCGCGGCACTGGATGCCGTCATCAGCAAACACCAACCGGATTATATTGTGCCCGAGATCGAAGCCATCCGAACAGAACGGTTTTATGATTACGAGCAACAAGGCTACCACGTGGTGCCCTCAGCCAAGGCGGCAAATTTTACCATGAACCGAAAGGCCATTCGAAACTTAGCAGCACAAACTCTGGGGCTCAAAACAGCGCCATATGCCTACGCCCAGAGCTTTGAGGAGCTAAAAGCCGCAGTAGTAAAAATAGGCGTTCCCTGCGTGGTAAAACCCCTAATGTCTTCCAGTGGAAAAGGCCAATCCACTATCACAAATACTAATGAAATAGAGGCATGCTGGACCTATGCACAGGAAGGTTCACGCGGTGATGTCTCGGAAGTTATCGTCGAGGCCTTTATTGATTTTGACTATGAAATTACCCTGTTGACCGTAACACAGAACGAGGGCGCAACGCTTTTTTGCCCCCCCATAGGGCACCGACAAGAGCGGGGCGATTATCAAGAGAGCTGGCAACCAGCGACCATGGACCAGGCCGCCTTAAAGACAGCACAAGACATGGCCGACAAAGTCACCCATGCTTTAGGTGGAGCAGGCTTATGGGGCGTAGAGTTTTTTATTGCGCGTGATGGCGTTTACTTTTCTGAACTCTCTCCACGACCTCATGACACGGGTATGGTGACCTTAGCAGGAACGCAACACCTCAATGAGTTTGAATTACACCTTAGGGCGATACTTGGGCTGCCCATAGGCCCAATTCACTTAGAACGCAAAGGGGCTTCAGCTGTTATTTTGGCCCAGGAAGTATCCGATAACCCAAGGTATGAAGGGCTGCACAACATTACCCAGCACACCAATGCTGATCTCCGGATTTTTGGCAAACCCACTGCACGGCCCTACCGACGTATGGGTGTGGTGGTCACCCATGGCCCCCTGGATCAAGATGTCGCCGAGCTTACTGAGTACGCCAAAGCATTAGCTGCAAAAGTTACTGTTCAATGTTAGTGTCCTGAAATACAGCGTACTATTTCAATTGTCATTGCTTTGATGTATCTTTAAATCATGAAAGCCTATCTCGTATCCTTATTTATTTTTCTTGGCTTTCAGGGCAAGGCTCAAGAAGACATCCTGTTTTCGGTATACTTCGCTCATGACCAATACACCTTAGAGGAGTCCCACCTTGTCCTTATTGACAGTCTCAATAAGGTGGAAGACAAAGCACAATACGACATTCATATCAAAGGCTTCACCAATAGTATTGGTCCCGGGCAATACAATTTGGAACTTTCGAGGAAACGGGCCGAAGAAGTCAAAAAATACCTGCGCTCTTTTACCATTATATCCAGCATTGGCCATGGAGAACTGGGCACAGAAGATGCCAATAACCGTCGGGTGGAAGTATTGTTTCATCATAAATCACGTCACATTCCATTGCCGGGAGAACGCTTCGAACGCCCCATCATGATGGATAGTTTAGCCAACATGATCCCTCATTTTGACATGCCTGTTGTCGGCGAAAAAATTGCTTTAAACGGCATTCTGTTCTACCCCGATCAGGATGTCATTATGGATGAATCCGTGCCAGCCTTAGAAGGTCTGATTGGCGTCTTGAATTACCACCGCAACATAAAATTCAAGCTCATTGGGCATATTTGCTGCGGTGACCCAGAACAGCCCGGTATGGACGTGGTCAACACGCGTACCGGTGAAAAAAATCTCTCCGAAGCAAGGGCGCGATCTGTCTATTTATACTTACTTAAAAAAGGTATCGACCGACGCCGTATGCGTTATTTAGGCATGGCTTACCGACACCCTACAGTCAAAGGTGACGAGTTTGATCGACGGGTTGAAATTGAAATAACGTCTATCGATTGATCAGCGATTACGCCAAAAGAAGGGGGTGAATAGAATCAATACGGTAAATAATTCCAAACGGCCGATGAGCATCAAAAAACTCGCCCACCATTTGGCCGGGAGCGACAAATCGTGATAGGTGTGTACCGGACCTAAATCCCCCAAAGCAGGACCAACGTTACCTAAGGTAGAGGCTGCGCCACCAAGAGCTGTTTGAAAATCTAAGCCCAATAAAGAAAATACCAAAACACCAACAATAAAAGAAAGCATGTACAGGATAAAAAATCCCAGGACATTAAATACAATAGATTGGTGTACCGAACGGTTGTTGTAGCGCACAGGCAATATAGCATTGGGATGCAATGTTCGTTTGAATTCGAGTACCCCGTTTTTGATCATGATCAAATGACGCACTATTTTAATACCTCCTGAGGTTGATCCTGCCGAGCCTCCCAAAAACATCAAACCAAAGAAAATGATGGTCAAAAGCGGTGTCCACGCCGTAAAATCGGCCGTAACAAATCCAGTAGTGGTAATAAGTGCTAGCACCTGAAACAATCCATGGCGCAATGCACTCTCTAGTGGACCATATACCATCGGATGTGCAATAGACGAGGCCGCAAGATCAGCCTGCGTATAAATAAATAAGGCCGTCACAAGGGTTAGAGCGACAATAAAAAATCCGTATAGCTTGAATTCCTCATCGTTGATTATTTTTGAAAAACGCCCCTTAAACGCGAAGTAACTCAAGACAAAATTGGTCCCTGCCAAAAACATAAAGACCATGATAATGTATTGAATGAGTGGCTGGTCATTCCAAAAAGAAACACTGGCGTTTTTGGTAGAAAACCCACCCGTGCTCAAAGTGCTTAACGAATGATTGATGGCGTCAAAAAACGACATTCCTGCCGCCCAAAGCAACAAAGTTTCGGCCAAGGTATACCCGACATAAATAAGCCACAGACGTTTCGCGGTATCAGTAATTCGTGGATGCAACTTATCCCCACCAGGGCCTGGTGCCTCAGCGGCAAATAACTGCATGCCCCCAATCCCCAGCAATGGCAGAATGGCAATAGCCAAAACAATAATCCCCATACCCCCAATCCAATGGGTAATACTGCGCCAAAACAAAATCCCTTTGGGCAGCGCCTCGACATCATTGAGTATGGTGGCACCCGTGGTTGTAAAACCACTCATGGTTTCAAAAAAAGCATTGGTAAAACCGGGAATGGTCCCCGTGAGTAAATAAGGTAAGGTCCCAATAAGGGCCATGAAAAACCACCCAAAGGCCACGATGATATATCCCTCTTTTTTTTGTAATTCTTTGCGGTGGTTGCGGGTTAAGACCATCGCAATGACCCCAAGAGCAGTGGCCAAAAGACTGGCCTGAAGTAATTCGAAAACGACACCGTCCTGATAGAGATAACTCACCAGTGTCGCCAAGAGCATGAAGCCCCCATTTACCACAAATAACAAACCAATAAGATGGGCTATTATTCTGGCGTTTATTTTGAAGAACCCGCCCATTTATATAAACAGTTTTTCCACTTTATTAATGGATTGAGGCAAACAACAGACCACAATACGATCGCCATCCTGGATCATGAAATCACCCAGGCCAATCATGCCTATACCATCCCGAATGACCCCACCGATAATGGCGGATCGCGGAAAGTCAAGATCTTTGATACGGCGATTGCACACTTTTGATTTAGCCGCCACAACAAACTCCAGCAATTCGGCATTCATATTGTTGAGTCGGGTCATGGCCACCACATCACCCTGACGAATATGTCTGAAGATATGGTTCGCTGCGAGCAGTTTTTTGTTGATCAAGGTGTCGATCCCAATGGAATGAGACAACTGAAAATAATCCATGTTTTCGACCAAAGCAATGGTCTTTTTGACGCCCTTGGATTTGGCCACCAAACAGGACATGATGTTCGTCTCACTATTACCGGTTACGGCGATAAAGGCATCCATATCCCCAATAGACTCCTCTTGGAGTAATTCGACATTACGGCCATCTCCATTGATGACCAAGCAGTCGGGCAGGTCATCGGCAATTTCAAAGGCCTTTTCTTTGCTGTTTTCAATGAGCTTCACATTAAACTTATTGCGGCACAAGTCTCTGGCCGTTTTACAACCAATATTACTCCCCCCCAAAATCATAACGTCTTTAATCTCATCGCGGACTTTACCCGTCAACTTAAAGATTTCATCGACACCTTGTTCGGTGGTGGTAAAATAAACCTGGTCCCCTTCTTTAAACTGGGTATCTCCGCGAGGGATCAATGTATATTGCGTGCCAAATCGTTGGATGGCAATGGGCACATAACGCAATTCGGGATGCATCTGACCAACTTCCTTGACCGTTCGCCCCACAAAGGCTGCCGTTCGCGACAAGTGCAGACCAATCATCGTTAGGGCTCCGTCTTCGAATTCATAAGTATCGTTAAACGCACTTTGATTCAAAAGTAATTCGATTTCATTGGCCGCTAAAGCCTCGGGTGAGATCAACTCATCAATCCCGAATTTAGTGAACCCCACTTCTTCCTTATTATCTAAAAATTCGGTGTTGGAGATCCTGGCAATGGTTCTTTTGGCCCCCAATTGCTTGGCCAAAACACAGCAAGTAATATTTATGGTTTCACTCGAAGTGACCCCGATCACTAAATCAGTTTGGGCTACTTGAGCATCTTTAAGAATCGAAATAGAGGTTGCGTCACCACGGACCACACGAATGTCTAGATGGGTGTCGGCATAAGAAAGGGATTCTCGATTGGTGTCAATCAATGTAATGTCTTGGGACTCAAATGACAAAAGTTTTGCTAAATGAAACCCGACTTCCCCCGCTCCGGCTATGATTATTTTCATAAGGAATTCTAAGATCTTCAGCGACAAAAGTACAAAATAAGGCGCACACCCGGCACGGGTTTCATTTAATATACGTTTTATCCATGCCGTGCGATTGGCAGAAAAATAGTAGTTTTGCCTCCGTCCTATGAAAGAAAAAGTAAAACCCTATCAGTCCTCGTCACTCAGCAAGAAGGCACAAGTCGAATTGATGTTCGACAATATCTCTGGCCAATACGATGGACTCAACCGTGTGATATCCCTGGGTACAGATCTCAAGTGGCGCCGAAAAGTGTTGCGCATGGTCCGTGCACACGGTGCGCAAAGTATTTTGGATATTGCCACGGGCACTGGTGACCTTGCCATTGCCTTTGCCAAAAAGACGGATGCAAAGCGTATCGTTGGTTTAGATCTCTCAGAAGGGATGTTGCGCATGGCCCAACAAAAAGTGAAACTAAACCCTATTCTGGGGGAGCGTTTGGAATTTGTCAAAGGAGATAGCGAAGCCTTACCTTTTGCAGACAATACATTCGAAGCCATTACGGTTTCTTTTGGCGTGCGCAACTTTGAAAATCTGGAAGTAGGTCTTAGCGAAATTTATCGCGTATTGGCACCAGGCGGCCTATTTGTGGTCTTAGAAACTTCGGTCCCAGAGCATTTTCCAATGAAACAAGGCTATGCCCTTTATTCAAAATATATGCTGCCAATGGTCGGCCGCCTCTTTTCAAAAGATAGAGTTGCCTACCGTTATTTGAGCGAAAGCGCGGCTGTTTTTCCTTTTGGGAAGGCATTCAACAATATTTTGGCCAAAACTGGGTTTAATGTCCAGGCATTTGAGCCGCAAACTTTTGGTGTGGCAACCATTTATAAGGCCAGTAAAGCATGATCCGTCAATTTGTATTAGTGACCATAATTGCACTAGGAAGCGTCCAGGCTTCCTATGGCCAGCTATTCAATAGTGAACGTCTGGCAAACCTCGAAACCTTTGACAGCCGTCCAACCTCTTGGGGATACTTCTTAGGATTTAACAATTACGACTTTAATTTTGACTACAACCGTGAATTTCAATCCGATAACACGGATGTTGTGGTTGAAAGCCAACCGGGATTCAATGTCGGACTGATTGGTGATTTACGCATCAATCGCTACCTTAATTTGCGCTTAGAGCCCGGGATTTACTTTACCCAGCGCGATCTTACATTTCCAAGAATTGAGGAAGCATCAGCCTATTTTCGGGCTGTAAAATCGACTTACGTCCATCTGCCATTATTGCTCAAAATTTCTACAAAACGCCTCAACAACTTCAAGCCTTTTGTCGTTGCCGGTATCGCCAAATCAATCAATTTAGGCAGTAACGAAACCAATCCCGAGGATAATTATTTTGGCCAATTCAGGATGCGCCGCAATACCAGTTATTACGAACTAGGGTTTGGCATTGATTTTTACTTGTATTACTTTAAATTCTCACCATCCATACGTGGTGTTTTTGCCACATCAGACGAATTAGTTCAGGACAAAAACCCCCTGAGTCCTTGGACCTCAAATATTGCATCAATGAAGACACGTGGTGTCTTTATCAACTTTACTTTTCAATAGAATTTGATTGTTAGCCGCGGTGCCATTCATGTAGCATAATGCCGGTGGCCATTGCGACATTGAGGCTTTCTGCTCCAGAAGATCCTTCGATCCGGGCAATCGTGATGGCATGCTCTATGGTAGCGGCAATCTCCGGGCTAATACCGTGAGCTTCACTACCCATCACCAGCACCGCATTAGAGGGTAAACTGGCTTGTTGTATGGGTGTCCCTTCTAAAAACGCGCCATAAACGGTTCGCGTATTTTGGGTCAAAAACTGATTCAAGTCGCTATAACTTACATGGGTACGTGCAATCGATCCCATACTGGCCTGAATGACTTTGGGATTATAAAGGTCTACCGTGTCTGGGCTACAAACCACATGGGACACACCATACCAATCACATAAACGCAATATGGTACCCAGATTCCCTGGATCCCTTATCCCATCTAAAGCCAAAACCAGACCATCATCAGGAAGTGCCACCGGCTCAGGTATGCGGAATACAGCCAGCCAGCCGTTGGCTTGCTTGAGACTACTGATTTTATTTAAGTCGCGATCCGAAATAAGAACAGATGGCAAAGCAGTATCCAACACCTCGGTGGTGGTGAAAAAATGCGTCGCCGCTCCACCCGATGTCCAGAGGTCACGAATCAATTTCTCACCTTCGGCAACAAAGCATCCGTGAAGGGATCGGTACTTTTTTTGCTGTAGACTCGTTATTAATTTTATTTCGCTATTGCTTATCAAAATTATTCTATTTTTGAATGAGAAACCCGATTTACTTGACGCGCTCTGCCACAAAAATATCATTATTTTTAGGATTTATATTGCTCTACGCGTGCAGTCCTACCAGGCGTCTGGCAGATAATGATTTATGGCTCACACAAAATGAGGTGGTGATTAATGGTCAGGTCAGTCATAACAGTGACATAGAGAGTCTCATTCTTCAAAAACCAAACACCCGCTTTCCAATCATCGGCACCCCACTTGGCGTTTTAGTTTATAATTTGGCCAACCCCAATCCACACGACAAATTCGACCGATGGCTCAACAAGAAACCCAAGCGCATCGAGCGATTAGAGCGGCTTTTGTCGCAAAAACAAATCAAGGCGATAGACTCAAGTAAAATTAATTTTAGCCGTTGGCTAAAAAACACAGGCTCGGCGCCGACAATTATTGACACAACAAAGGCAGCAAAATCTATAGCGCAGCTTCAGAAGTATTTTTATAATCAAGGCTATTTTGCGATCAAAGGCCGTTACCAGGTGCTCATAGATAGCTTGAAGGATCATCGCGGATCGCTCCGCTACGCTCTTGAATTGCAAGAGCCTTATACCTTAGGTCAGATCAACTACACCATTAGTTCGCCTATAGTCGATTCATTGTTCAAAAAAAATATATCCCAGTCCTTTTTGGCCTCAGACAAGAAATACGACGTGGCCAACTTCGACAACGAGCGCGCCCGAGTCACTATCGAACTGCGCAACTCGGGTTTGTATTTCTTTGATCAGGATTATGTCACCTTCGAAGCCGATACTAATGGTTTGGGCCATAAAGTCAATGTCCATTATATCATTCCAGACCGAAGATTAAACAATGGGGATACTTTGGTCACCACAGAGCCCTTCAAGATTTACACGGTCAACGCGGTGCAACTGGTTACCGACCATGACCCACAAAACCCCCGAGTTAGTTTTGCGGACACCATCAACTATAGGGGTTACCAACTTCTGAGCCATCAGGCCTCACAGTACCGACCAAAGGCCATTACCAATGCCATTGCCATCACACCAGGTTCGATTTATAGGGATATCGATCGCACCCTGACCTATGGTCAAATTAATGAACTGCGTAATTTTAAATACCCGACCATCAATTATGCCGTAGACCCCAATGATATCAGTGGAACGGGTTTGATCAGTACTATTCTGCTCAGTCCCCAAAAAAAATACACCCTGGGTATGGATGTCGATGCCTACACCTCGACCATTCAACAATTTGGGGTCGGATTCAGTACCTCATTTTTGATCCGTAATGTATTTCGCGGAGCGGAAAATTTGGAAATTTCGGCCAGCGGCAGTGTCGGCTCCTCAAAAGACAATGCCAATAGCGACAGTCAGTTTTTTAATAGTTCGGATATTGGGCTCAATGCGCGCTTGAGTATTCCCCAACTGCTCTTTCCGCTCAATACCCAAAAACTCATTCCCAAGTACATGGGACCTGTGACAACCATCAGTACGGGGATCAATTCACAACGCAACATTGGATTGGACCGACAAAATTTTAATGGGGCATTCAGTTACCAGTGGCGTCCCAGCAGCAAACGCAAAAACCAATTGGACTTGCTGAATCTGCAATATGTACGGAACCTGAATTCATCAAATTATTTTAATGTTTACCGCAATTCTTATCAGCGACTGAATCAAATCGCGGTTGAAGTCGGTTACCCTTTCGACACAGACCTGGAAGAGTTGGGTATTCCCGATCAAGCAAATGCCTTCTTGACGAGTGTAAACTCCCCTGAAAATTCTTATGTATTCAACCCTGAGCTCGAGAACGAAATGATTGCTATTGGGCAAAGAAAATCGCGTTTAACCGAAAACAATCTCATTCTGGCCTCAAATTTTTCGTGGAATTATGACACGCGCGAAGCGGTAAACGACAAGAGCTTTTCACGCATCAACGGGACCATTGAATTGGCGGGCAATCTCTTGTCAGGTTTGTCCACGGCCTTTAACACCAATAAAAGTGACGGGACCAGTGAGCTTTTTGGCGTGGTGTTTTCACAATACGCCAAATTTGAATTGGAGTATATCCGGCACTGGGATTTGGGCCGTCAAAATGTATTCGCATTTCGCTCATTTACTGGCTGGGCAGCACCCTTTGGCAATAGCGCTTCCATTCCTTTTACCCGCAGTTACTTTGCAGGCGGAGCCAATGATAACAGGGGTTGGCGGGCTTATGATCTGGGACCTGGATCCAGCGGGAGCAAGTTGGATTTTAACGAAGCTAACTTTAAGTTGAATTTTAATGCCGAATATCGATTTTCGATTTTCGGCGGCTTTAATGGAGCCTTTTTTGCCGATGTCGGTAATATCTGGAATTTAAATGATGATGTCCAAGACCCGGCCTTTCAATTTAATGGGCTATCCGATCTCAAAGAACTTGCCGTGGCAACGGGTATTGGCTTGAGGTATGACTTTGGATTTTTTGTGATTCGTTTGGATACCGGATTCAAAACGCACAATCCCGCACGAGCATTAAACGATCGCTGGTTTAAAGAATACAATTTTGCCAATGCCGTCTATAATATCGGCATCAACTATCCCTTCTAAACCAGTATTTTTTTATATTTTTGACCCCTAAACAACGCCATTAAAATATGAGCCATTCCATTAGTGTTGGAGTCGCCTCTGGCAAAGAGGTCCAAGAATTATTTCAATTAGCAAAAGCAAAACAATTCGCCATGCCTGCGGTCAATGTCGTGGGGTCCAATACGATCAACACGGTATTAGAAACAGCGCGCGACCTTAATGCGCCAGTCATTATTCAGTTTTCCAACGGTGGAGGACAGTTCAATGCGGGCAAAGGATTGAGTAATGACCAACAGAGATCAGCCATAGCAGGTAGCATCGCCGGCGCACATCACGTGCACGCCTTGGCCAAAGCCTATAACATACCGGTGATATTACACACCGATCATTGCGCCAAAAATCTACTGCCATGGATTGACGGTCTTTTGACCGCCAGTGAAGAACATTTTCAACGCACTGGCCGAACACTCTACAGCAGTCACATGATTGACCTGTCCGAAGAGCCTCTTGAAGAAAATATAGAGATCTGTAAACGGTATTTGGAGCGCATGAGCAAAATCGGCATGACGCTCGAAATAGAGCTCGGAATCACCGGAGGTGAAGAGGATGGTGTAGACAATACAGATGTCGACAGTTCTAAATTATACACCCAACCCGAAGAAGTGGCCTATGCCTATGAGCAACTCAAGCAAGTAAGTGATCAATTCACCATCGCGGCAGCATTTGGGAATGTCCATGGTGTATATAAGCCAGGTAACGTCAAACTAACGCCAAAAATCCTTAAAAATTCACAAACCTATATCCAACAACATTTTGGCACGGGAGCCAATCCTATTGACTTTGTATTTCATGGCGGGAGCGGATCCAGTCTCGAAGAAATTAGAGAAGCTATTGGTTATGGGGTGATCAAAATGAACATCGATACAGACTTGCAATTCGCCTTTACCGAGGGTATTCGCGACTACATGGTGGGCAATCATGACTATCTTAAAACGCAAATTGGTAATCCAGACGGCGATGCCTTACCAAACAAAAAATATTACGATCCAAGAAAATGGCTTCGTGAAGGTGAGTTAACCTTTAAAACACGCCTTAAACAAGCCTTTGAGGACTTAAACAACGTGGACACTTTATAATTAGATAACAACTACATTATGGCCTGGTTCAAACGCACAACCAAGGGGATCCATACCCCGACGGAAGAAAAGAAAGATGTCCCTAAAGGGCTTTGGTACAAATCCCCTACGGGCAAAATTGTGGATGCCGAAGAATTAGAGCGCAATCATTATGTGAGCCCTGAAGATGGTTATCATGTGCGTATTGGCAGCAAGGAATACTTCGAAATCCTATTTGACAACAATACCTTTACAGAACTTGATGCCAATTTGCGTTCCAAAGACATGCTCAAGTTCGAAGACACCAAGAAATACACCCAACGTCTTAAAGAGGCTTACAAAAAAACCAATCTCAATGATGCTGTGCGCACTGCAGTAGGTCCGTCAATGGGCAAACAAATCGTTATTGCTTGTATGGATTTTAGTTTCATCGGGGGTTCTATGGGTAGTGTGGTCGGTGAAAAAATTGCCCGTGCAGCAGATTATGCTTTGAAACACCATCTGCCTTTTATGATCATCTCCAAAAGTGGTGGTGCCCGCATGATGGAAGCCGCCCTATCGCTCATGCAATTGGCCAAAACCAGTGCCAAATTAGCTCAGTTGGCCAAAGCGCAAATTCCTTACGTCTCTTTGTGTACCGACCCAACAACGGGCGGAACAACCGCTTCATTTGCCATGTTGGGGGATATCAACATCAGCGAGCCAGGAGCGCTCATTGGTTTTGCCGGTCCTCGTGTGGTGCGTGATACTACCGGAAAAGAATTGCCCGAAGGGTTTCAAACTGCAGAATTCTTGCTCGAGCATGGCTTTTTAGATTTCATTAGCGAGCGTAAAGCACTTAAAGCACGGATCAACCTCTATCTGGATTTGAT
>DGAU01000018.1 GCA_002384055.1 Flavobacteriaceae bacterium UBA4022
ATTTTGATTAGATTCATAAATAGGGGGGTTGTTATTGCCCGATGGGCTCTGCACAAAAAGCCAGGATTGATCCATAGGAAATGCTGGCTGTAAATTCTATAGGGTTGCAACACACTTCGCAATCTTCGATGAAAGATTGCTCGGGCACGGAGCCATCGATAAGTTTCAATTGTTCCTCCCAGCAATGGGGGCAGTCGAAGTAGTGTTCTATCATGGTTTAAAATTAGGCGGCGATGCGCCACACGACATAGACAACAATAAGTGTGGCAACAACCCACCAGTACTTTCGAAACATGTCATCTGTCCATTTGTTTGCGCCCCACATACTCATTTTGATTAGAATACTAAGATAACGATTTAAGCGCAATAGCGTCGACACAATTAATACCATCAATAGCAGCCGAGATAATGCCCCCAGCGTAGCCAGCGCCTTCACCACAGGGATATAGTCCTTGGATCTCTATATGCTCTAGTGTTTCTGGATTTCGCGGAATAGAAACAGGGGAGGACGTCCTGCTTTCTGGCGCGTGTAAAACCGCTTCATTGGTATAATAACCCTTCATTTTGCGCCCAAATTTTTGGAATGCTTTTTTGAGTCGGGTGGCTATGAGTTCTGGCAGCACCTCGGATAAATTGACGGCGGTGATACCGGGTTGATAAGAAGTCTTGGGGAAGTCCTCAGAAATCTTTCCTGCAACAAAATCGATCATGCGCTGCGCGGGAACCTTTTGTGTTTTGCCGCCTGCCACCCAACAATCATACTCAACTTTTTTCTGAAAATCAAGACAGACAAATGGGTCATCTTCTTTGTAATTGGGTAAGTCCTCTGGGGCTACACTCACCACGATCCCCGAATTGGCATAAGGATTATTGCGCTTACTAGGACTCCATCCGTTGGTCACGACCTCTTCTTGCTCTGTAGCACATGGGGCGATAATGCCTCCTGGGCACATGCAAAAAGAATAAACGCCCAGCCCATCAATTTGTTCCACCAAGGCATAAGACGCGGGAGGCAGATAAGGATTTTCAACGGCGCTATTGTATTGAATAGTGTCTATGAGTGTTTGATTGTGCTCGACACGAACCCCTAGAGCAAAAGGTTTTGCGGTCATTTTGACTCCGCGTTGGTGCAGCAGATAAAATATATCTCGGGCAGAATGACCCGTGGCCAACACGACCGAAGTAAAGTCGTCCCATAATCCGCCATTGATTTGAATCGCGCTTATGGCGCTATCTTCGATTTTAATATCGGTGAGTTTGGCATTAAAATGGACCTCGCCACCAGCCTCAATGATCGCGCTTCTCATGGCGACAATAATTGCAGGGAGTTTGTTGGTCCCGATGTGTGGATGCGCGTCGACCAAAATAGCCTCAGGCGCGCCAAAGTGCACCAGCCACTCAAGGGCTTTGAGCACATTGCCTCTTTTTTTGGATCGGGTGTATAGCTTTCCATCGGAGTAGGTGCCTGCCCCGCCTTCGCCAAAGCAGTAGTTGGATTCTGGGTTGATGGTATGCTCTTTATTGATGGCCGCCAAATCTCTTCTTCGGGCTCTGACGTCTTTGCCTCGTTCAAAAACGACAGGAGTCATCCCGGCTTCAAGGGCGCGTAAAGCGGCGTAGAGTCCTGCAGGACCAGCGCCAATAATGGCAATTCTTTTTTGCGGGTCTAACGCCTTGGCCTGCCACGGCGTTACTGGCTGTCGCTCTTCGCCTAACTTCCAGAATTCGAGTTGTAAATTGAGTTTTATGGTAGTGTTCCGCGCATCCAAAGACTTTTTTCTAACACGCCAGTCTACAATGTCACTAGGGTTTAAGCGTGCCTTCTGAAGCCCGATTTTTAATATAAAATCTTTGTCTTCTTGCTGCTGGGGTTTGATGACAATTTGAACCAATACACTCATAAGGCAAAGGTAGTTTTAAAAATTCAAGCCTACCACTTCCTTTTTGGACCACGCGCGCTACGCGATTTTGCGTCCTTAGAACGGGGTCGAGATGAATCGCTACCCTTCTGTGGACGTTGACCTCTTCCGCCGCCGCCGCCTTGCTTGATGGGTTTTCTGTTTTCGGGATCCGACCATTCTAGGGCTGCTCCCTCCGAGAAGGGGTGCTCCCGTACAAGGTCAATGTCCTGAGAAATAAGTTGCTCGATATCCTTGAGAAAACCGCGCTCATCTGCAGAACAAAATGAAATAGACGACCCCGAAGCATCAGCTCTACCTGTGCGCCCTATGCGGTGCACATAGGTTTCTGAAACATTGGGCAGTTCAAAATTAACCACGTGCTCCAAGCCAGAAATATCAATACCTCTAGCGGCAATGTCTGTTGCAATCAGAACACGAACCTCACCCGCTTTAAAGTCTTTTAATGCCTTTTGTCTCGCGTTCTGACTCTTATTGCCGTGAATGGCTGCTGCTGATACACGTCCATTTTGAAGCATCCGCACGACTTTATCACAACCATGCTTAGTACGTCCGAAAACCAATACAGCACCTTTCATTTCATTTAACAAATGAAGGAGTAAATCTGGCTTTTCTTTTTTACTTACATAGTAAACACACTGAGTAACGCGCTCTGCCGTAGGTTTATCGACAGCTATTCGTACACTCTTATAATTAGGGCGTAGTATCTGAGCGCTAAGTTCAATAATAGACTTAGGCATCGTTGCTGAGAAGAATAAACTCTGACGCTTAGCCGGTATGATTTTTAATAACTTTCTGATGTCATGGATGAATCCCATGTCGAGCATTTGATCCGCCTCGTCTAAAACAAAGTGACTGATATTGCTCAAGTCTGCGTGTCCTTGATTTTCTAAATCCAGAAGGCGGCCAGGCGTGGCAACTAAGATATCGACGCCTCTTGTTAAGAGGTCGACCTGAGGTGTTTGACCAACGCCACCAAAAATAACTGCCGTTCTCAGGCCAGTATTTTTGCTGTAACGCTTTGCATTTTCTCCAACCTGCAAGGCAAGTTCTCGAGTTGGCGTGACGACCAATGCTTTTATCTGCCGACGATTGCTCTTCGGCTGAGACAGCAGGTGTTGAATGATAGGGATCACGAATGCAGCAGTTTTGCCGGTTCCCGTCTGTGCGGTACCTAGTAAATCTGATCCTTCAAGTAAAAGGGGGATACTCTGCGCTTGAATAGGGGTTGGGGTTGTGTAACCTTGTTCCTTCAAGGCAGATAGAATTTGCGGGTCGAGCCCAAGCGCATCAAATGCCATAGAGTGATTTTAATGGTCCTCTGGTTTGTGAGAACCGGGCGCAAGTTACGGCTAAAATAATCGCCAGTTTCTAGAACTTCAACTAACGATTATTTTTAGGGGGCTTTCGCCAACACGCGAATCAACAAATCTTGGTACTGGTGATGGGTCATGACTTGAAAACAATTTTCCATTTACAATTAATGACCCACAATTATTTTATTTTCAATATCTTCAGTTTTTAAACATAAAAATTCAGTTCAGATGCGCAAAACGCCGAATTATTTTATCGCTGTGGCCTTCATTATGTTGGGGTTTACCCTTATGGGTCAAGAAGACAAAAAGGCCTCTGTGCCAAAGACTATTGATTCAATAACCCTAAAGTATCCAAAATCAACGGGCTTTATCGACACCTATTTTTTGGATAAAGACAACAGTCTGATGTGGGCCATTCCAGACAGTATATTGGGTCGAGATTTGCTCATGGTTTCGCGATTTGTCCAGTTGCCCTCTGACTATTCTGGTTATACCAATGCCGGTTCAAAGACAGCCGAGCGTGTTGTGCGGTTTGAGAAGAAAGCCAATTCTTTGGTCTTGCGCGAGCAATCATTTGTCAATACCGCTCAGGAATCTGATCCAATTTCTGAATCAGTGCAGGCCAATAACTTCGCTCCTATACTGGCGGTATTCGATATCAAAAACGAGGGCCAAAACACGTCTTTGATCGATGTGACGGACTATTTTTCGGCCGATTCTCCTGGGTTCAACATCATCTCAGAAGGCAATAAGAAGAAATATAAAATTGGCGCTCAGGATAAGAAGCGCTCGTTTATCGATCGCTGCAGAAGCTTCCCGCAAAACGTTGAGGTGCGCCATACCTTAACCTATAAAGTGGATGAGGCCCCTCGCGGTAATCGATCGGGGACTTTTAGTTTTCAGATCAATCACTCATTGGTTTTGTTGCCTAAAGAACCCATGCAGATGCGTCTTGTCGACCATCGCGTAGGGTGGTTTTCGCTCAAAAAATACGACTATTCGTCACCCGCATTAAAATCTGACGATTTTGAAGTCGCCGTACGCTGGCGCCTGGAACCCAAAGATGTCGCCGCTTACCAACGCGGCGAATTGGTCGCGCCCATCAAGCCTATTGTTTTCTATTTGGACCCTGCCACGCCAATGCAATGGCGCCCTTACTTTAAGCAAGGCATAGAAGATTGGCAAGAAACTTTCGAATCGGCGGGTTTTAAGAATGCCATCATCGCCAAAGACCCCCCAAGCCTAGAAGAGGACCCTGATTTTAGCCCAGAGGACGTACGCTATTCGACGGTGCGCTATGTGGCTTCAACCACACGCAATGCCGTTGGTCCGAGCGTCAAGGATCCGCGTTCTGGCGAAATATTGGAAAGTGATGTGATCTGGTACCACAACCACTTGCGCTCGTATCGCAATCGTTATCTGCTTGAGACAGGTGCTGCTAATCCCAAGGCGCGCACCTTGGACACCCCCGAAGAAGAGATTGGTGAAATGATGCGCCGTGTGATTGCCCACGAGGTCGGCCATGCCCTGGGGTTACCCCACAACATGAAGGCTAGCTCTGCCTATGCGGTTGATTCGCTCCGCTCTGGTGATTTTACCCAAAAAATGGGCATTGCCACGACGATCATGGATTACGCCCGATACAATTATGTGGCACAACCGGGCGATCAAAACATCCGCTTTGTAAGGCAAATTGGGCCTTACGACCACTATGCCATCGAATGGGGTTACCGTTATTTTGATGGCGCCGATATTGCTGGCGTGGATCAAAAACTCAAAACAATGGTCGACGCCAAATCCCTGGATCCTCTATACATGTTCGGAGGACGGGGCAACGACCCAATGGCGCAAACTGAAAATATCGGCGATGACCCAATTAAGGCAACTGAATATGGCCTCAAAAATCTAAAAATCGTGGCGGAAAATCTCGAGGCCTGGACGACACAAACCGGAGGCACTTATGACGATCTTGAGGAGCTCTATGGCGAACTCCTGGGGGTCTATCGCCGCTATGTGACCCACGTGGCCGAGATGATTGGTGGTGTTTACCAAACCCGCATCAATCAAGGTCAGAAGGCCATTCCTTATCAAAATGTGCCGGAGCACAAACAGTTGGCGGCATTGGATTTGTTGGCTCAGGAGCTTTGGCGCTCACCCAATTGGCTCATGACCCCCGATATGATCTCTAAATTTAGTAATGAGGGTGCCTTAGAGCGTGTGTCTCAGATGCAGCGCGGGGTTCTTTCACGAATTTTAGATGCCAAAAAGCTCAATGAGATGTACTCTACGTCGGTGACCTTAGCGGGCAAATCATTGCCTATATCGACCTTGCTGGAGGTGCTACAAGCAGACCTGTTAGCGCTTTCTGCAGATGCGCCTTTGCACCGTAATTTGCAGGTGCATTTCGTGGAGCAGTTGATGGACTTATTAAAAGACAAAGACTTGGCCAGCGGGATGAAGGGCATGATTCAAGATGCTTTGGACACAACGCAATCCGTGGCGAAGTCAAGGCGTAACAAAGGGAGTGAGCTCCAAAGAAATCATTACCGCTATGTGCATGAATTATTAGAAAACGACAAGGGCATATAGCATGACTCTTTGTTCAATCTGAATAAAATTTTTGGGCTTTATAAAATAAAAAACACCGACACAAACGGTATCGATGTTTCAACCAAAGCGCTTGATGGCACTCAAAAAAGGGTGTCGCTTAAATAAATTCTGTACATATTGCTTTTGGTTTAAAGTTTTTCTTTATTTGTCAAACAAATTAATAAGATTCTCAAAAAAATCGACTAAATAGTTGGCTTTTTCTTAAGACACATTAATATTTATCGATAGTATTTTGCTGCGATCTACTTGATTTTACAATAACATCTTGATCTCCTTATTCCTCAATTAGTATGCTATGAAGAAACGACCCTATGACATTCCAGAGCAATATAGAATAGAGCCTTACACCCTTAATAAGTACGTCTGTGATGGAGCATTACACACCTGGACAGGCGACACTACGCCTGTCTATTCGACTATAGAGTCTGCGGATCATAAGGGACACCTCAAGCCAACGCTTTTGGGGCATGTGAGTAAAATGGATGAGTCTAAAGCCTTAGAGGCCATAAAGTCCTCGGTACAGGCATTTGATCGAGGCAAAGGTGTATGGCCAACAATGCGTGTTAAGGACCGTATCAAATGCATGGAGAATTTCGTTGACCAAATGAAAACAAAAAGAGAGGAAGTTGTGCGTCTCTTAATGTGGGAAATTGGCAAAAACCTTAATGACTCCGAGAAAGAATTTGATCGTACAGTTGATTATATTTATGCGACCATTGAGGCCTGCAAAGATTTTGACCGTAAAGGCGCTAAGTTTTCTAAAGTAAGTGATGTTAGGGCACATATCCGCCGCGGACCCTTGGGCATCGTATTGTGTCTGGGCCCATATAACTACCCATTGAATGAGACTTTTTCACTCTTGATTCCTGCTATAATCATGGGAAACACGACTATTTTCAAGCCTGCAAAGTTAGGAGTTCTTCTTATCGGGCCCCTTCTCGAGGCTTTTGCCACCTGTTTTCCTAAAGGCGTGGTGAATATTCTTTTTGGTAGGGGACGAGAGGTTGCTTCGCCAATTATGAGGTCGGGACATATCGATGTTTTGGCACTTATTGGGCACAGCTCTTCTGCTATAGCGCTTCAGGATTTACACCCAAATAAGAATAGATTGCGCTTGGTTTTAGGTTTGGAAGCGAAAAATCCAGGGATTATTTTACCTAGTGCTGACCTTGATAGTACTATAGCCGAATGTGTCTCAGGGACCTTGTCTTTCAACGGGCAACGTTGTACGGCATTAAAAATCCTCTATGTGCATCATAAAGTTAAAGATGAATTTATAAAACGTTTCAGTGAGGCAGTGGATGCATTAGAATTCGGTATGCCATGGGAAAACACGCTCCTAACACCCTTGCCAGAGCCTAATAAGCCTGATTATATTCAATCACTTATTGATGATGCCGTGGCGAAAGGTGCCAAGGTGATGAACAAAAGAGGAGGGGAACGCAGCAACAATTTTATATTTCCAGCGGTATTGTATCCAGTAACCAAAGAAATGAATATTTATCACCAGGAACAATTTGGCCCCGTAATTCCTGTACGAGACTTCGATGATGTTAATCTTCCTTTAGATGATATGGCCGAGAGCAATTATGGTCAGCAAGTGAGTGTTTTTGGACAAGAAGCCAAAGAACTTGCACCGCTAATCGATGTGCTCACGAATTTGGTTTGTCGCGTCAATCTCAATAGCGCTTGTCAGCGCGGTCCTGACGCATATCCATTTACCGGACGTAAAGATTCTGCTGTGAGCACCCTCAGTGTCCATGATGCACTGCGCACATTTTCTATTCGCACCTTTTTGGCAGCAAAAGACAATCCGATGAATAAGAAAATCATTAACGATATGTTACGCGAGCGAAATAGTAATTTTGTTAATACAGATTATATCCTTTAATAGAGTTCAAAAATTTGCCTTACCTATCTTGTCGCCATATTTCAAAAAAGTCTTTGGATGGTGCAATGCCAATTTATCTTTCGGGATTGCGAAGGCCTCAATTAAATTACCCTATATTAGTCTCAATTGAGAGAACAATGAAAAAAATCACATTACTCCTTATATTATTTATATTATCGTCCTGTATCAGCACAAACAATCCTGAAAGTGATCAATGGATTATTCTTTTTGATGGTAGTTCTTTAGAAGGCTGGCGGGCGTATGATGGCGCGCAAATGCCCCCAGGATGGCAAATTATTGATGACGAATTGACTTTTACGACAGAATTCATCAAAGAAGAGGACTACGATTATAAGGGCAATAGAGACATCATTTATGGAGCCCAGGAGTTCGATAATTTTGAACTTTACGTTGAATGGAAGATTCCCGTCGGTGGCAATAGCGGCATTTTTTATCACATAAAAGAAGGGTATGAAGGACCTCCCGAAGTCGCTCCAGAATACCAACTTATTGACGATGAGAATTATGCAAGAATACATGACTTAACGGCATACAATATTCAGTTTGGCGCAGAAGACCCTGCAGAACTTTTAGATTGGCAAAAGACGGGCGCCGATTATGCGATGTATGCTCCAAACACTGATCATAAATTATTGTACCCTGCAGGACAATGGAATAGCAGTAGAATCATTTTTACTGAGGATCAAGTAACCTATTGGCTCAACGATAAAAAGGTAGTTTCTTTTGTGCCATGGTCTGAAAACTGGCAAAAAAGGCGTCGCTCAGGTAAGTGGGATTCAGCTCCGGATTATGGAAAGTTTAAAACAGGATTTATTGGCTTCCAAGATCATGGTAGCAATTTGTCCTTCCGGAATGTAAAAATCAAAAAACTTTAAATAAAGGACCAATGAAAAAGAGGACGTTTTTGAAGATTTCCTTGGCGGCAGCCTCTTCCGCACTCATTCCAAGTCCCATACTTGCGATGGCGCATCAAGGACAAAAAAAACTCAGGACAGCCCATCTCGGCGTAGGGGGTATGGGTGCAGCAGATTTGGCTGCTATAGCGTCTCATGCAGACGTAGAGGTCGTTGCTTTATGTGATGTTGACAGTAATGCACTAAATGAGGCAATTAAAGATTATCCGTCTGCCAAAACCTTTAAAGACTATCGTGTGATGTTAACTGAAATGGCAGAAGAGATCGATGCGGTAATCGTTTCTACTCCAGACCATACACATGCGCCACCATCAATTATGGCCATGGAAATGAATAAACCAGTTTATTGCCAAAAACCATTAGCACATCACGTCTCTGAAGTGCGGGCGATGCGTAAAATGGCCGAACAAAAGAACTTAGTGACCCAAATGGGTATTCAGGTCCATTCGTTTTACGACTATAAATTAGCGACCCTTTTAATTCAATCGGGAATTATAGGTAAAGTGCGTCGCGTTAGGGCCTGGTCCCCCAAGAATTGGGGGTATGACGGACCGGCGTTTAAAGGTCGCGACCCGATACCTGCTACATTAGATTGGAATCTCTGGCTCGGGACAGCTGCTGCTCGGCCTTATAAAGATAAGGTTTATCAACCTGGTAATTGGAGAAAGCTTGTCGACTTTGGTTGTGGCACATTGGGCGATATGGGGGTGCATATTTTTGACACACCGTATAATGCTTTAGCTCTAGACGTGCCAAAAACCGTCAAAAATAAATGTAGAAAACCCAACGGGGTCGGTTATCCCGAGAAAAACAAGGTAATCTATACATTTTCAGGGACGCAATACACCACTGAAAATTTTGAATGGGTTTGGTATGACGGGAAAGGAGCGCCAAAGAAAAATAAGGAGCTCAAATTACCCAATAGAGATAAATTACCCTTGCAAGGAGCCATGTTTATTGGAGAAAAGGGGCGCTTACTTTTACCACATTTTATGGAACCACCTCGATTGATTGTGGATGGAGCATACCAATATATTGACATATCAAAGTATGATCCAAAAGGAACATTAGGGATAACTGTCAATGATTACGAACGCGATGCGCCTAAGCATTATCATCAATTTGTTGATGCGTGTTTGGGTAGAGAAAAAACTTCTGCACCATTTTCATATGCTGCACGATTGACAGAGACGATTCTTCTGGGTGTTATTGCAGGGCGTTTCCCCAATAAGACCTTGCACTGGGATAGTGCAAATGCAAAGTTTGAAGAAGCGGATGCCAATGAATTTCTTAGCGGTATTGAACGTCAATTTTGAGCGATGTAAACCGATTTGAATTTATGAAATATATCGTGTCTCTCTTAATTACGTTGTGTGAGATTTTCAACTGACACACCAAACACTAGTCCTAAGGAGATCCATAACCCTATGTTTTCTAATAACACTCCTATTACAGTTCCAGCAATTATTCCAATTCCAATGTAAAATCCTTTTTCTTGTTTCATAGTACTTCAAGTATAACAAAGGTTAGTTTAAGGTGCTTAAGAGGGTTAGAGGTTGCTCAATGGACAGATCAGGGTATGACCCATACCCATTGTTGGCTATAGTATTTTCAATGATGTGTTAATTTTGATATGAGTTTTTCTTTATCAGGAAACAATGAAACAAGTTCTTTTCTGGTTTTAAGCTCAAAATCTTCAAAACTAAACCCGGGAGATACGGTACAACCAACTAAAGAATAGTCGTCTTTATTTATTACTTCTGCTGCAAACCAGTAACCACCAGGAACAATGAATTGTGGCACTTCTCCTTTTTTAAAATCACGTCCAATAATATGTTCAGAGTGAACACCTAATGCAGAAATCATATGTAAGCGTATTGGAGAACCATCATAAAAATGCCAAATTTCATCTTGGTTTATTCTATGTAAGGCTGAAACCTCGTCGGAGACTAAAAGGAAATAAATACAAGTAGAATAACTTCTTTTACCTGCATACGCCACTTCTAAATTCTCCTCAGGTATTTCTCCAAGACTTCGATAGGTCTCTTTAAAATAACCACCTTCCGGGTGTGGTTGTAGTTTTAATTCCTTTATGAGACGCTCAATCGAATTTTTCATATTAATATTTTAACCCTCTTAAGGGCATTAGAAATAGCTGAATTAAGGAAGAGGATATGCCTATGGTGCGATTCTATTTCATATATTTCTTGTAGGCTTTCTTACTCCAGTCATCTTTATTCCATTGGTCACTTTTGCCAAACAAGGCAAAGAGTTGCTCATCTCCTAGTTTAAAGTAACCTCTTCCTGAAACCTGAACCATCAAAATACCGTATTTAGATAAATCCATTCGAGAAAGATATAAAGTGTTCTCTCCAACAGGAATATTTACCTCAATTCCTGTTTTCAAAACCTTAATCATTTCATCGAATAAATGGTCTAGATCAGAGCGGTCGGCAAAAAAATCGACCGCTCTATGCTCGGCTTTAGTTCTGTTCTCTTGGTTTTGATAAGCCAACACGTAATGCGTTTTGCCTTGTTCGCTAGCCGTATCATCGGCAGAGATGCTCGCGGTACCGTTTGTGTCTCCAGATCTGCCTAAGGACAACAAAGTAACTTCGCCAATAACGGTGGTTTCTGCCCTTTTTTCGTCGATTCCTGTTTGTGCATTAATCGAAATGGGTAAAATGAATAAAAGTGATAATATAAGCTTTTTCATAATCATTGTTTATAACCCTCTAATGTAAACAAAAGTTGTTGACCA
>DGAU01000017.1:0-10171 GCA_002384055.1 Flavobacteriaceae bacterium UBA4022
AATAGAAACGAAATGGGCTGGGCTAGGTTGATCCTGAAAGTTTAAAACTAACGGGTACGCGCTATAGGCGTCTGATCGCCTAAATGCGGTGACGTTTAAACGAATAATTTGTGAAAAAAAATACGGACAAGATTTATAGCCAGCAGATGGGATGGATTGCTTGCAATGAATTATTTAACGATCAAAAAAGGCTTTTGAAATCGTTTTAAGACCCCTAAACATCATGAATATAGTGGCGCCAACACCGATGGTTCCCAAGGGAAGTAGAAGATATAATGGAAGTGTCTCTTTGTTCAGAAAGGCAAAAGTAAGAATATAGGTAGACGTGACGAGAAGGACCAGAGAAAAAGCTAAGTACTTGATGCCCTGTATGATATATTGTTTACGATCCATGTGTGTGCTGATGTGCTGAAATGGCTTTACGAACGCTTTTGTGTTCGGCTAAAAGGCCTTCCGCCTGTTCTTTGGAAATATTGAGTTGTTCTTGGAGCATCGTGGCGCCTCGAATGACCAACTTATCGTTGCTTAATTGCATGTCCACCATTTTGTTGCCTTGTACACGACCTAATTGAATCATAGTTGTTGTAGAAATCATGTTTAAGACAAGTTTTTGAGCTGTCCCTGATTTCATGCGGGTACTGCCGGTAACAAATTCTGGCCCCACGATGACTTCTATCGGATGGTCGGCCACAATACTCAGTGGACTAGCCGCATTACAACTGATACTGCCGGTAACAATGTTGTGTTGTTGACAGCTTTTTAAGGCGCCAATCACATAGGGGGTGGTTCCTGAAGCCGCTATGCCGATAACGACATCCTTTTCGCTGACCTCAAATGCCTTTAGGTCTTTCCAGCCTTGTTCTATGTTGTCTTCAGCAAATTCAACTGCTTTGCGTATGGCTGATTCACCACCAGCAATAAGACCAATAACCAGATCGTGATCTACACCAAAAGTCGGTGGACATTCGCTGGCGTCCAAAATACCCATGCGCCCGCTAGTACCAGCTCCTATATAAAAGAGACGGCCACCTTGATTGAGCTTTGATACGATGGTTTCAATAAGTGACTCGATTTGTGGTAATACTTGGGCAATTGCTTGAGGCACCTTTTGGTCTTCGCCATTGATGCGCTGCAATAAGTCCATCACTGATCGCTGCTCAAGATGATCATGTAAAGAAGATTGTTCTGTTAGTTTTTCTGGCATCAGCTTAATATGCTTTGGTAGAAAGATACACAATCCTTTATCATCAGACAATGACTATTCGATCACAATAGATTTTTTGAATTCTTGAACAATCGAGAAGTAACCTAAGGCGTAATTGTCGGGATCGTTGACGTTATTTAAGGTATCGTCATTATTTATCGAGGTGGCGTTTATGAGGTTTCCTCGCACGGATACAGCTGGTGTCGCAAAAGGGCCAAATCCCCCCTGGCTCTGGTCGCGCAGTAAGTTCACATAATTAAATAAATCACGATCAATACCCATTAAGCTCACATTTATGGTGTCCTGGGGCATGAAAACGCGGTCATAGAAATATGAAAACTCAAAGGTTTGTCCGTCGTAGAAGGCATCCTCGGAAGCGAATAATTCGCCAAAATCAAAATCAAAAAGATAATAATCTTCGCGATCACCGACGTCGGTATAGCGGATAAGTAATTCGGTTTGATCTTCAGAAAATAAGTTGCCTTCCCCTATGGTGAGTTCGTCTATTGGGACACCGTAATCAAATTGTGCCTCGGCTACATAAATTTCTCCACGGAAGTCAATTTGCAAAAACCAGCGGTCATTGACCAAGCGTTCTGTACTGAATAGTTGTTGGTAAATTCCGGAACCTGGACTGGTTTCATCTAAGACTTGGTCCGTATTGTTTCCTGGATTATCAAGATCACTCATGGTAATTTGATCCACGGAAACCGGATGAATAGTTCCAAAAAAATCACTGGTTTCAGTCAATTTTATTTCGGCCAGGGTAAAGCTTTGCGTGGTGTCAATGCGGATCAAAGCATCTACGATGAGTTTTGGGGTCAAATCGGGTAAATCTACTGTAATGACTTCTTGACAACTCACAAAAAGCTGAAGACTGGCAAGGATAAGCAAGGAATATCTCAGTTTCATACTTAAAATTTAAAATTATAGGTTACGGCAGGCACAACACCAAGAATAGAAGTGCGCACGGCTTCGTTTGCCCCTGTATCTTGATTCTGTCTGAAATTAATCGAGGCGGCGTTAGCTCTGTTGTAAACATTGTAAATACTAAAAACCCATTGGCTTTTGTGCTTCGCCTTGGCTTTCATTTTTGGTGTATACGATGCTGATAGGTCGAGACGATGGTAGTCCGGTAGGCGTTGCTGGTTACGCAGACCATAATAGGGCACCACAATCCCTTGAAATTCAAATTGACCTACGGGATAATTTGTTGGTAATCCAGTTTGGTATACAAAGTTGGTATTGAATTGCCAACGTGGATTGTATTCATAGGAAAGGTATAGGGATAAGTCATGTGGTTTATCATAGGGTGTGTTATACCATGCGCCATTATTAATACCAATTTCCTGTGCATTACGGCCAGGGGTTTGTTGCTCACTTTTTGACAGGGTATAAGCGAGCCATCCTTTGAAAGAGCCAGTGTTCTTTTTTAATAGGATTTCCAAACCATACGCCCGGGCACGACCATTAAGGATGACCTGTTCTATTGCATCATTGGCCACGAGATTCGCCCCGTCGATATAATCGATTCGGTTGGCCACTTTTTTGTAATAGGTTTCTACTTCGAGCGAATAATCACCGTCATTGAGATAGGAGAAAACACCCACCGCATATTGATCGGAGCGTTGCGGCTTAACGTAAGGGCCACTTGGCGTCCAAACATCGAGGGGGGTTGGGCTACTGGTGTTTGAGAGTAAATGAAGATACTGGGTGAGCTTGGTATAGCTGGCCTTAAATGAGATGTCGTCGTTTAATCCATACGACAATGCCAAGCGAGGCTCTAGATTACTAAAGGTTTTTAATTGTTCAGATCGATTCGAATTGACCACATCGGTGGGGTCTGCCCCTTGGTAGATCAATAAAAATGGATCAAAGACTACCGGTTGGGAGTTGGCATAAACTTGTAGTTCTTCTTGGCCAAAGCGCACGAAATGACTCAGCCTTAATCCGGCTTCAATATTGAGCTTATCGCTGATTTCGAGTGCGACATCTCCATAAATAGCTCCTTCGTTGGCGTATTTCTGGATCAGTTGATCCGCCAGAATACCTGAGTCCGGGCGATTAGGGATAATTTTGCCTGGGTTAAAGGTGTAATAGGTGTTTTGAACGCCATAATTGATTTGTAATCCATTGGTCACATAATGGTTGAAATCATATTTTAAGTTGAAATTTTGAATTCCAGAATTCCATTTAAATCCGACAAAATCCAGCTCTAAACCATAGTAGTAATCGGAGTAGATCAGGGAGAGGTTAGAGAATATTTTTTCTGAAAATTTATGATTCCATCGAAAATTGATCAAAGCGTTGCCATAGTTAACGATGAAACTGTCGTTTACCCCAAAATAATCACGACCGAAATAACCCGATAAAAAGAGACTATTATTAGCGTCAATTTTATAGTTCAACTTGGTATTTAGGTCATAAAAGTAGGCGCTGTTTTCGATGTCAAAAAGAGGAAGAAAAAGGTGGGCATAAGATCCTCTAGCCCCGACCAAAAATGCGGCTGTGTCTTTTTTTATGGGGCCTTCTGCCAGAATGCGGCTGGCGACAGCACCAATTCCACCGCTGACCTTAAAGTCTTTGCTATTGCCTTCTTTTTGGTAAATATCCAAGACGGAAGAGACACGTGAACCGTAACGAGCCGGAATACTGCCTTTATATAATTTCACATCTTTTATGGCGTCTGGGTTGAAGACAGAAAAGAAACCAAATAAATGCGATGAATTGAAAATGGTGGCCTCGTCCACGAGTATGAGGTTTTGATCTGTGGCGCCTCCACGCACATTAAATCCTGAGGCCCCTTCTCCGGCATTACTGACTCCGGGCAAAAGCAGTAAAGACTTGACCACATCGGCCTCGCCTAGGAGCACTGGGATGTTCTTGATGGTTTGGGCTGTGAGTGTGTTCACGGACATCTGGGGAGACTTTAAATCTAGCGCCTCAACATCTGCCTTAATGACCACTTCGGCCAATTGCTCGGCATCTTCTGACATCTCCATGTTAAGCAACAGGGAGCGCGTTAAGTCAACACTTTGCTGCTGAGTAATAAATCCAAGGCTGCTAAAAACCACGTTGTAGCTGTCGCCTGGCAAGGTAATGGAGTAAAACCCATAGGCGTTAGAAATGGCTCCAGCGTTAATTTCTGGGATGCTGATGTTTACACCGATTAATGTCTCCCCTGTAGCGGTTTCTGTGACGACACCACTCAGCGTGAATTTGTCTTGTGCGAAAACTTGCCATGGGCTGCATAAGCTCCAAAACGTGAGACAAATGATAAGGTATTTATGCCTGAATTTCATGGGCTTTGGAATAGAGTGAATCAAAAAAAATTAAAGTGATGCAAGCACACCATTAAGTGTTGGGCTGCATTGCATCACCGCCTTAATGACGGCAGTGTCTGGCACATAATAACCGTTGGTGGCTACTGGGCTTCCTTGAGCCTTAGCTAATTCTGCGACAATTATGGCTTCGTTGCTGCTTAAGGCATCATAGACCGGCGCAAAGCGTTTGCGTAACGTCTGATCTTCGGTTTGCTGTGCTAGCCCTTGAGCCCAATAAAGCGCCAAATAAAAATGGCTGCCTCTATTGTCTAATTCGTTTACCTTTCGTGATGGTGATTTCTGTTGCAACAAAAGCGTCTCGGTGGCACTGTCTAGTGTTTTCGAGAGTACCAAGGCTTCTTTGTTGTCATATTTGGACGCCAAGAATTCTAAAGAAACGGCAAGGGCCAAAAATTCACCTAATGAATCCCATCGCAGATGATTTTCGGTGACAAATTGCGCCACATGTTTGGGAGCAGATCCACCCGCACCGGTTTCAAACAATCCGCCGCCTTGCATGAGTGGTACTATGGATAACATTTTTGCACTCGTTCCTAATTCTAAAATCGGAAAGAGATCAGTTAAATAATCCCGCAATACGTTACCGGTGACAGAAATTGTGTTTTCACCTTTTCGAACGCGGTCTAATGTGTATTCAGTAGCAAGCTCTGGAGACATGATGTCGATGGTGAGTCCTTCTGTATTGGTTTGGGCCAAATAATGTTTGACTTTTATGATTAATTCACGATCATGGGCGCGCTGCTCATCGAGCCAAAAAATGGCAGGCCAGTTTGTGGCTTTGGCACGCTGGATGGCCAAGTTAACCCAGTTTTGGATCGGCGCATCTTTGACTTGGCACATGCGCCAAATGTCTCCTTTTTCTACGTCGTGAGCAAAGACGACCTCATGAGACTGGTTATAAACCTTAACAACACCAGACTGACTAATTTCAAAGGTTTTATCATGTGAGCCATATTCTTCCGCTTTCTGGGCCATAAGCCCTACGTTAGGCACCGTACCCATTGTTGTTGGGTCAAATGCCCCATGTGTGCGGCAAAAGTCTAAGGTTGCTTGGTAAACCCCGGCGTACGAACTGTCAGGGATAATGGCTTTGGTATCTTGAGGCGCGCCATTTTTGTCCCACATTTTGCCAGAAGTGCGGATCATTGCTGGCATCGAAGCATCAATAATTACGTCGCTGGGTACATGTAGGTTGGTAATACCCTTGTCACTGTTGACCATTGCCAAATCGGCACCATCATGCAAACATTGGTCTATAAGGGCCAAAACTTGGCTGTGTTTATCTGGAGACAAGCCCGTTATTTTGCCCAGTAAATCACCAAAACCGTTATTGACATTAATGCCTAATTGAGCAAAGTCATCGCCAAATTGTTCAAAGAGTGGTTTGAAATAAACCTTCACGGCATGACCAAATATGATAGGGTCACTCACCTTCATCATGGTCGCTTTCAGGTGAAGAGAAATCATGATATTTTGTTGGGTTGCAACGGCCATTTCCTTTTCCAAAAAAGAAATAAGGGCCTGATGTTGCATGATTGTCGCATCAATAATTTCCCCACTAAGCACGGGAACCGAAGACTTCAACACAATCGATGCGCCATTTGATGCTTCTAAAACAATTTTCAGGTCGTCTTGTTTGGTAAAGGTTGAGGACTGTTCGTTATGGAAAAAATCACCTTGCTCCATTGTGGTTACATGGGTGCGGGAATCTTTCGACCACTTACCCATACTGTGTGGATTTTGTTTTGCAAAATTCTTTACCGCTTTTGGTGCACGACGGTCGCTATTGCCTTCGCGAAGGACTGGATTAACGGCACTACCTTTAATTTTGTCATAAGTTGATTTAATGGCGGCTTCTTGATCGTTTGTTGGGTTCTGGGGGTAATCAGGCAAGGCAAAGCCTTTGGACTGCAGTTCTTCTATGGCAGACAAAAGCTGTGGCATTGACGCGCTGATGTTGGGCAGTTTGATGATGTTTGCGTCGGGTGTTTTTGCTAAAGCGCCTAACTCTTGAAGATCGTCCTGGCGCTGTTGGTCCGGACTAAGAAAAGCATTGAAATTGGCCAAAATCCTTCCAGACAAAGAAATGTCTTTGGTTTCCATCAGGATATCAGAGTTTTTGGTAAACGCTGTAACAATAGGTAAAAGCGAATGGGTTGCCAAAAATGGTGCTTCGTCTGTTATGGTGTATATGATTTTCGACTTAAGGCTCATGCTGTATGATTTTTTTGGTAAAAAATTATCCATTAATACGGGGTGCAAATATAAGAAATACGCGCGTAGTATTTAATAAATATAAGGTCTAAGGCTGCGGGAGGGTCTAAAAACAAGAAAAGCCATATCCTTGTATTGCTACATAGATATGGCTCCTTGTGAGTCAAATCTTTACCAACTAACCCTTACGGTTCGAGATAGGTTTATTAATACCCCTATAATTGTGATTTGCTTTTTAAGCGTATAACTTGAGATTTCTCAAAGTTTGTGTGCTTGCCGCATTTGGTTTCGGTTAAACGATTTATTGCTAAACAGTTTGTCCTGAATCTTCATGCATCTGGCAAGTTTCAATCAAAGAGGTCACTTTGGTTATCGACTCACCTTTCTCTAAAAGGATCAAATACCCCTAGTGCGGTATTTAATGCGATTTTTAGGAAAGTATGTTTAAGAACATGTCTTAATATCTCGGCGATAGTCTCGCTTTGATATTTCAAATGTATGCAGGTGCGTGTTAATAAAAAAGAATTTGCTGTTTTGAATGATAACAAGTTGTGAACCAAGGATATGAACAATTGTCAACAAAAAAGGCAGCCCTTTTAGAGACTGCCTTTTAAAACTATACTGAATGAAATCTAGTATTTCTTTTCTTTGATTCTTGCCTTTTTACCAGTCAATTCTCTAAAGTAATAAATACGTGCTCTACGCACACTACCACGCTTATTGACTTCAATTTTTTGAAGCGCAGGAAGATTCATGGGGAAGATTCTTTCTACACCCACGGTACCTGACATTTTACGGATGGTAAAAGTCTTAGCAAGACCTGTCCCTTTGATTTGGATGACCACTCCTTTAAAGAACTGAGTTCTGGTCTTTTCTCCTTCGCGAATTTCGTAATAAACAGTGATGGTGTCACCTGCCGAAAATTCTGGAAATTCTTTCTTAGTTACAAATTCGTCTTGAACAAATTTAATTAACGATTCCATGTGCTATATTTTAAACAATTAGTTTGTGCAACATTCACGATTATCGCCAGTGGTTGATACAAATCGAGTGCAAAAATAAATAAATTTAGATGACCAACAATAAATACAGCTATTTATTTGCGAGCAATTTGCGTTAAATCAGGAATTCCGGGGTATCATACATTATTTATGCGTCCTCTGACTTTTCCCATAGATCAGGACGGCGGTTTTTAGTATGTGCGATCGACTGTGACTCTCTCCATAGTTCTATTTTGCCTGAATCACCACTGAGCAGGATCTCAGGCACAGTCCAACCCTTGTAATCGGCGGGTCTTGTATATATCGGCGGGGCCAAAAGATCATCTTGGAATGAGTCTGTTAATGCGCTTGTTTCGTTATTGAGCACTCCTGGGATTAGGCGAATAACAGCATCACAGACAATGGCCGCTGCAAGTTCACCACCGCTCAGCACATAATCACCAATAGAGATTTCCCGTGTGATGAAGTGGTCTCTCACCCGCTGATCTACACCTTTGTAGTGCCCGCAGAGAATAATGAAGTTCTCTTTGAGCGAGAGTTCGTTGGCTACTTTCTGGTCTAAAGTCTTGCCGTCGGGTGTCATATAGATGACTTCTTCGTAGTCGCGTTCTTTTTTCAGTGCAGAAATACAGCGGTCGATGGGCTCAATCATCATTACCATGCCTGCACCTCCGCCAAATTGATAGTCATCTACTTGTTTGTAATTGGTCGAGGTGTAATCCCTCAGATTATGAAAATGAACCGATACCAGGCCTTTTTCTATGGCACGCTTAAGTATAGATGCCTCGAACGGGCTCTTCAATAATTCAGGTAATACGGTGATGATATCAATTCTCATAAATATTGGATAAAAATATCTAAAGGCGAAATTAAACAAAATAGCATCTAAATCATGGCGGGCGTAAGGGTTTTTCTTTGAGACGCCATGCGGACAAAGGTGTCAAATTGGGTCATGTTAAATTGAGGAATCTTTCCTATCTTTAAAAGATAACTAAAGACCGACAATCAATGAAAAGAAGAACCTTTATCCAAAAGTCAGCAGCAGCGAGCGCTGCCTTTACCATTGTCCCCAGCTTTGTTTTAGGGAAAACGCATATACCGCCGAGTGACACACTCTATATAGGTGCTGTTGGTGTTGGTGGCCGTGGTAGTTCCGTAGTCAACGAATTATATCAAACTGGCCGTGTCAAATTTGTGGCCCTATGCGATGTAAATGATACTGCGGCAAAAGCGAGCTATGATGCTCATCCGGATGCCAAAAAATATCGAGATTTCAGAAAATTATATGACAACCATATTAATGATATAGATGCCGTTATGGTGGCTACACCGGATCATACTCATGCCACAATTGCTTTGCCTTTTATGAAAGAAAACAAGCACGCGTATGTCGAAAAGCCTTTGACGCATAACATTATGGAGGCCCGTTTGATGGCCGAAGTCGCTGCGCAGCAGGGCATTGTCACGCAAATGGGAAATCAAGGCTCATCTGGTGAAGGTATTAGAATCGCCCAAGAATGGATCGATGCTGGGGTGATCGGAAAAGTACACCGCGTGGATTGTTGGACCAATAGACCTGTTTGGCCACAAGGATTCAAGCATATTACTACTGGTGATCCAATTCCAGAGACATTAGACTGGAATTTATGGTTAGGCCCCGCAGCAATGAGGCCATATAACAAGGATTATTTGCCATTTAAATGGCGTGGATTTTGGGATTTTGGAACAGGATCTATGGGCGATATGGGGTGCCATATCATGGAAACACCATTTAAAACCCTTGGTTTGCGGTTTCCTTATGAGGCTGAAGCGAGCTGTACCACAATATGGTCCAATGATTTTGTTGAAGCGAATTACCCTGATGCATGCCCGCCTTCATCTATTGTCCGTCTTAAGTTTAAAAATGCCCAAAACGATGATATAAGTCTGAATTGGTATGATGGAGGCATTATGCCTGATTTACCACCAGAACTTAAAGATGGTGAACTCCCTGGAGACATTAGCGGTGGAAGTATTTTCCATGGTTCAGATGGTATTATGGTCACGGACACTTATTCAAGAAATCCAAGATTGCTGCCATCGGAGCGTATGAATGACTTTAGCGCACCAGTGGCTTCATTACCGCGTGTAGATACCACCCACGCAGGTGAGTTTGTCAAGGCCTGTCTGGAAGGAGGGACAACCTCTTCGCCTTTCTCCTATGGAGGGCCGTTGACCGAAGCTGTTCTTATGGGGAACTTGGCCATTAAAGGATTTCAGTATAAAGTGCTGCAGGAAGGAAAATCTGCAGGAGACTGGTCTCCATATAACTATCCTGGGCGTAAGACTATTCTCTGGGATGGCGAAGCCATGAGGGTGACCAATTGGGAGCACGCCAATCAATGGGTTCGCGGTTCCTACCGAGCGGG
>DGAU01000017.1:10324-61334 GCA_002384055.1 Flavobacteriaceae bacterium UBA4022
CGATATCGATGGCCTTTTTTTTTGATCGTTTAGTAATAGGTAAAGCGATTGACTTCTGAAATGTAACGCGCCAATCGAATAACTTGTTGGCTATAACCATATTCATTGTCATACCAGACATAAAGAACTACATTCAATCCATCAGCGCGCACAATAGTGGCATGACTGTCATAAATGGATGGGGCAGGAGAACCAATAATATCACTCGAAACCAATTCATTATTAATTGAATATTTGATTTGTTCGACCAGAGGCCCTTCTAAGGCATGTGTTTTGATGAGCGCATTAAGGGCGTCAAAAGTGGTTGGTTTGGTTAAGTTGAGGTTTAAAATGGCCAAGGATCCATTGGGTACGGGAACGCGGATAGCGTTGGAGGTCAATTTGCCTTCAAAATTTGGTAATGCCTTACAGACGGCTTGTCCTGCACCGGTTTCTGTGATGACCATATTGAGTGCAGCAGCGCGCCCTCGGCGGTATTTACTGTGCATGTTGTCGACCAGATTCTGGTCATTGGTATAAGCATGAATGGTCTCTAAATGTCCATTTTCGACCCCTAAATTATCTTCGATAACTTTAAGGATAGGGGTAATGGCATTTGTGGTGCATGATGCTGCTGAGACAATTTTGGTCTTTTTAGGGGTGTGGGCTAAATGATTGACTCCATAGACGATATTTGGAATGCCCTTCCCAGGTGCTGTCAGCAAAACTTTTGCGGCTCCTTTACTCTTGAGGTGACGATTCAAGGCAACGTCATCCCTAAAGGCACCCGTATTATCAATAATGAGCGCTTCGCTAATGCCATAAGCGGAATAGTCAATATCCTCGGGTTGGTTTGCAGAAATCATATGTACGGTGGTTCCGTTAATGATCAACGCTTTTTTCTCGAGGTCGACCGTAACCGTTCCTGCGAAGTCTCCATGAACTGAATCCAGTTGCAGCAAAGAGGCGCGTTTGGCTAATGAGGTGGCATCATTGGCGTCACGCGTCACAATGGCACGAAGGCGCATAAGGTTACCTTTGCCCGTTCTGTTCATTAGTTCCCGAGCCAATAACCGGCCAATCCGGCCAAATCCATAAAGAACAATGTCTTTAGGGACGATTGATTTCTGTTTCTTGGCATTTTTGAGACGGTCGCTTACAAACTCCATTGCATCTTGATGCGGCTGTCCGGACAAATGGTACTCATGGGTTAAAGTCCCCAGGTCTATTTTGGCTGGCGGTAGTTTGATTTTTTGAATCGCTTGAGCAATATCGACCGTGTCGAATATCGAAATAGGTTTTTCGACCACCGCACCCGCATACTGATGTAAATTCAGAATTTCGCTCGCATTGCGGTCGATCAGCTGGTTTCTGAATAATACCAGTTCTATGGATTGATCGTACCATAAATCACTGATGATTTTGATCAGAGCAACTGTGGCCCGCCTGCGATCGGTTTGGAAAGATAGTTCCTTGGCGTATTGGTCTAATTGAGACATGAAATAGAGTTTAGGTTGTATTGCCCGCAAATTTATGGAACTAAAACGTTTTCGTAAAATATCTCAGGCAAAAAAACAACACTAATTGCATTGTAATTATTGGCTTGGACTTACGCCAAAGGCACCACAATTTTATCTGAAAATAATGGAGCTTTTTTCTCGATTTTCCGTTACGAATGTCACCTTAATAGGAAGCTCTCTTGTTTCTAATTCCGTTATCATGGACTGCGCCTGTTCAATGTTTTTCACGGGTTGGTCATTGATGTGGGTAATGAGAATTCCGGTGAGGTCATAACGCATGAATTCTTTTTTTAATGAGCGATGGACCATCACGCCAAATGCTGCATCCCTTTGTTGGAGTATTTCTGGCGAGGTGTTTTTGAGTTCAAGACCCAAAGCTTCAATGACAAATGAATCCCGTTTTTTGAGTAGGACCGAGAGAGATAGAGGGGTGTCGTCCCGTACGATTTTTAATTTGACCCGGTCATTTGGTCGTTTTGCGGTCAATAAACCGGTCAAATCTGAAAATTTAAGCACTTTTTTCCCGTCAAATTCCTGAATGATATCTCCTGTTTGAAGTCCTGCTTCCTGGGCACCGCTGCCTGGTTCAATACCCGCAACATAGACGCCTTGGGTTTGACTAACACCATAATATGCTGCGCGCTGGGTGTCTAAGTTACTTCCTTGAATACCGAGTATACCCTGTTGTACATCGCCATATTCCATGAGGTCTTCGATGACTTTGCGTGCCGTATTTGAGGGCACGGCAAAGGAATAACCCACATACGATCCTGTTTCACTGGTTATGGCTGTGTTGATGCCAATGAGTTCCCCATTTGTATTGACCAAGGCACCACCGCTATTGCCGCGATTAACGGCGGCATCAGTTTGAATGAACGACTGTGGTTGATTGTCAAATTCATTCAAGTCTCGTGCTTTTGCGCTGACAATTCCTGCTGTAACCGTTGAGGTGAGATTAAACGGATTGCCTACCGCCAAGACCCACTGGCCAATTTTGACTTGATCAGAGTCAGCAAATGGAATGTAAGGCAAGGCTTCTTCGGCATTAATTTTTAAGAGGGCAATGTCCGTTTTTGGATCGCTGCCTATGAGTTCGGCTGGATAAGTGCGGTTATTGTTTAAAGTGACCTGCAAGTCAGAAGCATGCTCTATAACATGGTTATTTGAAATAATATAGCCGTCGGGGCTAATGATGACACCACTTCCTGTACCAATCATTGCCCTTGGATTGCCCCCTCCAAGAAAGAGGTCCATCATGCTTGTCGGTTGGCGTGAGATCGTTGTGTTTTTGACATGGACCACGGCATGGATGGATTTTTCAGCAGCCTCTGTAAAGTCTAGGTTAGGGGATAGCCCAACATTGGAAGAGAAACTTGTATTTACTATAGGGTTTGCTGTCAAATGGAGCTCTGATGCGGACAGAGGAGGTTGGTTTTGTAAATATTTAAAGATAAAAAGACAGGACAGTGTTGTTAGGGCACTGATGAGTATTGGCACTATAAAACGTTTCATAGGTGGTGTGGTTTATTAAGCATTTTAAAATTAACTCAGTATTTGATTTATTGTTGTTAAGAGATTTCTTAATTAACGATGATTTAACAGTCGATCCTGATTCCTCAACCAGCGGCGTTTTATTACCTTTGTTTTGATGTCACTAGCTTTTGTAAAATATCATGGTACCGGAAATGATTTTATCATGATTGATGATCGTGTGCAAAATTTTGAGCACAGATACGCCCACCGCATTACCTCACTGTGCGATCGCCATACAGGGATTGGGGCCGACGGCCTGATTTTGCTGCAAAATAGCGATGATTATGATTTTAAAATGGTCTACTATAATAGTGATGGGGCCTTAGGTTCAATGTGTGGTAATGGCGCTCGGTGTATCGTTCATTGGGCAAAGGAACTCGGTATTATAAAAGAGAAGACCGATTTTGAGGCCCCCGACGGTCTCCATCAGGCTTGGTTTGACAAAGATGAAGTTGTTTTAGCGATGGCCGATGTGCGCGCTATTGAGGCCAACGCCTACGGCATTTTTTTGGATACAGGTTCCCCTCATCAAGTTTGTATAGAGAAGCGCTTAGAAGGGCTAGATGTCACCGGTAAGGGCCGAACTTTACGCTATGATGTTTTCGGAAAAGAAGGGGCTAATATTAATTTTGTCGCGCCTGCAAAAGACGGCGGGTTTGCCTTACGCACTTATGAACGTGGCGTTGAGGCCGAGACACTATCCTGTGGAACGGGAGCTACCGCTGCGGCACTGGCGATGCATCATTTATCATTATCAAGTGGTCCTATAGTCGTGTTAAAGACCCTAGGGGGAAATCTCAAAGTTTCTTTTGATTTTAGCGATGGTCTTTATTCTAATATTACCCTCACGGGGTCTGCCACAGCAGTATTTAATGGGTTATGGCTATGACACTAACAGGAGCCCATCTCACCTTACGTGCCTTAGAACCAGAGGACTTAGATTTTCTGTATGCGGTAGAAAACAATCAAGATATTTGGTCTGTTAGTGACACGGTGACCCCTTATTCAAAAGCAGTGCTCAAAGATTATTTAGCTAACGCGCACCGACCGATTTATGAGACCCTACAACTGCGGATGGTTATCTGCCTCAAGCAGACCCAACAGCCTATTGGCTTGGTCGATCTATTTGATTTTGACCCGAAGCATCGTAAAGCAGGCGTAGGCATTGTAATCTCTGAAAATACAGAAAGGCAAAAAGGCAGGGCCAAGGAAGCCATCGAATTGCTCTTAAATTATGGTTTTCGTCATCTGAAGCTTCATCAAGTTTATGCCTTGGTGGCGGTTCATAATGTGCCCAGTATAAAGTTGTTTGAAGGCCTTGGGTTCAGTTGTTCTGGCGTTCTAAAGTCTTGGTGGCTAACCTCTGATGGTTATACTGATTTAAATGTTTTTCAACGTGTTAGGTCAGAAAAATAATCCATGAATAAAAAAAGAATTTTAAGCCTAGCTGGCGTGGTGGTGACTTTGGCCTTTATTTATTTGGGCATGGCTGTATACGGATTGCTATGGGCGCCCAATACTAAAGTTCAAGAGCCAATAGCCACGATATTTATTGCAACAGATGCTTCTTTTGAGGAGGTGATGGAGCAACTTTTTCCGCTACTAGATGATCCATTAAGTTTTGATCGACTGAGCCGTATCAAACGCTACGGCCAAAATATTCGTCCAGGACGCTACCAAATAACTGAGGGTTTAAACAACATTGAATTGATCAATTTACTGCGCAGCGGGAACCGTCCCATGATGCTTACATTCAATAATCAAGAACGGATTGAAGATCTCGCGGGTGCCCTAGCAAAACAAATAGAACAGGATAGTCTTAGCCTTTATAAGGCATTTACTGATCCAGAATTTTTCCAACAAATGGATGGGGTCGATCGCGACAATGTTTTGGCACTCTTTATTGCAAATTCATATGAAGTTTATTGGAATACATCGCCTGAAGCCTTATGTCAGCGTATGATCAAGGAATATCGTGCATTCTGGAATGAGACCCGCATGGCCAAAGCAACCGCTTTGGGCTTGTCTGCATTGGAAGTCATTTCTTTGGCAGCAATTGTTCAAAAGGAATCGGTTAAAGTCAGCGAACGTCCAAGAATTGCAGGGGTGTATATGAATCGCTTGGCTAAAGGCATCATGTTACAAGCAGATCCAACAGTGATTTATGCCAAGAAGTATGTCGAAAATGATTTTTCACAGGTCATTAGGCGTGTTTTGTATAAAGATTTGACACTGGATTCGCCCTACAATACATATAAGTATAAGGGCCTGCCTCCAGGTCCTATTGCCATGCCCGATATTTCATCCATTGAGGCTGTTTTGAGTCCGGAAAAGCACCAGTTTTATTACTTTGTGGCTGACCCAGAACGTCCGGGATATCACCAATTCTCCACCAACCTGAAGCAACACAATCAAAAGCGGCAGGCTTATGTACTTTGGTTGGCCAAAAACAAGATCAAGCGATAGGGTGTTTTAATTTAACTATCTGAATATCATGTTATTAAAAAATACCTTAGTTTTGCAGGCCCATTTTATGGGTAGGAGCTATAAAATGCACCACCATGCAACAACGTCAATTACTTGTATTCTTATTTGTGCCGCTTGCCATCACTGGGCTATCGTGGGAAAATGATAACCTAGCGCCTACAATTGATATCGAGACAAGCTCATTGTGTTATCATGTGCCTTATCTTAATGAAGGCAAAGGGAAGCAAATCAGACCTAATGGCGTGAACTTAGGAGGCGCATACATTGCTTTTAAAGAGGCCTTGGCGTTTAAAGAATCTCAAGGACGATATGATGTAGTCAATACCTTAGGCTATTTAGGAAAGTATCAGTTCAATAAGCATACCCTGCGTCTTATAGGAATCCAAGGAGGCGATGTATTTTTGGAAGACACGATGCTTCAAGAGCAAGCCTTTTTGGTCTACACCGCACGCAATAAATGGGTGCTACGCCGTGATTTACGTCGTTATGAGGGAACTCAAATTAACGGAATAAAAATTACAGAGTCTGGAATTTTAGCCGCAGCTCATCTTGCAGGTGCGGGTAATGTAAAGAAATACCTGCGCAGTAACGGCGCCTTTGAATTTAAGGATGCCTTCGGGACGCGTTTAGAAGAATACCTTAAAAATTTCTCAGGATATGACACTTCTGCTGTCCCAACAGACCGCAACCTCCTCAAGTCTTAATTTTTTTATTTGTTAGGCCTGTATGATAAATATGGCCGGGCGCTTATGTAGATCGACGCTGATTTTTTGCCAGTGTTGTATGGTAGCGGATTGAATATATTGTGTTGGAAGAGTCAGGTCACACGCGACACAAACCATGGTATGTTCCGACAAGATTTGTTTTAAGGCCCCAAGCATTTGATTGTTGCGGTAGGGTGTTTCAATAAAAATCTGTGCTTGCCCTTGGCGCAAAGATTCACGTTCCAGACGCTGCAACTCCAGTTTTCGTTCGTTCTGATCTATTGGCAGGTAGCCGTGAAAGGCAAAATTCTGCCCATTAAAGCCACTGCCCATAAGCGCGAGGAGAATCGATGACGGACCTACTAATGGGAACACCTTGATATTCTGTTTGTGTGCCTCTGCAACAAGCGCGGCGCCCGGATCTGCCACGCCTGGGCACCCTGCATCACTAATGACGCCAAGGTCATGACCTTCATGGCATGGAGAGAGCAAGTCGGGAATGGTCTCGGGCTGGGTATATTTGTTAATGCTTTGCAAGTTAAGGCTGTCTTGGGATTTATGGGGTACGACAGACTTGATGAAGCGCCGGGCTGTTTTTTCATGCTCAACGACATAATAGTCAATGGATTCAATCGCTTCGCTTATGGCCAGTGGCAGGACCATCATGGGGGCTACATCACCAAGAAGACAAGGGATCAAATAAAGGTGTCCTTTAGTTTTCATGCTTACTGAACTAAAAGTTTATGATGGCTTATCGCTCCAGATTCGGTAACCACTTGAACGATGTACCAGCCTTCAGCCCATTGGGCCGTGCTCAATGTATGGGTGGTGGTAGCGCCTAAGTTAAATGACGCTATTTGAGCTCCTTTGCTATCGTATACATGGAGCTGACTCATTGGTCTCGAAGCTGAAATGGTGGTGACTTCCTTACTGGGATTTGGCCAAAGAGCGACACTTGTTGGTGCCCAGTCATTTGCGGCTAAAACAACCCCTTCAATTTTATAGATCACACCATTGAACCCAGAAACGTAAAGCTCTTGGTCGATATCTTCTCCAAAAGAAGACCAGTTTGGGCTAAAATTTTGGGTCATTTCAATGACTCCATTATCGGGGTTAACCAAGCCCATGATTCCTGACACAAAATCGGCAAACACATAATAACCTTGCATCCATGGCGCCTGTGTACCATGATAGACATATCCACCAGTTATCGAACTGCCTATGTTATGCGGGTATACCGTTAAGGGAAAGGTTAGTTCACTGGAAGAGGGGCAATTACTGTTGTTGTAAATTTGATTCCCTTCATAGCAGCGCCATCCATAATTGAGTCCTGCTTCCGTGCCCGACACTTTGTTGATTTCTTCGAATGCATTTTGTCCAACATCAGCAATCCATAAGTCTCCAGTGGCCAAGTCAAAACTAAATTTCCATGGATTGCGGATGCCGTAAGCCCATATTTCTTGGGCGTCTGTGGTGCTGCCTGCGAATGGATTATCGTTCGGGATGGCATAATTAAGCCCGCCACTGGTTTGATCTATATCTATCCGGAGAATCTTACCCAAAAGAGTCATCGTGTTTTGTCCTCTATTATCGGGATCGCCGCCGCTGCCGCCATCGCCACTGCCTATATACAGGTAGCCATCGGGTCCAAAGGCAATACAGCCACCATTGTGGTTGGGATAAGGCTGATCAATGGTCAATATGCTGATCGCACTAGAGGCATCTGCCAAATTAGGGTCTTGGGCATCCACCGAAAAGCGTGAGATTTGTACATCCCCATTGGGATTGGTGTAGTAGAGGTAAAAATATCCATTAGTACTGTAGTTGGGATGAAAAGCGAGTCCCAGCAGTCCGCGTTCACCGCCACTTGAAATGATAGATGATATATCAAGAAAAGGTGTTGCATTGGTAGAACCGTCACTGTTCACGATTTTGATGCGCCCGCCTTGTTCGACAATAAACAATCGCTGGTCTCCTGAATTTTTAATATCAAGCGGCGCGTTAAAGCCTGAGGCAAAGGGCACTAAATTTAGTTCTTGCCCTTGCAGGGTAACACTCAATAAAAAACCTAAAAATAAAAGGTATCGTTTCATTTGTTCAATGATTTGGGTATGGATTGGTTTAAATCTTCAGCAATGCGCTCACAGGCCTGGTCAATAAGATCGTAGACCGCACTAAATCCATCTTTCCCCCCGTAATATGGGTCTGGTACGTCGACGTTTTCATTAGGAAAAAGCACATCCAGCAATAAGGAAACTTTGGCTTTTTCCAGATCGGTATGGGCCAACCGCACAACGTCCTGAAAATTACTTTTATCCATGACATAAATATGATCAAATTCTTCGAAATCGTAAGCAGAAAATTGACGTCCGCGCTGATCCGTGATGTCCAAATTATGTCGTTGGGCAATTTCAATGCTTCGCGGGTCGGGTGCATTTCCAACGTGCCAAGGTCCGGTTCCGGCGGAGGTCACGTAAAACTGCTGTGTATTGAGTTTGGATTTAAGAATGCCTTCAGCCAAAGGTGAACGGCAGATATTGCCCAGACAGACCATTAAAACGTTTGTCTTTTTCATCTGTAATTCAGGCAGAGATTTGTTCTTAAAGGGTTAACTTCTTGTTGAGGTCATCCACATACTTGCGGAATTGTTTGTCGGTACTGGACAAGTTGTCTACCGTTTTGCAGGCATGGAGTACCGTGGCATGATCCCGTTGGCCAATTTGTGATCCAATAGAGGCCAGTGAAGCCTTAGTAAATTTTTTGGCGAAAAACATCGCTAATTGGCGGGCCTGAACAATGTGTCGCTTGCGGGTTTTTGATTGCAAGGTGTCGACATCCATTTGGAAATATTCACTAACGACTTTTTGAATATAGTCGATTGAGACTTCTCTTTTGGTATGTTTGACATAGTTATCGACAATTTTTCTAGCCAGATCAATCGTGATTTCCTTTCTGTTGAAGGATGAGTGTGCGATTAAAGAAATGATGGCCCCTTCAAGTTCGCGAATATTGGTTTTGATGTTGTTGGCCAAAAACTCAATAATCTCATCAGGCATTTCAACACCATCGCGATATAGTTTGTTTTTGATAATAGCAACCCGGGTATCGTAATCCGGATGATTCAGTTCTGCAGATAGACCCCACTTGAATCGGGACAACAAACGCTGTTCGATATCCATCATATCTACAGGAGCCTTGTCACTTGTTAAGATGACTTGTTTGCCATTTTGGTGCAGGTGGTTGAAAATATGAAAAAACACATCTTGTGTTCCTGCTTTCCCTGACAGTAATTGAATGTCATCGACAATCAGAACATCGATGATCTGATAGAAATGGATGAAATCATTTCTGTTGTTTTTCTTAACCGATTCAATATACTGTTGAGTAAATTTCTCTGCTGAAATATAAAGCACAGTTTTCTCGGGATATTTCTCTTTAATTTCTACTCCTATGGCATGACCTAGGTGTGTTTTACCTAAACCAACAGCACCAAAAATCAATAGCGGATTAAATGAAGTGCCCCCTGGTTTGTTTGCTACTGCAAAACCTGCAGAGCGCGCCAAACGGTTTGAATCTCCTTCCAAAAAGTTTTCAAAACTATAATTTGCATTAAGCTGTGATTCAATTTTGACATTACGGATTCCTGGAATGACAAAAGGATTTTTTAATTCTGGGCTTTTATGCTTGAGTGGGACATCTACCTCTTGGTCACGGATTTGACTGCGGTTCGCACTGGGTATTTTTTCGGTAAACGGTTGCTTGTTGCCGTAGGTGTTTTCCATTTTGATGAGGTACACCAACTTGGCTTTGGCCCCCAGTTCTTTGGTAAGTGAAACTTTAAGTAATTTGACATAATGCTCTTCAAGCCATTCGTAGAAGAATTTACTCGGCACTTGAATGCTGAGCGCATTGTCAATGAGCTTTACTGCTTTAATTGGCTCGAACCAAGTTTTGAATGCTTGCGTCGAAATGTTATCTTCGATAAAAGTCAAGCAATTGCCCCAAACTGATTCTGCAGTTTTAGTCATAATTAAAGTTACGGTTGTTTAGTTAAAATCGGTGTCTAGAATTGAGAAGTGGGACGCCTCTCTGATATTCTGGTGACTATGCAAATATGTGAACAAATAATCTAAAAAAAAATAAAATGCCTATTGAATTTTCATTTTTTTTTTCGCATTATAAAACAAATATTGAATCATCCAATCAAGAGCCTTTTTAAAGGTTAAAAGATATGAAAAAAACAAAGACAGAATTACGCGTGCGATATGGAGAAACGGATCAAATGGGTTTTGTCTATTACGGGCATTATGCATTGTATCTTGAGCAAGGAAGAACAGACTGGCTGCGCCATTTGGGTTTTTCGTATAAATTTTTGGAACAAGAAAACATCCTTTTACCCGTAACAAAATTGGTAGTGAATTACCATGCGCCAGCGCGTTATGATGACTTTTTAATCATTCATACTGATCTAAAGAATTTTCCTACAGCTAAAATAGAATTTGGGTATGAAATTTATAATCAAGAGAATACGCTTTTGGTCACGGCAGATACGACACTCGTTTTTGTTGATAAGTTATCTGGGAAGGTCCGCAAAGCGCCAGATTATTTGATCGATAAATTAGCAGAAGAATCAGAGGTCTAATCCTCTAAAACAGTCAAACTCATTTGATGCCATTGGTCAACGCGTTCTTTAAGATTGACCAGCGCGCTGGACCTTAATTCTAATGTTAAACGACAAGGCGTCCCCAAGCTTTGATGGGTGATCGTATAATTTTGTGTCTTTAGGTGGCGCATCAATACACCAATTTCTTCATAGCGAAACGTGATCATTACATTTTGGGTAATATACTGGTCTACAATGAGGCAGCTCTTGAGCGCTAATAAAGCAGATGTTTTGTAAGCATTGATCAGACCACTCATGCCTAATTTGTTCCCGCCAAAATAACGAACCACCACGACCAAGCAATTGGTCAGCTCCAAGGATTGAATTTGGCCATAGATCGGTGTGCCCGCACTGTGGTTTGGTTCGCCGTCATCAGACACGCGGTACTGGTCATAATGATCGCCCAACTGATAGGCAAAGCAATGATGTCCAGCGCTGGGGTGCAGCGTCTTTATGGATTCTAATGATTCGTTTATGTGGTCGATCGATCTTGTTGGTATGGCGTAAGCATAAAATTTACTGCCTCGGTCCTTAAAGAGAACTGCTTCAGAAGGCGCTTTGATGGTTTTAAAAACATCTATTTTTTCAGAAGACATATCAGTGTTTTGCAGGTCCTTCAAGCGGTGGTTGGTTGTGGTTGGCCATAAGCGTGATGTAATTCATCAGTGTCAAAGTAGGCTATGATGTCGGTCGCCACTTTATCGAGTTTGGGACTCTCAATACCATTTGTCCAAGTTTGCTGGGAGCGGTATATAAAGCATTCGTCCCAAAGCCCCTGATCAATAAACGACTGAATGGTCTTGGTGCCTCCCTCTACAATGACGCTTTGGATGTCCTGCTGAAACAGGTGTTGCGCAATTGCTGGGGCAGATAGCCACTGGTCGCTGGTGATCCTTTTGGCCCTAGGGGTTTGTTTAAAGAGGGTCAACAATTCATCGGACTCATCAGCCTGACCAAGGACAAAGACTGCTGGGTCATTGTTGGTCCATTGTGCCGCTGTTAGGCGCGGATCGTCCTGACGTAGGGTCTTGCTGCCAATTAAAATAGCCTGCTCCTCAGCCCGCAAGCGATGGACATGCTGGCGTGCTTTTGCATTAGTGATCCAAACGGGCCGTTGCATGTCTTTTTTAAGAGGCGCCGAGAAGCCATTGCTGGTTTCGGCCCATTTCAAAATAATATAAGGACGCTTCTCGGTGATGAATGTAAAAAATCGCCTATTGATTTTGCGTGCCTGCTCGCCCAGGATATCGGTAATGACCTCTATGCCATTGTCGCGCAAGTGAGCGACACCCGAACCGTTTACTTTAGGATTAGGGTCCATCGCGCCAACAACAACTTTGGCAATACCGGAGCTGACAATAAGTTGAGAGCAAGCAGGTGTCAGGCCATAATGATTGCAAGGCTCTAAGCTGACGTATAGGGTCGCGCCGATCAAAAGCCGTTTGTTTACAAGGCGCCCAATAGCCTCAGCCTCAGCATGTCTTGCGCCTGCTTTGTGATGCCAGCCTTCGCTAATGATCCGCTGGTCACCAACAATAACACAGCCCACAACAGGATTTGGATAGGTAGTACCCAGGCCATTTTTGGCCAAATCCAAGCAGCGCTGCATGTATTTTTCGTGTATCTTCACGATTCAAAAATACGAGTTATATTTCAGTAAAACTTATGGTGCGCATACGATTAATTGAGCCTAAAGATGACCTGCAAGTAGGCGATCTTATTAAACACGTTTTAGAAGAATTCGAAGCACCTCAAACAGGCACGGCCTACGAGGATGCTTCGTTAAACCACATGTATCAGACTTATCAACAGGCTAAGTGCGCTTATTTCGTGCTGGTTGATGGAGAAAAGGTCATTGGTGGTGGGGGAATCGCTCCGCTCAAGGACTACGATCCTGATTATTGTGAATTACAAAAAATGTACTTCTTACCCGAGGCGCGCGGACGCGGTTTTGGGAATGAGATCATGTCCACTTGTCTGGAGCATGCCAGTAAGCATGGGTTTAAATTCTGCTATATTGAAACCATGGACGATATGCTCCAGGCACAAAGGGTCTATCAAAAATTTGGGTTTAAGTATATCGATGGAGCACTCGGCAATACGGGACATCATTCATGCGGCGTTCATATGTTAAAACCACTCAATGGATAAGACCTATGGTGTATTGAAACAGCAATGGATGTCAGAACTGACACCATATTATGGCGCTCAAGAGACCGAAGCGCTCTTGCGCCGAGTATTGGACTTTCGCCGGTCTTGGAGTTCTCTTGATCTGATGCTGAACCAAAAGGAATTAGTGTCCCCTTCAGACCAAAAGTGGTTTGCTTTAGTCTTGGAGGATTTGGCTAAACTTAAGCCCGTGCAATATGTATTGGGAGAGACCTATTTTTATGGCCATCGTTTTGCGGTGACAACGGATGTGTTGATCCCGCGTCCAGAAACAGAAGACCTGGTAGACTGGATTGTGACGCAAGAGGCCTCTTGCCATGGGCTACAGATATTGGATATTGGCACGGGTTCTGGTTCTATTGCCATTAGTCTTAAGCTGGGATTGTCTGACCCCAAAGTTACCGCATGGGATGTGTCTGAAGCCGCATTAATTGTGGCCAAGTCAAATGCAAAAGACCTAAGTGCTGAGGTTTTTTTTGTGTTACAAAATGTGCTTACGGCAGATTTAGAAGATCCCGTCTGGGACATTATTGTGTCGAACCCGCCTTACGTATGTGTTAGCGAACAGGCCGAGATGCGTCCTCATGTATTGGATCATGAGCCTGGTTTGGCTCTTTTCGTTTCGGATAGCGATCCACTGCAATTCTATCAAAAAATCGCGGAGATTGGTCAAAAGAGCTTGGTTGCTAAAGGGCGGCTATATTTTGAAATCAATGCAGCATTTGGCCCAGAAACCGTAACGCTTCTGTCAGAAATGGGGTACCGCAATGTTACCCTGAAGAACGACACCTTTGGAAAACCACGAATGATTTGTGCTGTCAAGGTTTAGGTCATTTCTGTGCGATATTTTTGATAAAAAAGCGCCGCTAGAGCCCTTAATTCTTATCTTTGTTTTATGACCACCCAACAGCAAATAACGGAACTCAGAACAGTCCTGAAGGAGCACAATTACCGTTACTATGTAGTGGATGAGCCTACGATTTCAGATTTTGAATTTGATCAGCTTTTAAAGTCACTCAAGGATCTGGAAGACAAACACCCCGCTTTTTTCGACCCGAATTCACCGACCCAGCGGGTTGGAGGATCTGTCACAAAAAATTTTGATACCATTGTTCACGAGCACCGGATGTACTCCTTGGACAATAGCTATTCCCAGTCGGATCTAGAAGATTGGGAAAGCCGAATAAAAAAAGTCATCGAAGAACCTGTGACATATGTCTGTGAATTGAAGTATGATGGGGCCTCCATTAGCTTGACCTACGAAAATGGAGCCTTATTGCGCGCAGTAACCAGAGGTGATGGGCTTGAAGGGGATGATGTTACGGCAAATGTGCGGACCATCCGCTCGGTACCCTTAACCCTGAAGGGGTCTTATCCCGAGCGGTTCTCTATTCGTGGTGAAATTGTCATGCCCAAAACAGGATTTGAAGCCTTAAATGAGCAGAGAATTGCTGCTGGTGAAGAGCCTTTTAAGAATCCAAGAAATACCGCATCGGGAAGCCTGAAGCTGCAAGACAGCGCCGAAGTAGCCAAGCGTCCTTTGACCTGTCTTCTTTATAACCTTCAGGGAGAGGGTCTTGATGTATCAACACAATACCATGCTTTGGAAAAGGCTCGGGCTTGGGGTTTCAAAGTCCCAGCCCAAGGGCGGCACTGTGCTGATTTGTCGGAAGTTCTTTCATTTGTAACCTATTGGGAGAGCCATCGCCATGAATTGCCTTATGAAATTGATGGGGTCGTTGTAAAGGTTAACGATCTCAGGCATCAAGAAATTCTGGGCTTTACAGCGAAGTCTCCACGATGGGCTATCGCTTATAAATTTCAAGCAGAGGCGGCGCAAACAATTCTCGAATCTGTGGTTTATCAGGTGGGGAGAACGGGCGCCATAACTCCTGTAGCTCAGTTAGCCCCTGTAGACTTGGCAGGGACTATAGTCAAAAGGGCATCACTGCACAATGCAGACCAAATTGCCAAGTTAAACTTGTGCTTGGGAGATCATGTATTTGTGGAAAAGGGGGGCGATATCATACCCAAAATTACCGGTGTAAATTTTGCAGAGCGTCTTCCAAATAGTACACCTATTGATTTCATCTCTGAGTGCCCTGAGTGTGATACTACATTGGTCAGGCAAGAAGGCGAGGCACAGCACTATTGCCCCAATGAGCAAGGCTGCCCGGTTCAAATTATGGGCCGGATACAGCATTATATTTCGAGAAAGGCAATGGATATTGATGGTCTTGGTGAAGAAACGGTTAGTCTGATGGTGCGTCAAGGGATCATCAAAGACTTTTCAGATCTGTACACGTTGCGTGTTACAGACTTATTACCCTTGGAGCGGATGGGCGAAAAAAGCGCGCAGAATTTGGTGTTGGGTGTGGCGCAATCACTCACCAAAGAATTTGATAAGGTGTTGTTTGCTTTGGGCATAAGACATGTTGGTCAGACTGTTGCCAAAAAGCTCGCGTGGCACTACAAATCTGTCGACGTCCTAGCCGAGGCCACTGTCGCGGAATTAGTCAATGTGGATGATATCGGCATAAAAATAGCAGAGAGCATCGTTCGTTATTTCGATGATACAGAGAACAGAAAACGGCTGGAACGTTTGAGGGCTTATGGGGTGCAGTTGGTCTTGGCTGAGCAGTCCAAATTAGAAACACGCCCAGCTATTTTTGAGGGCAAGAGCTTTGTGGTTTCTGGTGTATTCGCTAACTATTCTCGAGAGGGCCTGAAAGATCTAATTGCGCTTTATGGGGGTAAAGTTGTTGGCAGTATTTCTGCCAAAACCAGTTATGTCGTGGCTGGAGATCAAATGGGTCCCAGCAAACGACAAAAAGCAGAGAATTTAGGAGTATCCCTGTTGTCCGAAAATGACTTCACGGGGATGATCAATGCTGGTGTTCAAACAAATCTTTTTGATTGATATGTTAAAGAAAGTGATACATTGGGTTAAAATGAAGTGGCTTCATCGCCATTTGGTGGAGGCCATTAAGGTCCGTGATCGCTCGGCAGTGAATGATCCATGCCGTACGATTGGATTTTTAGTTGATGAGGCCATCATTAAAGATCTCGATCAGCTCTACCAATGTTCTGTGGACTTGAATTTGGCGCCAAAAGACGTGAAAGTATTTACTTTTTTGGAGAATAAGGACAACTTGCCTACGCTGCGCCAGAATCAAATGCACCAAAATGACATCGATTGGAAGGGGCGCATACATCATGCCGGTGCGTTGGAGTTTTTAGAAACGCGTTTCGATGTATTGGTCGCTTTGTATCATCCGGGTAATGATTTTATGAACCTTATGGTGGCTAAGAGTCAAAGTAAGTTTAAGGTCGGAAGTAGAGGGTTAAGAGCTGATCTCTATGATTTGATGATTGGTATTGCTCCTGGAGACGTTCCTCATTTTAGAAAAGAATTAAAAAAATATTTCACTTTATTAAACAAGACCATATGAAATCATTACTAGGCACCGGAGTCGCTCTTGTGACGCCATTTACTGCTCAAGGCACTGTGGATACGGCAGCCTTAAAGCGGATTGTCCGCTACCAATTGGACAATGGTATTAATTATTTGGTTGTTCTTGGGACGACAGGTGAAAGTGTGACCCTAAGCACAGAGGAGAAGACCATAGTGTTGGACACTGTTTTAGCAGAAAATCAAAGTCAGGTTCCGGTGGTATTAGGGGTGGGCGGCAACGATACCGCTGAGGTCATACGCCAATTAAAAAAAATAGATCCACAGCAGATTGATGCAGTGCTTTCTGTGAGTCCGATGTATAATAAGCCAACGCAGGAGGGAATCTTTCGTCATTTTGAGGCGGTAGCTCAGGCCAGCCCAGTTCCGGTTTTGTTGTATAATGTGCCCGGACGTACCTCGAGTAATATGGCGCCCGAGACGGTGGTACGAATCGCCAACCAGTGTCCCAATATTATTGGCATCAAAGAAGCGGCCGGTGACTTGGTGCAAGCCCTGAAGTTGATTCGCGCAGTTCCTAAAGACTTTTTGGTAATTTCGGGAGACGACATGATCGCATTGTCTATGGTATTGGCTGGAGGTCATGGGGTGATTTCTGTTATTGGCGAGGGCCTACCCAAGGCCTTCTCTGAAATGATTCGTTTGGGTTTAAACGGGGAAGTTAATAGGGCATTCGCCTTGCATTACCAAATGATGCCCGTTATCGATTATATTTTTGAGGAAGGTAATCCAGCAGGGATTAAAGCATTATTCAGCGTTATAGGGCTTTGCAGCAATCATTTACGACTTCCGTTAGTCCCTGTAAGTCCTGCCTTATATGAAAAAATAGAAATATTTGTCAACGATTTTAACGCCATTGAGCGTTAATCTTTCTTAAAAATGGCTTATATCTGGTTTTGGCATCCTATTTTCGGCCCAAATTTTATATAATAATCCTATTTATTCACTACTTTTGCACGATGATTTCGAAAACCAAAAATCAAGGAATTTTGTTCGTTTTGGCCCTGCTTCTGGTAGGTTGTGGCCAGTACCAAAAGTTGCTTAGGTCCGACGACGTTGCCCTAAAGTATACCTTTGTAGATTCGTTGTATAAGGATAAGAAATTCAAAAAGGCACTACCACTTATGGAACAAATTGTCCCCATATACCGTGGCAAACCTCAGGCGGAGCCTCTAATGTTTCGCTATGCGAACACTTTTTACAATCTTGGCGATTTTTATTTAGCAGGGTACCAGTTTGAGCGTTTTACGGCTTCTTACCCCAATAGTGATAGTTTGGAAATAGCGGCGTTTCGATCGGTTCAGAGCTATTATGCGTTATCGCCAAAATTCTCATTAGACCAAAAAGACACTTTTACGGCTTTAGAAAAGCTTCAGGGGTTCGTGGATAAATTTCCAGATTCAGAATACAGACAATCGTGTAACGCCATGGTGTTGGAACTGAAATCTAAGTTAGAACGTAAGGATTTTGATATAGCACAACAGTATTTGCGTATCAGTGATTATAAGGCAGCAATCAATGCCTACGAAAACTTTATTAAAGATCATCCAGGCTCTATTTATAGAAAAGACGCTTATTTTGGGCGTCTAGAAGCAGCCTTTATGTTGGCTGAAAACAGTGTTTCTTATTTGATTAAGGAACGTCTGGAAGCAGCCCAAAAGCACTATCAGAGCTTTCTCAAGAATTACGGAGATAGCGACAAGCGTGGTGCCGCTGAAGAATTATTACTAAAAATAAAAACAAGGCTGGAGAGCCTTTCTTAAGAAACGAGTTAAAGTTTAAGCTATGAGCGATTTTAAAAATTCAGTTGCCCCAGTAAGCACAACGACCATTGATAAAAACTTATTGGATGCCCCAACAGGTAACATCTATGAGGCCATTTCAATTATCTCGAGGCGTGCGGTACAAATCAATGGAGACATCAAAAAAGAGTTGACCGAGAAATTAGAAGAGTTTGCTACTTTCAACGACAGTCTTGAGGAGATTTTTGAAAACAAAGAGCAAATTGAAGTCTCTAAGTTTTACGAGCGATTACCTAAGCCACATGCTTTAGCGGTACAAGAATGGCTTGAAGAAAAAATCTACAGCCGTAATACAGAAGACCAAGTGGTTGATTAACCCAATTCTTTGACGGTGTTAAGCGGTAAAAAGATACTATTAGGCATTACAGCGGGTATCGCTGCCTATAAGACCGCTTCATTAGTGCGCTTATTGGTCAAAAGTGGTGCCGAGGTTCGCGTGGTCATGACGCCAGATGCTAAAGCATTTGTCACTCCTTTAACCCTCTCTACTTTATCAGAACACCCCGTACTTTCTTCGTTTACTGAAACCGAAGATGACCAGGGCGTTTGGAATAATCATGTTACCCTCGGCCTTTGGGCAGATCTTTTTGTCTTGGCACCCGCTACAGCCAATACGCTATCCAAAATGGCCCAAGGCACCAGTGATAATTTTCTTTTGGCGACTTATTTGTCGCTCAAATGTCCCGTTTATTTTGCGCCTGCAATGGATCTTGACATGTATGCGCATCCAGCAACACAAGCCTCCTTTGAGCGTTTACAGCACTTTGGCAATGTCATGATACCTGCAGAATACGGCGAATTGGCTAGTGGTCTTGTCGGTCAAGGGCGTATGGCCGAGCCGGAGAACATTGTTTCATTTATCGAAAAGGACTTAATTTCCAAAGCGCCATTGTATCAGCAACACTACCTGATCACGGCCGGACCAACGTTTGAGCCCATAGATCCAGTGCGTTATATTGGTAATTTTTCTAGCGGAAAAATGGGCTATGCTCTAGCCAATCGAGCCGCTCGGTTAGGGGCTAAAGTTACCTTAGTTTCGGGCCCAACTAAAGACTTGGCATTACATCCAAATGTGAAAAAAATTGATGTGCTTACCGGTGCCGATATGTTAGCCGCTGTAGCCGCTGAATTTGACTCCTGTAATGTGGCTATACTCTGTGCAGCCGTGGCGGATTTTAAACCGAAGGAACAGGCGCAACAAAAAATCAAAAACAAGGAAGACTCTTGGTCTTTGACCTTGACCACCACCACCGATATTGCTCAGGCACTCGGTCAGCGAAAAAAGAAGCAATACCTGGTAGGGTTTGCGTTGGAAACTCAGGATGGTTTGGAGAATGCAAAAATGAAGCTCAAAAAAAAGAATTTAGATATAATTGTTTTAAATTCGCTAGAAGACCAAGCCGTAGCCTTTGGGGCCGACACCAACAAAGTGACTATAGTGGAACCCAATGGAGATCATATTGCCTATCCGGCCAAACAAAAGACAGAAGTTGCTGCCGATATCATTGACTTTATAATCCAAAAGTACCATGCGTAAATTTTGCATTTTATTGATTTGTCTCATGCTTGCCAATCTGGGGCATGCTCAGGAATTAAATGCGACGGTTACCATTGATGCCGAGCAAACAGGTCAGCCCAACGCACAAGTTTTCAGAACGCTTAAGGATCAGTTGACCGAATTACTTAATGAAACCCAATGGACCAATAAATCTTTTAATAATCAAGAGCGCATAGATTGTAATTTCACCTTGATTTTACAAAGTTTTGAGTCAACCGCCTTTACAGGAACACTCCAAGTTCAATCTTCTAGAACCGTTTTTGGTTCAACTTATGATTCGCCTGTTTACAACTATAACGACCGACAGTTTTCTTTTGAGTATTCAGAATTTCAGCCTTTAGTTTTTAATATCAATAATTTTGATTCGAATTTGGTCTCGGTTTTGGCTTATCATGTCTACACCATCATTGGGCTGGATGCAGACACCTTTGCCCTTAATGGGGGAGATACATACTTCGCTCAAGCCAAACAGATTGTGAATACCGGGGCATCGAGTAATTACCAAGGCTGGAAGGCTGTAGATGGCACACAATCGCGCTACCGCTATAATGATGCTATAATTTCAAACGTTTATAGTGATTTCAGAACAACTATGTACGACTACCATCGTCTGGGATTGGACGTGATGGACGGTAATTTAAAAAATGCCAAAACGGTTGTGCGTGATGCGATCATTAACTTGAAAAAGGTGAATGCCCGCAGGCCTAATTCCTTTTTAATGCGGACTTTTTTCGATGCTAAATCGGATGAAATTCAACGTATTTTTTCGGGTGGACCAACGATTGAAATTACAGATTTAGTCGAGACACTCAAGCGTATAGCCCCAACCAAAAGCGAAAATTGGAATAAAATTAAGTTATAGAACAAGCCCAGGAATTACTTCAAGTATAACGTTTCAAGAAATTTATTAAACCCTAATTCACTGCACAATTGCTGACCACCATTACCATAAAAAATTATGCGCTCATTGAAGACATGTCCGTGTCCTTTGACTCTGGTTTTACGGTGATTACTGGAGCGACAGGATCGGGCAAGTCGATTCTTCTCGGGGCCTTAGATTTGGTTTTGGGAAAACGTGCAGATTCCAAAGTAGCTAAAAATCCAGAAAAAAAATGTGTTGTAGAGGCACATTTTGATGTCCGGGCGTATCAGTTAGAAGGTCTTTATCGGGAGCTCGATTTGGATTATGAAGCCATGACCATTTTACGCAGAGAATTGCTGCCTAATGGCAAATCACGTGCTTTTGTCAATGATGCTTTGGCCAGTTTGAGTCAGGTCCAGCAATTGAGCGAGCGTTTGGTAGAGATCCATCACCAAGGGGACACCCATCGACTAGGACAAGAGGCTTATCAGTTTGAAATCTTAGATGCACTTAGTGGACAGCAGACGGCCCTGACGACCTACCAAAAAAGCTACCAATTGTTCTTGACTAACGAAAAGAATATTGCAGCGCTGATCACATCACAGCAAAAGGCCATCCAAGAAGTCGATTACCAACAGTTTATATTAGAGGAATTGGTCGAGATGCATCTCGAGGATATCGATCAAGTGGCTCTGGAGGACACGCGTTCTCGTCTCAAGCATCAAGAATTGATTCAGGAGGTACTCCAACAATCACTGCAACAACTATCAAACGATGAAATAGGTCTTGTGGATCAAGCCAATCATTTGCAACAGCGCTTAAGGAGTCTGTCTCATTTAGGTGCTGATTTCGACGCCCTTTATAACCGCATGGAGAGTGTCCGTATAGAACTGGCCGATGTCCAACAAGAGATAGATCATCAAATGGATCGCCTTGAATCTGATCCGTCTTCGTTACAAGATATCGATGAATTGTTGGACCGTCTTTATCGATTACAAACAAAACATGGCGTCGACACGGTAGATGCTTTGATGGTAATTCGAGAAGAATTGACCGATAAGATTACAAATACCTCAACCATTGACCAGCGCATTGCCATGCTACAGTCAGAGCAAATCACACTAACTAAACAGCTCAATGTTGCGGCCGATGATTTACATCAAAAAAGAACTGCGGCAGTCCCTAAGTTTGAGCGATTGGTCAATGAATATTTAATGCAGTTATCCTTGGCAGACGCCCAGTGGCAATTGCGTTTAAAGCGCATTGATGGTTTAAATTATTATGGAGGCGCCCAGCTGGCTTTATGGTTCTCTGCCAATAAGGGAATCGCTCCGCAACTCATACATTTGGCTGTTTCTGGCGGGGAGATGAGTCGCGTTGTTTTGGCAGTCAAAGCTGTTTTGGCCGAATTCAAATCACTACCGACCTTAATTTTTGATGAAATTGACACGGGTATTTCAGGAGAAATTGCCTCGAAAATGGCTGAGATTTTGCTCAATATGAGTGGGAGAGGACAGCTTTTTTGTATGACTCATTTGCCTCAAACTGCTGCAAAAGGTCGTTTCCATAAGCGGATATTTAAAGAAAGTGATGGGGAAAAAACAAGGACTTATATCAAGGACCTTGGTCCGCAAGAACGCATTCAAGAAATTGCTCAAATGATTGGGGGCAGAGAACTTACAGACTCAGCTAAAGCGCATGCCCGCCAATTATTGAATTAATGTATATTTACCACATCTAACTAAACCAGTAAAAAATGGCTTACAATTTATTAGAAGGCAAAAGAGGAATCATATTTGGTGCTCTGGACCCCAACTCAATCGCTTGGAAAACAGCAGAACGTGTCCATGAAGAAGGTGGGCGATTTGTATTGACTAATGCACCCATCGCCATGCGCATGGGGCAAATTGATGCTTTGGCAAAAATTACAGGTTCCGAAATTATTCCTGCGGATGCCACAAAAATTGAAGATTTGGAACATTTAGTGTCTCAGGCGGTATCTATCTTGGGTGGGCCTTTGGATTTTGTCCTGCACTCTATTGGTATGTCGGTTAATGTCCGTAAAGGCAAGCATTACACCGAGCAGAACTACGACTGGACGCACAAGGGCTGGGATGTTTCTGCCTTGTCTTTTCATAAAACAATGCAAGTCTTGTATAAGCAAGATGCGATGAACGAGTGGGGCAGTATCGTAGCCTTATCTTATATGGCGGCGCAGCGTGTTTTTCCAGATTACAATGACATGGCTGATAACAAAGCTTATTTAGAGTCTATTGCGCGCAGTTTTGGTTACTTCTTTGGTCGCGACAAAAAAGTACGGGTCAACACCATTTCTCAATCACCTACACCGACGACTGCCGGCCAGGGTGTTAAGGGATTTGATGGATTTATGGCTTATGCAGATAAGATGTCTCCTTTGGGGAATGCGACGGCTTTGGATTGTGCCAATTATACCATTAGTTTGTTTAGTGATTTGACCAAGCGTGTGACGCTTCAAAACCTATATAATGATGGTGGATTTTCCAATATGGGCGTGAGTGATGCCGTAATGGACTATTTTGTCAATGATAAGGCATAAATACTAATTTCTTCAGTGCTGGCTGTTGTTGTAATGGTTAGCGTCAAGGTGTGAACAACAAGATATAAAGCCATCCCTGAGCGGATGGCTTTTTAATTTAACTACTTTTGTAGTCATGAAGCCACAGTATTCTTTTATCATACCGGTATTCAATCGACCAGAGGAGATCAGGGAGTTGTTGCATTCCATGACCGCGCTCGAAGGAGATTATACTTTTGAAGTGGTAGTTGTAGAAGATGGTTCTACAGATTCTGCTCAAGATGTGGTGGTTGATTTTAGTGAAGTGCTGACACTTCATTATTACGCTAAGGCGAACACAGGTCCTGGTGATTCTAGAAACTACGGCATGTCCCGCGCTCATGGTAGTTATTTTATTATTTTGGATTCAGACTGTTTGTTGCCCCCACATTATCTTCAGGCGATGGACGATTATTTGAAGACACATCAACCTGACTTTTTTGGCGGTCCCGACGCGGCACATCAAGATTTTACCTCACTACAGCGTGGAATTGATTTCGCGATGACCTCTTTTTTGACCACTGGAGGAGTTCGTGGTCACAAAAAACAATTGGCACGATTCGAACCGCGCAGTTTTAATATGGGGCTGTCGGCCCAAGCTTTTCAGGCTTCAGGAGGTTTTGGTAAAATACACCCTGGTGAAGACCCCGACTTAACGCATCGTTTATGGCAATTGGGTTTTGAATCTAAGTTGGTTACAGAAGCCTATGTATACCACAAAAGAAGGGTTTCTTGGATCAAGTATGCCAAGCAAGTTTATCAATTTGGCTTAGTGCGCCCGATCCTCAACCGTTGGCATCCTACAGGGGCGAAATGGATCTTTTGGTTGCCGAGTCTATGGCTTATTGCATCGCTAACGGCTATTTTTACAGCCCTTATGAGCCACAGTGAGCTGCTATTGCTCATGGGGTGTTATTATGGCTTAGTGTTTTTTGCGGCCTTATTGGCCCATAAATCAATACCTATTGCCTTTAATGCATTGCTTGCGACGCTCATTCAGTTTTATGCTTATGGTTTTGGCTTCTTGCGTTCTTTCACTGCCATAGTATTGCGGGGCAAAACACCAGAAGCATCATTTCCTAAATTATTTTTCAAATAAGTCTGCGCATGAAAAATATATCGGTCCATAGAAATCAAAAAATAAAGAGTTTTTTATTCTTTCTGGCGCTGGCACTGGGCATATGGTTCTTGACAAAATTTTCTAAAGACCTGACCACAGAGTTGACCCTAAGTGTTGTGTATAAAAATTTACCAGAAGAGACTTTGCTTGGGAAAGCGGCCCTACAGGAATTTACCGTTGGGGTCAAGGCTAATGGATTTAAGTTGCTGGGTCATTCTTTGGGCCGAAAACAAATAGTGATTGATGCTTCTGCAGGCAATAGAATCAATCAATCAACTCTGAGGTTTAATCAAGATCAATTATTGGCCTTTTGCTATAGGCAATTACCAAATGTTGGGGTCTTATCCCTTGATCTTCAAGAATTATTGATCCCATTGGACCAAATGGCTTCTAAGTTGGTTCCGGTTGTTTTTAAAGGAGATGTTGTGTTAAAGCAAGGATTTCGTGCGGTGTCCGAATTAACCATAACCCCTCAGCAGATCAAACTTTTTGGCCCCCAGAATAGTATTGAATTAATTGATAGCATTACAACAGAATTAATGACCATCAGCGGTTTGGATGAGGACTTGGATCAATTACTGGCGCTTGAATTGCCCGAAAATAATGAAATCACCCTTTCTTCCAAACAGGTCCAAGTGATCATGGAGGTTGAAGAATTTGCCCAAAAGAAGCTGGTATTGCCTGTTGAGATGCTCAATGTGCCACGCGGAACTGAGTTGAAAATTTTCCCAGAATCAATGACGGTTCAATTTGAAGTCTCAGTGGCGCAATTTAATCAAGTCGTCCCCGCTAGTTTTAAGCTGGTCTGTGATTTTTCAGAAAAAATAACAGAGGATAGTTTTATGATTCCAAAGTTGGTCATCAAGCCCAATGGCATCATCAAAACCGAACTCAGTCATAAAAAAGTTGATTATGTCATCTTCAAAGATTAGCCCTAAGGTCATTGGGCTCACCGGAGGTATCGGCAGCGGTAAATCCACTATCGCGCGAGAATTTGCTGCCCTGGGTGTACCCGTTTATCATTCGGATGACCGTGCCAAATACCTGATGAATTCTGATGAGGAGTTGAAGCAGCAGTTGATGGCATTATTAGGGCCAGAAACCTATCGAGAAGGATTACTCAATACGGGTTTTGTGGCAAAACATATTTTTGCAGATCCAGCGGCACTCAAATCTTGGAACAAATTGGTTCATCCAGCGGTTGCTCTGGATTTTGCTCAATGGTTATCTGATCAGGATAGCCCTTATGTCCTTAAGGAAGTGGCTATTTTATTTGAAACGGGGGGTGAGACGCAGTGCGATGCAGTAGTTTTGGTCACGGCGCTTAAGGGTCAGCGTTTGGCTCGAGTCATGGCACGAGATGGTACTACAAAACCCCAAATTGATCAACGCATGGACTTGCAGTGGTCAGACGATGTCAAAAAGGAAAAAGCAGATTTTGTCATTGAAAATAATGACCTTGCCCTTGCCCTTAAACAGGTAACGAATGTTCACAAGGCATTGATGGAGGCACGCTAATGGTTAGGCTAATTTTTAGTGTTAACTTTAGGTTAAAGGGCGGATGGCGTAAATGTTAAAATCTTAATTTTAACGCATGAACAAAAGGCTGTTTACCCTGCTTATCAGTTTGATGTCACTCTCTCTATTGGGCATCATGTTTGTTCAAGGTTATTGGATTAGTAATGCCTATACCACCAAAGATGATCAATTTACTATTGGCGTACGTCAAGTGCTCATTGATGTGGCACGTAAAGTACAACTGCGTGAGACTGAAGATTATTATCAATTGTATAGTGGTCTTGTCGATAGTATAGAAAAACCTGAAAACATCAATGTGACCGAGTTGATCTACCGCATTGTTAATGAGGACAAGAATGAAACAGTGATCTTTTCGGACGGAATCATTGAAGAAGATTATAAACTCTCCGCTTATTTTTCTGACGTCGAATTTGATTCTATTGCCTTTAAAAAGATCACGAATCAAAAATCCACAACCCGCATCATCAGTTCTTTGGATGATCAGGGCGAAATCACGCAAACCACTGTCGATTTTGATCGTTTGCGCGATTTTGAACGAAAACAGTTCGAGGAAGCCGTCGCCAACATTGCCTCTAGAATCCCCATACACAAACGCGTCACGAGTCAAGAAATTAAGTCACTCATTACTCTTGAAGCAAGTGAACGGGGTATAAAATCCAAGTTTGATTTTGCCATTTATAGCGATGCATTGGCCACTAAAGTGCGATCGCGTGGATTTGAACTGGATCCGGAGAATACTTATGGCGTGCCGCTATTCATCAATGACACCTTCCAAACGCACTACCAGTTATACGTCAACTTCTCGGATAAAAATCAGGAGATATTGAATTCACTATTGGGCATGGCCTTACTGTCTTTGATTTTTACTGGAGTGATCATCATCACCTATGCCAATACCTTATCCCAGCTTTTTCGTCAGCGTCAAATTTCTCAGATAAAAACGGATTTCATCAACAATATGACGCATGAATTTAAAACACCCATTGCTACGATTAATTTGGCCTTGGATGCGTTGAAAAATCCAAAAGTTTCAGATAACAAGGAGTTTATAGCGCGTTATATGGATATGATACGCGAAGAAAATCGCCGGATGCATGCTCAAGTCGAGAATGTCTTACGGATTTCTAAACTGGATAAAAACGAATTGGATTTGCCCAAGAAGCGCATCAAGCTTCATGACATTATCGAAGATGCTATATCCCATGTGAGTTTGATGATTGAAGACCGCGAAGGTGAATTAGTTAAGGAGCTAAAGGCTCAGAAATCATCGGTGTTAGGCAATGAACTCCATTTGACCAACGTTATTGTTAATGTCCTTGATAATGCCATCAAGTATTCGGAAGGAAATCCAATGATTACCATCACTACCGAAAACGTCAAAAACACCATTGTCCTTAAGGTCAGCGACCAAGGTATCGGCATGTCGAAGGCAGTTCAAAAAAAGATATTTGAAAAATTTTATCGGGAACCCACAGGGGACCTTCATAATGTTAAAGGGCATGGTCTTGGTTTGGCTTATGTCAAAAAAATCTTAGACGATCACAATGCCGATATTTACGTGGAAAGCGAAAAGAGTAGGGGCAGTGTGTTTTATATTAAATTGGACTTAATCGCATAAATTATGATAACAGAGAACAAGAAAATTTTATTGGTAGAAGATGATCCGAATTTTGGAACAGTTCTGAAGGATTATTTGATGATGAATGATTACGATGTCATCTTGGCTAAAAACGGCATGGAAGGCTTCGAGAAATTCAAGAAGGATGATTATGATTTGTGCATTTTGGATGTCATGATGCCCTACAAAGATGGATTTACCTTAGCTAAAGAAATTCGGGAAAAGAATAAGGAAGTGCCGATCATCTTTTTGACCGCCAAGGCGATGAAGGAAGACGTGCTGAAGGGATACAAAATAGGTGCCGATGATTACTTAAATAAACCATTTGATAGCGAGGTGCTCTTGATGAAAATCAAAGCCATCATCCAACGTAAATCTAAAGAGACGGTGAGTGATAGTAAGCAATTTGATTTTGTTTTTGGGAATTTTCATTTAAATGCCAAGTTGCGTTATCTGACTTATAAGGATCAGGCGCCCAATAAGCTATCACCAAAGGAAAATGATCTACTCCGACTCTTGGCCTTGCACAAAAACGATTTAATGCCTCGTGAATTGGCCTTGACCAAAATATGGCGCGATGATAATTATTTTACCTCAAGAAGCATGGATGTGTATATTGCCAAATTGCGCAAATACCTCAGTGCCGACGATGAAGTTGAAATCATTAATATCCATGGAGAGGGGTTTCGATTGGTCGTCAAGACTGAAATAGACAACTGATATTGCGGTGCCCAGGTTTATGAGCGTCGTATGGCCTTGATCACGTCTTCGGGTTTGGTATGGTAATCAAACCAAAGTGTTGTGGCGTCTTTTTGAAACCAGGTCATTTGTCTTTTGGAGAATCTTCGGGTATTGGTTTTGATCAGTGCTACAGCTGTTTCAAAATCAATCTGATGGTCTAAATAAGCGAATAGCTCTCTGTAGCCAACGGTTTGTAAGGCGTTCAAATCTCTATACTCAAAAAGAGCTTTAACTTCTTCTAGTAGTCCTTGATTTATCATCTGGTCTACGCGAAGATCGATCCGCTGGTAAATTTCCTCTCGTGAGGCTTTTAGCCCTATAGACAGGATATTGAACGGCCTCTTTTTAGTGCTATTGGTTCGGAAAGAAGAAAAAGGCCGCCCGGTAGCACGATAGATCTCTAGTCCACGAATGACTCTTTGGTGATTATGCACATCTACAATAGCGTAATAGTCCGGATCTACGGTTTTTAGCTCCTCTTGTAGCGTTTGGATTCCATCTGTCTCAAATACTGTATTGAGGGCTGATCTGATCGACTGCGGGACTTCAGGGAATTCATCTAATCCAGAAATTACGGCCTTGGTATAGAGGCCTGAGCCGCCTACCAAAATCAAATAACGATGTTCAGGTCTGAGTTGTTCGATCAGCGCAAGGGCATCACGCTCATAGGCTCCCACAGAATAGGGCTGGTGTATGCTGCGGTGCTGTATGAAATAATGCTCTGCCGCCTGAATTTCTTCCGCGACAGGAACGGCTGTGCCAATAGTCATTTCCTTATAAAATTGTCTGGAGTCCGCCGATAGAATGGGGCAATTCAAGTGGTTGGCGATGGCAATGCTTAGTGCGGTTTTGCCAATGGCCGTAGGGCCTACAATGGAGATCAAGGTCGTCTCTTGACTCATGTGGCTGGGGGGTTGAGTTCTTGGCCACAATTAAGACAAAACTGTGCATTATCTTGATGTCGTCCGTAGCCGCAATTAGAACAGGATTGCGTATTGTTTAGTGCTTCCGCGAGCTCATGTTTGGTGTATTCGGCGCTCACGATACCCGTGGGAACCGCGATGATGCCATAACCCAAAATCATAAGGATTGAAGCGATGAATTGGCCTAATGGGGTCACTGGAGTAATGTCTCCAAAGCCAACAGTCGTTAAGGTGACTATGGCCCAGTAAATACCACGTGGGATACTGGTAAAGCCACTATTATCTCCTTCGACAAGGTACATTAGGGTACCCGCAATAACCGAGACGATCAGGACTGCAAAAAGAAAGATTAGGATCTTAGGCTTGCTGTGCTGCAAGGCGGCGCGCAGCCGCCGTGATTCACCGATGTAACGTGTGATTTTTAATATGCGAAAAACGCGCAATAGCCTTAGGGCGCGAACGGTCACTAACACAGAGCTGCCCGAAAGCACAAAACTTAAGTACAGGGGCATAATAGAGAGAAAGTCAATAATGCCATAAAAGCTAAAGAGGTAATGCCTTGGATTTTGGATGCATATGATGCGCAAAATATATTCAATGGTAAAAAGAATAGTGATGATCCATTCTGCAGTGCGCAGCACGGAATACACCTCTTCTGGCAGTCCCTTAACACTCTCAATCATTACCGAGCATACACTAGCCAAAATAAATATCAACAGGGCGATATCAAACCATTTACCGGCAGGAGTGTCGGCTTCATAGATGATTTGGTGCAGGGATTTTTGCCAGGGTTTTAAAGTTGATTTTGCCATATTTAGCGCATTGTGCCTTTAAAAGTAGGGAAGATTTTAAATTTAATCTTCCGGATTCAGTTTTAATATTTTCAAAACCTTATGTTTTCTCAAATAAGACTGGATGATATGCTGGGCATCACGATTGTCTTCCATCGGCCGCAGTATGGAGCGCAAAACCTCAGGATTTTGTATTTGAAAATTCAAATTGAAATAGCCAAACCCTTTGAATTTTCCATTTTCAATGGCCACTACGGAGCGTTCATCAACCGTACGACCATGATCAATAATCAAAATATTATCGGTGCTCATACTGTTCTTTTTGATGAACTCTAAAGCCCGTATGTTGTAGGTGTCAGGTTGTTCTTTTTGAACACAGGCGCCCAAACAGGTATTAAGTCCATGCAGGAAACAGCTCGATGAGCTTTTGTATAAGCCATTTAACTTTTGGCAAAGGGTGTAAGTCTCTGTAATCTGAAACAATTTCGCTTTGGCTTGTTGGTAACTGGTGAAGGTAGTGATGGCTTTTTTACGCTTGTCTGATTTTTCTATCTGGAAATTAATATAGCCATGTTCATCGGTAAATGAGGTGAGTTGAAATTGAAAAAGAGTTCTTCTTAATGCTCTGTTATATAAGGGCTTATGTATTTTAATCTCTTGACTTTCTTTAAGTAATGCAATGAGTTCGTTACCCGTGGTTTCGTAGCTGACATCGGCCACATCCAGTTGTATTTTTTTCGCTTTTCTTTGGTCCCCAGTAAAGTGCTGCATCAAGCGCTTTTTGATGTTCTTGCTTTTGCCAATGTAAATGATGTCACCGTTTTTGTCGTGCATATAATAGACGCCAGTATCTGATGGAGCCCCTGCAATTAAATCCAAAAGCTTTGGTTCTAATTGTTTTTTTGGATCGTTGCGGATCAGGCCGCGCACGATGATTTTTTCAAGGTCTTTGTCCAATAAGAGCTTAAAGAGTTTTACTGTGGCCAATGCGTCACCCTGTGCTCTATGGCGATCGCTCAAAGGAATGCCTAAAGATCTCGTGAGTTTGCCTAAGCTATAGGAGGGCTGGTCGGGAATTAATTTTTTGGATAATTCTACCGTGCACAAAGTTTGTTTGTCAAACGGATAACCCAATCGATCAAATTCGGTGCACAAAATACGGTAATCAAACTGTGCGTTGTGGGCTACCAAGACACAGTCTTTGGTGATTTCAACGATCCGTTTGGCGATTTCAAAAAACTTCGGTGCTTGGCGCAGCATTGCATTATTGATTCCTGTCAAGTTGACTACAAAAGGTTGAATGGGTCTTTCGGGATTGACCAGACTGCAAAACTGATCAACGATCTCTTGGCCGTCATAACGATAAATGGCTATTTCAGTAATGCCTTCTTCGTTGTACTTTCCGCCGGTAGTTTCTATGTCGACAATGGCAAACATCTAAGATTGAGGCGTTTGTAGTGGCGCTTCGCGCTCACCAAATAACGCGCTACCGACCCGGATCATATTGCTGCCATATTGGAGCGCAATGTCATAATCGGCGCTCATGCCGATGGATAATGTCGTAAAGCCAAATTCTGTTTTGTTTTGGTCGTAAAAGGATTGCAGTAGGGCGAATTCCTGAGCAATCTGAGCTGGATCATCCGTAAAAGTAGCCATGCCCATAAGGCCTATAATGATGGCGCCTTCCATCTGTTTTACAGCCTCAGAATGGAGTGCATCAATTGCTTGTTCTTGGGTCAGTCCGAATTTTTGCGCTTCCGAAGCAATTTTGATCTGCAGTAAACACGGTATGCATCGGTTGTTATTGCGTCCTTGTTTGTCAATTTCTTTCAGTAATTTGAGGCTGTCTACAGAATGAACTAGGGATACAAAAGGAGCCATATATTTGACCTTGTTTGTTTGTACATGACCAATCATATGCCACTGAATATCCTTGGGTAGTTCGGCCCATTTATGAGCCATTTCTTGTATTTTATTTTCGCCAAAAACCCGTTGACCACCGTCATAGGCCATTTGTAACACCTCAATGGGTTTGGTTTTAGAAACGGCGACTAAGGTAACTTCAGCTGGAAGTTGGTTTTGTAGGGCACTTATCTTATGGGCTATCGGGTTGGGCATAGGGCGTTTTACAGAAATCGTTTTGCTACTATTTCTGCTTTGCGGCTTTGGGTATAGTCGTAAAAACCTTCGCCACTTTTCACGCCGAATTTACCGGCTTGTACCATATTGACCAGCAAAGGGCATGGGGCAAACTTGGGTTGTTTAAACCCATCGTGCATCACATTAAGTATCGATAAACAGACATCTAGTCCAATAAAATCGGCCAATTGTAAGGGGCCCATAGGGTGTCCCATTCCCAGTTTCATGATGGCGTCTATTTCTTGGACACCAGCCACACCCGTGTGTAATGTTTCAATGGCTTCATTGATCATTGGGATCAGTATTCTATTGGCCACAAACCCTGGATAATCGTTTACCGCGACTGGGATTTTATTGAGTTTTTCTGACATCTTCATAATGGTATCGCGAGTTTCCTGACTCGTATCGTAACCGGAAATAATTTCGACCAATTTCATCAAAGGCACGGGATTCATAAAGTGCATGCCAATCACACGGTCAGGTCGGGTGGTCGCTGAGGCAATTTTGGTGATAGAAATAGATGAGGTGTTGGTCGCGAGGATAGTGTCTTCGGGACAAAATGCATCTAAATTTTTAAAAATTTGGAGTTTTAGATCCATGCGCTCAGTGGCTGCTTCAACCACAAGACTTGCATATTCCACGCCTTCTTCCAGATCAGTATGGGTCGTGATATTTGCGAGTGTGTTGGCCTTATCTTGCTCGGAGATTACTTCTTTAGCTACCATACGGTCCAAATTCTTGGCGATGGTCACAAGGGCTTGGGCCAGTGCTTTCTCAGAAACATCGATGAGTTGCACTCGGTAATCGTATTGGGCAAAGGTATGGGCAATTCCGTTGCCCATAGTGCCTGCCCCAATGACAGCTACATTTTTCATATCGTTAAAGGTGTTTGAAATTTTCAATAACCAACAGGGCAACGCGCAAAGCTTCGGCGCCATCGCTTAAGCTCACTACTGGTGTACTGTTATTGTGAATGGATTGCGCGAATGATTCTAATTCGTCCAAGATTGCGTTATTATCACCAACGGTTGGATTGTCAAAATAAATCTGTTTTTTAACCCCTTCGGCATTGGTCAGAACCATGGCAAAATCATCTGGATTCTTTGGGGCATCCTTCATTTTGACGACCTCGCAGGTCTTATCTAAATAATTTACAGAGATATAGGCATCTTTTTGGAAGAAGCGCACTTTTCGCATTTTCTTCATGGAAATGCGGCTCGCGGTTAAATTCGCCACACAGCCATTATCAAATTCAATACGGGCGTTGGCGATATCTGGCGTTTCCGAAATAACAGAAACACCGCTAGCACTAACCGATTTTACCGGACTATTGACAACACTCAAGATCGCGTCAATATCATGGATCATTAAGTCTAAAACAACAGGAACATCCGTCCCGCGCGGGTTGAATTCAGCCAGTCGATGCGTTTCAATAAACATGGGTTGGTCAATCAAGTCTTTAATTGCGGTGAAGGCCGGATTAAACCGCTCGACGTGTCCGACTTGTCCCAATACGCCTTTTTCATGGGCCAAAGCTATAAGGGCTTCTGCTTCTTGGTAGGTATGGGTTATCGGCTTTTCAATAAAAACATGCTTTCCTGCACTAAGTGCGGCCTTGGCTCCTTCAAAGTGGTAAATGGTTGGTGTGACGATATCGATGACATCGCACAACGCGATCAACTCATCAGGATTTTCAAAATAGGTGTAGCCCAATCGAAGCTCAATGGCTAAAGCGGCTTCACGATCAGCATCGTAAAACCCGATCAGTTCAAAATAAGTTGATTGCTCCAGAAGTTTAAGGTGGATTTTTCCCAGATGGCCTGCGCCAAATACTCCAGCTTTTAACATGCGTCTTTAGTTTCAAACAAAGATACTTTTTTTGACTAAAATTAGCGGCGCATCCGTTGTAAATTACGGGACGCTTTTATTAGATTTGTTGGGATTCAGGGGTGCGTCGACGGCAGTACATGGCGCGCACTCAAACACACGAGCTCTCAACGTTATATACCGCTTATCGCGGCATCATGAAAGACACCTATATACACAAAGGGAAACGCAAAAAGTTACTCGAAACGCTACAGCAAAAGGGGATTAGTGATCTCAAGGTGTTGCAGGCCATGAATGTTGTGCCGCGGCATTGGTTTATGGACAGTAGCTTTCTGGATCATGCTTACACCGACAAGGCCTTTCCCATTGCAGCGGATCAAACCATTTCACAGCCCTACACCGTAGCGCATCAAACAGCGTTATTGGCTTGTTTCTCCGGCGCAAAAGTTTTGGAAATAGGGACGGGTAGTGGCTATCAGAGTGCTGTTTTAGTTGCTTTGGGCGTTGAGTTGTATACGATAGAACGGCAAAATGAATTGTTTAAAAAAACCAGTCTTTTTTTGCCTAAAATGGGTTTTCGTCCCAAAAAAATGATCTTCGGTGATGGCTACAAAGGCTTCCCTGAAAAGGCACCATATGATGGTATTATTGTCACGGCTGGCGCACCGTTTGTCCCTAAAGCCTTGTTAGAACAACTGGCTGTTGGGGCGCGCTTAGTGATTCCTATTGGGGAAGGCACCCAGATCATGACCGTCTTCAAGCGCGTTTCTGCGTCTAAGTTTGAAAAGATGGAATACGGTGAATGCCGCTTTGTCCCTTTGTTGGCACAAAAGAATTAAAAAATTGCAGTGACCTATCTATGGGTCGTTGTTTATCGACGGACGGTATCGTAAACCATAAGCGCCAAAGCCTTAGCTACTTGGTTTTGAGTCGTACCCAATTCTGGTGCCCCTTCGCATAGATGGATATAGGTGCAGTAATGATGGCTTTTGATCAAACGAAGCGCGGTACGCACTTCTTCCAGAGAAAAGCCAGAAGGACTTTGGGCACTGCTGCCCATGTGGGCAATAACGTCTAAGTCAATTTCAAGACCAAATGCCTGCCCAGAGACAAAGTCTAAGCTCGTTTCAAGCGCCTGTGCAAAGGATTGCTCTTTGTCGATGATCGATTCGTAAGTAGCGGTTAGAATCAAATCTGGATGCTGTGCCAAACGGTGATGAATCTCTCGAGAAGTCATGGCATTTTGAAGGCCTAATATACCGTATTTGCTGAGATGACCCTGTTGCTGTGCGTAACTAAATCCGTTACCACTATGGCGGTATTCTAAGGCTCTAAAATCGGCATGTGTATCTATATTCAGACAGTGCATGGGCTGATTAATCGCCTGAGAGGCTCCCTTGAGTAGGCCAAAACTATTATTGTGTCCCCCGCCAATAACGATAGGGATTTTACCAGCAGCAATGACGTTGCTGATGACTTGTGACACTCTGTTGTCTAATGTTGTGATGAGTTCATGAAATTTTTCTTGGTCTTTGAGACCTCGCCAATCTAAACCCATACTGGCTTCTTGCAGATCATCGCAAATTATAGTGCCTAAGATTGCAAGTTTATTTATCTGATGATCAGCAGGGCCCGGCATGCTGCAAAGAACTGTTAATGCTTGCCACCATGCGCTTGCCGATCCTGCACGCCCACCGTTGGCTCTGATCCCGATGTCTTCAGGTATGCCCAGTAAAATATAGCGGGCGGAAGTTGTTTTGAGTTCTTCCTCATGACGGATGACCTTAAGGAGTTCCCCCCATTTGGTCTCGCCAGGGCGTGTTTGGGTAAAACCACTGAGGTCTATCGATTTTATAAAGCCCATTCCGCTCATATGACGCGCCCATTAAGAATGACTTGGTCGATATGATTTTGTCCAAAGGCATAGGGCAGTTGGACATAAGAATCCAATTCTTGCGTGATGATCACACTGGCTTTCTTGCCTCGAGTAATTGATCCATAATCGGCACTGACACCCATGGCATATGCGCCGTTAATGGTGGCCGCATTAATAGCTTCTTCTGGGGTGAGGCGCATTTTAATACAGGCCGCTGCAACGACAAAATTCATGTTTCCTGATGGGGCAGAGCCTGGGTTGTAATCTGAAGCAATAGCAAGGGGGAGTCCCGCATCAATCAATTTTCTGCCTGGCGTATAAGGAATATTCAAGAAAAAGGAACAGCCAGGCAGTGCCACAGGCATGGTTCTGCTGCCTTTAAGGGCCTCGATGTCTTGATCGGTGAGCAATTCTAAATGATCTACGCTCAGGGCATCATTGTTGACCCCGACAGCCACGCCGCCTAAAGCAGTGAATTGGTTCACGTGTATTTTTGGTGTCAGGCCAAATTGTTTGCCTGCTTTAAGAATTTGGTCTGTTTCTTCAGGGCTAAAGTATCCGTGTTCGCAAAACACATCGATAAACGACGCGAGTTGTTCTTTGGCAATCGCAGGAATCATTTCTGAGCAGATTTGATCGATGTAGCCTTGTTTGTTGTTAGCGAAGTTATGGGGTACCGCATGTGCCCCCAAAAAAGTAGCCGCAACCGCCAAGGGATATTTCTTTTTAAGCCGCTCAATCACCCTGAGCATTTTGATTTCTGCCTCGGGTGAGAGGCCATAGCCACTTTTTATTTCAATGGCGCCAGTGCCTAAGTACATGAGTTCTTCTAGGCGTTTTGATGCCTGTTGCATCAATTTGGTTTCGGAGGTGTTTTGCAGGGCCAAGGCACTATTGAGTATGCCCCCACCATTATCGGCAATTTCTTGATAACTCATGCCGTGTAATCGATCCACAAATTCACCCGAACGGTCCCCAGCAAAAACAATATGGGTATGGCTGTCGCACCAGGTCGGAAGGACAATACGGTCGGTACAATCCATGATTTTTGGAAAGTGCCCTTGAGGCATCTCATCCATAGTGCCATAATCTTCAATAAGATCACCATTAAGTAATAGCCATGCATTATTGAGGACTGGAAGCTGGCTCATGTCTTTGCCGGCAACCCATTCTGGGGCGTTATCACGGACTTGGAGCAATTCTTTGATGTGTATCAGCAGCACTTTCATGGGTCTATTTTTGTACGGAAGCGAACGATGGATTTGCATGGTTACCCGATTGTTTTGCTCCCGGGCTTTTATTAGGATAAAGATAGTAATCCTTGAGCGTATTTTGTATTTTTATTGCTTAAAGCAGCAATATGTCAGAGAAATTATTAGGCATTAATTCGGTTTGTATTCATTCGGGAGAACTCCAAGATACTGTATTTAAAGGAGCGATATCTCCACTTTATATGACGACGTCATATGACTATGAAAATCAGGATATGAGTCGATATCCGCGTTATTTTAATACCCCAAACCAACAAGCCTTAAATCAAAAAATTTCGGATTTAGAACATTGTGAAGCCTCTTTGATTTTTGGCAGTGGAATGGCTGCAATCAGTAATGCGCTCATGGCATTTCTGCATTCCGGTGACCACGCAGTGGTGCAGTCCTCAGTTTATGGTGGGACCTATAATTTTTTGACACAACAATGCCCTCATTACGGCATTAGTCATGATTTTACTGAAGGCTTTGATCAGAAGGCGTTTGCTGCCAAAATAAAACCAAATACCAAAGTTATTTATATTGAGTCCCCTTCAAACCCATTGATGGAGGTCATTGATCTCTCCATGATCAGTAAGCTTGCCAAGCAGCATGGTCTGGTAACGATAATTGACAATACAATGGCATCTCCAGTAAACCAGAATCCAGCACTTTTTGGCATTGATGTTGTGATCCATAGTGCCACCAAATATATGGGCGGTCATAGCGATATTTTGGCTGGCACAATATCCTGCAGTCACCTGCATCGCGATTTAATCTTTTCTTCCGCAAAAATGTTCGGGGCGAATCTTAGTGAATTTACCATTTGGCTCTTAGAACGAAGTATTAAAACCATGGGGCTTAGGGTCGAACGTCAAAATGCCAATGCGCTGAAATTAGCACAATGGCTCGAAGAGCATGATGATGTCGCCAAGGTCTATTACCCAGGACTACCAGGGCATCCAAGTCATGCTTTAGCCAAACGTCAAATGAGCGGATTTTCTGGGATGATCTCTTTTGAACTAGTGCCCCAGTTGGATGCAGAAAGCTTTCTGGAAGCACTGAACATGATCAAACGCTCTATGAGCTTTGCCGCTGTTGAATCAACGGCCTTACTGCCTGCCAAAACCTCTCATTTGATCATTGGGGCAGAAGCGCGTCAAGCCATGGGGATCTCAGACCAATTAATTCGCTTTTCCGTGGGTATTGAAGATGCCGCGGATTTGATAGATGATTTAGCCCAGGCCATTAATGCCATAAAATAAACGATATGAAAACACTACAATTTGTTGATATTTTGGCCATTGGTGCCCATCCAGATGACGTTGAGATGAGTTCGGGAGCGACAATTGCAAAAGAGATTGCTAAAGGCCGTACTGTAGGTATTCTCGACCTGACTCAAGGGGAATTAGGCACACGTGGCACACCAGAAATACGGCATGGTGAAGCCATGGAGGCCGCCAAAATTTTAGGCGTATCCTTTCGACATAATCTAGGCTTGGCCGATGGGTTTTTTGAAAACAACAAGGAGAGTCAACTTAAGGTTATTGAAATCATCCGTGCGACACGACCCAAGATTGTGTTGTGTAACGCGATAGAAGACCGCCATATTGACCACCCAAAGGGCAGTCGCCTGGTCAGTGATGCCTGTTTTCTTTCGGGGTTAAAAAATATTGAAACGACCCAAGATGGTTTGATTCAAGAGGCCTGGAGGCCAAAACACGTGTATCATTACATTCAATGGAATGACTTAGAACCCGACTTTGTTGTGGATGTCACGGGATATATGGAAACTAAACTCGCTGCGGTATTTGCCTACAAGAGTCAATTTTATGACCCCAACAGCAAGGAACCCATGACCCCAATCTCTACCCAGAATGTAAAAGACAGTTTGAGCTACCGTTATAAAAATCTGGGACGTCTTATTGGAACTGAGTTTGCTGAGGGTTATACCACTGAGCGATATCCTGCCGTAGACACCCTGACAGATTTGATTTAATTTGTCAAAAATAATTGTAGAAAGTAGCATTTTAAATTATATTTGCCTCCGCTTTTAGAGCAGTATTTTTAATGGTGGTTGTAGCTCAGTTGGTTAGAGCATCGGTTTGTGGTACCGAGGGTCGCGGGTTCGAATCCCGTCTTCCACCCATAAGATAAAAACCCCCGATCTAGCGATCGGGGGTTTTCTTTTTAGCGGATGGATAAAACCTTATTCAGTGCGCTTGTCGGCATAAATACGCCCTTCACGATTGGCGATTTCCCAAGCCGTGTGAAAAATCAAACGGGTGCGCTTTGCCATAAGTGGATAATTAATTTTGTCTGGCGTATCAGTTGGTTTGTGATAGTCTTGGTGCACGCCGTTAAAATAAAATATTACAGGGATGTTTTTTTCTGCAAAATTATAGTGGTCGCTACGGTAATAAAAGCGATTTGGGTCGTCATCGGCATTAAAGGTATAGTCTAATTCCAATTGAACATAGGTCTTATTTACTTCTTCAGATAAGTCATGCAGTGATTGACTGAGTTTATCACTTCCAATGAGGTATATATAATTTTCATTGCCTTCTTTGAGTGGGTCAATGCGTCCGATCATATCTGTGTTGAGATCACAGAGTGTCTGTGCTAGCGGAATAATGGGGTTTTCGGTATAATAGCGTGACCCATAAAGACCAATCTCTTCGCCTGTGACATGTAGAAAAAGTAAAGACCGCTTAGGACCGTATCCTTGGTCTTTGGCCATTTGAAAGGCTTCAGCGATTTCCAACAAGGCGACAGTACCGCTGCCATCATCGTCTGCGCCATTATAGATCGTGTCGCCCTCCATGCCTACGTGGTCATAATGTGCCGAAAGCACGACAACTTCATCGGGTAATTCTGAACCCTCAATATAAGCCAGGACATTTTCAGAACTCACGGGGTTTTTCATGCGCGTAAAATAAGTAGCAGGAATTTCTTGAAAATAATGGTCCATGCCTGGAGCAGTTGCTATACGGTGCGCCTTATAAAAGTTTTGCAGAAAGTCAGCTGCCATTTTTTGACCTTCCGTTCCGGTCATGCGGCCTTGCATAGAATCTGATGCCACGGTGTAAAGTAGCTCGGAGAGATCCTCGGAGGTGATGGTTGCCGCATATTTTTCTCTAGGAGTCGATTCGGGCGTTTGTGCCATAGCGATCAGACAGAAAAGGAACAGGGCACTTTGAATCGTTGGTAAAAATAGTTTCTTGGTCATGTTCAGAAATTTGATGGCTAAAGATACATTTTTTTGTTTTCTGACAGTAATTCCCTTGAAATAATGGGGTTATAGAATCTAATAATAGGGCACTGACTTAAGTTCATTTTTTGCTAACAATAAGGGTTAAAAAAGTCAATTGAATTTAACAGAATCTTATAATTTTTATGCCCCCACTATTATATATTTGCAAAAAAAAATAACTGTGCCCAGAAGCCTCAGGATACTTTTCGCTGTTTTCTTTTTAAGCGTGTTTTTAACGCCTTCGGTATTGATGCATTTCGTGGCTGATGACAAGGCGCTTATTCAATGGTTGACCGTTGAAGATGAAAATGAAAAGGAATCAAGTCTGGAATGGACTGATGACGTTAAGGAAGAATTCATCGCTGACTTGAAATTTGATCTTCAGTTTTCTGAGTTTAAAGATATTCAGGCCACCTACAGGGATGTCGTCCGTCAAGTTCATCAAGGCTATCCCGACACAATTATGCTCCCTCCAGAATTTATTTAAGGTTACTTCAGTCTTTTAGAAATTTTTATAACTGATCGCTTTACGCGACCAAAACCTTATTTATGTTTAAAAATATTAAAAATGATTTTTCGGCAAGTATTGTCGTCTTTTTCGTGGCATTACCCTTGTGTTTGGGTATTGCCTTAGCCAGTGGCGCGCCCTTATTTTCTGGGCTTATCTCTGGTATTATCGGCGGAATTGTTGTTGGTGCTTTGAGTGGCTCAAAAATTGGGGTTAGCGGACCAGCTGCAGGCCTTGCGGCTATTGTATTTACCTCAATAACGGCTTTAGGAGGTTACCAAAACTTCATGGCCGCTGTGGTTATCGCGGGGGCATTACAGATTATTCTTGGCCTGGTTAGAGCGGGCATTATCGGACTGTATTTTCCCTCAGCGGTCATCAAAGGGATGCTTACGGGTATTGGCCTGATCATTATTCTGAAGCAAATCCCTCACTTTTTTGGTTATGATGCGGCTCCCGAAGGTGATTTTGCCTTTTTTCAAGTCGATGGTGAGAATACATTTAGTGAAATTTTAAAAACGACTAATGCGCTGAGTTTAGGTGCAACGTTGATTGCTACGATCTCGCTGGTGGTATTGTTGTTTTGGGACAAGATCAAAGCCAAATTACCTGGATTTGTTCAATGGATTCAGGCACCCTTTCTTGCCGTAGTTTTTGGCGTTTTTTATGTCGGATTTACCCAAGGAACGCCTTTAAATATTGATGCAACAAACATGGTGAATGTCCCTGTAAGCAATAACTTGGAGAGCTTTTTCGGTCAATTTATGTTGCCTAATTTTGACGCATTTTTAAGGGTTGATGTTTGGGTGACGGCTTTTACAATTGCTCTTGTGGCGAGTCTAGAAACCTTGCTTTGTGTCGAAGCGACGGATCGTTTGGATCCCGATAAGAATGTCACCCCAACCAATCGTGAGCTTTGGGCCCAAGGGGTCGGGAATATGATTTCTGGCTTTATCGGTGGATTGCCTGTGACCCAGGTCATTGTGCGGAGCTCTGCCAATATTCAGTCCGGGGGTAAGACCAAGCTTTCTGCGATTATTCATGGATTCTTTTTGTTGATTTCTGTGCTGCTGATACCTCGATTACTCAACCAAATTCCGCTTTCGGTATTGGCCTCTATTTTATTGGTGGTGGGCTATAAATTGGCAAGGCCTGCGTTGTTTAAGACGATGTATCATCTGGGTTGGAAGCAGTTTGTTCCCTTCATAACAACGGTCATGGGCATTCTATTTACGGATTTGTTGACGGGTATTGGTATTGGTTTGGCCGTAGGTATTGTGGTTATTCTGGTCAAGAGTTACCAGAACAGTCATTTCTTGCATATTGAGGATAACAGTAATGGCGTCTCAAAAATCAGAATGGCTTTGGCAGAGGAGGTGACTTTCATCAACAAAGGGGCTATACTGAAGGAATTAAATAATTTAAATGAAAATACACAATTGGAATTGGATGTGCGAAAAACGCGTTATCTTGACCACGATATCATTGAGATTCTGAATGATTTTGTGATCAAAGCACGTCTGAAAAACATTGAGATAAAACTTATCTCAGAAAAGGGATTTGTCGTTAATGCAGATAACTATACCGAATTTTTCTATTCAAAATCATATCAAAACAAATAAACATTATGAAAGCACATACAAGTGAAACACAATTGACCATGACACCAGATAAGGCCTTAAATTTCTTAAAAGAAGGAAATGAGCGCTTTCAAAATAATCTAAAAGCCAATAGAAACCTACTCCAACAAGTCAATGCTACGGCAGAAGGACAATTTCCTTTTGCTACAATATTGAGTTGTATTGATTCAAGGGTTTCCGCTGAATTGGTTTTTGACCAAGGGCTTGGGGATGTTTTCAGCATTCGAATTGCCGGTAACTTTGTCAACGAAGATATTTTGGGCAGCATGGAATTTGCCTCAAAACTTGCTGGAACAAAGGTCATCGTTGTACTAGGGCATACCAGTTGCGGCGCCATAAAGGGGGCCTGTGATCATGCGCGGTTAGGAAATCTGACGGCGCTCATCAAAAAAATTGAACCGGCTGTTGATGCGGTGGAAAAACCCCTAGAGGCCGAACTGCGTAATTCTTCAAATCTTGAATTTGTGGATGCCGTTTCTAAGAAAAACGTGGAGATGACCTTGGTAAATATCAGGCAACGAAGTGAAATCATTAAGGAAATGGAAGATAACGCCGAAATTAAAATTATCGGAGCCATGTATGACATCGCTACAGGGGTGGTTGAATTCTATGATTAATGGATGGATATTCTTGATAGATAATGTAAAAAAAAGGCTTCCAACGGAAGCCTTTTTTTTTTGCATTATAACTTAATCACTTTACTGGTGTTGTAATATTGCTGGAATTGCAGAACAATATAATAAAGGCCACTTGAATAGGGGGTCATATCCAGGTTAATAAAGGCCTCGGACACTTTAAATGATTGCATTAAGGTGCCGTCAATAGCATAAATGCGAGCCGAGCCGCCGACATAATCAGTTGCATCCACTAGGGTTATGTTATCCAGCGTAGGGTTGGGGTGCCAAGGCTTTGCCGTGGGATCCTCTAAAGCGCCTGTCCCGAGGTTGTTTTGATAGATACGGATGTAATCCACCTCCATAGCATCCTCTGTAAAGTTAGTGGAGATGATTTCGGGCAATAAGGCGACGTTAAACAACATATATTGGTCCGCATCAAAGGGCCAGGTTTCCATATTCTGGGTGCCAGGCTGGTAGATATAATGTACGATATTATCGACTGAAAAAACCATACGTTGCTCATCCCATTCTAGGGTGTATTCGTGAAATTCATTGGATACGTCAGATACATATCGCCCAGCTACATTGACCGTTCCGCCATAGCTTGATGGGGTGTGTATGGCACTTGAAATATAGTTCTGATTATTGCCCCAATGCTCCATAATATCAACTTCACCGCAAGCTGGCCAGTAGGTTGTGCCGTAGGTACTTGAGAAATAGCCTCCGGGTTCAATGATGTTTTTGCCGAGCATCCAAATGGCGGGCCAGGTGCCTAGTCCGAAAGGTAATTTGGCCTTGGTGATAATTTTTCCATAAGTAAAGGAAAACTTGCTATTGAGCCGTGCAGAGGTGAAGTCCTTAGTAACGCCCTGGTTGGTGTAGGTTTCTCTTTTTGCCATCACTTTTAAAGTGCCTTCGCTTACAAAAGCATTCTCTATGCGATCAGTATAATGTTGGATTTCACCATTATACCAACTTTGTCCGTTGGGCAATTGTGTTTGGTGATGCCATTTTTCGGGATCGACAGCACCGTTGTAATCAAACTCATCGGACCAAACCAATTCATAATTGGATCGTTGGGCATGGTGGGTCTGGGTGAAGCAAAAAATAAAACATAAAGCAAAAAGAAATTTCATCCGAGATCGATTTTATGCGAAAATAGGATTTATATCATAGTTTTGAAAATGCTCGGCTATATTTAACTTCGGTTTTCAGGGGATGAGATTAGATCCAACAAAAAGTTAACCTCTGGTCCAGATATTATTTCTTCAGGAATGACTATTTTTAGGCAAAAGCAGAATAATTACTGATCATCTTTATGAAAAGAGCGTCCCTTTACTATAATATCGTCCTGTTGGTTTTGTTAGTGTTTTTTGTGATTTCTTTCATCACAAATATTTTGAATTCCATAATTGTTGCGGTCAAGGACAGTTATGATTTGTCCTTATCCGAAGTAGGATTATTGCCTTTTTCATTTTTTATAGCCTACGCCGTCATGTCGATTCCCGCCGGATTTCTTGCAGAGCGTTATTCTGACAAAATGCTCTTGAAGGTCTCTTTTGTGGTGATCTTTTTGGGGTGCTTGTTTTTTGTTATTGATCAGAGCTATGGGGCATTTGTCGTCACTCTGTTCGTCTTGGGTAGTGCCATGGCCATACTGCAAGTGATCATTAACCCCATGCTGCGTGTGGCTGGTGGTGAAGAGCATTTTGCGTTTAATTCGGTCGTGGCACAATTGGTCTTTGGCTTGGCGTCTTTTCTCAGTCCCATGCTTTATGTTTTTTTTGTGAATCCAAAAAGTGATGTTTGGGGCATCTCACAATGGATGGGGCAATGGGTTTCTGTTGACAAGTCTTGGGTCTCCTTATATATTGTTTTCGGCCTTATGAGCATGGTTTTGTTGGTGGTGTCTCACTACGTGACTTATCCGGTTAAGGCGGCGCAACCAAAGGAATCTTCGACTTCTTGGGCCATGTATCAGGAAGTCTTCAAAGACCGTAAGGCCTTGCTTTATTTTACAGGGATATTCTGTTATGTGGGTTTTGAGCAAGGTGTCGGTAATTGGTTGTCTCCATTTTTGTTAGAATATCATGGTTTTAATCCTGAAACAATTGGGGCACAAACCGTGTCCTATTTTTGGGCCATGCTCACTGCAGGCTGTATCTTGGGACTACTGCTCCTAAAATTAATGGATAGTAAGCGGGTGCTGATTTATGCGAGCTTAGCTACCTTTTTGGGGCTGCTCATTGCTTTATTTGGCCCATCACACTGGGCGGTTTATGCTTTTTCAGCCTTAGGCTTTACGATTTCTGTGATGTGGTCTATCATCTTTGCTTTAGGGCTTAATTCAGTGCCAAAACACCACGGTGCTATGGCGGGACTGCTCTGCACCGGAATAGCAGGTGGTGCGATCATTCCCCTAATCATTGGATTAGTTGGAGATGTTATTGGTCTGAAGTGGGCGCTCTTTGGTCTTATGATTCCTTTAGCCTATATCTTATCTATTGGCTTTTGGTCTAAGCCCCTGATTCAAAATAAAACAATTTAACGAATTGATCATATGAATGATGCAGTGTATTTAGGTATTGATATTGGGGCTTCTTCATTTAAGTTTGGCCTTGTGGTGGAAGGAACGGTGACGCAAGAAAGAAATATAGCAATCGATCCAAAAGTCGCGTCGAAAACACTATTGATTCAATTGTTTGCGGGGATAAAGGATCTGTGGCGAGAGGATATAATGGGTATTGGCGTTGGGGTTCCCGGTATTGTGGATTCTGAGCGGGGCCTGATCGTGGACTTACAAAATATTCCTGCTTGGTGTGGTTTGCCGCTGGCCGAAATCATGAACAAACAATTTAAGGTGCCTGTGATGCTCAATAATGATGCCCATTGTTTTGCATTCGGCGAACTCCGCTATGGCGCAGCCAAAGATTGGAAAAACTTTGTAGGTATTACTTTGGGGACTGGTTTAGGCATGGGTATTGTCATTAATAATCAGCTTTATAAAGGAGTGCTTAGCGGTGCTGGAGAGCTTGGTATGTTGCCCTATAAAAAGGGAATTATTGAGCAGTATACAGCGAGCTTCTTCTTCACTAATAATTATGAAGCCTCTGCTGCTGAGCTCTACATCAGGGCCCAGCAAGGTGACGCTTTTGCGCTTGAAGCCTATAACACTTATGGGCACCACCTGGGCGAGGCAGTTAAAGTGGTCCTGTCTTTATTGGCGCCTGAGGGCGTCATTTTCGGAGGCTCTATTGTAAAGGCGTGGCCATTCTTCTCTGCCTCGTTGGCGTCTTCTATCGCCGCATTTCCTTATAAAAAACAGCTGGATCATTTTGCTTTGCGCCAAAGCCCCACGATGAACAGTGCTCTACTTGGCGCAGTTGCTCTGTTAGCCTCTGATCAATGTTAAATTCATGAGACAAGCATTGTCCAATATGGATTTGTTTTGTAATTTAGAAAAAAAAATAAGATGACAAAAACAACACAAATTTTTATGGCTCTTGTTTTGGTTTCTGCTTTTGCGGTGGCCCAAACCCCAGCCGAGCGCGCACAGATTGTAAGCCATTACGATATGGATAAATTAGAGGCGCTGAAAACAGAATTTACCAACACTGAAGCACAAAGCAAAGCGCGTGCGATTGAGTTGGCCGCAATTTATAATTGGCCTATGACCATAGAGTCTGAAGCAGGTGCTATGGCCTCTTTGATTGGCGTTTATGAAGACGGACGCCCGAAGTATCGCGTGACGCATAATCGCGAAGGAGGAATAACCACTAGAGCCAATACCTTACATACAGGAGGAATCTCTAATCTTGACCTCAACGGTGAGAATATGATCGTTGGAGAGTGGGATGGTGGCGGCGTTCGCGGGACACATCAATTACTTGATGGACGCGTGGACCAAAGAGACGGCGCCGCAGGCACAGGTGATCATGCAACACACGTCGCTGGGACAATGATTGGTAATGGAAATGTTGTTAATGGTGCAGCCAAAGGGATGTTGCCCGAGGGAACCTTATGGGCACACGATTGGTTCAGTGATTACCCAGAAATGATTACAGCAGCAGGTGAGGGTTTATTGGTCTCAAATCATTCTTATGGAGCAAATATTCAAAACTTGCCTTTGTGGCGTTTAGGATATTATGACGGAGATGCTCGAGGAATGGACAATATCACTTATAATGCTCCATATTATTTACCAGTGGTTTCTGCAGGAAATGATCGTCAAAGTGGCGTAAATACTGGGGATAGTGGTTTTGACTACCTTACGGATATGGGGACTGCTAAAAATAACTTAGTTGTCGCTGCGGTTTTTGAAGTATTAAACTACACTGGCCCCAATAGTGTAGGTATGTCTAGCTTTAGCAGCTGGGGACCAACAGACGACGGCCGTGTGAAACCAGATATATCTGGTAAAGGCGTCAATATGTATTCGTCCTTAGCTGGATCTGATCAAGCTTATGCTAATTATAGTGGAACATCAATGGCCAGTCCAAACGTGGCAGGTAGTTTGATTTTACTGCAACAACATTACAATCAATTAAATAATAGCTATATGACCAGTGCCTCATTGAGAGGTTTAGCACTTCATACGGCCGATGAAACTGGTTCTGCTGATGGCCCAGATTATCGATTTGGTTGGGGCTTGCTCAATGTGCAACGTGGCGCCGAAGCTATAAGCGCGATGAATACAGGATCTTTTATTATCGAAGATGCATTGGCTTCAGGTGAAACAATGAGTTTTGCCGTGAATGCTAATGGAACAGATGATTTGATGGCCTCGATTACTTGGACGGATGCACCAGGTGTTATGTTGCCGGCTAATGCTAGTAGTGAAGATGATCCTACACCAATGCTTATTAATGATTTGGACCTGCGTTTGACCGCAACAAACGGGACAGTTTACGAACCATGGAAATTAGATCCAGCCAACTTTGCGGCTGCTGCTACTACTGGTGATAATATCGTTGATAATATTGAAAAGATTGAAATCCCCGGAGCCTTAGGCGCATATTTTGTTTCTATTAGCCACAAGACCGCTAATCTTTTGGATGGACAACAAGCCGTATCCATTATAATTACGGGATTAAATGTGAACGATTTCTTTGCTTCTACACACAATGGACGTGTTTCTGGATGTGAAGGCGATGACACAGCAACTGTAGCGGTTGACTTTTTGCCCTTAAATGGATATACCGATGGGGTTACATTCAGCACTTCTGGTCTGCCATCGGGTGTGACGGGGGTGTTTTCTGACCCCACAATGAATACAGAAGGTACCAGTACTTTAGAGCTTACTGGAATCAATAACCTGAGCATGGGAGACTATGCCTTTATGGTAAGTGTTATTGGCGTGAACGAAACACAAGAATTTCCTGTGGTGATTACCGTGCTCGGTACATCTAGTGCAGATGTACCGGTTTCAGATTTATTAGTTCCTGCTGATGAAGCTATTGACATACCGATCGTATATTCATTATCTTGGACCGATGAGGGTCAATTTGTGACCAGTTACGACTTAGAAGTTTCTAGAAATATTGACTTTACTGATGTTGAATTCGCTCAGAGTAGTACGTCTAATACATCCTTGGTCTTAGGCATGCAAGAAGGATACACCTACTGGTGGCGCGTGCGGGGCAATACACAATGTGCTCAGGGTGAATTCTCTCAGCCATTTACTTTTACTGTAGCGGGAGTACTTGGTGTCACAAGCCAAGAATCAATAGGCCTTAGTCTGTATCCCAACCCAGCGGAGCATCAGTTTACCGTGGCGTCTAACGCACCAATTGAGAAACTTGAGATCCGTAATATTCTTGGGCAATCCGTTCAAAATATGACAGTGAACAGCAACCAAGCCCAAGTGGATGTGACAGGCTTAGCCTCAGGAACATATTTTGTTCGTGTCTTCCGTGAAGGCTCCGTAGCTAATCTCAAATTAGTGAAGCGTTAACAGAACTACATTAATTATTAAAAAAGACCCACAGGCATAGTCTGTGGGTTTTTTTATCAAAATAGTACGATTGAGATTGATGCGTTCAAGCAAACCTGCTCAAATGCGCTTATGTTTTATGGATTCTATCTCTAGTGGTTTTGAATATGTTAGGATGGGCCTAGCTTAAAAAAAAACGATTTGTAATCGGCAAGGATATTTATGGTTTGTATATCTATTAATAAAACAAAGGGATGTTTATCCTTGGTAATAATCGAGATTTAAAAAATCAATTTTAGCTTGCGCCATGTGTTCTATAAATCTTTTGGCGCTGCGGTAATGCTTGTCCTTTCTTAATTGGAGAAATTGGCCGTCACTATGAATACTGAAGGTCGCGTTGTTGTATATAACCAACCGATAGAATGGGATGACCCAAGCAAAGCGTTCTAAGTTTTGTGTCAGGTGTACAATGATCCCTTTTGGCCTTAACTCGATGTTGGCATAATTGAGTGATGACGTGTTCTTAATTTGAGCATGAAACTTAGGGCTGAATCCATCAATGATGAGGCGATTAGAGCCCTTGGGGCCATTGATCAATTTTTGAATCAACGCAAAGGCAGGGCCTACAATTGAGTCGGTCTCTTGATCAAATTCTTTGTTGGTATAACTGGTATTGAAAATCATGATAGTTTAAATGTAATTAACTCAGTATTTCTTCTCACAATGCGGACTGAGTCCATATAATTGATCGGGTCAGCGTAGCATGATGGGCAAGATATGAAAAGAAAAAGCGCTAAAAAAGTATTTGTCCTAAGCGCATTGAAATGTGTATTTATAATAGCCAAATGAAGCGCTACAAAAGCGCGTTGCGTTCTTGTATTTGATTTAGTAATTTAGAACAGGTGGTCAAAGCGAAAAAAAACACTTATATCATTGATTGTCCTAAAAAAAGTGTTCTTTCGTCTTCTTTCGGTAAAATTACTATGTAAATTAGGGTGCATTTTAAGTGTTGTTACTGATCTAAAGTTACAGCCTTTTCAATCAACAGTATATTAACCATGGTCAACTTAAGTACATTAGACTATTCAATAGTTATTTTATTCTTTGCAATTACAATTGCCATAGGACTTTATGTTTCAAAGAAATCAGGTAAAAGTTCTTCAGAGTTTTTTCTTTCTGGACGAACAATGCCCTGGTGGCTGCTAGGTGTGTCAATGGTCGCTACGACATTTTCTACCGATACGCCTAATTTGGTTACAGATATTGTGAGAACCAATGGCGTTTCAGGAAATTGGGTGTGGTGGGCTTTTTTGATAACCGGACTATTAACTGTTTTTGTTTACGCGAGGCTGTGGAGAAAATCAAATGTCAATACTGACATTGAATTTTATGAATTTCGATATGGAGGACCCGCAGCAGTTTTTCTAAGAAAGTTTAGAGCCATTTATTTGGGTGTGATTTTTAATGTGATCACCATGTCAGCTGTTACTTTGGCCGCTATAAAAATTGGCGGCATCATGTTAGGTTTGGAACCATGGCAGACCGTTATTAGTGCAGGCTTGGTTACCGTAATTTTTAGTGCATTGGGTGGCTTTAAAGGGGTCGTATATACAGATTTCGTTTTGTTTTTTGTGGCCATGGGAGGTGCTATTGGTGCGGCATATTACCTTATAAATATTCCTGAAGTGGGCGGTATAGAGGCTTTATTGGCCCACGAGAATGTCGCAAGTAAGCTTTCTATATTGCCAGATTTTAGTGATAAGCGGGCTATTATTACTTTATTAATCATCCCGTTAGCGGTACAATGGTGGAGTTCTTGGTATCCCGGTGCGGAACCCGGGGGCGGAGGATATATAGCCCAACGCATGTTAGCTGCAAAAAATGAGAATCATGC
>DGAU01000025.1:0-3433 GCA_002384055.1 Flavobacteriaceae bacterium UBA4022
CAAGATTTCGCAACTAAAGGATTCTCAGTATATCCTAACCCAGTTAACAATGTAATGAACCTACAAGCTAATGAAAACATCAGCAAAGTAGCTATCTACAATGTTCTTGGTCAAGAAGTATACAGCGCTAAAATCAACGCTATGACTTCTTCAGTTGACATGTCTTCAATGGCTAGCGGTGCTTACTTTGTTAAAGTAAACATCAATGGTACTGAAGGAACTGTTAAAGTTATCAAGTAATTATTTCTTACTTTATTTGAAAAGAGGCTGTCTTACGACAGCCTCTTTTTTTGATTACTACCTATGAAAAAAGATCAGTTTATTTTTGGACTCTATCCTGTTTTAGAAGCCTTACAAGCCAAAGCGCCCGTTGACAAAATATTTTTGAATCAACAAAGTGAAGCGTCACGATTCCACGAAATTCTGCAATTAGCGCAAGCGCAAAACGTCACGGTCAATTCCGTGCCTCAAGAAAAGCTCGATAAACTTACAAGATCGAATCATCAAGGTATTGTCGCCTATCTCTCCCCTATTCAATTTACGGATTTGGACACTTTGGTGGCTTCCGTGCTTGAACAATCGAAATCTCCTTTACTGCTTATTCTCGATCAAATCACTGATGCCCGTAATTTCGGTGCCATTATCAGAACGGCCGAATGTACTGGTGTTGACGGCATCATCATCCTTAAGAAAGGTGGTGCTCCGGTAAGTGCCGATACGGTCAAAACTTCAGCCGGTGCCATATTTAACATTCCTGTCTGTAAAGTGGATCATATCAAAGATGCATTGTATTACCTTCAGGGTTCTGGATTCAAAGTCTTAGGCGCAAGTGAAAAGACGACCAACTCCTATTTTGATGCGGACCTCACAGGCGCGATGGGTCTCGTTTTAGGCTCCGAAGATAAAGGCATATCAAAATCTATTATTCCGCTCTTAGATGGGCTTATTTCGCTTCCTATGGTGGGCAAAACCAAATCGCTCAACGTTTCGGTGGCTTGTGGCGCCCTTTTATTTGAAGCAGTGCGCCAAAGAGGTATTTAAGACTTGTCTTTGGACTGTTCTTGATACACGTAGTTTATTGTTGTTGCCTGCCGCACCGAGTCATTTTCTAATCCTTCGACTTGAATCTGTTCCTGCTCACTTGTTGGAATGAATCGACCATCATCATCAAAATGACGCATGAATGGATCTTCATCTGGCGAGAACCCCTCTCTTTCCCAGGGATATCGTTGGTATAAATTACTTTCGCTGCGTCGGTATTTTACAGCCAACAGCAATCCGATCACAAAACCAGCGCTATGGCCTTCCCAAGAAATACTTGGATCTATAGGGAATAAGTACCAAAATAACCCCCCATATAAGAAAACCACGGTCAGGGCAACAGCTACCAACGGGTATTGCTTAGACCAAATACCCTTAAACACGAGAAACGATACCAGCATATAGATCAATCCACTTGCGCCAATATGCCACGAAGGCCGACCAATAAGCCATGTGCCTAGACCGGTGAGTAACAACCCTATCAGCAAAACCCGCCATTTGACCTCCCGATAAAAATAAAACAAGGCCATGGTCAATATACCCAAAGGCAATGAATTGTTAATCAAATGATTGAGATCGCCATGAATCCATGGGCTGAATATTATTCCTGGAAGGCCTTTAAATTTTTGCGGGTATATGCCCCACGATTTGAGATGCAAGCCAAACCGCATCTCTACCCAAAATACGAACCACAGGGATAAAACCAAAAAGATGGGTACGATAAGCGATTGCCAAGAAAAATGATCTACACGTAATGGTTTCATGACTATTTCTATCCAATTAATGGTCCCTTTTCAAAATTATGCAAAATTGGCAGTTCAGACTTGTATAAATTGTAAATTTAGGGGATGAATACACCGCTTGCTGAGAGAATGAGACCCAAAACTATGACCGAATATGTCGGCCAGGAACATTTAATTGGTCCAAAAGGCGCTTTGGGTCCTCAATTAAGAAGTGGCCTAATTGCTTCCATGATTCTATGGGGTCCTCCAGGCACAGGCAAAACCACTTTAGCACAACTCATCGCGCAAGAAACCAAGCAGCCCTTTTTTAGTATAAGTGCCGTAGACAGTGGTGTTTCTGCCATCAGAGACGTCATTAAACGCGCCAAAAATGATTCTGGACTGTTTCCTACTTCTAGTCCTTTGCTGTTCATAGACGAGATCCATCGATTCAGTAAGTCGCAACAAGATTCTCTCTTGGCCGCGGTAGAGAAAGGATGGATTACCCTGATCGGGGCCACAACAGAAAACCCAAGTTTTGAGGTCATCCCTGCCCTATTGTCTCGTTGTCAGGTCTATACCTTAAACGCGCTCAAAAAAGACGATCTCGTATTGCTTTTAAATCATGCCATTGCTCATGATTTCCTTCTCAAACGAAAAACTATTCGCCTAGAAGAAACCAAAACACTATTGCGTATTTCTGGGGGTGATGCCCGAAAGTTATTGAATACACTCGAACTTTTGGTGGCCCACCAACAGACGGACCAGGTCATTATTACAGATCAATATGTTCGAGATCATATCAGTCAACTAGGCATTGGATACGATAAAGGAGGTGACCAACATTATGATGTTATTTCTGCTATGATCAAGGCGATCAGAGGCAGCGATCCCAATGGCGCCATTTATTGGCTAGCACGCATGCTCAGCGGCGGCGAAGATCTTAAATTTATCGCGCGGCGCTTACTGATTTCGGCAAGTGAAGATATCGGCCTGGCTAATCCTACCGCACTGGTTATGGCACAATCAACCGTAGATGCTGTTTTATTTATTGGCATGCCCGAAGGAAGAATTATATTGAGCCAGTGCGTTATTTATTTGGCCTGCTCTCCCAAGAGTAACAGCGCCTACAAAGCCATTAATCGGGCTTTAGACAATATCCATACACAAGGCGATTTAGGCGTGCCGCTCCATCTGCGTAATGCCCCAACAAAATTGATGAAAGAATTGGGGTATGGTCAAGACTACATCAATGACCACAATACCGCTTCAGGCTTTGCCCAACAAGAATTTTTGCCTGAAGAAATAAAAGGCACGATTTTCTATGAACCTGAAAACAATAGTAAAGAAAAGTTGACGCAGCAGCAGCTCAAAGCCCTATGGGAAGGTCGCTACCCTTATTAATTGGTTCGCTTATAAATGATTTTAGTAGCCTCTCGCTCTAGGTTTAAATCACCCGATTGGCTAAATACAGCCAAGAACCTTTGCCCAATTAGGTCTTCAAAAAAGAGTGTCTCATCAACTTGAAACAGTTTTCCTTGAAAAATTAAGTCCGCCCCTACCTCGTGATAGAGTTGATGACCCGTATTGGTTTTGCGCAGCACATAACGCTCTCCATCATGGGTATAAACCAGATAAGCCTCAGACGGATAAAGTGAAGAAGGTTGGGG
>DGAU01000025.1:3628-39889 GCA_002384055.1 Flavobacteriaceae bacterium UBA4022
GGGTTCAGCCTGTGTCGCGAGCGGCTCAGAAAGTGTTCCGGCCGGACTTGCTTTGGCTTCGGATTCATCCGATTTTTTTGCCAACGATAGCACAACGACCTCTTCTTGCCGCACCCCAAGGATCTCAATGCTTTCAAACGCCATTCTAATGGCCTGTGAATAGACCTTGTCGAACTGTTTTAACTTGCTTCTACCGGTTTTTGTCTGATAATATAATATCCCATCACAATCGACCAGTTTGATAGTGACTTCAGTCCAAATAAATCCAGGTTCATGATCTAAGCGCACATAAAGACCATCACAACGACGTACGTCTGGCAATTCATTTGTAAAAAAGGCATGAAAGCCATGTTTGTTAAATAAGAATTTCAAAAGGGAATTCAATTGGTATTGATCGGGTTCAAACTGAAAATCGAATCGATCGGGAACCACCAAATAATCAAATGCACTCAGACGATCGACCTGTGCATGCCCACCCTTAGGGAAGACTAATAGCATGAGAAAACAGATAAGGACCAACTTTATTTTCATTTCTCTAAAAATTTAAAATTCAAACCAAATTGGACCGATAGACCCCTTGCCTTGGCCAAGTTACCATATTTAAGTGCATGATCACCGGCAAGGTAAATATTAAAATTGCCGAAATCACCGACTACGCCTAGTCCGATATTAGTTGCCGACAGGGCGTCGATGGTATAGGTCGATTTTATCAGCAAAAACCGATAGAGCCTTCTCAAATAAAATACCGTGGCCGCCATCTGTATGCCTTTAGGGCGTTTGATGGCAAAGTATTGAAAGCCGACCTCACTCTCTAAGGTAAAGGGCTTGCCTTTTTTGGTGCAATTACAAGCTGGTGATCCGGGCGCTGCTGGGCCAAAACCATAGGATATACCGGCATTAAATTTTACAGGACGCCATTGCGTATAGGCGCTATAAAGCGTGTCAATAGGCACCGCTGCCTCAAGTTCATTCTCAAAGATGGCATAATAAGGAGGGGGCGATTGACCGGAAGACAGTACTGGAAAATCTAATTCAATACCTTCAATCAACTTATTCCCAACAGCCTGATAAGTCTTCACATCGCTTGCGTGAAAAATCGCTCCAAGATCCTGTAAACTCGCACTAACTTTTAACTGATCATCGAAAGTATAGGTCGCACCAACATCTATGCCAAGACCCAAGTTACCCCCCAACAAACTGCTGCTGATTAAATCAGCCTGAGTAAAGCCGTCGTCGAAGCGCGACAAACCAGAAGTTTGTATGCTCACCTCGGCCCGACTCAATTTTTGCGCATAATAATTATCACTATCTCCTGCCGAGAGACTTGTGGTGAAACTTCCCTTATTATTAAGGCTACTGACACTCAAAATACTATTATATATTTTGACGCGTGCACCAACTGTCCAATGACGGCCTATACTTTGATTGACGCCAAAATGAAATACGCTCAAGGCATCCATGCGCGCATTAATGTGATCGAATTTAAAAGGATAATCGAGATAGTCTGCATTTCCATTCCAAGCCAAGGTAAACCAGTCCTTTGGAAAATAGGTAATCATGTCCAATTCTTGATAAATACCTCCACTATAATAGCGTTTGCGCCCTGATCGCCAGCCAAAATTGAGCAATTCCAATTGTTGGGTAAGTGTGAAAAAATCGCGGTCATTGAGACTGTTCAAAACAGAAGAGATATTCTGGGTAATATCCCCATCTTGTTTGCCCACCACATCGTATAATGAAACGCCCGAAGAGCCCACGTTAAGGTGAAAACCAGAGGCCAGAGGCACCCCAATGTGCGCGTCTTGCATGAGCGTTGCTCCTGGGTTGATCATCAAACTTTGAGGCACCTCATCCAACCCAAACAACATGGGTTTGTTCTGGGCTGAGACCGTCGCTACCAGCATCAATAATAATCCTATGGGCCAAAGATCAACGCGTCTCATTGCCCATCTATTTCAAAATAAAACGTTGCCTTTGACCGCATCTTCAGCGATCCATCTGTTGGCAGTTGCCCCATGGGGTCAATGGACACAGCTATCTTGTTAGCCTGCGTTATTTGATAAATCTCGGGCACATCAATTTCATCGATAACGACATGTGTCTGGGGATTGCCAATACTCCCGGCAGGAACCAGGATATCAAGCGCATACATAACACTGCTTGCACCGCTTTTGAAACTTATCGTGGCCTGATAGTCAATGGATGTTGTATTCTCAAATTCATATAAAAAGTCAGCCTTAAGTATTCCCTCCTGCGTATCTGAATCATCCAAAAATGGAATGTCTGTGACGTCACTCAACACAGGTCGGGCAATGCCCGTAGCAGGATCTATAAATTCATTAGAATTTATTTCAAAAAACAACAAATTGACTTCAATATTTGGGCTCAAGACAACCTCTTGAAGCTGGTCAAAGTCCGTATCCTTGACACATGAAAAAAGCAATGATAAGAGTAATACCGGTAGTATATACCTTAGAAAATTTTTCATAAAACAATAAATAGGTAAATAAAGATGGGGTCCGTATTCTGTCACAAATGTAATTTTATTTGCGCTATTTCACTAATTTTTAAGTAGCTACTTGAAACTTGTTCCTTCCAATAATCAAAAAAAATGGTCTTCATCCCAACCAATTCTGCCCCTAAGATATCGGCCTCAAAATTATCACCGATCATGACGCTCGCGCCAGGATGAGCCTTGGCCTTTTCCAAGGCTTTTTGAAAAATAATTGGGTTAGGTTTCTTCAAACCAACTTCTTCAGAGGTTGTTACTGAATCAAAATAGTGAATTAAACCGCTGTTGCTGAGCTTCAGATGCTGTACCTGATGAAAACCATTGGTGATGATATGTAATCTGTATTTGGATTTCAAGTAATCAAGTGTCGGCAGAACGCCATCAAATAAATGATTGTTTTTCGGTAACTCTTCAATGTAGGTCTCTGCCATTCGATCCAGTGTCTCATTGTCGTATGGCAACGAAAAAACACTGAAACTATCGGATAACCGGCCACGTCTTAGGTCTACTTTGGAGACTTCTTCCTTTCTAAAGCGTTCCCAATAAGCGATATTAATTGGTGAGTAAACGGCCAGAAATTCATCCAGTGCCAAAGGGACCTCATATAATTCGAAAAGTTTCTTAAAGGCCAATTCTGAATTGCGTTCAAAATCCCACAAGGTGTGGTCTAGATCAAAAAATATGTCTTTTATTTTATCTTTCACGCAACATCAGTTTTTCAGAAAACAGATAACGCCATATTTTATTGTCTACACTGGGTTCAAAATCACGATTTGAAAACATAAACATAAAGGTTCCTTTAACCTTTTCAACCGTTCTAAACAAAGCCATTACGGCGCCTTCAATATCCGAGGCTTTACCATAATTCAGGGCCAGAGATTTTCCAACAACAGGCTGTAATACCAGTGGTGTCTTGACTTCAAAGTCCAAATCATAAAACAAAAACGGGGTACAAGTCCCTGCACGAAATCCCAACTTATTGTAATAATACATGGTGTAATCAGAGGCCACTTCGAGCTCGACTAGACTCCTATAGACCTGCGGCAATTGCACCATCTGTCGGTCGTTGAATGTCGCTGACAAGGGGCGATGGGTCAGTTCCTCCATTTGTTGTTTCTCACTCTTAATCTGGTTCTGATTCAAAAGCCAATGATAGGACAACACCAACCCGACCTCAACGTAATCCGAGGTCATTTTGATCAGTTGCCTAAAACGTTCTTGTTTGGTATTAAAGTCCTCTCTAAAAGAATAGCCCTCCCCTAGCATGAAAAATAGCGTCAATTTGGACCGGTTACCCTTAAGGTTATTGAGCAACCAGTTAAAGGTATCGTAAGGATCTTTGCGTCTGCCTGACAAAACTTGAAAGCGCTGGAGGACCCGGCCAATTTTTAATTTATAAAGATCGCCCAACAGACCAATACAGGAACGAACCAATCCGCGCTGTAAAAATTCATAAGGGCGTTTGGCCTCTACAATTGAATGGACCTTAAAGTGTCGTAGCGGCATCATCAATTCAGGATAAGCATTTTGCAAGGTTAAACCAAATTTAACCGCCCATTGGTCCACAACAGGCCATTGCAAAAAATCATGCCTAAAGGCCAGGCTCTCTGTAAATGGATATCGTCCCAGATCATCTTTAACGTGAGGTAAATACTCCTCATAACGGCTCAGAAGATAAAACCCTCCGGCAAAAATATCAAAGGGTAGCTGGCCTCTTTCTGGGGTCGGAAAAATGCCTATGGTCTCCCCCCATGACCGCACAGGAACCTCTATATCCTCGATCCCTTGAACAAAAAGCAAGTCGTGCGCTTGGACAAAATATTCGCCACCCAAAGGCCGTTTGCCATAGGACATTTTTGGCCCATGATGGGCCAAAAACTCTTCCAAGTTAGTGGTGAATTTTATCGACAAACCTAATATTCGGGTACAAATGTGCTTGAACACGTAATCGACGCGCGGGGTTAGATTGGAGACAAAAATTAAAAACATGACTTTATAGGAGTTGCTGGTCAGCAAAGCTAAAATAAGCTTTTTCACTCACAATAAGATGGTCCAGCACCTTAATATCAAGGTTTCCCGCAGCCTTTACCACCCGCTCAGTCATTGACCGATCTGATGCGCTAGGCACTACTTGCCCGCTGGGATGATTGTGCACAAGAATCAATGAGACCGCCCGATAATCGAGCGCCTTCTTCAGCAACAACCTCACATCCACTATAGTTGCCGTTACCCCACCCTTGCTCAACTGAGAGATTCCAGATAACACCTGGGCTGCATTCAAAAAAAGAACCCAGAACTCTTCGTGATTCAAATGGCATAGGGCCGGCTTCATAAAGTCAAAAACGGCCTTACTCGATTCCAATTTATGCACTAAACGTTTTGTCGATTGTGCACGACGACGGCCGAGCTCAAATGCTGCCAAGATAATCATGGCCTTCGAGCGACCAATCCCTCTAAATTTGGTCAGATCACCAATGGTAAATCGTTCTAGCGCGGACAGGTTGTGGCCAACACTGGCTAAAATTTGTGCTCCGATCAATTCTGCGGTCCAGTGGGGGGTGCGCCCTCGAATCAATAAGGCTAATAGTTCTGAGGTGGATAGCGATTCGAATCCCTCCATCCATAAGCCATCATTTGGTCTAATCATTTCTGCGGTTGTTTATTGAAAGCTGAGGAGCTAAACCACAAAACAAATATAAAAATTCAGTCCGGGCGGTCTCTTTTATAAAAGGAACGCTAACGATTTACAAATATCACCCTTCGCCCGCCAATTTTTCCAAATCCAATCCACCATAATTACCACTGCTCATGAGCAAGAACACGCTTTGATCGCGGTCGATAGTATCGAAATAAGTCACGAGCTGGTTTGTCTCAGTTATCACCACCAGATCATCTCGGCCAAAGGCCTTGACAATGGCCTCGGGGGCAATTACCGGGCGGTTCTTGAGGGCCAAAGCCTCGGGGGTGTAAAATACCACAGCAATATCCGCGGACGCCAAAGCGCCTTTATATTGACCAATAAATTCTGCGTTGAGGCTACTGTAGGTGTGCAATTCCAAACAAGCCAACAAGGTATGGTCGGGGTATTGCCTTTTGACGGCCTGGGTCGTGGCCGAAACTTTACTCGGGGCATGCGCGAAATCCTTAAACAACTTAAATCCATCGCGGTCAGCCAATTTTTCGAGACGCTTACTGGCGCCCTTAAAAGAAACAATAGCTTCATAGAAATCCTCAGCATCAACACCCATAAGTTGGCAGATCCATCGCGCGCCTTCTAAGTTACTCAAGTTGTGTTGTCCAAAAACGGATACAGGCATGGGGCCCTCTGGCGTATCTAATAGTGTTTCCCCTTGATCAATCCTATGGGGCGCAACCCCATACGGATACTTTTTAACAGGATGCTCTGTGGTCTCCACAAGTGCCTTAAGTACTGGATCTTGTTCATTATAAACCAAGGCGCCTCCTGGGGTTATTTGCTTGATAAATAGTTCAAATTGAAGGCAATAATTTTCAAAGGTGGGAAACACGTTAATGTGATCCCATGCAATGCCACTAAGCAAAGCAATATTGGGTCTATACCAATGAAATTTTGGGCGCAAGTCTAAGGCTGAAGACAGGTATTCATCGCCCTCTAACAACATAAAATCGTTGTGATCCGTTAGCTTTACCATAGTGTCAAAACCAGCCAACTGAGCGCCCACCATAAAATCTAAATCACGATCATGATCGCCCATGACATGCAAAATCATGGAAGTAATCGTCGTTTTGCCATGTGAGCCACCAATCACAACGCGTGTTTTGTCCTGAGACTGTTGGTATAAAAATTCGGGATATGAATAAATTGTGACGCCAAGAGACTGGGCCTTTAAGAGTTCTGGATTATCCCCCTTGGCGTGCATCCCTAAAATAACAGCGTCTAGATCTGTGGTGATTTTTTCAGGAAACCATCCGAGCTGCTCAGGCAACAACCCCCTCTGTTTGAGACGTGACTGAGACGGCTCAAATATGGCGTCATCACTACCTGAAACATGATCGCCCTTGGCCGATAGAGCCAAAGCCAAATTGTGCATGGCGCTTCCACCAATTGCGATAAAATGGATCTTCATCAGTTTGCTTTTTTAAAAGAAGTACTATTGAGACCAGACGGATATATGACAGCCATCAAATCCCCTTTAATTTAACAATTAAATCCTTTTCGTCTATAGCCTGTTCGAATTTTGGCCGATAAGTCAATGCCAATTGGATCGCATTATAGGCCTTGTCCACTTCGCCTGTGAGCCGCTGGATCTGGGCCAAGCGATAATAGCCCCACTCCAGGGGAATACCGTTCTCGCTATGAAACTCTTTAATAAATTTCTGAATCGCCTGTAAACCCTGATCAAATTCAGCGCCACTCAGCACGGACAATTTTCCAATCTGGTAATCAATTCGGGCATCTTGATGCCGCCCAGACGCCGTGATCGAAACCGCTAGGGCTTCTTTATATCGCTTCCGATTTTCATAAAATCGTGCCAGTGATTGATAGGTCCAAATAGACTGTCCACGATCTACCGCTCTCCAGTAATATTTTTCAGCCAACGCCCAATCCTCTTCGTATTCGGCCAGTCGTGCTTTTGCCATAAGCCCATCTACTGGCGATACCTCAGCCAATGTCAAGGCCTGTTCCTGTGCCTTATCGTAACCTCCGCCCAGAATACTCGGTAATTGCAGGTAAAATTCAATGAGTGCCCATCGGCCTGGAATATGACTGGGGTCAAGTCTTACAGTTTGTTCAAAATGTTCTTGGATGTCATCAACATAAGTAATGGCCTTAAATCGATTTACCTGAAGGGCCTTCATTCCTAAAGCTCCTCCATACTTAAAATGGGCATTGGCCGAATCTGCATGAACCTCCAATAAGGTGCCATAGCGCTTAAGGGCTTTGTCCCATTGTTTTTGAGCACTATAAATGTCCCCTAATAATTCGTTGACTAGGTAGGCATCCTGACCCTGTTGCTCAAGCTGCAACCCCAAACGTTCGGCGCGGACAAATTCGCTTTTAGCCAAGTATTCACGAGCCTGGTCAAGGTCTTTAGATTGTGCCGAAACCGTCGCTATGGCGCACCAAAAGAAAAGAAAAATGATTTGACGCATGAGTGCACTATAATTTACTATTGATGGCCCAAGCTTGCCTTTGGCCTGCATGCGAAACTAAGAAAAATAACAAGGACAATTCCTGAGATTTTAATGTTTCACGACTTTTTTAACAGTACTGCCATATGTCGTTTGAATCGCAGCAAAATATAATCCGCTGGGCAAAAATGACAAATCCATTATTGGCTTATCTGCCCTTAAGACCTGCCGACCATCGCCCTGGAAGATCGTGACCGAAATCAAGTCTACTCCTGGGGCCAAGTCCACAAAAAATTGATGCCGCACCGGATTGGGATAAAGGCCATTTACCAGCCCATCAGCCATCGATTCGTCTGCCAAAATACAGCGCACAGCAACCTGAGGCACAGAGTTGCAGCCATTGGCGTTACTCTGAATTTCTTCGGCAATGTCCGGATCAAAAATCACACTGCAGATAAAGGCATTGTCACAAACTGCTAAGTTGGGGTTTCTAGAAATCACCACCTCGCTTAATCCAAAAGGCTGTACCTGATCAAGCGCCGAAATGTCATTTAAACTCGGATTGTCTAGTAAATACACATTATCTCGAATCATCGTCAATTGCTCTAATCCTTCTAGTGATTCAAGTAGTGCATTCTCATAAATATCGAGAGAACCTACAGAATGTAAATTAGCAAAAGCCGACAATGTGTTTAATTGTGGATTAAACCCAAAGCGAAAAAAATCATCAACCACCTCCAAAGACGCAAAGCCTTCTAAATTTTGAACCTGGTCGCAAGCCACCACCAGTAGGTTTTCTAATTGGGTCACCTGTTCAAAAACACTAAAGTCGATGAGTTGACTGTTGTTCCAAAAATATAAAGAGCCCGAAAAATTGGCTAAGCCCGAAAATGCATCGAGCGATATGAGCTGTTCGTTTGAGATAAAGATCTCCTCTGTTATGGTTGTGATATTTTCGAAGCCCTCAAGTGACTGTATTTGGTTGCCTGCAATTCTAATCGATTCTATAAATTGCAGCCCGCCAAAAGACTGCAAACTAGAAAGCTGAATGTTGTCAAAAAGATTGAGGCGCTCTACTGTAGTAAGTCCTGAAAAACCAGATAACGAACTCAGTGTGGGGTTATCAAACACATTGATAATATCGACGCGTTGCACCGATTCAAGGCCTTCAAAATTGATCAAGTCTATATTATTACTGACCTCTAAAGCTTCTATTGTTTCTAAAGCGTCGAGGCCTTCAAAATTAATCAAGTGGGTAAATCTTACCTTAAATTCTTTGATGTAAGTCAAGGGGCCAAGACCGAGAAGATTATCAACAAGGCCATTACCCTCCTCAACAATCAAGGTCTCTTGAAAATTCGTACAGTTGGGATAATTTGAGGAAAAATCATCAATAGCTTCCTGAGAATCGAGAACAACCGACTCTGTTGGGCATTGTGACTTTATCCCCAGAGCACATAAAAAGGCGCCCAGAAAGAACAATGATTTCATAACTTTTTTGTTACAAGATAACAAAAAGTCCGCTTTCTATAAGATTGTGATTTTATAATTCCTCATTGAGCATTGCCCAGAGTTCATCTTTGAGCACCATCAGGCCTAATTGAGCCACTGAAGAGATAAACAGATAAGGCAACCCTGCGAGCTGGACATCGAGTAGCGCTTTCATTTCTGTGGTGAGCTCCTCATCCAAGAGATCGCATTTGGAAATAGCAACAAGCCTCTTTTTGTCCAATAGCTCTGGATTATAACGCCGTAATTCATCAACCAAAATATCATATTGCGCTTTGATATCATCGGCATCAGCTGGAATCAAAAACAACAAGGTTGAGTTGCGTTCGATATGGCGTAAAAAATAATGACCGAGGCCTTTACCTTCGGCAGCGCCTTCAATAATACCGGGGATATCCGCCATTACAAACGATTGGTAATCGCGATACCCAACGATCCCAAGATTGGGCTTAAGCGTCGTAAACGGGTATTCGGCAATCTTTGGGTTGGCGGCAGAGAGCACCGACAAAAGGGTAGATTTACCTGCATTAGGAAATCCAACCAAACCGACATCTGCCAACACTTTCATCTCTAAGGTAATGTTGTATTCCTCCCCAAGCATACCGGTTTGGGCATAGCGCGGCGTTTGATTTGTTGCCGATTTAAAATGAGCGTTGCCCAGACCTCCCTTACCACCACACGCGACGATATATGAAGTTTCTTCTGCTGTTATTTCGACCAGGACCTCTCCGGTTTCAGTGTTTTTAATGACTGTCCCCAAGGGTACATCAATATAAACATCTTCGCCATCTGCCCCAGTACTGGTTTGTTTCCCGCCAGAACCACCATGACCTGCGGCAAAGTGTCTTTTGAATTTGAGATGGTAAAGGGTCCACATGTTTTTGTTGGCACGGGCAATGACATGTCCTCCACGACCACCATCACCGCCATCGGGACCTCCTTTGGGAATGTACTTTTCTCGGCGCAAATGCCTGCTGCCTTGTCCTCCTTTACCAGAAGTGACATGTACTTTTACGTAGTCAACAAAATTGCCCTCAGTCATAGTTGTTATTTACAATTGCTCAAATACAGCGATTAATCGGTCCGTTATAACCTCGATACTGCCGACACCGTCGATGCCATGATATTTATGCTGCACCTGATAATGTCCTTTCAAAATATCTGTCTTACGGTAATATTCTGCAATCCGTTCCGTGATAACAGTTTCGTTGGCATCGTCTACTCTGCCACTTGCTTTGCCGCGTTCCAACAAACGTTCAACCAAGATCCTGTCCTCTACTTCTAAGGCGACCATCGCATTAATTTGCGTGCCGCTTTTGGTCATAAATGCATCCAAAGCATCAGCCTGTGCCTCTGTCCTTGGGAAACCATCAAAAATAAAGCCTTCTGCTTGTGGATTAAGCGCCACTTCAGATTCTAACATGCTGATGGTGACATCATCCGGCACCAAGTGACCTTTATTCATATAAGATTGTGCTAAGGTACCCAAATCGGTTTCCTCCTTGATGTTTTTGCGAAACACGTCTCCAGTACTGATGTGCACTAGATTAAAACGATCCTTCAAAAGACTGGCCTGGGTCCCTTTTCCTGCTCCTGGAGGGCCAAATAGGACAATGTTTTTCATTTACCTTAAATTTTAATTGTCTTGTTTTATCGCGCCTTTGGCACTAGCGGGGCAAATATACCGAAAAGGCTTGGCATATAATAACTTTTGGCCACCCAAGAACGTTTCACAGATTCGTGTCCCCGATTCAATTTTTCTGACTGACCATTTCGACAAAGATTGTACCTTTGCCTCATGTCACACTATTTTTCATCTGGTTTTACATTAGGTATTTTAGGAGGAGGTCAGCTCGGGAAAATGCTCTTGTCAGAAACCCAAAAATGGGACATCAAAACCCATGTCCTAGACCCGAGTGCTGAAGCACCGAGTCGTTATGGCTGTCATCGCTTTGTGCAAGGCTCCTTGATGGATTATGACACCGTATTCAATTTTGGAAAAGACCTCGACCTGATCACCATAGAGATAGAGGGGGTCAATACCGAGGCCTTAGAAGCCCTAGAAAATTTGGGTATTCCAACCTACCCTAGAGCCCAAACTTTGCGCTGTATCCAGGATAAAGGCCTTCAAAAGACGTTTTACAAAGAACATCAAATTCCGACATCGGATTTTCGGATTTTTGCCTCAAAAACAGACCTGGTCCAGGCACTGAATCGAAATGAATTCGATTTGCCTACCGTTTGGAAATCGACCACCGGGGGTTACGACGGCAATGGCGTCAAAATTCTCCGAGAACATGGCGATATTGCTGATCTACCGGAAGGACCCTGCCTTATCGAAGATCTCGTTCCCTTTGCAATGGAATTGGCGGTCATTGTCTCGCGCAATCCCAGTGGAGCCATGGCCACTTATCCTGTGGTCGAAATGGAATTTCATCCTGAGGCCAACCAAGTGGAGTATGTGATTTGTCCTGCAAGAATCCCCGATAAAATTGCCCAGAAAGCACAAGAAATTGCCAAATCCGTTTCTCATGCGTTGGGACATGTTGGGTTATTGGCTGTGGAACTTTTTCTCACCTCCGAAGACGATATTTTAGTTAATGAGGTCGCTCCAAGACCACACAACAGTGGCCATTACAGTATTGAAGCCAGCACAACAAACCAATTTGAAATGCACCTACGCTGCATTATGGACCTGCCTTTAGGAGATACCACAAGTAAGGTCGGCGGGGTGATGGTCAATTTAGTGGGTAGTGAAGGGCATCAGGGACCAGTAGTTTATAAAAATATAGAGGCTATTTTGGCTATGCCCGGTGTCACACCGCATATCTATGGCAAAAAAATGACGCGACCCTTCCGAAAAATGGGACATGTCACGATCGTCGATCCAGATATTAACCAGGCCCGGCGCATCGCAGAAGAAGTCAAAAAAACAATACAGGTAATCAGTAAATAGAGCAATTATGGGTAAAGTAGGAATCATCATGGGCAGTACGAGTGACCTCAACGTCATGCAAGAAGCTGCAGATATTTTAAAGGGTTTTGATATCGAAATTGAAATGGATATTGTTTCGGCTCATCGCACCCCAGAGAAGCTCTATGACTATGCTACTCAAGCACACCTGCGTGGCATTTCGGTTATCATCGCTGGTGCTGGTGGCGCCGCGCACTTACCGGGGATGGTAGCGGCTTTATCACCCTTACCGGTCATTGGCGTTCCGGTAAAATCCCGAAACTCCATCGACGGCTGGGACAGTATTCTTTCTATTCTACAAATGCCTGGAGGCGTTCCAGTAGCCACGGTCGCTTTAGATGGTGGACAAAATGCAGGAATTTTAGCGGCACAAATCATCGGCACCGCAGACACCTGTGTGCTTGACAAAATATTAGCCTATAAAGAAGGGCTCAAAATCAAAGTAGAACAAGGCGCTAAATCGCTCAAGAAATGACAAAAAACCCCCTGTTAGAGTCGTTTGACCTAACTCCTTTTTCTGCCATAGAGCAAGCGCACTTCCTCCCTGCTTTCGAGCATTTAATCAAAGAGGCCCAAATGGTCTTAGAAAACATTGCCACGCAAAAAGCGCCACCAACATTTCAAAATACTTTAGCAGCACTAGAATACAGCGGTTTGGCATTGGATCGTGCGCGCTTGGTCTTTTTCAACATGCTCAGCGCAGACACTAATGAGGGCCTTCAGGAATTGGCTCAGAAAGTTTCACCACTACTATCCGCATTCAGCAATGATGTGTTGCTCCATGAGGGCTTATTTGAGCGCATCCAAGCCATCCATAAACAGAAAGACAGCCTTAATCTGCTGCCTGAAGAAATCAGGCTTCTCGAACAACAATACAAGGTGTTTCTGCGCAATGGAGCCAAACTCAACGAAGACCAAAAGCAGACTTTGCGATCTATCGATGGTCAATTAGCGCAATACACATTGACTTTTGGCAACAACGTTTTGGCAGACACCAACACCTTTTTTCTGCACTTGACCGATCGTGAAGAGCTAAGCGGTTTATCAAATGATTATATAGATCGGGCTCAATCCAGAGCAAAAGATCAAGAAAAAGAGGGCTTTTTGGTTGGACTCGATTTCCCAAGCTACATGCCCTTTATGAAATATGCCCGCAACAGAACCCACAGAAAAGCGCTTTGGCAGGCCTTCGGCTCTCGTGGATTCTTGGCCAATGAGCATAATAATGAAGTATCCATACACACCATTACAAGACTCAGACGAGAGAGAGCACAACTTTTGGGCTACGACAGCCATGCCCATTTTGTTTTAGAAGAACGAATGGCCAAGACTCCTGAATCCGTTGGGCATTTCTTGGAAGATTTTGGACAAAAAGCCCACCCAGCTGCAGCTAAAGAAATGGCACAACTCAAGGCTTATGCCCGAGACAAAGAAGGCATTAATACCATTGAATCTTGGGACAGCGCATATTTTAGTGAGCAACTCAAAAAAGACCTGTTCGATTGGAACGAAGAAGCGGTTAAACCGTATTTCCCATTAGACCAAGTTTTGGAAGGGGCCTTTGCAGTGACCAAAAAACTCTATGGACTTGAATTTGAGGAAGACCCTTCTATCGATACCTACCACACAGAGGTCAAAGCGTATCGTGTCTATGACCGAGAAAAGAAATTAAAGGCCATATTATATACCGATTTCCACCCCCGAGCCAGCAAAAGGGATGGAGCGTGGATGACGTCATTCAAGAACCAATGGCGCCACCAAGGAATCAATCAAAGACCGCATATATCCATTGTGTGCAACTTCACCCCACCCTCGGTAGCGACGCCATCATTATTGAGTTTTCAAGAAGTGACCACATTATTTCATGAGTTTGGTCATGCACTACATGGGATTTTAGCCAACACCATTTATCCGAGTCTGTCAGGTACCCACGTCTCTTGGGATTTTGTCGAATTACCCAGCCAAATCATGGAAAACTGGTGTTATCAAGAAGAGGGTCTTGCCCTTTTTGCGAGACATTACAAAACACAAGCGCCCTTACCACGGAACTATTTGGAGCAAATAAAACACATCATGTCCTTTCAGCAAGGGATGCAAACCCTCAGACAGTTGGGCTTTGCGACTTTGGATTTGGCCTACCACAATGAACAAGAAATAGGACAACGCACCATTAAGGAATTCGAAACGCAGGCACTTGAGCCCACACAACTTTTTAGAACGCATGACCAAACGTGCATGAGTACTGCATTTTCTCATATTTTTCAAGGGGGCTATGCTGCAGGTTATTACAGCTACAAATGGGCTGAAGTACTAGATGCCGATGCTTTTGCTTTGTTTGAAGAGCGCGGCATTTTTGATGAAGCAACTGCCAATTCATTTGAATCCTGTATCCTGAGTCAAGGCGGCACCCAAGATCCAATGGATCTCTATGTGTCTTTTAGAGGACGCCAACCCTCGCCCGAGGCTTTACTAAAAAGATCTGGCTTACTCTAGTCTGCTAAAAGCCAAACCAACCCCAACCAAAAGATAGGAATGGCCTCAACCCAAAAAGCGGCATACCACCAACTTCGTTTTGGCGATGCGCCCCATAGACCCAATAAGGTAACGATCATTGTGCTATAAAAAGGTCCTGTTTCGGATCCAGAGTAGAGCCCGGCAAACCACGAAATAAGGACGACCAGAAGCATTAACAGTGTGCCCATAATCTTGGTCTGCTTAACACCATAAGCCTGAGGCCATGTCCTGAGATGAGGTAAATCTCGATCTAGGTCGCGAATATCAAATGGCAAGGTCAACACAATGACCCACAAGAATCGGGTCACGACCATCCCAACAAACATCGCACCACGCGTATTGTTCACATACATAAGTGGCATCACTGCGGTCACACCGGTCCACACAAAGGCAACAACAAACAACTTGATACCCGCATAATTGCGCAGTGGAGTAGTCCGTAAAGGCACAATATAAAACAAACACAAAACACCAAAAACAAGGGCAGTAAGTTGTATCTCAGTGGGCAACAAACCATAACAGAACAGGGCGCCCGATAGTGGCAAAAATAACGCTTTGAGCGCACGAAAAACAAAGCCCTTGGTTGCCTCCACAGCCCAGTTCATCGCGCCTATTCTATTGATCAGGCCATAGGCCACAAGCGTCCCGCAAAAGACAAACCCAACAAAGGGCAAAGGGACCTCTTGTTTGAAGAATTTAAAGGTCACAACAGCCAACGCCGCAACAGCCAAAGACACGTGGACATGGCCCGTCACATAATACTTCATCATTGCCCGAAAGACCTGCATGAATCAAATATAGCCAATTGTTAGTAACTGTTTGTTTTGGTTAAAAAATAGTTCGTTTTTGACAGGCGAATACCACATAAAAATCAGCTATTATTGTAATTTTGACAAAAATTTATTTGTCGCTTTATGAATACTGATTCTTTTGCCTCAAGACACATCGGACCGCGTGATTCGGATGTGCCCGCTATGCTCGAAACCATTGGTGCGTCATCCATAGATCAATTAATTGATCAAACCATCCCAAAAGACATCCGTCTGGCCGCCGACCTCGTGCTTGACCCTGCTATGAGTGAGCATGAATTCCTGAACCATATCCATCAGCTCGGTGCCAAAAACGACATATACAATACCTATATCGGATTGGGCTACCACAATACCCATACCCCATCGGTCATCAAACGTAATATTTTAGAAAATCCAGGGTGGTATACCGCGTATACCCCATACCAAGCAGAAATTGCACAGGGCCGTCTAGAAGCGCTACTCAACTACCAAACCCTGATCACCGAACTCACAGGTATGGAGCTGGCCAATGCTTCTTTGTTAGACGAATCTACAGCCGCGGCAGAAGCCATGGCTCTGCTCTTCGCTGTGCGAGAACGAGACCAAAAAAAGAACCAAGTCATTTCATTTTTTGTGAGTGATCAAGTCCTTCCGCAAACTTTATCGTTACTGCAAACTAGAGCCACACCAATCGGTATTGAATTGGTTGTGGGTGCCATAGAAGACTTTGATTACAGCGCCTCTTATTTTGGTGCCTTATTGCAATATCCTGGGAAGGATGGGTCTGTGTTGGCTCTAGATGAAATTATCGCAAAGGCACACGCCTCTGACATTAAGGTGGCGGTAGCCGCCGACCTATTGAGTTTAGTCCTTTTGAAGGCCCCTGGTGAATCAGGCGCTGATGTTGTTGTCGGTACCTCACAACGTTTTGGCATACCCTTGGGTTACGGCGGGCCACATGCTGGTTTTTTTGCTACAAAAAGCGACTATAAACGCCACATACCTGGCCGCATTATTGGGGTTACAAAAGATACTGACGGGCAACGCGCCTTGCGGATGGCCCTACAAACCAGAGAACAGCACATCAAGCGCGACAAGGCGACTTCTAATATCTGCACCGCACAAGTACTCCTTGCCGTCATGGCTGGAATGTATGCCGTGTATCACGGACCGGAAGGTCTGAAGTACATCGCCAAAAAAGTACACGCCACCACGGCAACCCTCAAAAAAGCGCTTGAAGCGCACCAAATTACTGTCGGTAGCGGTGTGTTTTTTGACACATTGACCGTGCACCTCCCGCGCGCCACAGTGGAACCTATAGCCTTACAACACCGAACAAATTTCCACTACGCATCTGAGGACACTTTATATTTATCCTTAAATGAAACGACTTCACTGACTGACATCAACGCGCTTTTAGCAATTTTTACCCAAGCAACAGGCGTAGCCTGTCAATCAATCAAGGCCATTGACCATAGCTTAGAATTACCTCAAGACTATGTAAAACAAAACCCCATCCTAGAGCAAGAAGTGTTTCATAACTACCATAGTGAAACTGAATTAATGCGCTATATCAAACGGCTCGAAAAAAAGGACCTTGCGCTTAACCATTCGATGATTTCGCTAGGATCATGCACCATGAAACTCAATGCCGCTTCTGAAATGCTGCCTTTGAGCGATCCAAACTGGGGCGGACTCCACCCCTTCGTACCGGTAGACCAAGCTCAAGGATACCAAATAATGCTGCGCCGTCTCGAAGATCAGTTAACTGAAATTACAGGCTTTGCCGCAACCTCATTACAACCCAATTCTGGTGCACAAGGTGAATACGCCGGATTGATGGTCATTCGCGCCTATCATGCGTCTCGAGGAGACCATCACAGAAATATCTGCCTGATTCCGTCGTCGGCCCATGGAACCAACCCGGCAAGTGCTGTTATGGCGGGCATGACTGTTGTCGTTACCAAGGCTAATGAAGATGGAAACATTGACGTTGAAGATTTGCGGGCCAAAGCGCTTCAATACAAGGACGAATTATCTTGTTTGATGGTAACATATCCATCTACCCATGGCGTCTACGAAAGTGCCATTAAAGAAATCACAGGCCTCATACACGATTGCGGCGGCCAAGTCTATATGGACGGGGCCAACATGAATGCCCAAGTGGCCTTAACCCATCCCGGAGCCATTGGTGCGGATGTCTGTCACTTGAACCTTCACAAGACTTTTGCTATTCCTCATGGTGGCGGTGGGCCTGGTGTAGGCCCTATCTGTGTCGCAGAACAATTACGCCCATTTTTGCCTTCAAACCCTGTCATTGAGACCGGAGGAGACCAAGCCATTACGGCCATATCTGGAGCGCCCTGGGGCAGTGCGCTTGCCTGCCTGATTTCTTATGGCTATATCTGCATGCTTGGCGAAGCTGGATTAAAAAAATCTACACAGTTTGCCATCTTGAATGCCAATTATATGAAAGAACGCTTAAGAGGGCACTTCGAAACACTTTATACAGGAGAGCAAGGGCGTGCTGCCCACGAAATGATTCTGGATTGCCGCCCTTTCAAGGAGCATGGCATAGAGGTCACGGATATTGCCAAGCGATTGATGGACTATGGATATCATGCCCCTACCGTTTCATTCCCTGTCGCGGGCACGGTCATGATTGAGCCAACCGAAAGTGAAAATAAGGCAGAGCTCGATCGCTTTTGCGACGCCATGATATCGATCCGTGCTGAGATCGATCAGGCCCATATTAACCAACCCAATAATCCGCTTAAAAATGCACCGCACACGCTAGAAATGGTAACCAGCGACCATTGGGACATGCCTTATTCTAGAGCCATAGCGGCTTATCCATTGGATTATCTGCGGGATAACAAATTTTGGCCGAGCGTGCGCCGGGTTGATGATGCTTACGGTGACCGTAATCTGATTTGTACCTGTACACCGATCGAAGATTATATGAATTAAACGATAAGGGTTTTAGGATTGACGGGTGCTTTTTTAACAAAAAGATACTTTTTCTGTACCTTTAAAAAAAATAACCACATGAGCGTGATCATCACCGGAACAGGGAGTTATATCCCACGCACCGTAACCACTAACGATCAATTCAACGATCACGATTTTTTTAACGAAGACGGCACACCATTGACCGATGACAATGCGGTCATCATACGCAAGTTTAAAGCCATTACCGGCATTGCCGAAAGACGTTACATTAAAGCAGAAAAAGTCACTTCAGATATTGCTGCTTTTGCCGCAGAAAAAGCGATCGCGGACGCAGGAATTGACCCCGAAACATTAGACTATATTGTTGTGGCCCATAATTATGGTGATGTCAAGCACGGGAGTAGCCAGAGCGATACCGTGCCCAGCTTGGCTTCTCGAGTCAAACATTTACTGAAGATAAAAAACCCCAAATGCGTGGCCTACGACATCCTCTTTGGCTGTCCTGGCTGGGTCGAAGCAATGATTCAGTGCTACGCATTCACCAAGGCCGGAATGGCCAAGCGCTGCCTGGTCATTGGTGCGGAATCCTTGTCACGTGTGGTCGACCAACACGATCGTGATGCCATGATCTATAGCGATGGTGCAGGGGCCGTTATTCTGCAGAACGATGTCTCTGCAGCACCTGGTCAAGGAATCTTAAATCACCTGAGCGCAACATTTGCTTACGACGAGGCCCATTTTATTTACTTTGGCGAATCCTACAACAAAGAAGACCGAAACACCCGCAAGTACATCAAGATGTACGGAAGGAAAATCTATGAATTCGCCATAACCAATGTTCCTGCCGCTATGAAGGAGTGTCTTGATCAGGCCAATATTCCGATAGAAGATCTCAAAAAAGTTTTCATTCATCAGGCCAACGAAAAAATGGACGAAGCCATTATCCAACGCTTTTATAAACTCTATGGCTTACAAGCGCCAAAAGGCGTCATGCCCATGACCATAAATACACTCGGAAATTCAAGTGTTGCCACCGTACCCACCTTATTTGACTTAGTGGCGCGCGGAGAATTTGAAGGACATGAAATCAATTCTGGAGATGTCGTTATGTTTGCCAGTGTTGGTGCGGGTATGAATATTAATGCCGTGATCTACCGCGTCTGAGATGTACGAAGGTAGATATCCCAAAAAAAGATACAAACGAACTCTGTCTTTGGTCAAAAGGCATCTGAGCGCTTCAGAACACATTTTGGACCTTGGTGTACCCAACCCATTTACTGAAATCCTAAAAACAGAAGGCTATTCAGTGACCAACACCAAAGGCGAAGACCTCGACATAGATCGCGCCGCCCTTGCATCAGCATCTTACCAGGCGGTGACGGCTTTCGAAATCATGGAGCATCTATTGAATCCTTTTAGTGTTTTATCTGAGTTAAACGCTTCAAAATTATTTATCTCCGTTCCGCTCAAGCTTTGGTTTGCTCAAGCTTACCGCAGCAAAACAGACCCGAGAGACAGACATTATCACGAATTTGAACCCTGGCAATTTCGTTGGCTCTTAGAAAAATCAGGCTGGATCATCAAAGAAGAAGAGCAATTCAGTCACCCGGTCAAAAAATTCGGTTTTCGGCCTATCCTGCGGCTGTTCACACCAAGATACCTATTGATATATGCCGAGCGTTCCTGATCATAGTAAGCACTTGACCAAGGCAGGCCCAGACAAGGCCCAGATGACCTGTGTCATCATCATGCCCATACACAATGAGGGCGCTCATCTTGAACGCGTATTGACCTCCTATATCAATCAGATCCATCGCCCTGATCAATTAATTTTGGTCAATGACGGATCGACCGATCAATCAGAAGAGATCATTGATTCATGGGCCCAGCGACACCTTTGGATCGACGCTGTACACATCAAGAAAGACCCCTACCACGCCCCTGGTGCCAAAATCATCAAGGCATTTACACAAGGATTCAAAGGGGTCAAAGGGACGCCCGATCTGATCGGTAAGTTTGATGCGGACATTGTTTTACCCGAAACTTATTTTTCGACCTTAATCAACCATTTTAGCGAAAAACCCACATTAGGCATGGCTAGCGGGCTTTTGTATATTCAAAAAAACAACCAATGGCGCTACGAAGGCCTCGCCAAACCAAGCAAAATAAGAGGGCCCGTCAAACTATACCGGAAAGCCTGTTTTGATGCCATAGACGGACTCAAGCCTTTTATTGGTTGGGACTCGATGGATCAATGGTTGGCCATGTATCACGGCTGGGAGACACAAACCTATCCAGAGCTGATCGTTCAACACCTAAAACCAACAGGCGCCCTTTACCGTAATAATGGTCAGGCCCAGCAAGGAGAAGCTTATGCTTATATGCGTTATGGCATGATCCTGACATTCCTCTCTTTGGCAAAACTCGCGTGGTTTTACAAGCGCTGTTCCATCCTGTTTTTAGGACTCAAACATTATGAGACACATCAAGGACAGCCATTAGTCTCGGCCCAACAAGGCAAATTTATCCGCCGTCATTTATGGCGTGGTCTTTTTAGGGCTAAATAAGTCTGTTGCTTGGTGATTGGAACCATGTCTATAGCGTACTTTTGTAAAAAATAATTTCCCATGAAATTCTTGCTTTCTTTGGCGCTTTATACGGTGGTAATCTCTTGTAACCAAAAAAGCCCATTAGACCAAATCGATCCAAAACCCTTAACGGAAAATTTGGAGACACAGCGCCCCAAAAACATTATTTTGGTGATTGGTGATGGCACGGGCATTAATCAAATATCGTCTTTAGAATTTTACAAAGAAGGGGTTATTAATTACGAACGATTTCCAGTTATTGGACTAAGCAAAGTCTCCTCTACCTCCAAAATTACCGATAGTGGCGCCGCGGCAACGGCCATCGCTAGTGGCCAGAAAACCTACAACAAAGCCATAGGTGTAGATGCCGATGGCGAACCTATTGCTAATATTGTTGAATTTGCCAGCGGGCGTGAAATGGCGACAGGAGTTATTTCTACCTCAAGCATCACGCACGCCACCCCTGCCTGCTTTTATGCCCATAACATAGACCGCTACAATTACGAGATGATCGCTCAGGACTTGACCACCTCATCGCTCACCTACTTTGCCGGCTCAGGCTTGCAGTATTTCACGCAGCGCAGTGACCAAAACAACCTTACAGACAGCTTAAAGGCGGCCGGCTTCACCATCGACACTATAGCCCTAAATCCATATCCTGAGGCCACAAGACTAGGCTATCTCATAGGCAATAAAGACCTACCCGCAATGTCCGAAGGCCGTGGTAACTTTCTCATAGATGCTGCCGATAAAGGTCTGGCTCTTTTGCAACAATCCGACCAAGGGTTTTTTCTTATGGTAGAAGGATCACAGGTCGACTGGGGCGGTCACGACAATTCTTTTGATTATATGATCTCTGAACTCATTGATTTAGATAATACCATAGGAAGACTTCTGGATTATGCCATCGCAGATCAAGAAACATTAATTATTGTAACAGGCGACCATGCCACTGGTGGCCTAGCATTGACTGCCAAAGATGGCGATTACGACGTCATTGAACCTAAATTTAGCACAGGAAATCACACTGGTGACTGGATTCCTGTATTCGCCTATGGCCCTGGAGCCGAACAATTTAGTGGCGTTTATGAAAACACAGCGTTATATCACAAAATGATTCTCTTGTTAGATGCCAGTAATGCCCCTTATAAGTAGGCTAAATTTCTTACTTTAGCCTTATGAAGCATTTCAGAGAGATTGGCGCATATTTTTTGATGCTGGGTCAGGTTTTCAGACGACCCACCAAGGGCAGTGTCCTTCGCGAATTGATCTTTAAAGAAGTTGAGGAGCTCATCCTAAACAGTTTGGGTATCGTTGTTTTCATATCATTTTTTGTCGGTGGTGTCGTCTCCATACAGACAGCCTTAAACATCGACAGCCCGCTTATCCCCGATCTTTTGGTTGGATTTGCTACCAGACAATCTGTGATACTAGAATTTGCACCAACTTTTATTTCCATTGTTATGGCAGGTAAAATAGGGTCTTTTATCACATCGAGTATTGGTTCCATGCGGGTAACCGAGCAAATAGACGCCCTTGAGGTCATGGGGATCAATTCACTTAATTATTTGGTTTTTCCAAAAATCATCGCCTTGCTTTTTTATCCTTTTGTGATCGGTATCGCCATGTTTTTAGGAATTTTTGGAGGATGGGTCGCCACGGTATATGGCGGTTTTAGTTCTTCGGCTGCATTTATTGAAGGAATTCAATCCAAGTTCATTCCTTTTCACCTGGTTTATGCCTTTATCAAATCTTTTGTCTTTGCTTTTATTCTGGCCACAGTACCCTCCTTCAAAGGGTATTATATGACCGGTGGGGCGCTAGAAGTGGGCAAAGCAAGTACCACTGCTTTTGTATGGACCAGTGTGATCATCATCTTGGCTAATTATGTCATTACCATTTTACTTTTAAGCTAATGATTAGAGTCAAACACCTTCACAAACAATTTGGTGAAACGTCCATTTTAAAAGACATCTCTACCGACTTTCAACAAGGAAAAACCAATTTAATCATTGGCGGCAGCGGCAGCGGAAAGACCGTCTTTCTCAAGTGTCTTCTGGGCCTTTATAGTCCAGATGGTGGACAAATATATTACGCCGACCGGTTGCTGAGCGACATGGACAATAATGCCCGCAAGCAATTGCGTCAAAAGATAGGTATGGTTTTCCAGGGCGGCGCTCTTTTTGACTCCATGACCGTCGAAGAGAACGTCATGTTTCCCTTGCGCATGTTTACTGACATGAGTCATCAGGAAATGTTGCATCAGGTCAATGAGGTTTTGTCGCGGGTCAATCTCAATGAGGCCAATAAAAAATTTCCATCAGAAATCTCTGGAGGGATGCAAAAACGCGTCGCTATCGCCCGGGCCATTGTCAATAACCCGCGTTATTTATTCTGTGACGAACCCAATTCAGGCCTTGACCCTAAGACCGCTATGGTTATAGACAATCTTATTATGGAGATTACTCAGGAATACAATATGACGACAATCATCAATACACACGATATGAATAGTGTGATGGAGATTGGCCAAAATATTGTGTTTTTAGAACATGGCTGTGTCGCCTGGGAAGGAGATTCTACGACCATTTTCAATGCCGAAAAACAAGAAGTTTTGGATTTTGTTTACTCTTCGAATCTCTTCAAAAAGATCCGTGATATTCAACGCCAAAAATAAAAAAACGCTAAGCTAACGCACCACTAGCGTGTCAATTGCCAACTTGTATTTCAGCCACTCATACAATTGTTGCTCATCGCTGGCAATTTGTTTTTTGGTGCTCTGGGGTAACCACTGCGTCTCAAAAACAACCATCGTATCAATTCGATCGAAATTCGAAATCAAAGTGCTGGCATACCGCAATTCCTTTAGATTACGGTAATGGATTTTGGCCTCTTCACAGAGTGCTTCAAACGGCACTTTTTTCGCCTCTAGCTTTATGAGCCTTGCCAATTCACGTTCCAAAATGGCAATCTTTTGCTCCTTATTATAAATCTCCAAAGAGTCCCTTGAGCGCAACTCTGCCAAGTAGCGCATTTCATTTTCAACATCATTTTCTTCAATGTTTTGATTCAGCATCAGCTCAGTGCCATTCAAGGCCTTATAGTTGGTCAAGCGCGATCTGAGAAGTTCGAAGGTAACGGGGTCTATTTGTTGTCCACCAAAGGAAGTGATCTCGATCACAGACCCTGTTTCAGGCAAGTATTTGGCCGTCGCGTATTTCTTGATATAAGAGGCATTGGGTAAACCATTGAGCTCCTTTTCTATGAACTGACGCGCATCAATATTAAAGCTGCTTTCCTTTAAAACACTATAGAAGGTAAACCCTGCAGGTATCATGACCAGTAACGCCAAAAACGAAGCAAAGCGCGCTATTTTGCGGCGGCGCGCCGAATTGGCATAATTGAGCATTGGAAAACGCAAGACTTTCAAAACAATAAACGTCGCCAAAGCAATAAATATAGTGTTGATCACAAACAGATAGAATGCCCCTGCGGCAAATGCCATTCCGTTTGGATTGCCCAAAACGGCTTGCGACAAACCAAAACCAACGGTACACAAAGGGGGCATCAACGCGGTGGCAATAGCTACACCATAAATTACGCTCGCCACAGTTCCCTTTTTAGTTCGGGCGATGATCAAGGCCAACCCACCAAAAAAGGCAATCAAAACATCCCGGATATCCGGCTTGGTTCTGGCCAATAATTCGGATGATTCTTCACGAAGTGGAAACAACCAAAAAAACAAAAAAGCCGTTAAGACACTCAATAGAATCATCACGCCAAAGTTGATGAGTGATTTTTTTAGCGTGTCAATATCATTGATGGCTATAGATAAGCCAATCCCTAAAATTGGTCCCATGAGGGGAGAAATTAACATCGCTCCGATGACCACTGCTGTTGAATTGGCATTGAGGCCAATGGAAGCCACGAATATCGAACATATCAGAATCCAAGCTGTAGCTCCTTTGAAGGGAATATCTTTGATGATCGCTTCAATGGTACTCTCTCGGTCCGTGTCGCCTCGAAAATCGAGTAATTCAATAATAAACACTTTCACTTTAGACCAAAGACCTATGGCCGCTGAACTGATTTCAGAAGAATTTGTCGTGGTGTCTGAACTAGAATTGTTAGGTGATTCCATATTCTGTTATTAGCTTGAATTCATTAAGCGGCAAAAGTTGTCTGCGTATTTTAGTGGTCTGGGATATATGTTTCGACCTCAGCATTTGGCGAAAATAAATAGGTTCTTCCGGTACTGTTTTCGGTACACTCAAAACGCTTAACCCGTTTATTTCCCTTGGTAAAAACACGCCCGTTATGGATTTTGAATTGAGTCCCTACAGGCAACTCAAAGATATAGTTTTTTTCATTCTCAGGATCATATGATTTTAGAGCCAAGGACAAATCGGCGTCACTATCACTGCTCGCTTTCGGGTTCTTGAAGTAATGAGCCAAATAAGGCAACACCTCTTGCGGAAATATTTCGGGCCGCAAAAAAGGCAAGAATAACTGCCGAAAGACTAACTTCCATTCTTTTCCGTGAGGTTTAATCCGTAATCCGTAATTTTTAAAAGCTTCCAAGTGGGCCAATTCATGGATTAAGGTCAAAAGAAAACGATAAGGATTCAAATTAGCATTGATGGTAATTTGGTGACTCCCCGATGGAAGTTGCCGGTAATCGCCATGACGCGTCACACGCTGAGGCACGACCTTGACCACCACATCATGTTGCTGTACCATTGCTAAAACAGGCTGAATTGCCAAATCCGGCAAAAAAACTCCTATTGAATCCACAGACATACTTAGGGCGTAGATTGTGATATAGGGAGGACTTTGCCATTATAAAAACGGCCGTCTTCGAGGGCAAATTTCAAAATATATTGGGCCATTTGACGTGCAGAGTGTGGCGCTTTATAGCCTGGAAAAGCCGCTTCAAGCATTTCGGTTTGGACAGCACCTAAGGCCAAAACATTAAACCTTGGCCCGTGTTCTTTATATTCTTCTGCCAAGACTTCGTTCAGGATATTTAGTGCTCCTTTACTGCTGCTGTATCCCGTGAGCCCAGCAAATTTCGCGCTGCCTTGAACACCGCCCATACTGCTTAATGAAACTACATGAGCATCAGAGGACATCATGGGTATCAAGGCCTTAATTAATGCCATAGGAGCAAAAGTGTTGACCGCATACATCCGCTGCATGTCCTCCATAGTCAACTCAGCAAAAGGCTTATTGATCAGATGTCCGGCATTATTGATCAAGATATCGACCTGGGGCCAATGTGCTCCGATATAAGTAACAGCCCGCTCCAAATCGCTGGACTGTGTTATGTCGCAATCTAGTGCATGACAATTTTGAAGTTGCAATTTGTTGATGGACTCTGTTTGACGCGACAACGCCAACACCTGATGACCAGAAGCAGCAAATAATTGGGCTAACTCAAATCCGATTCCACGGCTTGTCCCGGTAATGACCACATGTTTTATCATAGCCCAAAGATAAACAAAACCCGCTATCCTAAAAAAAAGACAACGGGTTTCAAATTGAATGAAGACAGCCTGATCAGACGAACATCGTCACTGGCTGCTCGATATAATTGCGTAATGTTTGTAAAAACTTGGCCCCCGTAGCGCCATCGACTGTGCGGTGATCGCAGGCCAATGTTACCGTCATGGTATGTCCGACAACAATAGCGCCATCTTTTACCACTGGCTTTTGGATAATGGCACCAACGGACAAAATCGCCGAATTCGGCTGATTGATGATCGATGTAAATTCTTTAATGCCGAACATCCCTAGATTCGATACCGTAAATGTGCTGCCTTGCATCTCATCTGAAGTCAGTTTTTTGGACCTTGCTTTACTTGCCATTTCTTTGACCGCCACTCCTATTTGTGAGAAGCTTAGTTGGTCGGCAAACTTTACAACTGGAACCACTAAACCATCAGCAACAGCAACAGCAACACCCATATGGATGTGCTTGGCTATTTTAGTAGCTTGGTTTTCCCACTGACTATTGACCTGCGGGTGTTTGCGTAGTGCCATAGCACAAGCTTTTACCACCATATCATTGAATGAGACCTTAACCCCTTCTGTGCTATTAATGGCAGTTCGTGCGGCCATGGCATGGTCCATATCCATCTCCACGGTAAGGTAATAATGTGGTGCTGTAAATTTTGATTCACCCAATCGCTTCGCGATGGTCTTGCGCATCTGAGAATTTGGAATACTTTCGAAAGACTCAATACCAACGGGCACATAATGTGCCGCTCCAGCAGTGCTCGGCTGATAGTTTTCAACATCTCGTTTGATGACCCGTCCGTGCTCGCCGCTACCCACTATGTGCGCAACATCAATACCCTTTTCTTGAGCTAATTTTTTGGCCAAAGGGGAGATAAATCGGCGGACACCATCGGCAACAGTTGGTGTTGCAACAGGCACAGAAACAACAGAAGCGACCGTTTCCGTCGCCGCGGGCGCAACCTTCTCAGGCGCTTGGCTAACTTCTGCCACAGGTGCTGCTGCAGCCGTATTACCGGTAATTCCAGAAACGTCTGTTCCCTTCGGCCCAATGACCGCCAATAATGCATCGACTAGTGCCGTACCTCCTTCTGGAATTCCAATTTTTAACAAGGTCCCCGTATAGAAGGACTCGAATTCCATTGTGGCTTTGTCCGTTTCGATTTCGGCCAAAATATCACCTTCGGCAACCGTATCGCCTTCTTTTTTAAGCCATGACGCGACCGTACCTTCTTCCATAGTGTCGCTGAGTCGTGGCATGGTAATGACTTGAACTCCTGCGGGCAAAGCTGTGCCTGCATTAATTGTGGTGCTCCCTGGGTTGTCAGGGATATTATCTTGAGTCACTGCAGCCGGAGTATTTGAGGTCTGGACCGTTGCAGGGGCTACCGAACCAATCATGCCAGAAATATCTTCACCAGCATCACCTATTATGGCCAAAAGAGCATCCACATAGGCGGTTTCGCCTTCGGCCAAACCAATATGCAAAAGTGTTCCTTCGTAAAACGATTCGAATTCCATTGTGGCTTTATCGGTTTCGATCTCAGCAAGGATGTCGCCTTCTTTAACAGCGTCCCCTACTTTTTTCAACCAGTTGGCCACCGTACCTTCTTCCATGGTATCGCTAAGACGGGGCATTGTGATGATTTCAGCCATAACTTATAATTTGTGGGGTAAAAATGGATAATCCTCTTGTTGATATACGGTATCGTACATCACACTTTTTTCGGGATAAGGGGATGATTCTGCGAACTGTTCACACTCCGCCACTTTATCTTTTACCCTTTGGTCGATTTCTGAAATTTGTTTCTCGCTCGCCCATTTGTTGTCATAGATGTGATTCAAGACATGTAAAATCGGATCTTGTTCTTGCATATTTGCAACCTCATCTTTGGTGCGATAATGTTGGGCATCACTCATGGAGTGACCGCGGTAACGATAGGTCCGAATCTCCAAGAAGGTTGGCCCTTCTCCTTTTCTTGCACGGGCAATAGCTTCGTCCAATTCTTTGGCGACCATTTCGGGCTTCATCCCATCGACAGGACGGCAAGGCATATCATAACCCAAGCCTAATTTCCAAATTTCTGAATGGTTCGCGGTTCGTTCCACCGAAGTTCCCATGGCATAGCCGTTGTTTTCAACACAAAAAACCACTGGAAGTTTCCACAACATCGCTAGGTTAAACGTTTCGTGCAAAGCACCCTGGCGCGTTGCTCCGTCCCCCATAAAGGTCAAGGTAACGCCACCTGTATTGTGATATTTATCGCCAAAGGCTAAACCAGCACCCAGAGGAATTTGTCCCCCAACGATACCATGTCCACCATAAAAACGATGTTCTTTCGAAAAGATATGCATAGAGCCACCCAAACCTTGAGAGGTTCCCGTGGCTTTACCGTAAAGCTCTGCCATGACACGCTTAGGATCAACACCCATACCAATGGGCTGAACGTGACAACGATAAGCCGTAATCATTTTGTCCTTAGTCAAGTCCATCGCGTGTAATGCTCCTGCCAAAACAGCTTCTTGACCATTGTATAAATGCAAGAATCCGCGCACCTTCTGGTTGATGTATACTTGTGCGAGTTTATCTTCGAACTTGCGCCAAAACATCATGTTCTCATACCAATCGAGGTACGTTTGTTTGGTTATTTTTTTCATCCTATAAAAGAGATTTGTCTTTACGTCCAACAAATGAATCGCAAAAATACGTTATTCTAAGTTTCTATAAAACCACTTAAGACCAAAAATATGCGCGAAAAGCTTAGGGATTTTCTCTTTTCTTGAAGATTGGACCTATGTCGGGAGACGGTAAAAAAAAATGACCTCTAAAGGAGGTCATTTTTCATGGGATACATCATCCTGATTTATGCTAATATTCTGTATAACTATTGCCTAGGTTAAAGGTCAAACCGAAACGCAATGTCCCTTCTAAAGGACTACGCACATTAGATGTCGAGAACAAATAAGACAAATCAATATCAATTGAGGTGTATTTGAATCCGGCCCCTAAGGAAAGGAACTTACGCGAACCCTTATCTACACTTTCGTTGAAGTAACCGGTGCGCAATGCAAAGACATCTTGGTACCAATACTCGACACCCAAGGCCCAAGTAAACTCGCTCAACTCTTCACTAAATCCCCCTGGCGCATCGCCAAATGACGAGAACATACCAGAAACAAAACCAATATTGTTATACGCGTCGGCATCTTCGGCATCCAACACGCCATCCCCATTAAAATCCTGAGGTGTTGGCACTAAGAGTTTATTAAATTCAATGTTGGCCCCCACGGTGTTGTACTGATCTAGAATGAAATCAAAACCACCACCGACACCTAACTTAGTTGGCAAGAAGTTCTCTTGTCCTACGTCGTCATATTTTATTTTTGGGCCCACGTTTGACACGTTGAAACCCGCACGCCAGCGGCCGTTAAAATCATTCATAGCGACTTCTTCGCTTTGGTAATAACCTGAAACATCTACCGCAAATGAACTCGCTGCAGACGCATCTTCGGTCGAGGCTTGAATCTTTAAATCCGATCGCAAGTAACGGCCTGTAACGGCCATCGAAAAGCGATCACTTAAACGCAACGCATAAGAAACATCAAAGGTGAATTCGTTCGGACTCTGGATCAGTGGTTCTTGATCGAAGGTATCTCTCAACTCAATATCACCCAGACTGAAATAACGAAAACTTACCGCTACAGCACTGCGCTCATTCATGCGGTTGTAATAAGTCAAATTACCCAAAAAGATGTCGTTGACCAAGCTACTTAGGTAAGGAGTATAAGTCACACCAAACCCTTGCTCGCTTGTAGAAAAGGCATATTTAGAAGGATTCCATTGTTGCGAAAAGGCATCAGCAGAAGTGGCCACACCCATATCACCCATACCGCCTGCACGTGCATCAGCAGCAATCAACAAAAAGGGAACACCTGTGGTAATAGGTTGTGGAGCAATGTCCTCCTGAGCGAAAGTTGTTACCGTGGTCAGCAACAAAAAAAGAACAGTAAAAATCTTTTTCATGAGGTTTAGTTTTTGACAAATATACTTTTTAATTATTTATAGGATTACCAGTTTTTCATATTTCTCGGCCGTTTTACCTGATAAAGCGGACCTTACAGACAGCTTATACACATAGACCCCCTTGCCAATTGGGTCGCCAAAATCATCCCGTCCATCCCAGATAATGTCTCGTGAAAGATAACCCTGAGTAACAACAGTTTGCTCATGACTCCAAACAACCTTACCCGATACCGTAAATACCTGAACTTGGACATCCAGGGGTTCAAAAGGCCGGTTGTGGTTGAACCAAAATTCTGTGTAATTGACAAATGGATTAGGGTAATTGAGCACGCGAGATATTGCCAATTGATCGCCGCCTGCGACGACAAAATCAATGGTCGACACAGAGGAATTATTATAAGTATCCCAGGCTTTGACCTGTAAACTATGTGGTCCATTTTCGAGATCTCTTAGCTTGAACTGAGCCGTGCCTTTTGTAAAATCATCAACACCGGCTTGGTAATAATCATTCAAAACAAATGGATTAGCAGTATCTCCATCAAGGATGGCGACCAAATCATGCCCAATACCACCAGTGGTATTGAGACCACTCATATCAACCAATTTGACAATTAAAATAGGATTGTCATTGGTTGTTCCACCCGAAATAAAACTGTCATCATTCATGAATAATTCAATTTCAGGACCTTGCAAATCCTGTGGCGCATTTTCATTGATGCCCCCAACCAAGACATTGAGGTTGTAACCCGTTTGGTCTTCAAATTGTGCATTGCGCTGGGCATAAAAACTCACTTTACCTTCGCCCACAGGCACCTGGATGTCACGAGGCACAATAAATTCGAAATCGAAACGCCCGCTGGTCACCGTGGCCTGCCCGTTGAACAGCACCTCGCCCAAGGTCTTAAAATTCATGATCAAAAGATTCGTGGTACTCCCGTCATTATCGTAATCCGTCCCATTGTCTCTAATACCGTCATTAGCCAAGGTCGCCCGCTGCAGATCTTTATCAAAGATTTTGACTTGGAGTAAACCACTGTAATCGGGCATGGCGTTGCCGGAGGGGTCAAGTACAACACCGCTGAGCTTTACGCGGCTAAGTGCTTTTAAGGTGTCTGAGGCGACGCCAAGAGGCGCATCATTAATAGCCGTTAGTCTGATTTGTTTTTTAGGAAAAGCCAGATGCATGGCCGGGTCTCCAATATAAAAAATGACCCTCTTGTTGTTGGATCCGATCAAGTTTTTGGTCAGCCTAAGGGCTTCTGAAGGGGCTGGGGGCTGATCCAAACCAAAGCCAAAAAGATATTCGGACAACAGCGTATTGAAATCGACCCCAAGGGTCACACTGACCGAGCGCGTTGTGGTAATGAGCGATGCAGCACCGCCCTGAGCATTCCAAAACGTCAGTTCTCCAGCAGTCACACGTAGCGGATTATCAAACTTTGAAAATTCACAGGTGACAGTTACAAAGCAGGGATAGCGGTCATCATTGCGCAAGTCTTGCGCGGTTTCTTTGGTATAAATAAATTCTTTGGCCAATCCATCTTCACCCCCATGTCCAAAATAATTAACAATAAGCGCGCCGAGTTCTATGGCGTTTTCTATCGCCTCTTTGGCCTGGGGATATCGATTACCCCCGGCGGAGGTTTGCTGTTGAAAGGCATCGATATGGATTTTTTTGACATTGACAGAGGGGCGTTCGGCACTTACACGATCTGCAATGGAATCCAAAGTAACTTCTAATGCCCGGTATTCCCATCCGACATCTACGTCATCAGAAATGATCACAAAATTATTGCGCCATTGGCCAAAGGACTCCTGGTTAGAATAAGACAAGATCTTATCCACCACGGTCTTAGCCAAGGAAGGGGTGTCGGCCAAAATACGTCCGACAGCAATATCCAAACTATGAGACGACGACATGGCACCCTCGTTTAAATCCATCATGCCATAAAAATCATCAGACATGAAAGAATTGAAGGTGTCCACACTCGAGAGCGTATGGTATGACGGCACCATATTGTTGTTGCCGGATAATCGATCCTTGTAATCGACTGAAGTGTCTCCAAAAAGACAGAGGTATTTAATCCGCTGGTCAAAACCAGAAGCATTTTCATAAATGTAGCGCACCAAATTGCGGATAGCCGAAACATCCTGTTTACCAGAACTGAACTCGGTATAGATTTCTTGTAAGGTAACAACCCTGACCCGCAAGCCATTTTGCTCACGATGATGATTGGCCAAGCGATTGGCCGCAGACCACAAGACTGAAGGGGTTACAATTAAATAATCGATGTCTTCAAATTGACCGTTGGCACCCACAAACAAATCTCCTTTGAGGTTCTGATTCGCGACGATGGGATCACTGCCGCGCGACGGTGTAAGAAAATCTGAACCATCTAAAGCCACATACCGACTGGCCAAACCAAGCTCCGCTTTGAACGAAAATGTCCCAAGCGCCTCATCATTTGCTATGCGTTTGATGGCAAAAGGATCCGTCACATCCCAAACTTGGGTCACGGAAGCTGCATTAGTAATATCATATCGGACAATCCCTGAGTTTGTCGGCGCATCATTATTGCGAAACAAAAGCTGTCCACCCCCCGCGGTAAGTGAACGAGTGGCCTCTACACGAACATAATCGAGGTAGCCTATACTGGAGGGATTTCCTGAATTATTATAGTTGATATCCACAGTAATCGATGGGCCAGAAAGCGTAAAATCTTCTCTAAAAGAGTCCACACTCAGCAGGGTTGGATCGTTGACCGCATTAAAATTCAAGGGGTCTATAGCTACATTATTGACCGAAACTTGCATGCTTGTTGGCACATCTGAAGCCGCGGCTGCCCGCACCCTTACCTCAACTGGCTCACTGGTCAATCGATTCTCGAAGCTAAAAACATACTGCTGATCATTTTGGATGTCAAATCGATTGCCAAACCACTGCCGACCAACCTTGGCTGGTGAATAGGTGTCCTCTTCGTGGAATTTAATTTCCTGAAAAGAATTAAAAACCAAATCTGGAGTGCCGCCTGGCTGCTGCATCCCTTCAACACGTTGTCCCGGGAATCCATCTGCGGTGATATAATAATATGCCGTCTCTGCATAGGGATTAAAATGGCTGTCATTTTCTGCATCGTACCCCATCGTACCTTGACCATAAAAAAGAACATAATCGCCTGTATCAAAGGTACCATCTTCCATGCCCACCAACTGAATTGGCGTTTCTGGCAAATCAAACATAAAATTCTCGCTATTGGCTAGCGGCAATGGCTTACCTCCGTGCCCATAAATTTTTAGGCGGGTGATATCAAGTTGTCCCAGATCCATCCCTAGGCTGTTCAAGAAGGCCCGATCGATTTTGTAAACCCCTGTTTGGTCGATTTCAAAACGGAACCACTGGCCCTGATCTAATACTGAGTTGACCAGCGAGCGACTGCCATAGTTATTCAAAGAGGAGTCATGACGATAATTCAGCTCGGCAGAAACCAATTTTTGTAGGCGGCCATCGCGGCGCACAAAAGGGTTAAAGGATACGGTCGTGTAAATTTGGTTTCGGGCCATAGAGCTGCCCACGATCAGCTCAATTTCTTGGGGCAGAACGGTCCCTCGAAGTCTTTTTTGTTCTTGCGTGGATGCCGGCGCCCACTGAAATTGTGACAAAACTGCCGAGCGACTCACGGCAAAATTTATGTCTGACCATCGCGCATCAAAAGTAGGGCTGTCGCCAATCCAGCTCATATTGAATCGCGACAAAGCAAGTTCTTTTTCTGAAGTCTTTTGTTTTTTGGTAGAAGAGACCTGAGACAAGTCTTCCCAATAAATTTTAATCGTTTTGGACTGACCCCAGAGGCCGATACTCCATATAAGCAGTCCGAATATTAAAATTTTTTCTTTCATCATAGGCATAACGGGCCAAAGATACAGTTAGTATAAATAAATTTCGTTTAGTTTTTTGAAAAAACCAATCCCGTCATAATAAATGATTAAAATCCACGTTATTGGTGCGTAATTACTGCAAAAAACAGCACATTCAATTTAGAAAAATATTATTGTGCTTTACGTCTTAATTAGTATATTGCAAACCCAATATTTTCACTTTTTGAAACTATGAATTTGAAGAAAAACCTAGTATTAGAGCTGATTGTCTTACTCTTTACTGCCGCGCTTTTTGTTGGCTGTAGCAAGTCTCGAGACTACTCTAGCAGCTCCCGAGCCACTGGCTGGGCATTGAATGCCAAAGAAGGCGGATTCCAGTACGACCCAAAAACCCAAGAACAAGAAACGGGACCAGGTCTGGTTTTTGTCGAAGGAGGAACTTTTACCATGGGACGGGTACAGGATGACCCAATGCATGATTGGAACAACAATCCAATTCAGCAGCACGTTCAGTCTTTTTACATGGACGAGACGGAGGTCACCAACTTGATGTATGCCGAATACTTAGATTGGATCAAGCAAGTTTTCCCACCAACAGAGGAGAACTTCAGAAACATATATTCCGGTGCGCTGCCCGATACATTGGTATGGCGTAATAGATTAGGCTACAACGAGGTCATGACCAACAACTATTTGCGTCACCCGGCCTATGCCAATTACCCTGTGGTCGGGGTGAGTTGGATGCAGGCGGTAGAATTTGCCAACTGGAGAACCGACCGCGTCAATGAACTGATTTTAGAGCAAAACGGTGTAACCGCTCGTAATGCCCGTTACCAAACCGAGCCGGCAACAGGATTCAGTACCGAAACTTACTTGAATGCGCCTACCCAAACTTATGGTGGTAATGATTCCATTACTCGAGGCGGAAAATACTCAGAGAACTTAGAACGCCGCAGCGAAGACAGCACCAATCTATACATCCAAAGAAAAGACGGGCTTTTACTTCCCGACTATAGACTGCCAACTGAGGCAGAATGGGAATATGCAGCCTTAGGTCTGGTGGGTATTCGTGATTACAATGTATACCGCGGAAAGAAAAAATACCCATGGGAAGGTCAATACACCCGTTCATCAGAACGACGAAGCCGTGGTGATCAGCTCGCCAACTTCAAACAAGGGGATGGTGATTATGGTGGTATTGCTGGCTGGAGTGATGATGGCGCAGATATTACTGCAGAGGTTGGCAATTACGAAGCGAACGATTTTGGCCTATTTGACATGGCAGGAAACGTAGCGGAATGGGTCGCTGATGTCTATCGCCCTATTGTCGATGATGAATTCAATGACTTTAACTACTATCGTGGGAATGTTTACACCAAGAATGCTATTGACGCCGACGGAAAAGTGATGGTGGTGACTGTAGATTCAATTCTGTATGACACCCTGAGTAATGGTAAAATAATGGCGACGGATCTTCCTGGTGAAATTTATAAAGTACCGGTAGACGAAAATGAAACTTACCTCAGAACCAACTTCTCAGAAAGCGACAACAGAGACTTTCGTGATGGAGATAAAAGATCCACACGTAACTACCAATCCTTTGGTGGCGAAGATGACAACAAAGTTGAAGAAGGAAAGCGCATGTACAATTCGCCGCAACACAAGGTGAGTACAGATGATTCTGGAAACCTTCTCCGTGAATATGACAAGTCCTCAAAACGCACGTCAATGATCAATAACGAAGTGCGGGTTTATAAAGGTGGTTCATGGCGTGATCGCGACTACTGGTTGGATCCAGCGCAACGTCGCTACTTCCCTCAGGATATGGCAACCGACTTTATTGGGTTTAGATGTGCTATGTCCCGTTTAGGAAGCAAGTCTAAAAAAGGAAA
>DGAU01000025.1:39972-43658 GCA_002384055.1 Flavobacteriaceae bacterium UBA4022
AAAAGGAAAGCGTCCAAGAAACAATTAATCTTATCTTTAGATGATTAAAAACCCTTTAACCGCAAATTAAAGGGTTTTTTTTATCTTTAAACTCATGACAAAACGCCTAGATATACCGTCGCTTTATCGCTTGTTTTTGGAGACAACGGGCGTCTGCACTGACACCCGTAAAATTCACAAGGATTGCCTTTATATTGCCTTAAAAGGAGTGTCTTTTGACGGCAATACATTCGCCCACAGAGCCATTGAACTTGGCGCAAAATACGCTCTTATTGATGATCGCTCTTTAGCAGACAGCTCCGATGCCCTTATTTTTGTTGCCGACGGCTTGACCGCACTCCAAGAACTCGCCACACACCACAGAACCGTACTAGATATTCCTATTGTCGCCCTCACCGGGAGCAACGGTAAGACCACAACAAAAGAATTGATCCATGCCGTTCTAGGGCAGCAATTTAATTGCGTGGCTACTTCGGGTAATTTTAACAACCATATCGGCGTCCCATTGACCCTCTTACGCATGACAAAAGAAACACAAATCGGTGTTGTGGAAATGGGCGCAAATCATCAAAAAGAAATAGAATTCCTGTGCCAACTTGCCCTACCCAATTATGGCTACATCACCAATTTCGGCAAAGCGCATTTAGAAGGATTTGGCAGTATTGAAGGTGTGATCAAAGGCAAGTCTGAAATGATTCAGCACCTGAGAAAAGCCAAAGGGGTTATGTTCGTTGACCCCCAAAATTCAAAACATATCGAATTGACTCATGGTATGGATTGTGTGTTTTTACCCACGGCAGAAATAATCCATACCGCGTCCTCAGATCATAAATTGACCTTATCACTAGAGGGGGATACATTGAGCACACAACTCATTGGTTACTATAATGCGACTAACATCTTGGCCGCTATTGCCCTAGGGCGATACTTTGGGGTTCCTGATGGATTAATCTATGAGGCTGTCGCCAGTTATGAACCCAAAATGAATCGTTCACAGATGCTGCTCAAAGGTCCCTACACCATCACTATGGATGCCTATAATGCTAATCCGACTAGTATGTCGGCGGCATTGACCCACTTTGGACAACAAAACAATAATCAAAACAGGTGCGTGATTTTGGGAGATATGTTTGAATTAGGGACAAGCGCTTTTGAAGAACACCAGGCCATTGTCACACAACTCAAAACATTATCCATCGACACCATTTATTTGGTGGGCACGCTTTTCAGCGGGACCGATCACCACGATGATCGCTTTCAGGTGTTTGCCACTTATGCGGATTTGGAAGCCACTCTTATAAAAGCGCCAGTTACTGAACCCTTTATATTAGTTAAAGGATCGCGCGGGATGGCATTAGAACGGCTGCTTGAGCGGGCACTGTAATTATTTCTGCTATGGGTTGAAAAAACAAAAGGGGATGTCTGATCAGACATCCCCTTTTGTTCCATTATAAATCCGTTATTTTTTGAGCAGTTTATGGGTTTGGATCCCTCGACCAGTTTTGATGTGTGCAAAATAAAGTCCCGAAGTCAAATCAGCGCTATCTATGATAACCTCAGCAGCATGAGGGTTAAGCGTCTTCACGACTTTACCCATGACATCGTAGACGTGTATTGTCAAAATATCCTGTCCGCTGGTCTGAACTTGCCATACTGTGTTGGTTGGGTTGGGCGCTACAAGGGCACCAACCGAGGTAAAACCGACCACGTCCAATACATTTTGGTAAAAGTATAGATTGTCATAAAAAACAATTCCTGGGTTCAAATTGGATTCTGTACCAATCTTATATTGAAAAAAGTTTTCTTTACTAAAACCCTGGCTTTCGAAGAACGACAAATCAATATCCACGCTGGTCCATGAGTCATAAATAAATGCTTCATTGGTCGGCAACTCGTAAAAGTACTCGGTCACATTGCCACCATCATTCTCGATCAAAATGATCCGCATCTGAGTCGCATAGCCAGTGTAATAATCTAGATGCAAATAGTTATAAGCCGAAATATCCGTGACATCATCAGTCCCTTGACCATAGCCCTGCTCATTGAAATCCATTTTAATAGCTAAATTCTCTGAACCACTTGGATCCAGGTCCAATTCAGCTGCATAAGCCCCAAAAGAATAATCAGGCGTCCAAATATTAGTAAATCCTCCTGTATCTCCGTAAATACTTAATACCTCATCATTAGGGGCATTAGGACTCGGTGCCGGCGACGCAGGGTCCGCGGGAAGCACAAAATTAGTTCCACCCATCATGTCATCGACAAGATAAGTATCGACCGTACTGTTATTGACATCTGGAATGATCACTAGTCGGCCAAAGTTCCCGAGGCCTGTCGGAAAATCAATCGAAATATTTTGCCAGTCAGTAGTACCGTTTGTAAAAAAATCAATAGAAAAGATACTGGGAATAGAAGTCCCATTTTCTACTTTAAATTGATGGGCATTACTACCCGTACCATTGACCGGTTTCATTCTAAATGAAATAGTGTTATTGGCCTCGTCAGATAAGTTAACCAACTGACTGAGGTCGATATACGCATTATCTACCCCACCAGAGCCTACAATAATCTGCATGACGTCATTTGTTGGGTCGTCTGGATCCACTTGCATACTTACCACTGATCCTGCGCCTTGAAAAATCTGGTTAGGATCACTAAAATCAAAAGGAAGCGTAACAACTGGTGGCACAAAATTGGTTGCTCCAGCAAAATCATCCACAAGATAAGTATCATTAAGTGTCGACTGAAAGGCATCCGGAATCAGCACTAATTTATTATAATTCCCTAATCCGGGACCGAAATCTGCCGTAATCACCTGCCAGTCTGTTCCTTGGGTAGTAAAGGCAAAGGCGGCATCTCCTGTGGTTCCTTGTTCAAACTTCAATAAATGTTGGGCTGGAGCTTGGCCATTGGTTCCTGTGCCAAACTGAGGCTTGATACGGAAGGTGATGGTGTTATTACTGTCATCAGATAAGTCAATATTTTGACCTAAGGTCAATTGCATATTGCTGAAATCTTGACAACACGGGGTAAACTCACCCACATTTTGCGCTGGATTATCTGGGTCCGGAATCACATTAAAAATACCACTATCGGCGCCAATGGTGTTGCCGTCCAAAGGATCTTCAAAATCAATTGGAAAAGACTGTGCCTGACTTATCGAAAAAGTCAAAAAAAGAATGAATGAAATACTGTTTTTCATAAGAAATAAATAAATGCGTTAAGTCCCTGTTTAGTAAAGATGAGCTCAAGTCCCTGTTTCTTTAATCGGAAACGCAAACAAATGGAACAAATAGACTAAAAAAATCCCGAACAAATGCCCGAGATTTTTGGTGGGTCATACTGGATTCGAACCAGTGACTTCTACCCTGTCAAGGTAACACTCTGAACCAACTGAGTTAATGACCCGTTATTAAGGGTGACAAAAATAAATAAATTCAACATACATACGCAATTTTTATCTGTTTTATTCCGCCAAGAACTCCATTATCTATCCCGATCATATCAGGCGATTTTTTATCTTTAATACCAATATCGGTCCTTACAAATCTTAATTCACTTAATGTAAAACAATGTATTGTATCAAAACTGAACTGCCACAGGAACTTTGTGCCATCGACGATGAATGCAAAGCCATCTATCACAGCAAGGACAGTTTTTGCGTTTGGATATTTGATTCACGCCAA
>DGAU01000025.1:43837-51080 GCA_002384055.1 Flavobacteriaceae bacterium UBA4022
TATGCATTTCAATTAACACCACATCCTTACTATGAAACACCAGATATACCAAGTCGACGCCTTTACGCAAGAAACGTTCGGGGGCAATCCTGCCTGTGTTGTGCCCCTCACATCATGGCTATCCGATGAGCAATTACTCCATATTGCAAAAGAAAATGCAGTCGCAGAAACCGCCTTTTTCGTGCCAAAGGATGACCATTTTCATCTGCGCTGGTTCACCCCGGACATAGAAATAGACTTGTGTGGACACGCGACTTTAGCAGCCTCCCATGTAATCCATACCACACTAAGCCAGAGAGGCACCCCTATTCGCTTTGAGACCCTCAGCGGCACCTTAACGGTCGCCATAAGTGGCGGGGTCTATTACCTCGATTTGCCCGCTCGCCCTCCAGTATTATCTGAGCTCCCCGAAAATATTTGGGAGGCACTAAGTCTCAAACCCAAGGTCGTAATGAAGGCTCGAGACTATATCTTGGTCTATGACGATCCCAGTGACATCGCCGCTATCCAAATCAACAGAGAACGCTTTGATCAAATCAACCTTGGCTACGGTGGGGTCTGTGTGACAGCTCAAGGATCTGATTGCGATTTTGTCTCACGATTTTTCACCCCTCAAGCCACCATACTCGAAGACCCCGTCACGGGTTCATCACATTGTTCTTTGATCCCTTATTGGTCTGAAGTTCTCGCAAAAAAGAAAATGACGGCACGTCAAATTTCAGAGCGCGGTGGCACCTTAATCTGCGAAGATCAATCGGATCGTGTATTGATCGGCGGGCATGCGGTAACTTATTTGGTTGGGCATTTCTTTTTATAAGACAACCAAGACCTAACCATAGTAAATGGCGCCTCAATAAAATACATTTCCAAAAATTTAAAAAAGCGCTCTGCTCTGAAGAAAAAAGACCTTCGCCAGTTCTTAAACCTTTTGTCAAGACTTGACCAAAAACGTCTGTCAATTTGCTTGTCCCCGCTGTTCAGAGACCAGTCAAAAAAAATCGTTAGCGCATAAAAAAACCCCACCGTAAAGGTGAGGTTTGTGTGGTGGGCGCTGAGGGATTCGAACCCCCGACCCCCTCGGTGTAAACGAGGTGCTCTGAACCAACTGAGCTAAGCGCCCTTTAATGCAATAATTGAACATCAAAGCGGGTGCAAATATAAATTAGTTTTTATAACTCACCAATAAAAAACTTTAAAAAACTACAAAACTTCAGCCACAACAAATGTGCTCCCTCCGACATAAATAAAATCTTGTTGTGACGCCAATGCTTTGGCCGAGTTTAGCGCGTTGGCAACACTTGGATAGACCTTGCCGACTAGCCCCATTTGACCTGCAATCTTGGCCAGTTCTGCAGCGGCCAACCCTCGAGGTAAATTTGGCGCGCAAAAATAATAAGTTGCATCAAAAGGCATGAGCGCCAGTGCTTGTTTAATGTCTTTGTCATTGACAAATCCAATGACCATATGTAAAGATTTATAGTGCTGCGCTTTGATTTGACGCATGGTCTGGGTGAGCCCATGAACATTATGCGCGGTATCACAAATAATTTTTGGTGATTCTGCCAATTGCTGCCACCGGCCAAGCAACTTTGTATTGGCCACCACATGAAGCAAACCCAACTTTATGTGGTCTTCATGAACAACCCAATTCTTGTGGATCAGTTGCGCAATAGCCGTTCGAACCGTTTGTTGATTTGCCTTTTGGTAGGCGCCTTTAAGATCCATTGGGTAGGGCGCACGGTAATGGGCTTCACTATATATGAGCGGCGCGTTATTGAGTTGTGCGGTCTGATCAAAAACCTGCCGTGTCTCGGGCACGACCTCCCCAACAACCACACCAACACCCGGCTTGATGATCCCTGCCTTTTCTTGTGCGATGGCAGATAAGGTGGTCCCTAAAAAGGCCATATGATCCAAACCAATGTTTGTGATGACACTTAACTCTGGAGAAATGACATTGGTACTATCCAAACGACCCCCCATGCCGACTTCAATCACCGCTATATCGACCTTTTGGTCAGCAAAATACCGAAAGGCCAAGCCCACGGTCATTTCAAAAAATGACAAATGCTGTGCGCTAAAAAAACTTTGGTGCGCCCGCACGAAATCAACAACAACTTCTTTGGGGATTTTTTGGCCATTGATCCGAATACGTTCCCTAAAATCTTTTAAATGTGGGGAGGTATATAGCCCAACGCGATAACCCGCTTCTTGTAAAATGGATGCCAACATATGACTTGTTGACCCTTTGCCATTAGTTCCCGCGACATGTATGGTTTTGATTTGCTCGTGTGGATGATCAAGATAATGGACAAGCGCCCAGGTCTTTTTTAAATCTGCTTTGTAGGCCTTGGCCCCATCGCGCTGATACATGGGCAATTGCTGGTACAACCAATCTAGAGTCTCCTGGTAAGTGGACCGCGTATCGAGCATTTTTACTCCACTAATAGTTTAACCGACCATTGACCCCCCGAGGTGACCATCTGAACTAAATAAAGCCCTGCCGATAAATCTTGTATAGAAACGCGTTGTTGCAGGTTATGATTTGGCACAATTTTGACCACACGCCCACTGAGCGCATAAACCACCAAAGTGGCCTGATCCATTGTCGGTCCAAGGTCTACAAAAAAGCCGTCTTTGGTCGGATTGGGCCAGACTGAAGCCTTAGTAAACGCTTCTGAGCCGTTATCCAAAACGACTTGACTCAAGTCCATACTGTAACTCGAGCGCCCATAAGTAGCAATAAACAAGCGCTGTGACCCTTCATGAAAATGCATATCATTGACCACCACTGGAGGAAGATTTTCTCCGATTGGCGCCCATGACGCTCCACCATTTCCTGATCCCAGCACGCCAATATCTGTAGCGATAAACAATCGTCCGGTATTATCCTGAACGATATCATTAACAGGTACATCAGGCAAATCAGTGCTCAAATCTGTCCAATTGAGGCCATTGTCCGTACTGACATAAACATGCCCTTGATTGGTGCCATAGCGGTAGCCTGAAAAAGTCGCGTATAATGTCCCAGGATGGACGTTAGAATTCAATACTTTGGTGACCCATCGTTGGGGCAAGTCTTCAGACAAGAGCTGCCAATTTTCTCCCCCATCTTGGGTCAGCCAGACGTTTCCATCATCGGTGCCCGAAATAACTTTCTGGGCATTAAATGGCGACACATCAATGGCGACCACCGTACCATAATTCAAATTACCCCCACCAGGACCATTGGTCAAATCAGGACTGATGGCTGTCCAACTTTGGGCGGCATTGATGGATTTATAGACACGCTGAGTGGCTGTATAGAGCACCTGAGCATCTTGAGGGTCAAATATTAAAGGGGTGTCCCAGTTTTTTCGATCGCCAGAAGAAATACCTGCCGTTGCTGAAAAAAAAGAAGCCCCGTCATTGGTCGACTTCCCGATATTACCGTACTGGTATTGGGCATAAATAACTGATGAATTAGTAGGGTCCACCAAGGGCTGAAATCCATCACCGCCATAAATGACCTGGTAGTCATCTAGGCCCCCAGTTGTGGTGCGCATGGTACTGTTGTCTTGAGCTCCAAGATAAACACGGTCTACATTATTGGCGTCTACATAACAGCGATAAAGCTGTGTTATAGGCAAGGTTTGGTCTTTGCTCCAATTGGCTCCTCCATCATTGCTAAAATAAACGCCGCCATCATTTCCAAGGACCACTTTGTCCGGGTCTGTCGGATCAAAGGCCAAGGCGTGTTGATCCACATGAACATTATTAAACACACTGAACCAAGTATTACCTCCATCACTGGATTTTTGTACTTGAAAATCGACATTGTATATCGTGTTTTCATCTTGCGGATCCACAATGATACCCCGAAACCACCAATGAAAACCGACGTTATTTAAGGGACCTGAATTCATGGTCACCCAATTATCACCGCCATCATCCGTGCGGTATACCCCTTGAATATTACCTATCGCATCTGCATATCGCGCATAAAGTACAGATGGGTTGGACGGCGCAATAACAATACTGATACGGCCCTTTTGACTGCCTAATTGGGGCAATCCATTGCTTAACAATTCCCATGTGACACCGCCATCGGTAGTACGATACAGGCCAGAAGTTTCTCCCCCATAAGATCGATATTGTGGTCGTCGTATGCGCTCCCAACTAGCGGCGTAAACTATAGAACCATTGCTTGGGTGAATCGCCATATCCACAACGCCTGTAGAGTCACTAACAAATAAGGACTGGGTCCATGTGGCCCCGCCATCTTCGGTTTTATAAACACCTCTATTGGGATCGTTTTTGAATAAAGGCCCCATGGCTCCTACATAAAGCACTTGGTCATTATTGGGGTCTATCAGGATTTTACCGATACTGCCCACCTGAGCAAGGCCCTTGTTTGTCCATGTAACCCCGGCATCATTGCTAACATAAACTCCGTCGCCATCATAGGCGAGCGAACCCCCACCTGCGTTGACTTCTCCAGTACCTACCCAAACCAAATCAGGATTATTCTCCGAAAGCGCTATATCCCCAATTGAGAGTGATCCCGTCTGGTCAAAAATACTCACCCATTGGGCACCGCCATCTGTTGTTTTAAATACCCCGCCCGAAGCTGCACCCACATAAAAGGTTTGCGGTGCCGCAGGGGCTATTTCAATGTCACTGACGCGTCCACCAATATTTGTTGGGCCAACAAAGTCCCAAACGCCTTGGGTACTTCTTTGTCTATTTTTCCATTGAAGTGCACTGGCATAGGCTTTAGTATTAACCCTGCCAGAGGGGTAAGATCGCTGCATATACATGATATCCGAGGGGAATTTTTGCCCCTCTGCCGGACCGGGTTGTTCTTCATTTTGTGGACTCGAACACGATGCTAATGTTGCCGCAAAGGCAAGAAAAAAGAGTCTATACATGGAGGATTATTTTTTAAAAAATAAAGATACCCAATTTAAAAGTCGCTTACTCAGAAAGTTGAAAATTGTAAATTATTTTACCGATCTGCGTGGCTGGTGCTTGAGGATCAGGATTGAATTGGGTCTCTAAAGCAGCCCGCTTTGCTGGCGCTAACAAACACTTGGAGTTATTGGTGGTTCCACGGACACCGGCCTGAGCACGCACGACTTGCCCTTGACGATTCACCTCTATACTGACCACGACACGGCCCGCTTCATTACACTCTTGAACATAAATCTGTTTGTGCAAGACACTGCGCCCACCCAACAAATAATTACCGTCTCCATCTAAACCCAGGCCTGTCCCATATGCTGCGGATTTATCTGGGTCTGCTTCGGGATCACCCTGCTGACCCTGATCAGTGCCCGACCCAACACCCGTATCTGTATTTCGGTTGGTATTATTGCCTGCTAGGATCCTTGCCAATGCTTCAGAAGTGGCTACATCAGGCTTTGGGGGCTTTGGCGCTTCTGGCTCCTTCACTTCTTCTGGCTTAATTTTAGCTTCTTTGGCGTCTGGTTCAGACGCAATAACGGGGGCGGTTTCCATTTCTTGGGTCACAACTTCTGCCACTTGCTGCTCTGAAGATTCAGGGGTGATTTGCGATTCTGAAGTCGTCTGCGGGTTTGTCTGCTGGGTTGCCTGAGGCATTTCTTGACCATCACCGGCTTCTGCAGATCCAAAGGTCACTGCGATGCCACGCTCAATTGGCGGGTCCATATAGGTGAGGCCAGCCAAAAACAAAAGCGCAATAATTCCGGTGCCAATCAATAGAGTCAGCACCAAACTACGCCGTTCATGTTTGGTCTCAAATACAGTCATGTCAATTTGGTGTTACGGCCAGTACGACCTTATATCCATTTTGATTGGCCAGATCCATAACAAAGACGGCCTGCTCAATGGGTACACCTTGTTCTGCTCGTAAAATAAGCGTCGGATCAGACTCCTGAGCGAGGGCTTTTCTTAGAGCCCCAGCCAAGGCGCTTTTGGTGATGCGTTCCTTGTTGACATAAAAAGCACCCGCTTTGGTAATGCTCACCGAAGCCTTTTGCTGATGAGTCGATTTGCCCTTGGCCTTTGGTAAAATGAGATCTAAAGCATCGGGCGTAATGGCTGGTGAGGTCAGAAGAAAAAAGACCAATAACAAGAATACGATGTCCGTCATAGAACTCATGCTGAATTCGGCACTGACTTTATTTCTGCCGCGTAAATTCATGTCGCTGGCTCATTGAGTAAGTCCAAAAAGTCAACGGCGGTAGCTTCCATTTGATGAACGACTTTGTCGGTTTTGACCACGATGTGGTTATAGCCCATATAAGCAATGATTCCGACAATCAGACCGGCAACTGTGGTGGTCATCGCCGTATAAATACCCTCAGCGAGGCTGCCCATCTCGGCCTGACCACTACTGGTGGCCAATTCATGAAAAGCCAATACCATCCCAATAACCGTTCCTAAGAACCCGATCATTGGTGCTACACCACTGATGGTGGCCAAAAGACTTACATTTTTTTCTAGCTTATACACCTCTAGTCGCCCTGCATTTTCAATGGCCGTATTGATGTCTTCCAATGGATGGCCAATTCGGGATATCCCCTTTTCTGTCAAACGGGCCACTGGCGTATGGTGCTGACTACATAAGATTTTGGCCTGGTCAATCTCGCCAGCGGTTACTTTTTGCCGAATTTGGTTCATGAAATTAGGATCCATTTTACCTGCAGACTTAATGGCTCCAAGACGTTCAAAATAAACATAAATCGCCACGAGCAATAAGACAAAAAGCAGTCCGATAATCACCTGACCGCCAAGGCCACCGCCCATGATCAAGTCAAAAATAGAAAGTGTCTTTTGGGAAGACTCATTGGCCAATTCTTCGACGCTTTCTTGAAGAGGCATCATCATTAACAAGTGTCGCATAAATATTTAGTGTTTAGAACCAAACGTGAAACATGTTCAGTAATTGTTATAGCTGATGAAAAATCACCCGTTCAAAAAGTAAAAAGACACCTGCCCCGGCAATAAAACCAACAAATGCCAACCAGGCAATATTCTTGAGATACCATATAAAGTCAATACGCTCCATCCCCATGGCCGCAACACCTGCTGCAGACCCGATGATCAACATGCTTCCTCCGGTCCCTGCAGAATAAGCAATAAAATGCCATAAAACAGAATCGATAGGGGCATCATACATCCCAATGGATGCTGCTACCAATGGCACATTGTCAATAATGGCCGAGCAGATACCCAATAAAATAATGACTATGTCTTGGTTTGGGATCGCGCCTTGTAG
>DGAU01000025.1:51257-119241 GCA_002384055.1 Flavobacteriaceae bacterium UBA4022
ATGCGGGAGAGTGCTTTGTGGGCCGAATACAAATGACGGCGTTCTCTAGTAAAATTCTCTTCTGGATGAATGTATTCTGAAACCAACCAAACGACACCCATGGCGAGCATCATACCCATATATGGCGGCAAATGGGTAACCATTTTAAATATCGGTACGGATATAATCATACCTAAGCCCAGGTATAGCATCGGCGCACTGCTGAGTAATTTTGTTCCTGCTTGAACTTTGGTGATGTCCAACTTAACCTGTCCCTGAAAAGGCTTCATATAGGTCGCTATCAAAAAGGGCAACACAAAACAAACTATAGATGGAAACACTACAAAATCAATTAAGCCGGCCGCAGTAACCTTTTTGGCAATCCACAACATGGTTGTTGTAACATCGCCAATCGGTGACCAAGCACCGCCTGCATTGGCCGCGATTACCACCATAGAAGCATACCAAATTCGTGCTTGTTTGTTATGAATCAGCTTTCTGAGTAAAGTGATTAAAACAATAGTTGCGGTAAGGTTGTCTATAATGGCCGAAAGGAAAAAGGCCAAAAGGCCAATAATCCACAAAAGCGAGCGCTTGTTTTTGGTTTTTACCGCGTTCTTTAAGACATCAAAACCACGGTGAAGGTCTATGATCTCTACAATGGTCATGGCGCCAATCAAAAATATGAGTATTTCAGCGGTCTTGCCTAAATGGTGTAATAAAGTCTGCTCGAATCCATGTAAGGACGATTCCTCGCCCGCTATCGAACCAAATATGGAGTTTTCAGTATCAATGATCTGAAACCACCCCTGACCAAAACCAATAGCTAATACCGCCCATATAATGGACGCCATCAGCAATGCTGGAACTGTTTTGTCCAGTTTTAAAGGATGCTCTAAGGTAATGGCGAGATAGCCAATAATAAAAATCAGAATAATGACAGATTCCATATATATTTTCTAAATTTTAAATTATTAAACGAGCTGTTTGAGGGCTATTTCAAAGGCTGTATGACTCAGGTTTGAAGGTTTCGGGTTTTGTTTATAAACCGCTTCCATCGCGCGACCAATGGTCTGTGACACATCGGCAAAAATAGCGTCATCAGTCATGGCTACGCGTTTCTCCATAAAATAAGCAAACACTCTTGCCATACCGCAATTACTGATAAAATCAGGAATCAAACTGATCTTCTGATCGGTAGCAGCCATAATCGGGCCAAAAAATATTTCAGTATCAGAGAAGGGCACATTCGCTCCGGAGCTCACCACTTGAAGACCCTTATCAATCAAGGCATCAATTTGTTCTTTTTTGATCAAGCGGGAGGCCGCACAGGGGGCAAATATATCTGCAGGAACTTCCCAAATACGGCGATTAACTTCGTCAAAAGAGAGCATCTGGTCACTGACCAATGAATTCCCATCTTTATGGAGAAATAAGTCTTTAATGGTTTCAAAATCAAAACCTTCTTCATTTATTAAACCGCCATCTTTATCGATGATTCCTACTATTTTGACACCCAATTGAGCTAAGTAATACGCGGCGGCAGATCCAACATTACCAAAGCCTTGAATGATGGCTCTTTTGCCTTTGATCTCACCTCCATAAATACGGTAGTAATGGTTAATGGATTCTGACACACCATAACCTGTAATCATATCAGCGACTGTGTATTTTCGGGCCACATCAGGTGAAAAATTCACATTTTCAATGATCTTGACCACTCCTTGTCTGAGCTGTCCAATACGGTTTATTTTGTCGGCCTCGGTGGGCGTGAAATGTCCCGTAAAAACCCCTTCTTGTGGATGCCACACGCCGCTTTCTTCAGTGATTGGGATCACTTCGTGAATCTCATCAACGTTCATATCGCCTCCCGTTCCATAATAAGCCTTAAGCAAAGGCGATACCGCGTGGTACCAGCGCTGGAGGACTCCCTTTTTACGAGGATCTTTGGGGTCAAAATTAATCCCTGACTTGGCACCCCCTATAGCGGGACCAGAGACCGTAAACTTAACCTCCATGGTTTTGGCCAAACTCAACACTTCATTTTGGTCAAGGCCCACACGCATGCGTGTGCCGCCTCCTGCTGCGCCACCACGCAAAGAATTGATAACAGTCCATCCCTCTGCTTCCGTTTCTTGGTCATTCCAATGGAACACAATTTCAGGAGGCTTTTGTTCGAACTTAGCGAGTAAGTCTTTCATAAATGTATCTGTTTGATCAATAAATTAAATGCAGTCTTTATGGTTTTGTTGGTTCGCATCCGCATGACATCAGGATGGCGATGCTGACAAAGATAAAAAAATGGGCTTGCCGAATATTAAATTACTGTAAAATTTGAAGGCATAAAAACACAGCCCGAAGAATGGTCCTGACTGGCCCCAGTAACCGCAGCCAAGCAGTTATTTTCGCCCCTTAAACGCAATACGCCCAATAAACCAAAGACCAGTGCTTCTTTGAATTCTATAGTCGTTCTCTCAGGCAGGATATAAGCTCCAGGCTGATACCGTTCCAAACAGCTCATTAAATGATGGTTAAAAGCGCCGCCCCCGGTGACCAGAATACCTTTCTGATCGCGAAGACTTCTGTGGATTTGATAGGCTAGGTGGTCACTAAATGTGGCGAGCCAGTCCTTCGGGGCATAACCGAATCGTGTATAAAGCGGCGTGATGTTTTGTCCGACCCACTCTCTGCCCAGAGACTTTGGTCCTGAATGATCGTAAAATGGCAAGGCATTTAAAGCCGTCCACAAATCCTGCTTCAGCACCCCTTGACTCGCCCAGTGACCATCCTGATCATAAGCCGCGCCTAATTGGCTCGCCCAGTGATTCAAAACAATATTAGCAGGGGCAATGTCAAAGGCAACTGAGTTTGTGGGGTGGCGAATTGAAGCGTTAGCAAAGCCTCCAATATTCAAACATGCGGTATAAGATGCAAACAAAAGGCGATCACCAATGGGTACCAGAGGTGCGCCCTGGCCTCCTAAGGCCACATCTTGCACCCTAAAATCACAGACCACACGACACCCAACCACATCCGCCAATTCTTGGCGGTTGCCAATTTGCCGAGTCATTTTGTTTTCGGGCTGATGCAGAACGGTATGGCCATGGCTACAGACGGCATCGAGATTCGAAATCTCATGCCGCGACATGAAGTCATTAACGCGTGTGCCCAAAAGTCGTGTATAGGCCATATCCAAGTCGTCAATCTGAGCCAATGTGGACTCATGTGCCGATGACAAGCGCTCAAACCACTGGTTTTCGTAAGGAATCGTTTCGGCGTGTAAAATAGCATAAACCCATTGACCCTTAAGGTAGCTCAATGAGCAATGCACTAAATCTACTCCATCTAATGAGGTCCCGCTCATGACACCAACCACTCGATAATGCGTCTTTTTCATATTGGTAAAAATAACCCGTTTTATTGAAAATTTAAGGCCAATAAAGTATCTTTGTGCCACAAACGAAATCGTTTTAGAAAACACTGCAATTCTATGAATTTTTCCCTATCCGAAGAACACATCATGATTCGCGACGCCGCAAGAGAGTTTGCCAAAAGTGAATTATTACCAGGGGTTATCGAGCGCGACACCCACCAAACCTTTCCAAAGGACCAGGTCAAAAAAATGGGTGAAATGGGCTTTATGGGCATGATGGTAGATCCAAAGTATGGCGGCGGCGGCATGGACGCCATTGCCTACGCCTTGGTGATGGAAGAGCTCAGTAAAGTAGACGCCTCAAGCTCCGTTATTGTCTCGGTCAACAACTCCTTAGTCTGTTATGGTTTGGAAGCCTATGGCAACGAAGCGCAAAAAGAAAAATATTTAAAACCCCTGGCCAGTGGAGAGGCCTTAGGCGCATTTTGCCTGAGCGAACCCGAAGCGGGTAGCGACGCCACTTCGCAAAGTACAACCGCCATTGATCATGGCGATTACTACCTCCTGAATGGTACCAAAAACTGGATCACCAATGGAGGTACCGCTGATTACCATATCGTCATCGCGCAGACCGATAAAGAAAAAGGACACAAAGGCATCAATGCTTTTATCGTTGAAAAACACTGGGACGGTTTTGCTGTAGGACCCAAAGAAGATAAATTAGGCATCCGCGGGAGCGATACCCATAGTTTGGTTTTTACGGACGTGCGTGTGCCCAAAGAAAACAGAATTGGCGAAGATGGTTTTGGATTTAAATTCGCCATGAAGACCCTTAGTGGTGGCCGTATCGGTATTGCCGCTCAGGCACTAGGTATTGCCTCTGGAGCTTATGAAATGGCTCGAGATTATTCAAAAATACGCAAGTCTTTTGGTACTGAAATATGCAATCATCAGGCGATTGCCTTTAAGCTTGCAGACATGCACACCCAAATTGAAGCTGCCCGCCACTTGGTCTTAAAAGCGGCATGGGAAAAGGATCAAGGCCTCAATTATGACCGCAGCAGCGCTATGGCCAAATTATACGCCAGCCAAGTCGCCATGGACACGGCCGTCGAGGCTGTTCAGATTCATGGTGGCAATGGTTTTGTCAAAGAATACCATGTGGAGCGCCTCATGCGCGATGCCAAGATCACACAGATCTATGAAGGCACGAGCGAAATTCAAAGAATTGTTATTTCAAGGGACTTGCTTCGGGACTAAACCAATCAGGCTTATTATTGAAAGAAATTCCAGACTAAGCCAAAACGCACAATAGCATCACGGTAAGGATATCCCGGGGCGCTAAACTGATTGCGCGAAGAGGAGAACATTTGATTGAAATGTTCGTAGATCAGAAAAAAACGAGTTTGACGGATCTTGGCTTGAAAAAACAAATCTACTAAAGGAAAATTGCCTATTTCTTGTTCGTTTTGGACGTAAAATTCAGCCAATATAGGATCGTAGCTTTTGGCATAATAGGCAGAAAAGTATTTTGCTCGGACTCCAGTCTGGATCAATGCAGCCTTATCGAACCACGCGTCCTGAAAATACAACGACTGGCGCAGCAACAGCTCAGGGAGCGGCATCACTGCCTGACCAGACAAAACATTCTGGTAGACAATGTTGGATTCGTAGCCCAGTTTGCCCCAAGTTAAGGCCTTGTCATGACGCAGCTCAATTAATTCTACCCCACTTTGATCTTGAATGGGCAAGGGGGACTGATCAGAACCATTCATCCCAAAATAAACATAGCCATCAATATTGGTATAGCGTGCGTTTAAAGTACCAAAAATCCGTGAATCCAATTGCCCGCCTATGGTTTGTGTCCGAACAGCACCCCATGAATGTTGCCAATTATAGCGCTGATAATCACTTTGATTAAGCTGCATATTTAGCGCAGCAGGTGTTTCATCACGGACAAAAATTGCTGTTAACTCGGTATCCTTTCCGAAACTTCTTGTTGCAGCAACATCAATCAAGGATCCAGGAACAAGGGCCGAGAATGACTTCTTGAACTGTCCTTTCAATCCCCATTGCTTATATTGGCCCTCCCAACGAACCCCTGCAGTATAAAAGTGTTCTTTTATTTGGTCCTCGATCAAACCTTCGCTCAAATCCAGCAGCCGGTCGTAACCATAGCGGTAATAGTGATGCCCGACAAAAGGCTCCAGGCGCTTAATGCCCTTAACATTAAGTCCCGAGTAAACCTCGGACGAAACAAATACACCTGTAGTTTTGGTCTTTAAATCAGCCGTGACATAAGCATCCCCGAAGGCTTCGAAGGGATCTTTTTGCTTGTATTGATATGTTTTATTTTCAAAACTATTGGTCGCGCCGATATAACCCCAACCCTTTTTTTGAAGATCATCTCCCTGAGTTTCTCTAGTGCCCAATTGGTATTGTTGATTGACAAAATAACGCGTCCCGCGCAGCTGATTTTCTGCGTCTTCAAAGCGCACATCCAAACGTCCGCGATCACTAAATTCGGGGTCATTGTTTTCAAAAAGCAATAACGCATTTTCGGTCAGCCCACCGTTTTGTTGGTTCAGAATGTCTTGGGCGGCCAAATGCCCTTTGAGATAATAGCGCCCATCTTCTGAGTCATAGCTGAGCGTCCCTCTAAAATTGCCAGTGCTGTTCAAGATGTGTTGGTACTGCCCCAGAGAACGAACCCCTTTATAGGCCAAGGAGATGTTCAGGCGCTCAGAAGTGTTTACCGTAAAAAAGGCGTCTAACTGCTGCCCTTGCTCAAAGCCTGTTTTGAAATACAGTTCAGAGAGCGGCGTGGGGACACGGTAATAGTTGATTTCCTCGGCACTCTGGTAATTTTCATGTTGGCTTTGTGCCGCAAAAAGCGGCATCAGTTGGCCATACTGCGGATCGTAGGTCAATCGATTATATGCTTGCCCAACATTCGAAAAGGTCAATAAGGTCAAGTCATCCTTTCTTAAATAATTAAAACGAGATAACTTTTGCAAAGACAAGGTGGTGTCGACCATCGTGGTATCGCCATGGATGGAAATCACTTGATATAAATCAATTCCAGGTTTTTCTTTGGGAGGTGGCCTAAATCCTTCCTGAAAAGATCCCGAATCCTGACCAAGCGCCGAAATCAGGCTTAGTCCCCAAAACAGCAACACCAGTGTTTTTTTCATCATCGGAGAATTGAACGGTAAAGTTAAAATATTTTAAATGGAATTCCCTACATTTAAAACAGCATGCTTGCACTCAAAATAAATACGGGATTGATCGAATGCGGCACGGATGAGGCCGGGCGTGGGTGCCTGGCAGGACCCGTCACTGCAGCAGCCGTTATTCTGCCAGAAGATTTTTCGCATCCGTGGCTCAACGACTCCAAGCAACTTTCGGCCAAAAAAAGAGCACACCTGCGGCAAATCATTATTGAGGAATCCGTCAGTTATGCCGTAGCCCATGTAATGATGAAAGACATCGATCGCCTGAATATTTTGAATGCCTCCATCAAAGCCATGCACCAAGCCATCAAAGCACTGTCAGAGCGCCCTGAATTTATTGCGGTCGATGGCAATCGCTTCAAGCCTTTTGGCTCAATTCCTCACCTGTGTGTCGTGAAAGGGGATGCCAAATACCAACATATCGCTGCTGCCTCAATTTTGGCAAAAACCACCCGAGATGCGTATATGCAACAACTTGATCTGCTCCACCCGGAATATGGCTGGCGACAAAATCAAGGATACCCAACCAAGGCGCATCGGGCGGCAATCGCAGCATTTGGCGCAACAACCTATCATCGGATGAGTTTTCGTTTATTAGCCGACGAATGAATGCGCCCCCAAAAAGCTTTCATCATCTTTTGGTCTTTTTCTTTAAATTTCGGGTTTCCTGTGTATTTTTGTATATGCGACGACTTCACTTTATTTATTTTTTATGCCTCAGCTTTTTAGTTGGGTGTCACCCAAAGCAAGTCACGCACAAAACACCCTACAGTCTTGTTCCCGAATCGAGTCAAAGTCTGATTCGAATCAAAAATATCAGCTCAGGCTTGTCGGCTTTGGAAAAACACACCTTGCTTCAGCAGCTGGGTTCTGAAAATCCGTTTCTCCTGCCTGAGTCCTTGTCAAAAATATTGGGTCTTTTCGAAACTAAAGGTCCTGGATTGATGAGCTTGATCAAAGACAAACCAGATCCGCCGCAAGGCGTCTTTGTGATTCCCAGTCGCTATCTGCTCTGGCCTAGTGATTCCCTCGGACTTTCTGTGCGTGACACCATCGTGGACAATGATCGACGCCTCTCCATCCTGCAAACCCAAGGCGTGACAGCCTATAAAACGCAGATTGACTCCCTGACTATTATTGCCTCGCAGCCCGGCCTTATCAGCGGCTTATGGAATGCAAAGGTCTTGTCCGATCCACAGATTCAGAAAATTCTATCCTTAAAGCCAGACAAGGATTTGGTGATTACCCAGCGCGGCCCGCTGAACCAATGGATCTCTTATGACCTGCAGTTGACCCCAGATGGCATGTCCGGTCATGGCGTTTTGATTCCGAGTCCTGACACCCCTGAAGTGACCCACCTTAGTTTAGGCCAGCAGCCTCAATTGAGTCAAGCACCCCTCATAACCCCGCTCATGGCTAAAAGTTCGATTAGCCTAGCCTACAATAAATTAGACACCCTTACAACACAACTCAAGCGCTGGGAGCATGATTGGACAATTTTGCCCTCTGTCTTTGAAACAACGGATGAATTGACCCTTATTGAATTTGCCGAACATAAGGCCGTCGCCTTGCATAGCTTAGATCCCGATCTATCGATCAGTGAACTTGCACCATATATAAGTCTCCCTAGCGCCTATCGATCAATTAACCTCTACGCGGTTACCGAAGCCCAAAAATTGTTTGCTCCATTTCAACCCCTTCTTGGAAAACCAACAGGGCTCACGCGCTGCTTTGTTTGGGACTCATTTATCGTGTTTACCCAAGACGAGGATACAGCACAACAGTATATCGGCCTTTTGCAAAACAAAGCCATTATAGCATCTAGTTCGAGCTATGAAGGCTATCAAAGCTATTTAGCCGCTTCTGGATCCCTTCTCTATATAGCTCTGGACGGCCAGCTCGATCCTGTCCTCAGAAACAGTTTTGATCTCTCCGAGCCGACAAAACTCAGCAAATACCCCCTGATTATATCCCAAATTATTGGCGATAATGGGTTTGCTCATGTCAATTTTATCGCCAAATCCAACAAAAACAAATCCTTAGTCAATAACCAGGTCCAATTACTGACCACTACCGTTTTGGACCAGGCCTTATTGACGACCCCACAATTCTTTGCCAATCACAAAACATCGGGCAAGGACATCGTGGTCCAAGACATAGGAAACAAACTTTATTTTATTGGAGCCAATGGAAAGATACTCTGGACCAAGACCTTGGATGCCCCTATATTGGGACCGGTGCAAGAGGTAGATATTTTGCGCAATGGCAAAAAACAACTGGCCTTCACCACCCCAAAGGGCCTTTACATTTTGGACCGTAATGGTCAAAACGTGAGTCCATTCCCTAAACTATTTAAGGATCCGATCACCCAACCCTTGGCTATTTTTGATTATGACAACAACAGAAAGTACCGGTTTGTCATCGTCCAAGGGGCTGAGCTGCTCATGTATGACCACGCCGGAAAACGGGTCAAAGGGTTTGCTTTTCAGAAAACAAAAAATAACCTCATCCATGCGCCAACCCATATCCGAATTGGCAGCAAAGACTATCTATTAATTCAGGAGGATAACGGGCGATTGCAAATCTTAGACCGCGTGGGCAAAACACGTATTGCCGTTACTGATCGATTTGATTTTGGCCCTATGGGCCCTTTAAAAGAAGGTAATAATTTTGTGTTCTGGACCAAGGATTTTACTAAAATCAGTATTGACACCAACGGTAAGATCTCACGAGACACTTCTACAAAGTCAGAAAATTCAATGACTTATAGTCTCGGAACCAACAAGGCGACCTTAGACGAAAATTTATTGCGGCTCAATAATCGTTTAATTGAACTGCCTTTGGGGCTATATCAAGCGCCACAACTTTTTGAAATAAAAGGGACCTTTTATGTGGCGCTACACAACCGCGAAAACAACACAATTTTGATGCTTAACAAATCTGGAGAAGCGCTCAAAAACTTTCCGGTATACGGCTCTTCTTCAATAGATATGGCCGACATGAATCGAAATAAAAAAAGCAACTTTGTAGTTCAGGGGCAAGCCAACGAGGTGCTCATTTACCAAATACAATAGAGCCCTAAATCTCTTTATTATAGGGCACAAGTTCGGCCTCAAACAACCGAGCAAAATGCACTTTCAAACGCTCCTTAACCTCGTCTACAGGCACATGGTCTCGGCCTAATTCGACACGGAGTGAGGTCACTGATTTTCCACGGATTCCGCATGGAATCATATGATCAAAATACCCCAGATCCGTATTGACATTCAAGGCAAAACCATGCATGGTCACCCATCGGCTCGCACGCACGCCCATCGCGCATATTTTTCGAGCAAAAGGTGTGCCTACATCTAGCCAAACTCCTGTTTCGCCCTTGGAGCGCTCTGATTTGATGCCATAATCGGCTAAGGTCAAAATGATCATTTCTTCGAGAAGCCGAAGGTATTTGTGGATGTCGGTAAAAAAGTTTTCAAGATCGAGAATGGGGTATCCTACTATTTGACCCGGTCCATGATAAGTGATATCTCCACCTCGATTTATTTTGTGAAATTCGGCCCCAATTTCAGCAAGTTTCTCTTGGTCAATGAGTAAATGTTGCTGATCGCCACTCTTACCCAGGGTATAAACGTGAGGGTGCGCCACAAAAAGCAGATGATTGGTGGTAGGGTGTTCTGTTCCGGTTCTGCGGTTTTGCACTTTCGTCGCTATGGTTTCGGCGAATAGGGCTTCCTGCAAATCCCAAGCTTCAGTATAGGCCATTAGCCCTAATTCCCGGCATTGGACCGTCTTATGTAACATCAACAAAGGTTAAAAAAACAGCCATGATTCGATCTAATTGCGTTTAAGATTTTGGATTATTGAGAATGACCAATGCCGCGATGACACCGGGGACCCAGCCACAAATAGTCAAGATCAATACAATCAGTACCGAACCACACCCCTTGTCTATAACCGCCAGTGGCGGAAACAAAATGGACAATAAAACACGCCAAAAACTCATGAGCACAAAATTAAGATTTATTTTTAGTCTCCACCCCGCGGGATCGATTTAGTTGACCCTTCTGGGTATATTTACTTTTAAAATATGTCAAAGATGGGCCGCAAACCACGAATATTAATTATTTTTGCGGCATAAATAAACCTTATGCAACTTTCTGAACTCGAACTCATTCGTCGCGAAAAGTTAACGCAAATCCGTGCCCTTGGCATTGATCCTTATCCTGCCGCTCTTTTCCCTGTAGACCATTTAACTTCTGACATTAAAGCCAGTTATGTAGAAGGCAAAAAGGTAAAGATGGCAGGGCGTCTTATGTCTCGGCGCATTCAAGGTAAGGCCTCTTTTGCTGAGCTTCAAGATGCCGAAGGACGCATCCAGGTTTACTTTAACCGAGACGAGCTGTGCCCTGGAGCGGACAAAACACTGTATAATGAGGTTTATAAAAAACTATTAGATATTGGTGATTTTATTGGTCTTGAAGGGACGTTATTCACCACACAGGTGGGGGAAAAAACAGTTTTAGTCGACCACCTTACCTTACTCTCAAAGTCACTCAAGCCCTTACCTCTGCCCAAAACCGACAGCGAAGGTCAAATTCATCACGAGTTTAATGACTCCGAACTGCGCTACCGGCAACGTTATGCCGACCTTATAGTAAATCCAAATGTAAAAGAAGTGTTTATCAAACGTACTAAGTTGTTTACGGCTATGCGTACTTTCTTTAATAACAATGGGTATTTTGAGGTAGAAACACCCATACTGCAATCCATTCCGGGAGGTGCCGCCGCAAGGCCTTTCAAAACCCATCACAATTCCTTGGATATACCCATGTACCTGCGTATTGCCTGTGAATTATATTTGAAAAAATTAATCGTTGGTGGTTTTGATGGTGTGTATGAGTTTGCTAAAACTTTCAGAAATGAAGGGATGGATCGGACTCATAATCCGGAGTTTACGATGATGGAAATCTATGTTGCCTACAAGGACTATAACTGGATGATGGATTTTACTGAAAAGCTTTTGGAGTTTTGTGCGACAGAGGTCAATGGCCATTCAAAAACAGTGTTTGGCGATCATGAAATAGATTTTAAAGCACCCTATGCCAGAGTCACTATGACTGAATCCATCCGACAGTTTACCGGATTTGATATTTCTGATAAAACAGAAGATCAGATTAGAGCTGCTGCAAGAGATATGGGTATTGAGGTGGACCAATCCATGGGAAAAGGCAAGCTCATAGATGAAATTTTTGGTGAGAAATGCGAGGCAAATTATATTCAACCCACATTTATAATAGATTATCCCAAAGAAATGAGTCCTTTAACCAAGGTACATCGTTCAAATCCGGATCTCACAGAACGCTTTGAATTGATTATTTGCGGAAAAGAATTGGCTAACGCTTATTCGGAGTTAAATGACCCCATCGAACAAAGAGAACGTTTTGAAGATCAAGTAAAACTTGCTGGACGTGGTGATGATGAAGCAACCGAGTTTATTGACCAAGATTTTTTAAGAGCCCTTGAGTATGGTATGCCTCCTACATCGGGCATGGGCATTGGCATGGATCGATTGATCATGTTTTTGACCAATAATGCCTCAATACAAGAAGTCTTATTTTTTCCTCAAATGAGACCCGAGCGACAGATCGCCCCAGATATTGAGCTCACTCAAGACGAAAAGGATCTTTTTGAAATTCTGAAAAGCAACGCCCCTATCGATTTGAATGAACTAAAAGCGCTATCTTACTTAAGCAACAAGAAATGGGATAAAGCTATTAAAAGTTTAACAAAGCATGGAGTTGCCAAGGTCAATAAAACCGATGAAGGTTTGTTTATTGATGTGGCTTAATCGTTTCCGCGCAGCGCTGAACTTCATTCAGAATCCATAAAATAAGAAATGGGATTATTTAACAATAAACCCCATTTATATTGCTTTGTAGCATTTCAAAAAAAACCTCTATCATATGAAGTACAAAACTTTATTGCTTTTTCTTTTATTGATTTGTTTCTCTGTCTCCGCACAACAAACCATCAATGGATCTCTGATGCACGACGGAATTCAGCGAGATTATATCCTATATATTCCAGCTAATTACAATGGCAACACAGATGTTCCTTTAGTTCTAAATTTTCATGGTTATGGTAGTAATGCAACCGAACAAATGAATTACGGCGATTTTCGTGATCTATCTGACACAGAGGGTTTTCTTTTGGTTCATCCTCAAGGAACCACAATAAATGGAGAGCGCGGTTGGAATGTAGGATTTCCGGGAAGTGGAAGCACAACAGATGATGTTGGTTTCACAGAAGCATTAATCGATGAATTAGCAAATTTATACGCCATAAATTTAGATAGAGTATACGCCACCGGAATGTCGAATGGTGGATTTATGAGTTTTTTGCTGGCTTGTCAATTGAGCCAAAAAATCGCAGCTATTGCCTCCGTAACGGGTTCAATGACTCCAGACACATATGGCGTCTGTAGCGCCCAACACCCCATACCAATTCTGCAAATTCATGGCACAAGTGATAGTGTTGTTCCCTATAATGGTGATCTTAATTGGACATTATCTATTGTTGATGTCATTTCCTATTGGCTTAGTTATAATAATTGTGATACGACCCCAACGGTTACGACTCTTCCAGATATAGATCCTTTAGATGGAAGCACAGTCACGCATATTGTTTATTCAGATGGTGATAATGGTGTCACCACAGAACACATGAAAGTTATAGGAGGAGGCCATACCTGGCCAGGCTCAGCTTTTAATTTTCCAGGAACAAACCAAGACATTAACGCCTCAACGGAGATTTGGGCGTTCTTTTCAAAATATGATATTAATGGATCATTGGCCGTCAATGATTTGGACAAAATACAGGTCATGATCTCTCCAAATCCAACTAAAACCAAAATTAATTTATCATTAAACCTTTCTCAGGACTTGAATTATGAGTTGTATTCTGCCATAGGTCAGCAGTTGCTTAATGGAACCATTAAAACAAATTCTCAAGAGATTGATTTATCCAATTTACCGGCTAATATTTATTATTTGAAATTAGGTGATCAGGTATTCAAAGTATTAAAGTCAAACTAAAATCATTTAATGACACATTTGAATGTTTTGAAGCCTGACAAAAAATACGCTTTGGATTGACTTTAGGCTATAGGTTAACTAAAATAGATTCTGTACTTTAGCATTATAAACACTTGACTCTTATGAAAACATCCTGGAAAATTTTTAGCATCGCCCTACTGGTCTTCGGTTTTATGGCCAGCCCTGTTCAGGCTCAGGCGCTACAACAAAATCAAGACCGACCTGAAGTGATTGCCAAGACCCAAACAGCTGAATTAAATGACGCCTTGAATTTGTCAGGAGATCAGCAACGTGCCGTTTTCCGTGCTTTGGTTACTCGTGCTGCTCAAACACGCAAAGCCGGCGCCAATAACAATGCAGACAGTAAAGCCCAAACCGAAACTGATTTTGTCGCTACCATGAAGGGTATTTTGACCGAAACTCAATTCAGTAAATGGCAAAAAATACCGAAATAAAATAAATCATCATTAACAAAAAAGCCTCCCAATCGGGAGGCTTTTTTTATGACATTCCAAGAGTAAAGGGTCCTTAAGTTGTCTTAACTATTGGTCCCCCTTTGTGACATACAACTCCTGATCAATAGAAATGAGGGAGCCCTTTAAGTCATTCCACTCTATGAGCTGATCCACGGTAAGGCCAAATTGCTTGGCAATACTATATAAGGTATCGCCGACTTGAACGACATAGACCGGCAGAACTTTTTTGGGCATGGCGCGTTTTGAATTTTTACCCAAAACTTGGTCATCATAACGCCATAATTCAAAACGTTCAATGAGATTGATAAGCTTATCCGGGTACTTGGGATCGGTCGCATAGCCTGCCTTTTTTAAACCACGGGCCCAAGACTTGTAATCATCCTGATCTAAGTCAAATAAATCGCTATAGCGCGATCGCTGGGTTAAAAAAAGTGAATGGTCGCGGTAGGAATACTTAGCATCGGTATATTTTCGAAAACACTCCCCTTTTTCGTCATCATCATGATACACCCGATCACCACTCCATGTGCTATGACATTTGATGCCAAAATGGTTTTGCGCCTTGAGCGCCAAAGCACCATTACCTGCGCCACTCTCCAAAATACCTTGCGCAAGTGTAATGCTCGCGGGTATTCCGTAGCGTTCCATTTCTTCTTGGGCCAAAGCTTGGAATGTGTTGATATAATATGACATGCGCTGCTCCGAAGTCATCGTGGTAGGCAATTCTACAGCAGGCACATCGGTTTCGTTTTCTACTAAAGGCTTTGTTTGGGTTTGTTGTGTTCTGGGCTTTTTTATATAATGTTTGGCGGTCGTCTTTTTTGAGCCCGAACAGGACGTTATGGCCACTAGGATTACGCAACTTAATATCAATTTCAATGGACGCATATTACTTTATTTGTGGCCAGCCTTTGCGGGCCAGTTCTAGATTTACACCATCAACGCCTTGCATCCCGCCGGTATGTACCGCCATGATGCGTTTATTTTTGAGTTGACTGTCTTTTTTGATCATTTCTAGCAGACCAAACATCATCTTACCTGTATAAATAGGATCCAAACCAATGCCTGTTCGCTCCTTAAAAGTATTGATAAATTCGATTAATTCAAGCGTTACTTTGGCATAACCGCCAAAATGATAATCCCCGATTAGGGTACATTGATCCATGGGGCTAAAGGCCTTTATAAGTGGGGTATGGTCATAACTCTTGAGGGCCGAAAAACCCATCGCACTTTGGTGCGGTGCCAAACCTTGAAGCATCCCCGCCAAAGTCCCTCCAGTCCCCACCGCTACTGCAAGGACATCAAAATCTTGACCAATGGTAGCCATCATATCTCGACAACCCTGAACGGCCAAGGCATTAGTCCCTCCTTCGGGCACGATGACACATGGCCCAAATTTCTCTTGCCACAGCGCCTGGTTTTTCAGCGTGTCCTTTTGTCTATAAGTCGCCCGGTCCACAAAATACAAATCCATGCCTTGTGCCTGGGCCTTACTCAAAGTAGCATTGCGTATGGATTGATTTGCCAGTTCTTCACCCCGGATAATTCCTATCGTTTTTATTCCAAAATGATGCCCCGCAGCAGCGACAGCTGCAATGTGGTTGGAGTAGGCCCCACCAAAAGTCAGAAGAGCCAAAGGCCCTTCCTTGATGATATAACTGATGTTATGGATTAACTTCCGTAGTTTATTCCCTGGTATCGCTTCAAAAACCTGATCCTCGCGCAACAAATCTAGGGTACCTTGACCCTGTCCAAAAAGTTCCAGGGGAATGTGGTCAATGTGAGCCGACCGATGATTAAGCTGTTCTAAGCGTATTATAGGATCCATGTAGCGGCATTATTGCGGGGTTAAAGATATCAAACAATCACATTAATGTCTTGGCACTCCTTACAGAAATTTGACAAAAACGCTTGAAAAATCAAAAAGCACAAAACAGTATATGTTAATGTTTTATGCTTTTTGTCGAATTAATTTGCATTTCATCGTATAAAATTGCACTTTTACCTTGTTAATGTAAAACTCATGGACGCAATCCAATCGTCATACAGAATCAACCTGATTATTTTTACTCTGTTTGCCCTCATGATCTATGTGGGTAGTCAGGCTCAAATAGGCATCAATACCACAAATCCAAAAGGGATTCTCGACATTCAGAGCAGTACTGCTGGTGTGGTGCTCCCACGGCTTTCCTTGACCTCGACTCAGGTAGCTGAGCCAGCAGTAAACCCCCAAGGCGGCAACATTCCTGCAGGCTCTGTTGTCTACAATACCGCTTTTACCGCTAACGGAAGTAATGATGTGAGTCCGGGCATGTATGTATGGACCGGCAGCGAATGATTACCGTAATCAGATAATCTGAAAATATAATAAACATAAACTTTTATTAGTAATTTTAATTATGGAAAGATTTATAGGTCGATTTTTGGAGGGCTTTCCATGTGCTGTATATTTCCGTGCTAAATCGACTAATCAAGTCTGATTAATTGGTATTTTTACCTTATGCTGTTTCCAAAAAAGCACATACCCATTGAAGATGGCGACTTTTACCTCACTCCCCAGGGATACAAGTGCTTCACCGAACAATACCATCTCAAAAGAGGCCATTGTTGCGACAGTAATTGCAAGCATTGTCCCTATGGATCTTCATCAAAAAAACGCTGCTCATGACATTTCAAGAGGAAATATTAGAAGGAATACCTAGCCACTTACCGCAACGACCACCATTTGATCCCGACGTCAATCATGCGCCAAATCGTAAGTCGATTTTGTCATCAGAAGAACAAGAATTGGCTTTGCGCAATGCCCTACGCTATTTTTCTCCCGAATTCCATGCCGTGCTTTTGGAAGAATTCAAAGAAGAATTAGCCCAATACGGACGCATCTATATGCATCGATACCGTCCGAAAAACCCGATTCACGCGCGACCCATAAACGACTATCCAGGTCAGAGTCAGCAAGCCAAAGGGATCATGCTGATGATCCAAAACAATTTGGATCCAGCCGTAGCGCAACATCCGTGCGAACTCATTACTTATGGCGGCAATGGCGCTGTATTTCAAAACTGGGCACAGTACCGCCTCACCATGGCTTACCTGGCACAAATGAATGACCAGCAGACCTTGACCATGTATAGTGGACATCCCATGGGACTGTTTCCTTCTCATGAAAACGCACCACGCGTAGTGGTCACAAATGGCATGATGATCCCTAATTATTCCAAAGGCGATGACTGGGAAAAATTCAACGCACTTGGCGTCACCCAATATGGGCAAATGACCGCCGGAAGCTTTATGTATATAGGACCCCAAGGAATTGTTCATGGCACCACCATCACCGTGCTCAATGGGTTCAGACGTATTGGCAAATCACCAAAAGGAGGTCTTTTTGTCACGTCAGGTTTAGGCGGTATGAGCGGGGCCCAACCCAAGGCTGGAAATATTTCTGGCTGTGTGACTGTGTGTGCTGAAGTCAATCCCAAAGCCATCCACACCAGGCATTCTCAAGGTTGGGTAGACGAGGTTATTAAAGATTTGGACCAGTTGGCCCAACGCGTACAACACGCCATAAAACATAAAGAAGCGGTATCCATAGCTTATCAAGGTAATGCTGTAGAAGTTTGGGAGTATTTTGACCAAAAAAACATTCACATAGATCTGGGCAGCGATCAAACTTCACTTCACAATCCATGGGCCGGTGGGTATTATCCCGTTGGATTAAGTTTCGAACAAGCCAATGATATGATGGCCAACGATCCACAAGGGTTTAAAAATCAGGTGCAACAAAGTCTGATCCGTCACGCCAATGCAGTCAATAAGCACAGCGAAAAAGGCACTTATTTCTTTGATTATGGCAATGCCTTTTTACTAGAAGCGTCAAGGGCCGGTGCCGATGTCCTCAAAGCAGGGGATAACCCACTCGAGTTCCGTTACCCCAGTTATGTACAAGACATTATGGGGCCGATGTGTTTTGATTACGGATTTGGACCCTTTAGATGGGTTTGTGCTTCTGGCGACCCCGAAGATTTACAAAAAACCGATGCTATTGCCTGCTCGGTATTAGAGGAACTCATGAGTGAGGCCCCCAAAGAAATACAACAACAGATGGCCGACAACATCAAGTGGATCAAAGAAGCACAAAGTCATCATTTGGTTGTTGGCTCTCAGGCCCGAATTCTTTACGCCAACAGCGATGGGCGGATACAAATTGCCACAGCATTTAACAAAGCTATTGCACAAGGCCATATTGGGCCGGTGATCCTAGGACGTGACCACCATGATGTGTCGGGCACTGACTCACCATTTCGAGAGACCTCTAATATTTATGACGGCAGTCGATTTACAGCAGACATGGCGGTTCAGAACGTCATTGGCGACAGCTTTAGAGGTGCAACCTGGGTGAGTATCCACAACGGAGGAGGCGTTGGCTGGGGAGAAGTTATTAATGGCGGATTCGGTATGGTTATTGATGGTAGCGAGAAAGCCGATCAAAGGATAGCCTCCATGCTTTTCTGGGATGTCAATAATGGTATCGCTAGAAGAAGTTGGGCCCGCAACCATGAAGCCATTTTTGCGATAAAACGTGCTATGGAACAAGAGCCTCAACTCAAAGTAACCCTACCCCACATGGTCGCCGACGGATTGTTTGAACAAAAAAAATAACTCATGAACACCAAACTATTTCTTATCGCCATAGGCTTTATAGCCATGAGCTGCAGCTCTGTAAGAGTCGCCGCAGACTACGACACAGGTGCAACATTCGGAAACTACCGCACTTACGCCTTTTACAAGCCTGGCATCGATCAGGCCAAAATAAGTGACTTGGACAAGCGGCGTATCTTGCATGCCATCGATCAAGCCTTGCAGAAAAAAGGACTGACAAAGTCCAAAGATCCAGATCTCTTGGTCAGTATTTTTACTAAAGAAAATAAAGAAGTGACCGTTGGTGGCAACGGCAGCATGATGATGGGCTGGGGCTGGTCCCCGTGGTGGACTTATGGCCAAATGGGCAATACCGTGTCAACCACCACTCAAGGCTCTTTATACATTGACTTAGTCGATGCAAAAACAGACCAATTGGTTTGGCAAGGCCTTGGGGAGGCGCGACTAGCGCCCAGTGAAGATGTCGCCAAAAAGGAGGCCAGAATTCAGAGAATCGTTGATGAAATTCTGACCCAATTTCCACCAAATTCGGAGCAACCTTAAGGTTTCAATAATTTAATATGCCGCAGAGTTCCGGCTGCGTCGACACAAGTCAATACATACCACCCAGAAGGCCAATGCGCCACAGAAACATCAAGGTTTGTTGTCGCGCTGTTACTGCTGTATATCAGCTGTCCTAAAGCGTTATACACCCTAAAGGTGTGCATCGGCTCCGAGGACACCAAACTGATGCGATCCTTGACGGGATTAATATAATGTAAACCAACCTCTAGGAGCTGATCGGGCCCCGCCAAAACGACTTCTTCATCTAGAAAATTTTGGGCATAAATCTTTGGTTGCCCTGCCTTTTGTTCGATAAAGACGGCAACACTTTGGTTATTGATTGGTGCCGTATAGTGAATTCTGCTTTTATTGGCAGCAAAAGTTGCGACATCACGAATCGTTTCGGGCCATACAAAATCTCCTGCACTATCCAGGTAAGTCGTCCCCAAAGTTGTTGGCGAACCCCCATTATCTAAACCCTGCTTAATGAGCATCAGAACACCCTCTTCTTTTGGATACATCCCGCCTACCGGAATATTTTCAGAACCCAAAGCAAACACCTCTTTTGCGCCATCGCCCAATAAACGCTGACCATTAGAACGATCATAGCGCTGCACAAAGGTCCCTTTAATTCCTTGACTTGAATTGGTGTAAGTACTGGCCATCCAAATCGAATTCGAGCCGGCCTCGTGCGCCATATAAGCGGTCATCTCGTAATAGGCCTGTGAGGTATCAAAATCAGATCCATTGATGCCCCAAGGGAGTGTGCCATCGCTTTCGATACGCTGCAAATAAGCATCAAAGCGCGACCCAATGGACGCATAATAGCCCAAATAGACATCATCCCCAATCATCATCCCTGGGTAATCGCGGATGAATGCGGTGACATTATTACTGATTTGCACAGGTAAGTTCCAAAGAGGCGCTCCTTGAGCATCCAATTTTTGCGCATGTAAATAAGAGCTTATCCCGTTCAACAACTCGTGAAAAACTACAATAAATTCTCCAGTGGACAATTCAAATAATTCAGCCGTGACGGTACTGCTAGAACCGAGCTCAATAGGCATAGGCGTGGCCCAAATGGCGTTACCTTGGCTATCAAACTTCTGAACAACTCCCGCCCCTCCTGGCCACCATGAGACCAAAACATCTCCCGTAGTTAAGGGTTTAACACGCACCAAATTTCCCGCACCCAATGACAAACCGGCGCTGCCCCAAAGGGCATTTCCTTGGAGATCCATTTTGAAGGCATAGGCCGGATCACCCCCAGCGGTACCCGTAGCACCGATATACAAATGGTCTTGATCATCTACCGAAATGTTCCAAATCACCGTAGAGGTGCTCATTGGCAAATCAACGCTGACCAAAGCTCCGTCACTGCCTAATGTTTGGTTACCATCAGGATCTAATACTTGCAACCGAAGTTCATAATTTTCGGGAGCGCCCACCGATTTCCAAAATACAACAAAAGTGGATCCATCTGAGGCCCCTATAGCTTTCATGTCTCCACCTATAGCATCGACCACCAAAGTGTTGACCGAAGTGTCTGGGTTCCATTGGGCTTGCAGTGAAAGCGTCATCGCAAGCAATAAAAGGGATAGATATTTTTTCATGGTTTCATGTTTAGATTTTTTGTTGATACCAGCAGCCCAATCTTCAAATTGGTGTCGCCTTGTTTTTTTTTGGGTTTAATACTTGAGGCGGTCGGGGCCTATTTAAATCGTTCCAAAGTGGCTTTTGTAAAGTCATTCAGCACCAGGCCACCACTGATGGCCGCACGCTCTGCTAAAAGGGTCTCCCAATGCTCTGTCCCAGACCACAGTGCGCGTTTCATTTCAGCCATGGCTTCGGGATGGTAACTTTTAAGCTCATGACACAAGGTCTCAATGGCATCGTCCAAGGCTTGAGCATCTGGCAAAACTTCTGCAAATAAGCCCTTGTCTTTGGCCCATTGGGCCGTATAAAATGTTTTGGCATTCAGAGTCATCTGACCCAATGCACTTACGCCTATCTTTCGAGCAATGGCTGGTGCCACGACAAAAGGACCAATACCAATCGAAAGTTCGCTGAGTTTGACCGAGGCATATTGAGAGGCTAGTGCATAATCTGCAGATGCCGCCAAACCGACACCGCCACCAACAGCCTTGCCGTGAATACGAGCGATGATAAACTTCGGACACAAGCGCATGGCATTAATCACTTGAGCAAAACCATTAAAAAAAGCCTCGCCTTGAGCCTTATTTTCGATCGCCACCAACTCTTCAAAACTAGCACCAGCACAAAATGAGCGCTCACCAGCACTACAAAGTACAATGACCTTCACTGCTGGGTCCTGACCGGCCTGAACGATAGCTTGGCGTAACTTGGCCAAAAGATCAGACGGCATCGCATTGTGTTGCGGGTGAAAAAAGGTGAGTGTTGCTACGCCCTTATCCTCGGCAGAGGTCACATAAGCTTGTGGCTCCATATGCTGATGCATTTAAATGATGGTTAAGGGCACCATTCGCTTCAAAAGAGATCATCTCCTTGAAGTTTCTGGCTGTCCCACTATGCAAGATAAGAAATACTGATCGAAGAAAACCCAATCGGCTTGTATTGCCCTGAATTATTCTCATTACTTTTGCCCCACTTACCAAATACCACATCATGGGACTATTCAGCAGCTTATTCGGAAACAAAAATAAAAAAATAGCAGATTTTGCTGCGCGTGGGGCAATTGTCCTTGATGTGCGCACCAAAGCAGAATACGGTCAAGGCGCTATTGGTGGATCCAAAAATATTGCGCTGCAGCAGCTCGCAAGCCAAATGAGCACGATTGCCAAATGGAACAAGCCGATCATCACCTGCTGTGCCAGTGGGATGCGCAGCGCCAGTGCAGCGGCCTTACTTAAGGGTCAAGGCATCGAAGCCCTTAATGGCGGAGCGTGGCACAGCCTACAGCAAAAACTATAAGCGCTTAAGCGCTATTGCGATCCGCTCCTCTTAAAGCAATTTTATCAGAAACTGCCTTTGAGATGGTGCGCCACTACAGATCATATTTGACCACCAACATCACGATGCGTGGCATCACGATATATTGACTCGTGGTATTAAACTCCTCACTAAAACTATCCGTATTGGTGTCTAAGTTGTTGAGCAAGTTGGTGCCTTGCAGCGAAAATTCCCAATGACTGTCTTGTTTTTGGTAATAAAGCGTACTGTTCAAAAATGAATAATTATTAGACACCGTGTTTTCGGCATCGCTATAATTATAAAAGTCCCAATTCATGGTCCAGAAAAAGGATTTTAGAAAGGTGACATCCAAGTTCACATAAGGCCTTTTGGTGAAGAACACCTGCTCGGCCCGGCCATTGTTATAGTCATTCCGATTCCAATTATATCCTACTTCAAAATTCGGTAAATCCTTGAAGCTGCTGCGCGCACTTACCCTATAATTTTGGGTGAAACTTCGGCTTTCTTGGATTTGATCATTGACGGTATTGTATAATTCACTCAAATTCATGCTGGCGTTAAGGCGGTATTCAATACTCTTGATTCGCTTACTAAAACGGCCACTTGCCGCGTAAGTTTGGTCTGGAAAATTACCATCAAAATTGCTCGGAGAAGTGACTTGATTAATGGCGACCAATGTCGTGTTGTTCTTAATACCAGAGCGGCGCTTTGTGTAACTCAAGGAGCCACTAATATTGGTATAGCTAAATAAATTATAGCTAAAATAATTCAACCGATAAGTATCGTTTAAGGCATTTTCGAGTGCTCTGTTCCCCCGAAATAGTCGGTTATAATTATTAAAAACATAGGCCTGTGCGTAATTATTGACATCGGTATACTCAGCACTCACCGCGTAATTAAACCGAATGTTTTCACTTTTCTTTAAGTCGATCAGGGCAAGAAAGTCCGGCAACACAAGCCACTGATTTTGGGTGAGCGTGACACCGGCTTGTTCATTGACCAAGCCATAGCGATGCAGCGTCGCGCCCGGAGACACGGTAAGCTTTCCTGATTTAAATTTATAATGCACCCCTAGAAATGTGTCGCTAAAACCATAAAGCACGTCATTTATCAATGATTCAGAAAGACCATCTATAGGCATGGTTTCTTCCAAAGGCTGTACTTGACCACCATTTAGGGTTTGAAATATCGCCGAATTGAATGATTGGCGGCTTACGGTTTGGCCCAAGGTCAGGTTCAAATGGCTTGTCTTGGTCAGAATTCTATAATAGTCCAATTTACTGTCGACCTTATTGGTGGTGACCATTTTTTCCTGTGACACATCATAACGATCCAATACGGGCGTTAAGGGCAGTACGCCTTCAAAAGGAGCAAGGTCCGTTAATGCATTATAAAAGGGGTCCTCTTCTTGATACAAATGCTGCGCCTGAAACGCCAGGACATCATCTTCACTTGCCGTGTAATAAATATTAAGGTTTTGATTGATTGAGGTTGGTGTATTCTCCTTTCGTTCTTCGATATCGTTGGTGAATGTCGCAAATTGAGAAAGGGTATTGTCGTTTTGTGCCTGTTTTGAACCCTTCACTAGGGCATCATAGTCCAACTGAAAATTGGCATTGGGCTTATAAACACTGCTCAGCTTAAGCATACCGAGTTGATTGCTCTGATCCGATGCATTTTCGGTTGTCTCAATAATACCGGAAGAAATATATTGCTTGAGCGTTCTAGACACGATTTGTGTTCGGTTGTCGGAGGCAATTCCGAAGCCACTAACATCCCATTCAGGACTTAAGGCATAACTAAAGTTCGCGGCACCAAATTTAGTGTCGATGGCCTGCGCACGATTATTTTGAGCAACAGCGAAGCCCAAATCGCTTTCTCTAATAGAAAATTGTGTTCCACCACCTTGATTGAAATTTCTAAACCCACCGGTAAAATTGAAATAATCACGCCAAGTAAAAGGCACTTCCCCGATATCATTAACATCTGTAATCACGTTAATACTGTATTTGGGATTATAATAAAATAGTTTGGGGTGCACCAGATGCCTGGTGTCTTGGTCTGCATCACTTCCGCCACCGGCCGTGACTTCTCCAAACCAAAAGTTCTTTTTGCCTTCTTTGAGTCTTATGTTAATGGCTACATTATCTTGGTTATTGGTCACGCCACGCATCTGTCCCACCTCGCTAAAATTTCGGAGCACCTCAACCTTGTCTATAGCGTTTGCCGGTATATTCTTCGTGGCTAGTTTAGAATCACCATCAAAGAAGTCTTTTCCCTCGACCATAACTTTCTGGACGGTCTTGCCTTCGACCTGAATTTCTCCATCCTCATTAATTTCGATACCAGGGAGGTTTTTCAAGACGTCTCCTAATTTTTTCTCGTCACCACGGTTAAATGAATCGGCATTATAGACGATGGTATCGCCACGCACGGTCACTGGCATTTCATAAACCAACTCAACCCCATCAAGCTCAGAAGCTTGTGATTGCAAGACAAAATCCATGCGGTAATCCTGAGCCTCTAAAGGCAAGGTTAATTGCTTTTCTTGCGTCTGGTAACCCAGAAAACTGGCCCTTAGCACGTAAACACTACCCGCCTCGAGGTCCAATTGGTAGCGCCCTTCACTATTGGTGATCGCATACGATGCCAAAGCTCCAGTAGTTGGATCAGTAGCAATAACATTAGCGAAATCCAATGGGGCAATACTGTCTTTGACCACACCCTGTACTTTAATGCTTTGGGCCGTTAAGCCACTAGCAAAACACAGACAAAAGGCATATAAAAGTGACTTTTTCATTTTCTAATTTTGATTATTCAGGATTATCCGCGACCACCACGACCACCACGACCACGCCAATTAGCACGAAGCTCTTCGGTCTTTTTGGTCACGATTTCTTGAAAGGCGTCTTGAGTGACTACTTCCCCTTTGGTCGGGGCTTCTATAGAGGGCATATTCTTAGGGTTCATGATGATTTTTGAACACAAAAGTGTCGTGCGATCGATATTGAGCTCGAGTATGAGACCAGGCAATCCCCAATACTCTCCAGGACCATGGCCAATAGGAATCTGCGGGGTAAACCATGCCGTTATTGCGACAGTTTCGGGCAAGACAACAGCCAATTCTGAAGTTTCATTTTCATCATCTTTCGTTACCTCTTCGCCCTCTTTCTTGGTATCCTTTGGGGTATCGGAATTACGTCTGCGCCGCATTAAATTAAACTCGTCAGGCTTGACCTGCTTCATTGCCGTGGCTTTGATGGCCAGGTACTGGCCGATGACTTTAGATTCATTGGTCACGACCCAATCAAGTGGAGACAATTGGTCTTTAATTAAGAACTCTTTTCCAAAAAACTCATGGGCTTCGATCAATTGATCTTGACCGATGTTCTTATATTGAATTCCGGGCTCCATGCTGGCCATCATCATCCCAAACCCACGTCCCTGACTTGTCGCCTCTAAGGACACTTCTTCACTATAGACCGATTCTTGGCCGCTAAAAGTCAAAATATAAGTTTTTTCCAGAAATGACTTCATGCGCGCCATCATCTGTTTCTTCATGTCCTCACTCATGCCTTCACGGCCAAAATTATCCAAGTCGACGGTTGTTTTGGATTGGTAAAAAGCTTGGCCCGTAAAATTCTGCGCCGCAAGTGGCGAAAAAAGCAATAGAAGCAATAAGGTGATGATCATTTTCATGCGCGGTGTTTTAAAAGTTTTTACTAGGACTCAAAGTAATCCCTAAGGTTTTATGGTTCAGCATTTTTTTATGGCTTGACGTGCCCCAGAGGCCCCAATTTATTCTCAAGACCAAGATAAGAAATTCTAATGGTCAGAACTGTTGTTTGCCGGCTCAATTGAAATTTGTTTTGTACCTTGTATGTGATGAATTACTTCAAAATTTTGTGTGTATTATTGCTCCTGATTCCTATGGAAAAGGCCTCTGGACAAGATTTTGTCTTGACACAAACCACCCCTATCAAAGGGGATGTATTTATCGGTGTCGATAATTTTGGCTTTCTCTACACTATCAAAGGCAGTGTGCTGCACAAAACCAAGGACCTGTTAGATTACAACTACCAAGATATTCTATTAGGCCCGATTGCCTCGGTGGACTTGACCAACCCACTCAATCTTATTTTATTTTACCAAGAGGCCAACACCGTTGTTGTTTTAGATAATCGCCTCAACGAAAAACAGCGCCTTAAGTTCAATGAAATTGACCCCTTCCCAGCATTACAAATGGCCCTCAATGCCGGCAGTGGACGCCTATGGCTCATGGACATGATCGACCAATCGGTATGGCTATATGAAATCGCTACCAATCGGATCCTCGCAAAAACACCTCCCATATCCGGATCACTTCTAACGGCATCTTGTCGATTTAATGATTGCCTGATCCAAACAGACCTGACTTTTGTGCGTGTCGATAACTTTGGCAATCTGGCATGGTCACTAGCCAGTGGATCCTACGATGCAATGACCTATAACGATCATTATATACTTGCGACTAAGGGCACCAATTTGTTTTTACTCAGTTACGACAACGGCAAACAAAGAGAGAACATTACCACATCACAATTGCCCTTAAATTGGTCTGAAAATCTAGCAAAAGGTTTGCAGCTAACCCAAGATTTCCTTTATATTTACGACGGTATACAATTATATCGCTATACCATAAATCCATCTAACAAATAAAGGACTATGCATGTCGCTGTCGCCGGAAATATTGGCTCAGGCAAGACAACCTTAACCGGTTTACTTGCAAAACATTACAAATGGGAACCGCATTACGAAGAGGTTGAAGACAATCCGTATCTAGACGATTTTTATAATCAGATGGAGCGCTGGTCATTCAACTTGCAAATTTATTTCCTCAACAGCAGGTTTCGTCAGATACTATCGATTCGCGAAAGTGGCAAAACCGTGATTCAAGATCGTACGATTTATGAAGACGCCTTTATTTTCGCGCCCAATTTACACGCCATGGGCCTGATGGCCAATCGAGATTTTGAAAATTACAGTTCTTTATTTAATTTGATGGAAAGCGTAACCAAAGGCCCAGATTTATTGATTTATCTGCGCAGCTCTATCCCCAATTTGGTCAAACAAATTCACAAGCGCGGTAGGGAATACGAAAACTCGATCAGTATCGATTACTTAAGCCGACTAAATGAACGTTATGAGGCCTGGATTCATCATTACGACAAAGGCGGCTTACTGATCATCGACGTGGACAAAATTGACTTTGTAGACAACCAAGAAGATTTAGGAGAAGTGATCAACCGCATTGATGCGGAACTTCACGGATTATTTTAGAAGCTCCTGATAATGAATCATAAAAAAGCCCGATGAATTTCATCGGGCTTTTTTTTATAGATAAGGAATCGCCAGTATTATTGGTCCGTTCCTTCTTTTTCTTCTTCCAATTTCTCCACGGCAATGTCGATTTGCGCCGTTGTCAAAGACTCTACCTTAGCTTTTACTTCTTCTAAGCTGCCGGTGATGACCTGAACCGTTTCTTGGGCTTGACCGTTTACAGTTTCTGTAATGGTTACTGTGGCTGTTGTCAGCGCACCATCTTGATCCATTTTAACAATCACTTGCTTTTCTTGTTGTGCGTTAACTGCAGTGTGATCCACGTGGATGGCCATTTGATCATGTCCTTGTTCTGTGCCATGACCACCAAGGATTGGTGCGATCACTAGGCCAATAAGACAGGTCAATTTGATTAAGATGTTCATCGATGGCCCTGATGTATCTTTAAACGGATCTCCTACAGTATCTCCAGTAACCGCTGCTTTGTGCGCATCACTGCCTTTGTAGGTCATTTCACCATTGATCATAACACCGGCCTCAAAAGACTTCTTGGCATTATCCCAGGCACCTCCAGCATTGTTTTGGAAAATAGCCCACATCACACCACTGACACAAACACCAGCCATGTAACCCCCTAAAGGTTCTGCACCAAAAACCAAACCAATAAAAATTGGCGTTACAATCGTCAATAGACCAGGCAACAACATTTCTTTTAATGCCGCTCTGGTCGAAATATCCACACATTTAGCATATTCTGGGGTCCCTGTGCCTTCCATAATTCCTGGAATTTCACGGAACTGACGGCGGACTTCTTGTACCATTTCCATAGCCGCTTTACCCACAGACTTCATGACCATTGCAGAGAAAACAACCGGAATCATTGCCCCGACGAAAAGCATGGCTAAAACATCTGCTTTAAAAATATTTATCCCTTCAATTTCCGTAAATGTCACATAAGCAGCAAATAAAGCCAAAGCCGTAAGGGCCGCTGAAGCAATAGCGAATCCTTTACCTACCGCAGCAGTTGTATTCCCTACCGCGTCAAGGATGTCAGTGCGCTCGCGCACATGCGGCTCTAAGTCACTCATCTCAGCGACACCACCTGCGTTATCGGCAATGGGTCCAAAAGCATCAATGGCCAACTGCATTGCAGTGGTAGCCATCATTGCAGAAGCTGCTAAAGCAACCCCGTAAAACCCTGACAATTCGTATGAACCATAAATAGCTGCAGCAAACAAAATAACTGAAGAAAAGGTTGAGTACATACCTACAGACAAACCGGCAATAATATTGGTTGCAGCCCCTGTGGATGAATTCTCAACGATATCCATAACGGGTTTGCTCCCCAAGCTTGTATAGTAAGCAGTCACCATAGAGATCAAGGCGCCAACAGCCAAACCGATAACGGCCGACCAGAACACATTGATGGATGGTATTTGCTTTGGTCCTTCCCCGAAGAAATTCATGGTCATTGTTTCTGGCAGCATCCAATCGATGAGGAACCAACTGGCAAAAAGGGTCAAGAGGATCGCAGCCCAGTTGCCCATATCCAATGCTTTCTGGACCTGTGATTCTTTGGCGTCATTGTTTTTGATCCCAACGAAAAATGTACCAATGATTGACGCTAAAATTCCAACACCAGCAATTACAAGTGGCAATAGAATTGGCCCCATATTATTAAAGTTGTCTGTAAATTGATTTACCGCCGACATATCTCTAATGACATAGTTACCCAAAACCATGGCAGCAAGAACAGTCGCCACATAAGAACCAAATAAATCGGCACCCATTCCAGCGACATCACCTACATTATCACCAACGTTATCGGCTATAGTCGCGGGGTTACGTGGGTCATCCTCTGGAATTCCCGCCTCAACTTTACCAACTAAATCAGCGCCAACATCTGCAGCCTTAGTATAAATACCCCCTCCAACACGAGCGAATAAAGCAATGCTTTCTGCCCCGAGAGAGAATCCGGCTAATGCTTCAAGGACGATGGTCATGTCATTATAAAACGATGTGCCTTGGCCCATAAATTGACCCAAGAAGAACATGAAAAATAAACTTAATCCCAAAACGGCGAGCCCAGCAACACCAAGACCCATAACTGTTCCACCACCAAAAGAAACCTTTAAGGCTTGGGGTAAAGAAGTTTTGGCGGCCTCTGCGGTGCGTGTATTAGCTTCAGTGGCCACACGCATACCAATGTTTCCTGCCAAAGCAGAAAAAATGGCGCCAATAATAAAGGCGGGTACGATCATCCAGCTGGTGTTAGGCACCATAGTCGAAACGATGTATAGCAATACTGCGGCGATCACGGCAAAAATCACCAACAATCGGTACTCCGCGTGAAGAAAGGCTAAGGCGCCTTCTTTGATGCTTTTTGAAATGAACTGCATGCGCTCACTACCTGGTGATTGCTTTTTGACCCAGTTCATTTTTACCAACATAAATAATAGCCCTAAAATGGATAGTGCTATGGGTACGTAAATAATGTTTTGTTCTAACATAGTCCTTATATTTTGTGTTTTGTTCGCTTTTTTTGCGCTCGCAAAAGTAGTAAAATTGATTAGTATTCTATCGATGAATTACGCAGAATTTTAACGCCACCCGCGCAGTGCTCGTGAATCTGGCAGAGACACGCCTTGTTTTCTCAGTTTTTTCGAGCTCGTTTTTTGGCCTATATCGATGCTCAATTCAACACTCGCCGGCAAACGTTTCCCTTAGGTATTTTGGCTTTACTGCTCGGAACCATGCCATGGGAAAATTATTTATGCCATTTTTAAGGGCGATACATAACTTTTTTAACCGCCTTGACCACGTCATCGCGATTCGGCAACCATTCGGCCAATAACACTGGAGAATATGGCGCTGGTGTATCGGCTGTATTGATCTTGACGATCGGTGCATCTAGATAATCGAAAGCTTGTGCCTGTATTTGATAGGTGATCTCTGTAGCGACATTGCCAAAAGGCCAGGCTTCTTCTAAAATTACCAAGCGGTTCGTCTTTTTAACACTGGTTAATATGGTCTCATGATCCATGGGACGAACGGTGCGCAAGTCAATTATTTCGCATTCAATACCTTCTAGAGCCAAAGTTTCGGCAGCGGCATAAGCTTCTTTTATGATTTTTCCAAAAGACACGATGGTCACATCCTTCCCGGTACGTTTGATTTCAGCAACACCAAGTGGAATCAAGTATTCCCCCTCAGGCACTTCACCCTTGTCTCCATACATTTGTTCACTCTCCATAAAAATTACAGGATCGTCATCGCGAATAGCACTTTTGAGCAATCCTTTAGCATCGGCTGGATTACTGGGCACCACTACTTTCAGACCAGGCGTGTTAGCAAACCAGCTCTCAAAAGCCTGAGAGTGGGTCGCTCCCAATTGACCAGCGGAAGCCGTTGGGCCTCTAAAGACAATAGGACAATTGAATTGACCACCACTCATTTGACGAATTTTGGCCGCATTGTTAATGATTTGATCAATCCCTACCAAAGAAAAGTTGAAAGTCATAAACTCCACTATAGGTCGGTTACCGTTCATAGCAGAACCTATCGCGATACCCGCAAAACCCAATTCCGAAATTGGCGTGTCAATGACACGCTTGGCGCCAAACTCGTCGAGCATCCCTTTACTGGCCTTATAAGCACCGTTGTATTCGGCCACTTCTTCACCCATTAAAAATATGCTTTCATCACGGCGCATTTCTTCACTCATTGCTTCACAAATGGCCTCTCTAAATTGAATCGTTTTCATGGTAGTTCTGCTGATTAATGCTCTGAGGGATTTTCAGAGGGACAAAAATAATATTATTTAAAAAGTTCTCTTCACTTTTTGTCAAATTTATTCAATTTTACTATGCATGCATAGTAAAATTAGGGGGAATAGTGTATCTTTACGATGCAAAAAATTACGACCAAAACAACCCTATTTTATGAACATATTAGTGTGTATTAGCCACGTTCCAGACACTACTTCCAAAATTAATTTTACGGACAACGACACCAAATTCGACCAAAACGGCGTCCAATATGTCATCAATCCTAATGACGAATTTGGCCTCACCAGATCACTTTGGTTCAAAGAGCAACAAGGCGCAGTAGTTCATGTGGTCACCGTTGGTGGTGCCGAATGCGAACCCACCCTGCGTAAAGCATTGGCAATAGGCGCAGACGAAGCCATTCGCGTGGCGATCCCAGCAACCGATGGATTGGTTGTCGCTAAAGCCCTCGCCCAAGTCGTTCAACAGGGCCACTATGACCTGGTCATTGCCGGTCGTGAATCATTGGATTACAATGGCGGCATGGTTCCTGGTATGCTCGCGCAATTGACCGGGTTCGCTTTTGTCAACACCTGTATCAAATTAGACATTGACGGCAACCAAGGTGTTGCTGTTCGTGAAATTGATGGTGGTAAAGAAACCATTGCTGTAACCTTGCCGCTGGTTATTGGCGGCCAGAAAGGATTGGTCGAAGAAAGCGACCTACGCATACCCAACATGCGCGGCATCATGCAAGCCCGCAGCAAACCATTGCATGTCAAGGAGATGAGTGCTGCAGCGGCAACAGCCCAGACCATCAGTTTTGAAAAACCAGCACCAAAAGAAGCGGTGACCCTAGTCGATACAGTGGATGAACTCATTGACTTATTGCACAAAGAAGCCAAAGTCATTTAGCCCTTTATCCAGAACCCAAATTTATTCAGTGAATAACCACAGATAAAATAAAACATTATGCCCGTATTAGTCTATGCCGAATCGGATCAAGGCACCATCAAAAAAATTGCTCAAGAACTCATCTCTTATGGACGCGGTATCGCTGACCAACTGGGCACAACCCTTACCGTTGCTGTTATGACGGATGCATCCGCTCAAAATCTCGCTCAATATGGAGCACAAAATATATTGAACATCGAACACGAAGTGTTAAACACCTTCAGCGCTGACACCTATGCCGCTGCAATAGCTCAGGCGGCGACATCTATAAATGCCGATGTTGTGCTGGTTTCGTCCAGTGCCAATAGCCGCTACTTAGCGCCTATGATTGCCGTAGCGCTCGATGCTGCTTATGTACCCAACAGCACTCAACTTCCTGTCAGCACAACACCCTTTAGAATAAAGCACAGTGTCTACACCAATAAAGCTGAGGCCATCACGGAAATGACTTCACCGGTCAAACTGATCGGATTATCTAAAAACGCTTATGGCGCCCATTCCTTTGAAGGGTCTGTCCACACGACCAACTTCACCCCTGAGCTGAGCACCTCCAAATGCCGGGTCACCGCAACTGACCGCGCTACTGATAAAGTCACGATTGCCGATGCGGAAATTGTAGTCTCTGCGGGGCGGGGACTTAAGGGCCCTGAGCATTGGCACTTGATTGAAGATCTCGCCAATGTATTAGGCGCCGCCACAGCTTGCTCTAAACCCGTTTCTGACTTGGGCTGGCGTCCCCATAGTGAGCACGTAGGCCAGACAGGAAAGCCTGTTGCCTCTAATTTATATATCGCCATAGGCATTAGCGGAGCGATACAACATTTAGCGGGGGTCAATTCTTCTAAAGTAAAAGTGGTCATCAACACCGATCCCGAAGCACCCTTTTTCAAAGCGGCAGATTATGGAATTGTTGGAGACGCCTTCGACATCGTCCCTCAATTGATCGAAAAATTAAAGCAATTTAAAGCGCTTAACGCATAAAAATTTTTTATTTTGGTAACTGCTTAAAAAGCCGTTCAAACCGAAATATCACGGGTCGAATTTGGTGTTTTTCGTGCAAAATAAAATGAGCTTAGTCCGTCTTAATATCAAAGGCATATCTTACAGTCAAACCCAAAATGGTGCTTATGCCCTTATTTTGAGTGAAGAGCTTGGGGACAGAAAACTCCCCATTGTCATTGGTGCTTTCGAAGCACAGTCCATTGCCATTGCTTTGGAAAAAGAAATAAGACCCCCAAGGCCTTTGACCCACGATTTATTCAAAACCTTTGCCGACCGCTATTGCATCGTGATCAAACAAGTGATCATACACAAGCTCGCGGATGGCGTTTTTTATTCCAGTATTATTGCCGAACAAGATGGCTTAGAAGAAATTATCGATGCCCGCACCAGTGATGCTATCGCGTTAGCTCTGCGCTTTAAAGCGCCCATCTTCACCTACAAAGACATTTTGGACCGTGCTGGAGTCAATTTAAAAGCGAGTCCCTCAGGACACGACAATCCCCAAGCGGATAATGCCGCCATCGATGAGTTGTTGGCCGGTAGTCCTAGGTCATCGGATCAAAAAACCACGACTGACCATTACAATAAGCACACCCTAAAAGAACTGCAAGAGCTGTTGCATAAAGCCTTGAGTAACGAGGCCTATGAGTCCGCAGCACAGTTGCGCGATGAAATTTCAAAAAGAACCCTTTAGACATGAAGCGACTGTTATTATTATGCATCCTTTTGGCCGCCCCCTTTTTTGCTTTCGGCCAAATCCTAGAAGGCGAGTGGCGTTTTAACTCCATTACGCGTGATGGCGCTTCCATAATGGCCATCGACGCGCAAAACGATCATATGTCGTTGTCCAACAATCAATTTACATACCAGTTAGCCGCTAAAAATTCACTTTTTGCCTCAGGCACCTACACCTTAATTGGCGACAATCAGATCGCCTTGCGTTATGATTTGCCCTTCGACACCCTAAGGACCTACCAAATTGACATCCTTAGCAAAAACGTCTTGAGTCTCAGTGAGTCAGGAATAGATTATCGATTTGTTCGAGCAGACAACACCGATTTGATCAATGCAGCAAATGACTCCCAGGCCACCGGCAACTCATTTGGGATGACCCAAGGATTGGGAGTGAGTTTGGAAAGTGTCAGCAGAGGAATCCTCGGCCTGGTTTTCCTTATTTTTGTGGGGTATCTTTTGAGCAGTAACCGACGGCGTATCGATTGGAAACTTGTGGGCACTGGACTGGTATTACAGGCCGTATTTGCCGTAATGGTTTTAAAAATAGATAGCGTCGCTAATGCTTTCGATTGGCTATCGGCCAACGTAGTTACCTTTTTAAATTTCAGCGAAAAAGGGGCTGAATTTTTGTTTGGTGGCTTGGTCACCAATCAAGAAACTTTTGGATATCTTTTTGCTTTTAAGGTATTACCAACCATCGTATTCTTCTCTGCATTCACCTCGATTCTTTACTATTTCGGGATCATACAAACCGTCATTAAAGGATTTGCTTGGGTTATGAGCAAGACCATGAGACTGTCCGGAGCAGAAAGTTTAGCGGCGGCGGCCAACATCTTTATTGGCCAGACCGAAGCGCCTTTGGTGATTAAGCCCTATCTGGAAAAAATGACCAAGAGCGAACTCATGTGCCTGATGATTGGTGGCATGGCCACTATTGCTGGCGGTGTTCTGGCGGCCTATATCGCGTTTCTTGGCGGATCGAGTGAGGCCGAAAAAATTTATTTTGCCAAACATTTACTCTCAGCATCAATCATGTCTGCGCCCGCAGCCATTGTCATCGCCAAAATACTTTATCCCGAAACCGAAGAAGTAGACCGTTCCCTCGATATTTCGCGCGATAAGATCGGGGTTAATATATTGGATGCCATTTCCCGCGGCACCACCGATGGATTAAAGCTGGCGATTAATGTAGGGGCAATGCTCCTTGTTTTTACAGCAATAATTGCCGTTTTTAACTGGATTACGGTAGACTGGATTGGTGGACCCACTGGTCTCAATGAGCTCATCGCGACATCTACTGATGGTCGCTATACAGGCCTATCCCTGCAGTACTTGTTAGGTAATTTATTCGCGCCTGTGGCTTGGATTATTGGCGTTCCTACAGCAGATATTGTTGCTGTTGGCCAGCTCTTGGGTGAAAAGACCATACTCAATGAATTCTTTGCCTACGCCTCTTTGGCGGACCTCAAAAATACTGGCGTATTGACCACAAATCGATCCATCGTCATCGCGACCTATTCACTGTGTGGTTTTGCCAATTTTGCTTCGATTGGGATTCAAATTGGCGGGATTGGTGGCTTGGCCCCATCCCAAAAAGCCACGCTGGCCCGATTTGGTTTTAAAGCCCTTATTGGCGGTACCATTGCAGCGTTGATGACTGCCACAATCGCTGGAATGCTTATTGGTTAATAACTATTGAAAACTGACCAAACGCAAGCCGACTCATTGGCCGTTAACTTTTTTATTTTTACCATTCATCACAAACTTTTTACATGAAGCAATACCACGACTTGGTCACCCATGTAATGGCCCACGGAGCAACCAAAGAAGACCGCACAGGCACCGGTACCAAAAGCGTCTTTGGCTACCAAATGCGTTTCGATTTATCCGAAGGATTTCCGATGGTCACGACCAAAAAACTGCATTTGAAGTCCATCATCTATGAACTATTGTGGTTCCTCAATGGTGACACCAATATTGGCTATCTTCAAGAAAATGGCGTCCGTATTTGGAACGACTGGGCCGATCAAAACGGCGACCTAGGCCCTGTTTATGGTCATCAATGGCGCAATTGGAATAGCGAAGACATCGATCAAATTAAGGACATTGTGCACACCCTAAAAACCAATCCAGACAGCCGCAGAATGCTGGTCAGCGCTTGGAATCCTTCTGTACTGCCGGACACCGGTAGGTCCTTTGCCGAAAATGTCGCTCATGGCAAAGCGGCCCTGCCGCCTTGCCATGCCTTTTTTCAGTTTTACGTGGCCGACGGAAAATTATCCTGTCAATTGTATCAGCGCAGTGCGGACATCTTTTTGGGGGTGCCCTTCAATATCGCTTCTTATGCCCTACTGACCTTAATGATGGCACAAGTCTGCGGTTATGCTCCGGGAGATTTTGTCCATACCTTTGGCGATGCTCATATCTATAGCAACCACTTCGAGCAACTCGAATTACAATTATCCCGTGACCCAAGACCGTTGCCAAAAATGGTATTAAACCCCGACGTAAAAGACCTATTTGCCTTTACCTTTGAGGACTTTACCTTAACCCACTACGATCCGCACCCCCATATCAAAGGAGCGGTCGCAGTATAAAAACCAAACCATGAAGAAACTGCTCTTTTTCGCCCTATTGTTAACGGCCATACCGGTTAGCGCACAAGAATGGGGCACTGTAGACAAAAACAAAGTAACCCTAAAAGAAATTGCTCCTGTTTGGGAGGGATGTCAAGCGCAGCAAGGGGCCGCATTGGCAGCATGCTTTAATCAAAAACTCACCCAGCATGTGGTGAAGAATTATAAATACCCACCCGAGGCTTACAATAAGAATATGCAAGGACGGGTCATCGTTGAGTTCCTTATCGACACTGAGGGCATGGTCGCCATACAAAAAGTCAGTGGTGGCGATCCATTATTGCAAGAAGAAGCCCGGCGCAATATTTCTTTGATCCCAAAAATGGCCAAACCAGGTATGTTCGCAGGGAAACCAAAGGCCACAAAGTATACCGTTCCCTTTGACTTTAAAACAGGTAAAAAATAAAAGTTTTGGACACCTTTTTTCATATACAGCAACTATGATCACGCTCATTGCCGCCGCAGGAACCCGGAATGAATTGGGCCGCAACAATGATTTGGTGTGGCACCTTCCAGATGACTTTAATCGCTTTAAAACACTGACCTCGGGACACCATATCATCATGGGCCGAAAGACCTTTGACTCATTTCCTAAATTATTGCCCAACCGCACCCATATTGTCATCACGCGCAACAAAGACTTCAACGTACCGGGAGTGATCCGGGTATCGAGTCTCGAAGAGGCTATAGCCGTCGCTCAGGTCGACCCGGATCCCTATGTGATTGGTGGTGGCGAAATTTATGCCTTAGCCCTAGCCGTTGCAGATGCCATTGAATTGACACGTGTTCACGGCGCATTTGAGTCCGACACCTTTTTTCCGGAAATGGATCCAGAGCAATGGGACCTGGTCGCAGAATCCTTTCACGACAAGGATGAGCGTCACGATTATAGTTTTACGTATTTGACCTACCACAGACGAAAGTAATGACAACGTACCATTGATCGCCATGCACTTTAAAATTATTGACTTATGACTGCATATGTTTTCCCAGGGCAAGGCGCCCAATTCCCGACCATGGGACAAGATCTTTTTGAAGCCTCATCCCAAGCACGGGCGTTATTTGCTCAGGCCAATAGCGTTTTGGGCTTTGACATCACCAAAATCATGTTCGAAGGAACGCCTGAAGACCTTAAAGAGACCCGAGTAACGCAGCCTGCAGTGTTTCTGCATTCGACCATTTTGGCCCGTGTCATGGGCACTCAATTTCGTCCAGATATGGTTGCGGGGCATTCCTTAGGTGAATTTTCGGCCTTGGTCGCCAGCCAGGCAATGGCTTTTGACGATGGACTTCGCTTGGTCTACCAACGCGCACAAGCCATGCAAAAAGCTTGTGAGTTGGAGCCTTCAACTATGGCCGCGGTTCTGGGATTAGATGATGACCTTGTAGCGCGAACATGCGAAGAAACCCCAGGTATTGTGGTCGCTGCGAATTACAATTGCCCCGGTCAACTTGTGATTTCAGGAACGGTAGAGGCGGTTACTTTAGCTTGCGAACGCCTGAAAGAAGCCGGTGCACGACGGGCGCTAATTTTACCGGTTGGTGGCGCTTTCCACAGTCCGCTTATGGCCCCTGCTCAAGAACAGTTGGCGGCGGCAATCGAGGCTACGCGCTTTAACATACCAATATGTCCTGTCTATCAAAATGTCACTGCCGATGCCGTTTTGGACCCCATCACCATCCAAAAAAATCTAGTCACACAACTGACCGCCCCCGTCAAATGGACGCAAAGTATTCGTGCTATGGTGGCTCATGGAGCGAATCATTTTGTAGAAATTGGACCGGGTAATGTCCTTCAAGGACTGGTCAAAAAAATTGAGCCATCGGTGGCTACCTCAAAAGGCGTTTTGGCATAGCACTGCGGCAGAATATTACTTTTGGTTTTGAACCGACATCCCCCAGCGGGCTATATCCCGCGGATGTGCTTTTCCCAAGTCCATGCCGAAGCTAGAGCCTGCTTTAAATCACGTTTTGTAGACCAACCAAGTACTTTTGACGCTTTTTGTGTGTCGGCGTAAACGGCGACAACATCTCCCGCTCTGCGGGCCACGATTTGGTGGGGCACGGCAACACCAGTTGCCTGCTCGAAGGCCTGAATAACCTCCAACACCGAATTGCCTTTGCCGGTACCCAAATTAAATACCTCGACGGCTGTTTCTTGCTGTTGATTCAATAAGCGCTCAAGTGCTTGAACGTGTGCCTCAGCGAGATCCATTACATGAATATAATCCCGGATGCAACTGCCATCTTCTGTTGGGTAGTCATTTCCGAACACCGAAAGTTGGGGCCTTAGGCCCGCTGCGGTCTGGGTGATAAAAGGCACCAGGTTTTGTGGCACCCCTTTGGGCAATTCGCCAATTTTGGCCGAATCATGTGCCCCAATAGGATTAAAATAACGCAACAGTATACAGCGCAGCGCGCTCACACTGCAAGTGTCTTGAATGATCTCCTCGGCAATCTGTTTGGTGTTGCCATAAGGGGAAAGCGCCTGCTTTATGGGTGCCGATTCCGTTATGGGTAATTGATCGGGTTCGCCGTAAACCGTGCAAGAAGAACTAAAGATGACGTTATGCACTTGGTGACTCAGACAATTTTGCAAGAGATAAACCAAAGCGTTTATGTTATTTTCGTAATACAGCAATGGATTCTCGACACTTTCACCGACCGCTTTACTCGCCGCAAAATGAATCACTCCATCAATAGTGTACTGATCGAACAAGTCACCGACTGCTTTCTTGTCACGCAAATCCATCGCCAAAAATTCGGGACGGATACCACTGATTGACTCGATGCCTTCGAGCACGGTCAGTTCTGAGTTGGACAAATCATCGACGATCAAGACGTGATAGCCATTTTGTTGTAAGGCCACAACGGTATGTGATCCTATATAACCTAAACCTCCTGTAACCAGAATGTACTTCATTATTTGTGGGTGTTGATGAAATCCTTGATGGCCGAAGTGATGAACGCTATCTGATCCGCTTCTAGTTCGGTATGCATAGGAAGCGAAATGACTTCTTTGACCAACTGATTGGTTACGGCAAAATCCGCTTCGTTATAACGTGGGTCTTTATAGGCCTTTTGCGCATGCAATGGAATAGGATAATAAACCCCGCAAGGAATCCCTAAGCCATTTAAATGGGCTACTAAGGCATCTCGATCGAGGCCAATCAGGCGCAATGTATATTGGTGAAACACATGGCAATCGCATTGCGCACACACGCCCATACCCGTTTGACAAAGGCCCGTTGGCGTGACCAACTGCTTGATGCCACTGAGTGCCTGAGTGTATTGCGCTGCCGCCAAGCGGCGCGCCGCATTATACGTATCTAAATGCGGTAATTTAGCCCTTAATACAGCGGCTTGCATGCTGTCGAGTCGCGAATTGACCCCAACAACATCGTGGTGATAGCGCTCATACATACCATGATTGACAATGCCTCTTAGGCTATGAGCCAGGGCATCATCATTGGTAAAGACCGCACCCCCATCACCGTAACAACCCAGATTTTTGGAGGGGAAAAAAGATGTTGAAGCGACATGTCCTATGGTTCCCGTCTTGTGTTTCTGTCCCGAAGCATTGGCGTGATTAGCCCCAATACCTTGAGCATTGTCTTCGATGACATAAAGATTGTGTTTGTCCGCCAAAGCCATGATGGCTTCCATAGGTGCCGCCAAACCAAATAAGTGCACGGGCACAATCGCCTTGGTCTTACTGGTGATAGCGCGCTCAATAGCAGCGACATCAATATTAAAGGAAACGGGATCCACGTCGACCAAAACCGGAGTGAGCCCCAAAAGGGCAATCACTTCGACGGTAGCCGCGAAGGTGAAGTCGGCCGTTATGACCTCATCACCTGGCTTTAGGCCTAAGGCCATCATGGCCACCTGCAAGGCATCCGTGCCATTGGCACAAGGGATGACGTGTTTTACCCCCAGATAGGCTTCTAACTCCTTTTGGAAGGCATGAACTTCAGGACCATTAATGAATGTTGTGGTATCAATAACCCCTTGTATCGCTGCCGATACTTGATCTTTGATTCCCGCATACTGACCTTGAAGGTCAACCATTTGAATTTTTTTCATCGGTATGGTGAGCTAAACGTCAAAAGTACAAAAATTGGAAAGCGTCGGCAATGCATTTGATTAAAGAAACGTATTTTAGCTTCAGATTTATGACTGGATTTATCTATAACATTATCAGCATATTGAGTCAGGGACTTATTTGGCCCGCGCAATGGCTGTCGCCCAAAATGGCCGCCTTTGTCCGTGGGCGTCAAAACAGTTTTGACCAACTGGCACAAACTTTGACCCAACCCGGAAAGCGCATATGGATGCATTGTGCTTCGCTGGGAGAATTTGAACAAGGCCGTCCCATTCTGGAGTGGTTTCGAAAAAAACACCCAGAAACAACGCTTGTTGTGACTTTCTTCTCCCCATCGGGCTATACAGTGCGCAAGGATACAGATTTGGCTGATGTGGTTGTTTATCTGCCATGGGACACCAGATATAATGCCAAAAGGTTTCTTGATCTGGTCCAGCCCACTTCGGCGTTTTTTGTAAAATCAGAACTGTGGCCCAACTACATTGAGGCACTCAAAAAACAGCATGTTCCTATCTACCTGATCGCCGCGCAATTCAGACCCAATCAACTTTTTTTTAAACCCTATGGCGGGTTTTTCAAAAGGCTTCTACAGGCAATGACGCATATATTTGTGCAAAACCAAAGCGCGCTCGAATTAGTAAAATCCATGGGCATCCAACACGTAAGTCTCAGTGGAGATACCCGGTTTGACCGTGTGATGCAACAAAGTAAAGGAGACAACACCCTGCCATTTTTAGAAGTTTTCAAAAAACAAGCCCGCTGTGTTATACTGGGCAGCAGTTGGCCAGAAGACCACGATCTTTGGCTCGGAATTATTAATGAATACGCCTGTGACCAACTCAAGTTCGTGATCGCACCCCACAGCTTAGCCCCCAAAGAAATGGACCGCATTAGCGGCCAAATCATACCGACAACCCTCCGCTACAATGGTTCCGAATCGACTGATCAATTGGCCCTGAGTCACGCACAAGTGTTGATTTTAAATACCATGGGGGACTTGGCCAAAGCATATGCTTACGCGGATCTGGCCTATGTAGGTGGCGCTTTGGGGACCACTGGGTTACATAACATCTTGGAACCAGCAACTTTTGGACTTCCCATCGTTATCGGGCCACACATCAAAAAATTTCCTGAGGCTATCGCCCTAAAAGACCTTGGCGGGCTATATGTGGTGCACAACGAATCTGATTTACGCGCCATCATAGCCCCCTGGATAGATGATGCTAACACCGTTCAAACTACAGGAAATACAGCTCTAAATTTTGTTCAAGGTCATATCGGAGCAACCCAGCATATCGTAGATTATTTGTCTGGTCACCGCTAGGACTGTAAGCGGGTCAATTGGCTTTTGAGTTCATTCATAGACGCCTGCAACTCACGCAACAAGGAACTTTCATTGGGTTCGTCTACCCCGAAAGTCAATTTACTGTTGACTTGCCAAAGTTCTTGTATGTCTTTGACAGCAATCTCGATGGGCAAATACTCCGAATTCAATGAAATAAGTCGGACTTTTTTGGTCACTCCAGGTATTTTTTGAAGCTTCTTGACCAAGACCGAATCGAACAAGACTACAATATATATTTTACTGTCTGATACCTCGTTTACACTCTGCACGGCACGGCCTAGCACCCATTCATTGGGCCGAATATTGGGCAGCATACTGTCGCCCTCGACTTGAAAACCACGATAAGTCGCATTGCGGTATTCGGGCAAAGGGATATGAAAGGCGGGTAACTGTCCGACCCAGCCCATATCTTGAACATTATTGGGGTATCCCGCAGCGGCCTTCTGGTTCACCAGTAATATGATGTCTTCGCCGCTTGGGTCGACCGCGATAACTTTGGGACTTACATCGGATTGGTCCAGACGCAAATGTACTTCGAGACTCTTGCCAAACAACCAAAGTGGATTCACGCCAAATTGATTTAAAAGCTGCATCACCACTGTCCCAGACAACTTTATCTTTCCACGCTCGATGTCGGCCGTGCTTGATTTTATACCCAGTAATTCTGCAAAAGCCTGTTGGGTATAACCTTGCTCTTCTCTGATTTTCTTGAAACGTCGAATTTCGATGGGTAAGTTTATATTCATCTACCAAATATAACTATTTTAGGAAATAATCCTAATAAAATTAGGAAATAATCCTACAAAAAATAATTGCTAAAGTATTCTATTTCAAGTGATAAAAATAATTTACCTTTGTTTCGGAAAATTAACCACTAAACTTATTTATCATGAAAAAAGTACTAATCACATTTGCTGCTTTGGCACTAATCGCTTCAGTTTCATCTTGTAGAGAAACTGAAACAAAAACTGAAGAAGGTGTTGAAGCTGCTGCTGAAGCTGTTGAAGCCACTACTGAAGACGCTGTTGACGCTGTTGACGCTGCTGCTGAAGACGCTGTTGAAGCTGTTGAAGAAGCTGCTGAAGAAGCTGTTGAAGCTGTTGACGGTCATACTGACGCTCACTAAGCCAACGAAAATTTTAGCATTCAAAAAGCCCCTCAAGTTTGAGGGGCTTTTTTTATTGATCATATTTTAAGACTAGAGACCTCTAATAGATAAAATTTGATTCATCTGATTTCAATTTAACAATACAATCATCAATGCTTTTACCGAAAATTTGAATTGAATTTTTCAGTAACAAAAAAGCCCTTGCATCTCTGCAAGGGCTTTTTATATTTATAATCTTTGCAAATACTAGAAGTTGTAACGAACACCAACGCCAACGTTGATGAATGAAAAACTATTGTCCTCTTCAACATCGATCGTTGTCCCATCGAATTCAAGTTCAGAATAAGAGCCTCCTAAATAATCTAAGTTAAGGGCTAATTTGAATCCACTACCTAATCCTCTAACAAATGAGTTAGCAAATAAAAATCCACTACCATTAAGTGTAGAATCCAAATCACCACCTTCGAGGTCTGCAGTACTCGAAACAGACAAAACGTACTGTGGCTTGATGTCCCATGACCAATCACCGCCAAGACCAAGGGTATACATTGGCCCTATGGCCAAATAACTGGTGCGAAAACCAGCAGTCTCACCAGCAGCATCGTCAAATAAACTCCCAGCATTTCCAAATGTAAACGCAGCACCCCATTGTTCCGTAAAACGGTAGCCTAAGCCCAAGCCAAGATCAAGACCTGTACCTAATTCCGCTTCATCTGCGAAATCACCTCCAGGAAGCGAAGCACCAACTGATAAACTTAAATACGCTTTAGATTCTTGAGCAAATGCTGTTACAGAGAAAGCAAGTGCCATTAAAAAAAGTAATTTTTTCATTTGTAAAAATGTTAGTTAATAATTGGTTTTACATCTGCCGCAAGAAACTACAATCCATTTTTTGGACCGAATCTCTGCGGTTCAATAGTTTTTCGAAATTAGCATTATTTTTTTAAACTATATCAACTTTTTTTGAGGCTGCTCCAGTCATTTAAGGATCCGCGCCCATTCTGCACGACAAATTCAGACAAAGTAAGCAAAGCAATTTTAGCGCAGCTTTTATCCGGAATCAGCAAATCAGGTGTGACCCTGAGGAATTTTAGCCCTTAATTTATAAATGCGCATAACCACAACAAGGGTTTTATTGCGGCAACACTCAGATACCACTATACTTGTGGCATGAATCAAAAAATCGCTCAACGCGTCAAGGAGTTGCGTTGTCAATCAGGTATCTCACAGGAGTCATTGTCTCATTTGGCCCAATTAGATCGCAAATACATTGGGATCATCGAAAAAGGCCAAACCAATGTTTCGGTAAAGGTATTGTCAAAGATATGCGAAGCCTTGGACAGTGATCTTGAAGCCTTCTTTGCAGGGATAGAGAAACCTCATCTGTAATGGTGTTTTGCGACAAAATGGGCCACAGAACTTCCCTTGCTTTGTTTGACAAATAATAAAGAAGTAGTGGTTATTGTTTTCCCTATTGGATCAGACCCGTGATCTTTTTATTCATAGGCTTTGTTATCGAATAAAAGTAGTCGACAAGCGCGCCCTTTTCATCAACCAAGTATTTTTGGAAATTCCACTTAACTGAAGAGCTTGACTTACCGTTTTTCGTCTTATTGGTCAACCACTGATATAATGGGTGCTGATTATCGCCTTTGACTTCTATTTTGGCCGTGAGCGGAAAGTCAACACTATAATTAGCGCGACAAAAGGATTCAATTTGCGCCTCGGTCCCTGGCTCCTGACCTCCGAACTGATTACAGGGCAAACCAATGACGACCAACTTATCTTTGTAGGTCGTATAGAGCTCTTGCAAGCCATCGTATTGCGAGGTAAACCCACATTCTGAAGCAACATTAACGAAAAGGATTTTTTTGCCACGGTATTGGCTCAGATCAATGGAAGCTCCATTGATGTCGGTTAATGATATATCGTATATTGATTCCATAGCGTTTGAAGAAGACGGGTTTTGTGCACAACCTAAAGTGGCCACTAGCAATAAACCGCCTAATAATTTCTTGAACATTGTTTTTTTGTAAAGGTAGGACTCCTTTGTGATTATGCGCCATGGCTTACAAAATTTTTGTGATCTATGAATCTCATGGCAGGATCACCTGCAGAGACCTCTTACGAACAGGCTCAGTTTTGGCATCACTGCCTGCGGCTAATGATCCGATATTCAAAATCGTCCTGTGAGTCATGGGCCACAGAACTTAAATCCCTCCCAAAAACAAAAAAAAGGCCCTCGAAAGAGGGCCTTTTTTTTGTACAGAAGACGGGACTTGAACCCGTACGGACATTACTGCCCACTGGATTTTAAGTCCAGCGTGTCTACCAATTCCACCACTTCTGCAACAGTAGATAAAAAAAGCCGAATAAATTTCGGCTTTTTTTGAGCGAAAAACGGGATTCGAACCCGCGACCTCCACCTTGGCAAGGTGGCGCTCTACCAACTGAGCTATTTTCGCGTTATATAATGAACGTCACTCCTTAAAGAAGCGGGAGCAAATTTAAAATTTTTAGCACAATTACAAAGCTATTTTTAAGAAAAAAAGCAGCGATGTCTATTATTTTTTGCCCTCGGGATCGCTCCCCTTAACCAACATCCTCTTGATGTCGTTTAAGGCGTTCAAAGCCGCTACAGGCGTCAATCCATCAATATCCATGGACACAATTCTTTGTTTGATTTCTTCTAATAGCGGATCGTCCAATTGGAAAAAACTCAATTGCATTTCAGAATCTGCTGCAGCTTTGACCTCCGCATGTCGCTCTTTGGCACCATGAGAGGCTTCAAGGCGCTTCAGGATTTCTTCGGCCCGAGAAATAACCCGCTTGGGCATACCGGCCATTTTGGCCACATGGATCCCAAAACTATGCTCCGAACCGCCAGGCACTAGGGTGCGCATAAACAATACAGTGTCTTTTAATTCTTTGACGGAAACATTGTAATTTTTGATGCGCTCAAAGGTTTCCGACATGTCATTAAGCTCGTGGTAATGCGTGGCAAAAAGTGTTTTGGCTTGCGTTGGGTGCTCGTGCAAAAATTCACTGATGGACCAGGCGATAGAAATTCCATCATAGGTGCTGGTCCCCCGCCCAATCTCGTCCAATAGGATCAAGCTCCGCTCAGATACATTATTGAGAATACTGGCCGTTTCGTTCATTTCGACCATAAAAGTCGATTCGCCCATAGAGATGTTGTCACTGGCGCCCACACGGGTAAATATTTTATCAACTACACCCATCGTGACGGCCTTTGCCGGCACATAGCTCCCCATCTGGGCCATGATGACAATAAGGGCCGTTTGGCGCAGCAAGGCACTCTTACCGCTCATATTAGGACCAGTAATCATGATCATCTGTTGGGTGCTGCGGTCTAAGAAAACATCATTGGCGATATAAGGGGTGTCTTCAGATAACTGGGTTTCAATCACCGGGTGACGCCCTTGTTTGATGGCCAAGTCAAAGGAATCGTTGAACTCGGGACAAACATAATTCGAGCGCTGGGCCAACTCTGCAAAACCCGATAAGCAATCAAGCTGGGCCAAGGCCTGTGCGGTTTGTTGAATGGCCGAAACATAGGGCAATATTTCTTGAATCAAAGCCAAAAACAATGTTTGCTCTAAACCAGAAATACGTTCCTCTGCGCCATATATCTTGGATTCGTATTCTTTTAATTCTTCGGTAATATAGCGCTCGGCGTTGACCAGTGTTTGTTTTCTGATCCACTGAGGCGGCACTTTGTCTTTGTGCGCATTGCGCACTTCTATATAATATCCAAAAACATTATTACTGGCAATTTTAAGCGATGTGATACCGGTTTCTTCTTGATGGCCTTCGAGCATTTTTTGCAAATGTTCTTTGCCACCAAAAGCAATCGATCGCAGTTCGTCAAGGGCGACATTAACTCCTTGGGCAATAACATTTCCTTTGTTCCAATGCACTGCAGCCTCTGGGTCGAGGGTTTGCTCGATCTTGAGACATAAAGCGGTGCAGGGATCTATTTGCGCCGAAAGCGCCTCTAGTGCTTTGTTATTGGAGGTCGCTGCCAAATCTTTGAGAGACTCCGTAGCCCTTAAAGACCGGCCTAGCATAACCACCTCTCGAGGATTGATCTTACCCGTAGCCGTTTTAGACACCAGGCGTTCTAAATCGCCCACACTTTTGAGGCTATGGCGGAGCTCAGCGCGTTGCTGTTGTTGCGCCACCCAATAGCGAACAATATCCTGGCGGTCTTTGATTGCTGCAACGGTTTTGAGTGGCAAGGCGAGCCATCGTTTCAACAATCGTCCGCCCATAGGCGATATGGTGTGGTCCATGACTCCCATAAGGGTTGCCGCATTACTGGATTGTCCTTGATGCAGTTCCAAATTGCGCATGGTGAATTGATCCATCCACACATAGGTGTCTTGAGCAATCCTACTGATTTTGGTGATGTGGTCCAATCTGTGGTGTTGGGTCTCCCCCAAATAATGCATCACCGCACCGGCCGCTATGCCCCCCATAGTCCTATCCTGCAATCCAAAGCCTTTGAGGCTCTTGGTTTTAAAGTGACCTAAGAGCAGGTCATGGGTATAATCAGGCTGAAACACCCATTCTTCTAAGAAAAAACAATGCAGTCTATGGCCAAAATGCGTGTTGACCAATTTGCGTTGTTGCTTGTTGAAGAGGACCTCCGACGGATTGAAATTCTGTAACAAGGCATCTATGGTCTGAAGTGGCCCTTCGGCCATCAGAAATTCGCCGGTACTGACATCCAAAAACGAAACGCCGCAGATGGCATCTGTCAGATGTACCGCAGCCAAAAAGTTATTGGTTTTGCTCTGGAGAATATCGTCATTGAGCGCCACCCCAGGGGTAATGAGTTCGGTCACACCGCGCTTGACAATGGTCTTGGTTTGTTTGGGGTCTTCGAGCTGGTCGCAGATAGCGACACGGCAACCGGCCATCACCAGTTTCGGCAAATAAGTATTGACAGAGTGGTGCGGAAAACCTGCCAACTCGGTTTGGTCGCCCCCATTGTTGCGGGCAGTCAATGTAATGTTCAGTATTTTGGCGGCTTTCACTGCATCCTGACCAAAAGTCTCGTAAAAATCCCCTACACGAAACAACAGCAAAGCATCGGGATACTTGGCTTTGATCCCATTGTATTGTTGCATTAAAGGCGTGATTTTTTTGGCCATAGTGCCGAGGCTATTCTCTTCGAGCTAAAGTACTTATTAATTGAATTTTTAGGAAATTTAGGCCGATAAGTTTTTGCGGGTTTCTCCTAAAACCGTCACGAAAGTTTTATTTTTGCGCTCAGATGAAACACCGCAAATTAGCCAACAGCGAATTACACCGTCCCGAACCCGAAGCTTTAAGCGCCCTAAAACGGCATCCTTTGATTGTGGTTTTGGATCAGGTGCGCAGCCTCAATAATGTGGGGTCTGTATTCCGCACTGCCGATGCTTTTTTGGTGGAGCATATATATTTATGTGGGATTACCGCCACACCGCCACATCGTGATATTCAAAAAACAGCACTCGGCGCAACCGAAACAGTGCCCTGGAGTCACCGAAACGACACGGTCGCCTTGGTCCTGGAACTCCAAGCCAAAGGGGTTCGGGTCTGGGCTGTGGAACAGGCCGAAAACGCCATCTGGCTCAGCCAATATAAGGGCCATCCAACAGAGCCTCAAGCCTTTGTTTTTGGCAATGAAGTTAAAGGCGTAGATCAAGCAGTTATCGATGTATGCGATGGCGTCATCGAAATTCCACAGGAGGGTGCCAAGCATTCTCTTAATATCGCGGTCAGCGCGGGTGTGGTTTTGTGGGAAGCCTTTCGACAGCATAAGGCCTTAATGGGCCAATAAGCGGCGCACCACGATCAAGTAATCTTTTCTGTTGTGCACAAAATCCAAATCGGTGATGTCGATACGGCACAAAGGACTTCCAATCTCGCCACTGTTCAGGTACGTTTGATAACCCGCATGGATTTGCTGCAAGTATTCCGGAGCAATCGACTGCTCATAATCCCGACCCCGCTTTTGGATATTGTCGAGTAAGCGATCCGTCGATTGGGCCAAATAAACATACAGATTGGGCCGTGGTACTTCACGGTGCATCAGATGAAAGAACTTCTGATACAGGGTAAATTCCGGTTCAGACAAGGTGATTTTTGCAAAAATCAAAGACTTGAATCGGTCGTAGTCGGCAATCACCAAATCCCGAAACAAATCGTATTGGGTGGACTGTTCCACCAATTGCTGATAGCGATCCGCCAAAAAAGACATCTCCAAAGGGAATGCAAACCGATCCGCATCTTTATAAAACTCAGGCAAAAACGCATTGTCCTTAAAACGCTCTAAAATCAATTTACCGTTAAAATCGTGAGCCAACATACGCGCCAAACTGGTTTTTCCGGCGCCTATATTACCTTCGATAGCGATGTATTTTAGCCGGGCAAGATCCAAGTCTTTTATCGGGTTGCGCAACCACTTGGCGAGCTTAGTAAGGCTGCTCTGGTCGGTTGTTTGCGCGAGCAATTCCTGGGCGGTGGCCTTAAGGGGCTCATGCCGCAAATTGGGGTAAATCTCTGCCAATGGTTCTAGAACGAATCGGCGATTTTGAATCTGTGGATGTGGCAGGGTGAGGGTTTTGGTATCGAGCACAACCTGCTGGTAAAAAAGCAAATCCAAATCAATACAACGCGCGCTGTATCCATTGACAGAGCGCACCCGGCCCAACTTATTTTCGATGGACAATAGATGCTCCAAAACCTCTTGTGGACTTAAGCGCGTTTCTATATGCGCCACAGCGTTATAAAAGTCTTCTCCCGCGAACCCCATAGCCGGAGATTGGTAAACACCCGATATTTTGACCAGACGACCGACCTCTTCGAACAGCAGGTCGGTGGCTTTCTGCAGCCAATCAAATCGATGACCCTGGTTGCTTCCCAAGCCAACATAAATATTTTGCAATGGATCGATAATAGATTACTTTTACGTCAAACGAAATTAATCAACTGGCGCGTAACCAGCGTATATTTCTCAAAAAAAGTCTGATGAATTCTACCGACAAAGCTTTGGCCTTTCGCATTTATATGATTTTGGCTTCCCTTTTCATTTGTTCGCTTGTGGTCTCTAACCTCATCTTTCAAAAGTTTTTTACCTGGGATTTTTTCGGCCTGTATACTTTCGAAATCTCAGTCGGTATTTTGCCTTACCCCATTACATTTTTGATTACTGATCTGATCAGTGAAATGTATGGCAGAAAGATGGCCAACCAAGTCGTTACCGTCGGGATTTTTGCTTCAGTATTTTCGCTATTGATCATCAACGTCTCGGAATGGGTCCCTGCTACAGATTGGAGCCCCATAAGCGATGGCTTATTCCAAACCGTATTCGGCGCTACGGTGCTGGCGGTAGCGGCATCGATGATGGCCTACCTGTTTGCGCAATATATCGACATCCAGCTCTATCACTTTTGGAAGAAAATGACCCAAGGCAAGCATCTTTGGCTGCGCAATAACTTCTCGACTTTCTTATCTCAGTTTGTGGATACGTTCACCGTATTATTTTTACTGTGCCTTTTTGGTAAAATAGATTGGGAGCTTTTTGCTGGCTTATTGCTTAGCGGCTATTTGTTTAAAGTATTAGTCGCAGCATTGGACACCCCATTGATGTATCTTGGAGTGGCTCTTTTTCGTAAAAGATTCAAGCTAAAAGGCTACGAAGAATTAGACTTAAGCTAGGACATTGATCCCCACGACCAAGCCCTCGTTACTCCTTACATTAAATACGGTTTGGTCCTCAAAAATCAGATATTGACCTTTGATCCCCTTAAGACGCCCTTGATAAATCGGGGTTTTGGATAGGTTTAAACTTTGTGGCTTGCTTGGATAGGTGAGCACTGGAAAATGCATATGCGTCTCTTTTTCTTGAGACAAATAAGGCTTGACTTCTTCGGGTAAAAATGGTGTAAGACGATGTTTCCATTCCGCTAAGTCCACATCCTTGATCTCATTTTTGAGCATCGTCCGCCAATTGGTTTTGTCGCTCACATGGTCCTTAAGGGCCACTTCAGCAATTCCCGCTAAATAGCGGTTGGGCACTTCTACCAGAGGCAAAGCTTCATGCGCCCCTTGATCGATCCATCTGGTTGGAACTTGTGCTTTTCGCGTGACGCCCACCTTGATATTACTGCTATTAGCCAAATAGACGATATGGGGTTGCAACTGCATCTTTTGCTCATAGGCCAGATCGCGTTCTTCTATACCCAAATGGGCCTTACTTTGCTCCGGATGAATGATCCAATCCGCGGCCTGCGGCACTTCAAAAAAACAAGATTTACAGAAGCCTTGACGGAAGATGGGTTGACCACTGCCACAAGACAGACACGAATACCCTTTGAAGTTTATTTCAATGGTTTTGTCCAATAATTGATTCACTTGCACGAATTGACTACCGAGCTGCAAATAATACTGAATAGGCTCGATAAATTCAGTCGTCATTTTTCTCAAGACACCCTCAAATTGCATAAAAAAGCAGTATTTTTAAAAATTAAAGATAAGGTAATTATGCCAATTCCAGTTGTTAATTCGATTGCTTCATGGTTTCTGAAAAAGCGGATTCATCAGATGGAGTTGTTTATGAAATACCCCAATGAAGTCCAGGAAGAACTCCTGTTCAAGCTCATCCAGAAGGCCAAATCAACTGAAATAGGCAAAGCCTATGACTTTGCCTCAATCACCACTTACCGGCAATTCGCAGAGCGTGTCCCTATGGGCAATTACGAAGCTAAGTCCCCCGATATTGAGCGCACCAGACGTGGCATCAACAACATCATTTGGCCCACACCCATAAAGTGGTTCGCCAAATCCAGTGGCACGACCAATGCGCAAAGTAAGTTCCTCCCCGTGAGTCCCGAAGCGCTAGAGTATTGTCATTATGCCGCCGGCAAAGACCTTTTGTGCACTTACTTGCACAACCATCCCGACTCACAGTTATTTTTGGGCAAAAGTCTGAGGCTCGGAGGAAGCAAAACCCTATACGAAGACAAAGGCACGATCTATGGCGATCTTTCGGCTATATTGATCGACAACATGCCTTTCTGGGCAGAATTCAGCAGCACCCCGAGTAACGAAGTTAGTTTGCTCTCGGATTGGGCCGTGAAACTACAAGCCATTGTGGACGAAACTACAAAAGAAAATGTCACCAGCCTTGCTGGCGTGCCCTCCTGGATGCTCGTTTTGCTTCATGAGGTCATGAGCACCACACAAGTCAGTCATCTGCATGAAGTTTGGCCGCAGCTCGAGGTTTATTTTCATGGCGGGGTGAGTTTTGAGCCCTACATCGATCAATATAAACCACTGCTCCCTCATAGCGATTTTAGGTATTACGAAATTTATAATGCCTCAGAGGGCTTTTTTGCGATCCAAGACCGCAGTGACCGCAACGATTTGTTGCTCATGTTAGATTATGGTATTTTTTATGAGTTCATTCCCATGGATACCTACAAAACAGACCACGAAAAAGTACTGCTCCTTTCTGAGGTAGAAATTGGGGTCAATTACGCTATGGTCATCACGACCAATGCCGGATTATGGCGTTACAAAATTGGGGATACCATGCGGTTTACCAGCCGAGATCCCTACCGGATCAAGATCAGTGGCAGAACAAGACACCACATCAATGTCTTTGGCGAAGAACTGATTGTCGAAAATGCAGAGCGCGGACTCAGGATCGCTTGTTTGGTGCATCATGCAGAAATCGTCGACTACACCGTTGGACCCATTTTTATGGAAGGCAGAAACAAAGGAGGGCATCATTGGCTCATCGAATTCAAAAAAGCCCCAAAAGATTTGGCAGCATTCACGGACACTCTAGATCAAGAACTCAAGGCCGCCAATTCGGATTACCAGGCCAAACGCCACGGCAACATTACCTTAAACCCCCCTGTGGTAGAGATTGCAAGACCACAACTTTTCTACCAATGGCTAGAAAGTAAAGAAAAACTCGGTGGGCAGCACAAAGTTCCTAGACTCTCCAACAAACGGGATTTTCTCGAGGAGATGCTCGCGCGGAACGCTTCCTGATAGATCGGTCATGGGTATAGGGTTTCGCCCAGCCCGCACAATAACGTTACAAAAGAAGGTTTTTCGCTACCAGATTAGGAGGCCGCGCGCAATTTGGACAGTGCCGAGGAATTTAAATGCGCTTTAACATAAGCCAAATCAATGCTCAAAGTCGTGGTGTCTGTGCCCGGTAAATCAAACATATCATCGGTCAGTATGCTTTCGCATAACGAACGTAAGCCGCGCGCACCAAGTTGGTAATCTACAGCCTTCTTTACGATATAATCCAATGCCTCATCGGTAAAAGTCGCCTCAATACCATCCATCTCAAATAATTTCTGATATTGTTTAATGATGGCATTTTTGGGCTCGGTCAAAATCGCTCTGAGCGCAGCCTCATCAAGAGGATTCATATAGGTCAGTACTGGGAGTCGGCCAATGATTTCTGGGATAAGGCCAAAATTCTTAAGGTCTTTGGGCGTCACAAACTGCAAAAGCTCTACTTCTTGACTGCTCTGCTCTTTGGAAGCGCTAAAGCCCATAGCCTGAAAGTTAAGTCGTTTGGAAATATGCCGTTCGATACCATCAAAAGCACCACCGGCGATAAATAAAATATTTTCTGTATTGACCTCAACAAATTTTTGATCAGGATGCTTGCGCCCTCCTTTTGGCGGCACATTAACCACAGTGCCTTCGAGTAGCTTTAGTAAAGCCTGCTGCACACCTTCGCCACTCACATCGCGGGTTATTGAAGGATTGTCGCTCTTACGGGCAATTTTGTCAATCTCGTCAATAAACACGATGCCCTTTTGGGCCTTATCCAAATCATAATCCGCGGCTTGTAACAAACGCGTTAGAATGCTCTCTACATCCTCACCGACATAACCTGCTTCGGTCAGCACGGTTGCATCTACAATAGCTAGGGGGACATTGAGCATTCGGGCAATGGTTTTTGCCACCAATGTTTTCCCGGTACCGGTTTGACCAACAATAATAATATTGCTCTTTTGGATCTCAACTGCATCATGGCTTTCGGGCTGCAACAATCGCTTGTAGTGGTTGTACACGGCTACAGACATGACCTTCTTAGTCTGGTCCTGACCGATCACATAATCATCCAAAAAAGCTTTAATGTCCTTAGGCTTTTTGATTAAAAAATCAAGGTCAACCTTGACTGATTGATCTTGCTCGTGTTCTTGCAAGACAATTCCATGAGCCTGCTCAATACAGTGATCACAAATATGTGCCGAATTTCCTGCTATCAGGAGATTCGTCTCTGCTTTTTTACGTCCACAAAAAGAACAATCTAGCGACTCTTTAGCCATAGGTTTATTTTTTCTCGCGTGTCAAAATTTCATCAATCATACCGTATTTCAGGGCCTTGTCCGATTTCATCCAATAATCACGATCACTATCCTTATAAACTTTTTCGACAGTTTGCCCAGAATGAAATGCGATAATGGCATAAAGCTCATCACGTAGGGTGAGAATTTCTTTGGCCGTAATCTCTATGTCACTGGCTTGACCCTGAGCGCCACCCATAGGTTGGTGGATCATGACTCTCGAGTGGGTCAGTCCACTGCGTTTGCCTTTGGCACCCGCGCAAAGCAATACGGCGCCCATTGAGGCGGCCATGCCAGTACAAATTGTGGCGACATCTGGCTTAATGAACTGCATGGTATCGTAAATACCTAGTCCGGCATAAACACTACCTCCTGGCGAATTGATATAGATCTGAATATCCTTGGACGCATCAACACTCTCCAAAAATAACAACTGTGCTTGAACAATATTAGCCACTTGATCATTGATAGCTGTCCCTAAGAAGATGATGCGGTCCATCATCAAACGAGAGAACACGTCAAATATCGCAATGTTCATCTGGCGCTCTTCAATAATGTTGGGCGTCAATCCCGTAGGGTACATGCTGCCCATTATTTGATTGTAATAAGTGCTGCTGACCCCTTGGTCTTTGATGGCAAATTTTTTGAATTCTTCTGAATAGTTCATATTAAAGTCGGCATTTATGAGACAAAAAAGGCGCTGAAATTAGGTTTCCAACGCCTTAAAGATAATTATTTTAGGTAGGATTATGCGTAGGCTTCTTTAATGAATTGATCGTAGGAGATTGTTTTTGTTTTCAATTTCGCATTGGCCTTAAAAAATTCCAAGAGTTTCTTAGTATTAAGTTGTTCACTCAGACGTCGCACTTCTTCATCGTTACCCATGATGCGCGCCACAATACCATCCACTTCTTGGTCGGTAGGACTCATTTGTCCGTACTGGGCCATTTGGACCTTAATCATGTCGTGGGCAAAGGCATTCAATTCCTCAAATTTGATTTGAAGCTCAGGATACGTCTCACGTAATTTTCCTTCAATCAATTGATAACGCAGCCCTTTTTCACTGCGGTCATACTCGGCTTCGGCCTCTTCTTGAGTCAATCTGACTTCGCCTGTACTTTGGATCCAACGTTTTAAAAAGTCTGCTGGCAATTTGAATTTTGTGTTATCGATAAGGGTTTCGATGACATCATTCAATAATTTCTGGTCACTTTGCTGCACGAACTGGCGCTCGGCATCTTCTTTGATTTTGGCTTTAAGTTCTTTTTCAGAGGTCACTGCCCCTTCTCCGAAGAGCTTGTCAAAAAACGATTGATCTAAAGCCGCCATTTCACGTGTATTAACTTCTTGTAGTTGAAAACTCACCACAGTATCCAGTCCTTGAACTTGCTCGGAGCTGAGTCCCAAATGACGCGCCAACAAGGCATCCTCTTTAAAGAATCCTTTGGTCCCCAGGTCAATTTTATCGCCCACTTTACTTCCGACCAATGCGGTCATTTGCTTTTTGCCGTTAACCAATTCGAGTTCAAAAGTGGTTTTGTGCTCTATCGTACCCTGGGTATCGGTAAAGATTCCTGTGACCTCATCAGTTTTGCCTGCTTCGGTTTTTGAAATCAGCTTTCCGTATTGCTTACGAATGGTCTTGACCTGGTTGTCTAACATGGTCTTGTCCGCTTCAATATGATAGCTTAACGTTGCTTTTTTGTTAATGTCTACGGTAAATTCTGGAGCGAGTCCTAGCTCAAATTCAAAAGAGAAGTCATCACCGGTCCAGTCGATTTCTGTTTCATTTTTAGGCAAGGGATTGCCTAGGATATCCAGCTTCTGCTCATTGAAGTAGCTGTTCATTTTTTCTTGAAGTAATTTGTTCACTTCTTCCACCAAGACGGACTGACCAAACTGCTTCTTGACCATGCCCATTGGGATCTGTCCTTTACGAAATCCTGGGATGTTGGCTGTTTTTTTGTAGTTGATTAGAACCTGATCTACCTTCTCTTGATAGTCCTTTTTTTCGATTACAACGGTCAATACCGCGTTCAATGCATCGATGTCTTTTTTTATGATTTCCATGTGGCTATACCCTTAAAAATTGGGTGCAAAAATAAACTATTTAATCGTACGCCACAAGAATTGTATAAAGCGATTTTATCTGCAGAAACTCAGAAGACTTAGGCCGCCAAAAAGGCTGAAACAGCCGCCAAAAAATCCTCAGGATTTTCGGCATGAAGCCAATGGCCTGCACGTTCGATTTGTTGGAGTGTCGCCATGGGAAAATGGTGTTGCATGAGCCATAAATCGGTCGCCTCGATATACCCCGAATGGGCTCCTTTGAGGAATAGGGTCGGGCCGTCAAATCGGGCTTCCTCTTTAAGGGCTTGGCCAATTTGTTCTGCGTGCGTGCTGAGTGCTGGGACATTCACCCTGAGGCCGAGTTGCCCCGAAGCCACCCAATAAAGATTTTTGAGTAAAAATTGCCGAACACCAGGCTCAGGAACGTAAGTCGTCAAAATTTCTTCGGCCTGCTTGCGGGAAGTCAGCTGGGTATTATCCAGCTCTGATAAGCCCTTAAGGATGAACTGATGATGCTGTGGATAGGCTTTAGGTCCAATATCAGCCACCACCAATTTTGCGCAAAGGTGGGGATTTTGTGTCGCGAAGGTCATGGCTGTTTTTCCACCCATCGAATGGCCTATTAAAACAACCCTTTGCAGTGCGTGGTGGATACAATAATGGCGTAAATCCTCGCTCAACAAGTTATAAGTAAATTGCGCATCATGAAAACTGCGTCCATGATTGCGCTGATCAACCAAATGGACTTGATAACCCTGGTCTGCAAATTTTAATGCCAGTGTTTTCCAATTGTCTCCCATACCCAAAAACCCATGTAAAATAACTAATGGGCTACCCGAACCGATAATCTGGCTGTGCAATGGAGTCATGAGAGCGCTTTTAAGTATCGTTTTATTACGGTTTCCATGCCCAGATAAAGCGACTCGCAAATGAGCGCGTGACCGATGGAAACTTCCTCTAGATAGGGCATGTGGGCTTTGAAATAGGCGATGTTGTCCAATGACAAATCGTGCCCCGCATTCACACCCAAGCCCAACTCATGAGCGCGTTGCGCCGCCAATTGATAGGGCGCAATAGCCTGAGACGGATTATGGGGGTATTGATCCGCATACGCCTCAGTATACAACTCAATACGATCGGCACCACAGGCCTTAGCTCCTTCAACCATGGCCACATCGGGAGCCACAAATAAAGAAGTGCGTATCCCTTGAGCACGAAAATTTTCGAGAACCTCTTGGAGAAAACTCTGGCGTTTGATCGTGTCCCACCCGGCATTGGAGGTCAGGGCGTCCACGGCGTCGGGAACTAAGGTCACTTGCGTAGGCCCCACGGCATTGACCAATTTGATAAAATCGGGCTGCGGATTGCCTTCGATGTTATACTCTTTATACACCACAGGGGCCAAATCGTAAGCATCTTGATAACGAATATGACGCTCATCGGGGCGCGGATGTATTGTAATGCCTTCAGCGCCAAAATTTTGCACATCAATCGCCACTTGGATGACGTTCGGCATATTGCCGCCACGGGCATTGCGTAACGTCGCTATTTTATTAATATTCACACTTAATTTTGCCATAAATCCGTTATAAGGTTCAAAAATACAAAGTTGATCCTCGATTCAAGAGTGTATTTTTGAGTAATTTGCACAAAAATTAATTCGTTGGACACAAGCAATTACATCATCAATGATTTGGCCCCTTTTGATATCGGTGCACCATTGAGCGAAGTCAAGAAAGCTTTTAGGGCATTGACCTATTCTCATGTGCCGATAACCCGAGCGGGCGTTTATGCCGGTACATTGAGCAAAACAGACACCTTGTGCCTGGATAGCGCCCAAACCATTGATGAAGTCGCCTATGTCTTAACCCCATTTTTTGTAGCATTAGAGACCAATTGGCTCGATATTATAGAGGCCTTTGCTAAGCACCAAAGCAACATCATGCCCGTGCTTGACCAACAGCATAATTATGTTGGATATTACGAACTGGCCGACATTATGGATTTGTTCAACCACACCCCATTTCTCTCTGAATCTGGTGGGATTTTGGTCGTCGAAAAAGGCAGTCATGATTATTCTTTTAGTGAGATTTGCCAAATTATCGAATCCAATGACGGGCGTATTTACGGAATGTTTATTTCCAAAATTGACTCAGATTTGACCCAAGCGACCATTAAAATAGGCCATCACGGTATTGCCGCTATCTGTCAAACTTTTCGGCGTTATGGATATCATGTCGTTGCGACGCATGATCAAGACACCGCCCAGCAAGAACTTCAGGCCCGATCACAATACCTGGACAAATACTTAAATATTTAATCATGAAAGCAGCCCTCTTTGGTCAGTTCTACCGACAAGGCGCCGAGGCTTATGTGCAACTGATCCTTCAAACGCTTTTGCATCATCAAGTTGACGTGCATGTGGCACAAGAGTTCGCCGATCTCCTTGAAGAAAATGATGTTGTGATTGACCAGATGGATGACCTGGTGAGATTTACCGAGCTCGACCGCAGCTATGATTTTTTTATCAGTGTTGGAGGGGACGGGACGATTTTAAAATCAGTTACCTATGTGCGTGACTTGGACATTCCGGTCATCGGGATCAATACCGGCCGATTAGGCTTTCTGTCAACAATACCCAAAGAAGATTTAGAAAAGCAATTACTTCAAGTAATTAAAGGCAACTATACGATCACCGAGCGCACCTTGCTCACCATCAGCACACAACCCGAAGATAACGATTTGGCACCCTTAAATTTTGCTTTAAATGAGGTGGCCGTTAACCGCAAGAACAGTACGTCGATGATCCGTGTGGACGTTTGGATTCAGCAGGAGCACCTTAATAGTTACTGGAGCGATGGTTTGATCGTGGCGACCCCAACAGGCTCTACAGGGTACTCCCTGAGCTGTGGCGGCCCTTTGATCGACCCTAGTTCGGCCAATTTGGTCATCACCCCGATTGCACCACACAATTTGAATGCCCGCCCCCTTATTATTCCAGACCACCAAGAGGTACGCTTAAAAGTCACTACTGGCGAAGCCCATTTTCTGGTATCACTTGATTCGCGTATTGCGACCCTCCCCAACGAGACCGAAATTTTGATCAAAAAAGCGCCTTTTACCCTAAAAATGATCCAGCTCCCACAAACCTCATTCATCAAAACCCTTCGCGATAAATTTCTTTGGGGTGAAGACCGAAGAAATTAAACAATAAAACAAGACAAATGTTGTTTTCAATGGGTTGCTACGGACCTATTCCAAAGCCCATAAAGTAAATTGTTATATTTGCACCTTTTAGCCAACTATGCGGAATCTTAGTTTTATTTTTCTTGTGCTCCTGAGCTGTTTTTCTGGCGATGCACAGACTTACGAAGCAGGCTTATTTTTTGGCGGCTCAAATTATATTGGTGACGTGGGTGACACGCGTTTTGTTGCGCCGAGCGAGCCCGTAGTCGGAGCCATTCTCAAATGGAACCGCAGCAACCGACATGCCTTTCGCTTGACCTATTTATTGGGGGAAATTCTAGGGGACGACTTAACCTCAAAAGACACCAGAAGACTTCAGCGGGGATATCAATTTACTAATTCGATGAGCGAATTATCTCTTGGTATTGAATACACCTTTTGGGAATTTGACCTACACGCAGGTGCCTCTGCAGTGACCCCATACATGTATACCGGCCTCACCTACACCTGGTATGATAAGCTCAAACGCACTGGCTCATTGATTGAGCCTGTTGGGCGTGAAAAAACAATGGCGATACCTATGATTTTAGGCATCAAAAAAACCCTAGGCGAGCATTTTATTATTGCGGCCGAAGTAGGTGCCCGCTATGCCTTTACCGATGGCCTAGATGGCAGTACAAATGTTGGGGGTTCTACAGTAAATAATGTATCTTTCGGCAACACTAACAACAACGATTGGTACGTGTTTTCTGGATTGAGTCTCACCTACTCTTTTGGACGAAAACCGTGTTACTGTAATTTCTAAAAGTATTGGACAATCCTATCGATCCAAATAAATTACCCAAACATATTGCCATCATCATGGATGGCAATGGTCGTTGGGCCAAAAAGCAAGGCAAGTTTAGGGCCTTTGGCCATGAAAAAGGGGCACAATCTGTTCGGGACATCGTTGAAGCTTGCGCCGAATTAAATATTCTCAACCTGACCCTTTATGCCTTTTCAACAGAAAACTGGAACCGCCCCAAGCTAGAGGTGCGCGCCCTGATGAAGCTCTTGGTCCATGCACTAAAAAAGGAAGTCATTACTCTCAACAAGAATAACATCAGACTCAACGCGATTGGCAATTTGGACGCCCTACCGCCAAATGCCAAAAAAGAGCTCATAGAGGTTATCCGTCAGACCAAGGAAAATGACCGCATGACTTTGACTTTAGCCTTGAGTTATGGTTCTCGAGAAGAAATCGTAAAAACCATTAAAGAGATTAGCCTCAAAGTTAAAAATAACCTAATTTCGCCGTCGGATATTGATGAATCACTTATTAATAATCACCTTTACACACGTGATTTGCCAGATGTAGATTTATTAATCAGAACAAGCGGCGAGCAACGAATAAGTAATTTTTTGTTATGGCAAATTGCTTATGCTGAATTACATTTTACAGAGACCCTTTGGCCAGATTACACCAAGGAACATCTGATTACCGCCATATTAGATTATCAAAATAGAGAACGACGATTTGGAAAGACCAGCGAACAACTTAATTCCTAAACGCTCATATAACAGTTTACGCCAGCTCCTCCTTGTCATGGGGCTTGCGGTTTTGTGCTTTGTTGAGACTACGGCACAGCAAAAACAATTGGATGCTGGCACCAAGTATATCATCAAAAGTATTTCGGTTACCGGGGCTCAAAACTTCAATGAGAGTACGGTGATCGCCTTTACTGGGCTCAAAATAGGGGACCAGTTATTTATCCCAGGAGAAAAACTCAGCAGCATCACCAAAAAACTTTGGGAACAGAATTTATTCTCGGACATCGCGTTTTATGTAACAGGCATTCAAGAGACCGAAATCGATCTTGAACTTTATATTGTTGAACTGCCTAAGTTAAATACGATCATTATTGATGGGGTGCGCAAAGGACAGGCCACTGAGATCATTAATGACAATGAACTCAAAGAAGGCGCAAAGATCACCAAGAACCTGATCACTACCACCAAAAATCACATCATCAATAAATACGCCGAGCGTGGTTACCTCAATACTCAGGTGATGATTACCACGATTCCCTTTAAGGATTCAACTGGGGCGACCATTGCCCAAGACATGCGTATTTTGATTGATCAAGGAAGCCGCATCAAGGTAGGGGAAATCAACTTTTCGGGGAACAACGACCTTTCCAACAAGAAACTGCGCGGCTTTTTTAAGAACGTCAAAAAAAGAAATCCGTTGCGCTTTTGGAAGAAGTCAAAATATACCGAAGCACTTTACCAAGAAGATAAGACCACGCTTATTGACCGTTACAAAGAGAGCGGCTATCGTGATGCAAGAATTATTTCGGACACCTTGCGTGCCATAGACGAGCACAACATAGGCCTAGATCTGGTCATCGAAGAGGGTAAGAAATATTATTTTGGTAATGTGCGTTTTATCGGGAACAGTGTTTATACCGATGAGTTTCTGAAACAATACATGGCCATTGGCAGAGGAGACACCTACAACGGCACCCTATTACAGGAGCGTATTGCCGACAACTCAGATCCTGACGCGGCAGATCTCACCAACCTTTATCAAAATGAGGGTTATCTCTTTTCGCAGATAAACCCTGTAGAAGTGGCTGTACGTCAAGACACCATAGACTTTGAGATTCGGATCAAAGAAAACAAGTTGACATACTTTGATCATGTCTCAGTGGTCGGTAATGACAAAACCAATGATCACGTGATTTATCGCGAAATACGCACACGCCCTGGTCAAAAATACAGTAAGAGAAATGTCATTCGGACCATTCGTGAATTAGGACAACTGGGCTATTTCGACGCAGAGCAATTGACGCCTAACTTCGTGAATCTTGACCCCAACAACGGGACCTTAGATTTGGAATACTCGGTCATCGAAAAAGGCTCGAGTCAGATTGAACTCCAAGGAGGTTATGGTGGTGGTGGTTTTGTCGGAACACTTGGCCTGTCCTTTAATAACTTTTCATTGCGCAATATGTTCGAAAAAGATGCTTGGCGTCCTGTTCCCATGGGTGACGGACAGCGCTTGTCTTTGCGAGCACAGGCCAGTACCTTCTACTCAACCTATAGTTTATCGGTTATGGAACCTTGGCTTGGCGGAAAAAGACCTGTGCAATTCAGCACATCATTTTCACATACGGTGCAGTACCTCTTTAATTTTCAAACGCGAGAACGCGATACGGACCGCCGATTTCTGATTACTGGTGGCTCAATCGGTATTGCCAAAAGACTCAAATGGCCTGATGATTATTTCCAGCTTTCTCAAGCCCTTAGTTTCCAGCATTATAATTTGAACAATTACAACACGGGATTATTCACCTTTGGTGATGGTTTCTCGAACAACCTAGCCTATACTATTGGTATTGGTCGTAACAGCACGTCGGCAAACCCGATCTATCCGCGTTTTGGTTCAGACTTTAGCTTAAATGCCAAAGTGACCTTGCCTTATTCGGCATTTAATGGTGTCGACTACAAAGGTCTCTCTGACGAACGCATAGCCATGGGTGAGGTTCTGGCAAACGACCCGACAGAAGGAGAAGCCGTCGATGCGCAAGAACGCGTTTCGGAAATTGACCAGCTGCGTTTCAACTGGTTAGAATACTACAAAATTAAGTTCCAGGCAACCTGGTACACTACCTTAATTGGCGATTTAGTTTTGCGCCCAAAAGCCGAATTTGGTTTTCTAGGCGCCTACAATAAAAATCGTGGTATCCCTCCATTTGAGCGTTTTTTCTTGGGCGGTGATGGCCTTGGCGCCTTTAGCCTTGACGGCCGTGAAGTCGTTCAATTACGCGGATACCCCAATCAATCCTTGAGCACAAATGACGGGAGTAGTATTTACAATAAATTCTCATTAGAATTAAGATATCCGGTCACCTTAAAACAATTAGCGTCTATTTACGTTCTCTCTTTTGTCGAGGGAGGTGCCGCATACGATAGCTTTAGAAATTATAATCCATTTGACATTAAACGTTCTGCAGGCGCAGGAATTCGTATATTTATGCCTGCTTTCGGTCTTTTGGGGATTGATTTTGGCTACGGATTTGACCCAATACTCAACGGATTCGAAAAAAATGGATGGGAGACCCATTTCATCATTGGGCAACAATTTTAAACGTGGCATGATATTTTATGTGTAACAACAAGTAATTATGAAAGCACTTAAGATTTTTCTTTCTGTCTTGCTTCTTTTTGCTTTCACGACAAGCATTAAGGCACAACGTGGGGCACGCATCGGCTATATTGATATGGAGTACATCCTAGAAAATGTGCCAGAATATCAAGAGGCCAAAAATCAACTTGCGAGTAAAGTCCAAAAGTGGAAGCGCGACATGGACAAAATGCTTCAAGAAATTGAGCAACTCAAATTGAACCTGAGTAACGAGCGTATTTTACTCACGAAAGAACTCATCGAAGAGCAAGAAGAAGAAATCAAACTGCTCGAAGACGAACTTTTGGAGTACCAGCAAAACCGTTTTGGTCCTAATGGAGATCTCGACATCCAACGTCGTCAACTCGTGCAACCCATCCAAGATCAAGTTTTTAATTTAGTTCAGGAATTGGCAGAAGCCAAAAAATACGATTTCATTTTTGACAAATCTGCCGATGTCGTCATGCTCTTTGCCGCCAAACGCAACGACATGAGCGACCAGGTTTTGCGCAGCATTAATCGGGCCGCCAAGCGAGAAGAAGCGAGCAACCGTAAGGAAGGCAAGGCTATCGAAAAGGAAGAAGCACTCGGCCAAGAAGAAAATGAAGCGTTATCCGAGCGCGAGGAAGTCCTTAAAGACAAAAAGAACGAGCGCGAAGAAATGATGGCCGCACGCAGCCGTCAGCGCGATTCGATCCGTCAAGTCAAACAAGCAGAATTTGAGGCGCGTCGTCAAGAACTTATCCTAAAGCGTCAACGCCGAACGGATTCGATCAATGGCGTTCAACAACCCACAAATAACACCCCACCAGGACCTCCCGTGATTGAAGGCGATGGTTCACGAAGGTAAATTTTAAATCAAAAATCAATAAACCACAAAAAATTAATACCCTTATCCAGATGAAAAAAATCAACGTACTCTTATTAACTATCATGCTCGCTGTCGGAGCACAAAGCATGGTTCAGGCCCAATCTAAAGTTGCACACATCAATACAACCGATTTGGTTTCTGTGATGCCCGAAATGAAAGCAGCCGAAGGACAACTTGAAAAACTTCAGAAGACATATGACACTGAAATTAAGGCCATGACCAAAGAACTTCAAGCCAAGATAACTCAGTACGATGCTGAAGCAGGAAACAAGACCGAAGAAGAAAACAGAAAGCGTATTGAAGAAGTACAAGGCATGCAGCAGAATATTGGTGGCTACCGCCAACAAGCGATGCAAGACTTGCAACAAAAAGAAGTTGATTTATTTCAACCTATTTTAGAAAAAGCCCGTACAGCCATCCAAAAAGTAGCTCGTGCTCAAGGCTTTCAATATGTTCTAGATGCCTCACAGGGTACCGGTGTTATTTTATCAGACGGTAAAGATCTTTTGGCGGATGTTAAGAAAGAATTAGGTATCTAATTGTTGACCACACATAAAATTTTTAGTAAAAACTGCCTACATACTGTAGGCAGTTTTTATTTTTACACCTATGACTGACCCCAGCGCACCTATAGGCTTATTCGATTCAGGTATTGGAGGCACCTCTATTTGGAACGAGATTCATGCGCTACTGCCTTATGAGCACTGCCTCTATTTGGCAGACAGCAAAAATGCGCCCTACGGTGAAAAGAACCCTGAGCAGATCCTTCAACTCAGTATTAAAAATACAGAGTATCTGCTTGATCAAGGCTGTAAACTCATTGTTGTGGCCTGCAATACAGCGACCACCAACGCCATCGCTTACCTCCGGCAACATTATGATGTCCCATTTATTGGAATAGAACCTGCCATCCGTCCTGCAGCCTTGCATTCGGTGAATAAAACTATAGGAATCTTGGCCACACAGGGCACGCTAAACAGCGCCTTATTCCATGATGCCACTAAGTCACTCGCAGAAGACATTAAAGTCATTGAGGTTGTCGGTAAAGGGCTTGTCCCCTTGATTGAATCAGGGGCTATCAATTCAGATGAAACACGCGCCTTACTCCGAGACCATTTGGCACCTATGCGCTCGGCTCAAATTGATTATTTGGTGCTAGGATGCAGCCATTACCCCTATTTGATTCCATTACTTAGGGAATTACTCCCATCTAACGTAGTAATTATTGATTCCGGCGAAGCTGTAGCCCTTCAAACCCAAGCCGTTTTAAAACGGGCAGATCTTTTAAACCCCTTCAAAGAAAAACCACGATTGACTTTTTGGACTAATGCAGACCCCAGCGCATTGATACAACTGATGTTGGCTCATGAAGGCAAAATAACAATTGGCCGAAAAGACTTTTAGGACTCCTTAAACCAACCTGCATACATTTTATAGGAGGTTGCGATACGCTGTATTTCGTCGCGTAACAATTCTGGACTGACATTTTTGAGATGCTTAGCGGGCACCCCGCCATAAACACTCCCACGCTTAACGACTGTATTTTTTGGCACCACTGCACCTGCTGCAATAATGCTTTGTGATTCTATAACACAATGATCCATGACAATACTCCCCATGCCAATGAGCACTTGATCCCCAATAGTACACCCATGGACAATCGCATTATGGCCAATGGACACTTCATTGCCAATTATCGTTGGTGCTGTCTTATAGGTCGCGTGGATCACTGCGCCATCTTGAATATTGACCCGGTCCCCAATTGTGATGCTATTCACATCACCGCGAATAACAGCCTGAAACCATACGCTGCAGTCGTCGCCCATAACAATATCGCCGATGAGCGTTGCGTTTTCGGCAAAATAACAACCAGACCCATAGGCCGGTGTTTTTCCATTAACTGTTTTGAGGAGCACGAAGTTCGTTTTGTTGGGCTAGACTAAGTCTAAAAATTGGGTCGTAACATCCCATTATAGCGCATGTCTTGATCCCATCCCTTGTGTTTTCCTCCCAAGAAGTTATACCCCAATGTAATCTGGTGATAGCCGCCAGACTCCAAACGGATAGAGCCGGTTTGATAGGAATAGGTATAGGCAAACATGAATCTGTCGTAGGTCGTGCCGATCACAGAAGTGACGTATTGTAGCTTCTGATTTTTTATCGCATTACCGTCTATGTATTCGGCCCCATCGAAACTTTTCCGGTAACTCAACCCAGCATAAATACTGCCATATTCCATGGCCCGAAAGACTTTAAAATTCATATCAATTGATTGCTCTTGTGTCCGCTCCTTGTATTGAAACATAACAGATGGCTCATAAGTGTACGGCCCAGTATTACTCGGGATTCCATAAGCACTTGACAAAATATAAGTACGCTGATTATTGGACTCAAATTCCTCTGAATACAAACTACGGTTACGGAACAAAAGGTTCTTTACCGTAAAGTGAGCGGCGAAATCCAGAAAGTTATACGACATTCCGGCATCCACATTAAAATAGCCGGTGGTTTGGATGATACCGGCAATAACTGGATCATATTGACTTGGATCAAAATTTGTTTCGTCCAATTTGGATTCCATCATCCCCACACTCATTCCAAAAGACAACTGATTGATTTCAAATCGATTGCGAGAAAACAACAAGTGGTGGGCATAGGTGATGTAACCGCCAACCTGTGAATGATACCCATTCTGATCATTAAACACTATGGCTCCTAATCCCGAATTTTGACCCACACGATTATGGAAACTAAGGGTTTGGATATTGGGCGCTTCGTTCTGATCGAACCATTGCTGGCGCGCCGTCACACGAAGCTTACCGTAAGAAGCCGCCCCGGCCATAGATGGATGCAGCAGGTAAAGGTTGTCTGCAAAATAATCAGAATAAATGGGCAATCCATCTTGCGCTTGCCCGATGGTCGCGCAAAGAACAAAAATACTGAATATGGTTTTTCTTAGTCTCATATAATCTGTTTCTATCGTTGTAATGTAAAGTGTCCTGTAAATGCTTTTGGC
>DGAU01000014.1:0-208375 GCA_002384055.1 Flavobacteriaceae bacterium UBA4022
GTTGGCTTAACGGGAGGTTTTGAGCACTTGCGCCTGAGCGCACAATACCAATACGGATTGACTAACTTTTTGGGACGATTAAACAAAACCAACCTGGAGCGGCCCTCAGGAGGATTTTCAGGGCAACTCGCCTGGACAACTCTAGGCGCCTATTTTTATTTCTAACCGAAAGACGTTATGGCGTAAGCAATGCGTTGTCGTGTTTCTTTTTGACCCAAAACGGCCATAATAGCAAATACATCAGGGCCCTGCATCGAGCCCACCAAGGCTAAACGCAAGGGCATCATCACCGCGCCTAAGCCAAAATCATTGTCTAGCGCCCAAGTCTTTGTGCGCTCAGAAAGGGCGTCTTGAGTAAAATCTGCAACACCGCCAAGGAAATCCCCTAGGCCCGACAACAAGACACAGGTGTTTGTTTTAACAGCTTTTTTAACCCCCTGCGGATCAAAAGCGGTTGGTGCTTCAAAAAAGAAGGCGCTCTGTGTCCAGAGATCCCTCACAAATGATGCACGCGGCTTGACCAATTCAATAATACGCGCCGTATCGAGCAGACCAGAGTCCACTCCTAAAGATTTTGTGTAAGTGCGATAGGCGGGCACTAATTCTGAATCAAGGATGTTTTGGAAGTAATGGTTTTGGAACCAAAGAGCCTTCTCAGGATCGAATTTAGCACCAGATTTCAACACGCGACTCAGATTAAAGGCAGTAATGAGTTCGTTTTTGGAAAAAACTTCTTGCTCGGTCCCTGGATTCCAACCAAGGAAGGCCAAGAGGTTTAAAACCGCGGCGGGCGCATAGCCTTGTTCGCGATATCCTGAGGAGACAACCCCCTCAGCGGCCCATTCTAATGGGAAAACAGGAAACCCACCAGCATCTCCATCACGCTTGCTCAATTTGCCTTTTCCAGAGGGCTTTAAAATCAAAGGCAGGTGCGCAAACTTGGGCGCCGTCCAGCCAAAAGACTCATAAAGAAGGACATGCAGCGCCAGTGAAGGCAACCACTCTTCGCCGCGAATAACATGGCTGATAGCCATTAAATGGTCATCCACAACATTGGCAAAATGATAAGTCGGCATGCCGTCACTTTTGAAAAGAATTTTATCATCCAAAACAGAGGTTTGTATGGTGACATCCCCACGAATCAAATCATTAAAAACCAAGGTTCTGTTTTCTGGGATTTTGAAGCGCACCACATAAGGTCGTCCGGCATCGAGATGTGTGGTTACCTCGGCGGGATTTCTGGTCAATGCATTGTTGAGGGTGTTACGATTGGCAACACCATAAGTAAAGGTCTGCCCCTGGGATTCTGCCTGAGCGCGCAATTCGGAGAGGTCTTCGGTGCTGTCGAAGGCGTAATAAGCGTGGCCCGAAGCAATCAATTGGGCAATGTAATCGTGATAAATAGCCTTTCGCTCGCTTTGGCGATAGGGGCCAAAACCACCTTCGCGGCCAGGGCCTTCATCATAAGGTATTTGCAACCAATCCAAAGCCTCACCTATGTATGATTCGGCACCAGGAACATAACGCGTTTGGTCGGTGTCTTCAATTCTCAAAACAAACGTTCCGTTGTGCTGTTTGGCAAACAGATAATTGAATAATGCTGTGCGCACCCCGCCAATATGTAATGGACCAGTGGGGCTAGGGGCAAAGCGTACGCGTACAGAGGAATTCATAGAGGGTTTTTAAGCAAGGCAAAGATACAATTCTAAGGCTTCATTTCCGAAGGAATGCGGGGGTTCATGATAAAAAACCACAGCGGCGGAAGAAGGCTTAAAACGATCGATGTTGGATAGCCAAAAGGCATCTCAGGGCTTGTTTTGTGGTAATCAAGCAATTGATATTTTTTGCTCGAGCGAAAATGATGGTCGCTGTGGCGGGTGAGTTCGTACAATAAAATACGCCCCATAATATGGTTGCTGTTCCAGGAGTGGGTCTCTAATATGGGCTCATAGCGCCCAGACGGACGGCGCTGTCGTTGCAGCCCATAATGCTCTATATAGTTGGTGGTTTCTAACAGCAAGACACTAATCAAAGCGACAACAAACGCGAAAAAAACCACGGAAGGCCCAAACACCACACCAATAAGACACAGGTAGGCGGTTTGGCACAACCCATACCACAAAAGGTCGTTTTTGAGAGAGAAACCACTGCGGTTTTGCTGCTTTAATATTTTTTTCTGAAGCACGGAGGCGCTTTTGATTTGCCCCGAAATTGAGCTGACCCAAAAGGAGTAAATAGACTGATTATAGAGGGCTGTAGCGGGATCGTTGGGTGTTGCGGCGTGTTGGTGGTGCCCGTAATTATGTTCTATATAAAAATGCATATATAGGGCGGGACACAACAGGGTTTTCGCCAAAACGCGTTCCCAGTGCCGGGTCCGATGGCCAAGCTCGTGTGCGACATTAATACCATTTGAACCCAAAACAATCCCCATGGAAAAAGTAAACCCAATCAATTCGATAGTCGTAAACCCGCCCATGGCAAAAGTGCGGAAGTAGTAAAACAACAACCCAAAAACCACAGGAATATTGAGGTACAACAACATGTCGAACATGAAGTTTTTGGCCTTAGACAGGCGCTGCGGGCCCTCCAGATTAATGGGATTACTCGGCAAGAGTAACTCCAAAACAGGAACCAAAACAAAAACAAACAAAGGCGTGGCATAAGCAAAAGGGCCCTTTAAAAAAAACGACAAACCCAATACCAGCGGAATGCTATACGCTGTTAAATACTTCAAATCTTTAAAAAATTCAGACACAGGCACTATATTTACGTTACATTAGTCTCAACCCTATATAGAGTGATAAGTGAGTGATTTTCAAGTCGTAGAAAATAAACTACAGCAATTTATTAAAAAATTCTATATCAATGAGTTGATTAGGGGAGCGATTCTTTATTTGGCCACAGGAGTTTTTTATTTTTTGCTGGTTTCTGGCGTCGAATATTTCTTCTGGTTGCCACCTGTTTGGCGGGCGGTTTTGTTTTGGTTGTTTATTGCGATAGAGTTTTCGTTGTGTTTTGTGTTTTTGCTTCGGCCACTCCTAAAGCTGCTGCACCTGCAAAAAGGGCTAACCAGCAAAGAGGCCGCCAAGATTATTGGTCGTCACTTTGCAGAAATTGATGACAAATTACTCAACGCCCTAGAGCTTAAAGAGCAATCAAAGGAATCTTCTGAGTTGCTGCTGGCGAGCATCGAGCAAAAATCGACCGAAATAAAAACCGTGTCATTTCGGCGTGCGATTAATTATTCCAAGAACCGGCGATACATTAAATATGTTGGCGTCCCGGTGTTGATTTTGTTGTTTATAAGTGTGTTTGGCGATTTAATGACTTTTTTAGAAGGATACAAGCGGGTATCGAATTACACACAAGTCTACCAACCACCAGCGCCATATCGGTTTGTTATCATAAACGACACCTTGATGGCCAGAGATACAGAGCGGTTTGTTTTACAAGTTAAGACCATCGGCCAATCAACACCCAAAAAGGTGTTACTGACCTTTAACCAGCAGCAATATGTAATGACCGAAAAAAAAGGCCAGGTCTTTGAATTTGAATTTGAGCCACAATTTGAGCCGTTGCGTTTTCAGCTCAAAACAACAACAGTCTCTTCGCCAACCTACACACTTGGTGTTTTAAAAACCCCGCAATTGACCCGTTTTTCGATGGCGATTCGTTTTCCACCACACACCAACCTTTCCCCCCAAACCTACGCCAACACAGGAAGTGCACGCGTGATGGCGGGCAGTAAAATCAACTGGACGGTTGTCGCGAAAAACACAAAAACCGTGCTTTTTTCTACAAAGAATGACACCGCAACGTTCACCAAAACGCAAGACACTGTCTTTGGGCTCAACTACACCGCAAAATCCTCGATGCGCTATAAAATAACCCCAAACAATGAAGATGTTGGGGGTTATGAGCCACTAGCTTATCAATTGGAAGTTTATCGTGACGAGTCGCCAAATATGGATATTCAAACCAAAAAAGACAGCTTGAACACACAAGTGACCCATCACCGCATTGTTTTGTCTGACGACTTTGGTTTGCGCGACCTTAAAGTGGTTTGTTTCCCACAAAACAATCAAAATCAAACACAGACAGTCAAAATAGGCCTTGGTGAAGGCCTAGTGCAACAGTTGTTCTATGATTTCCCTCAAGGCCTTGTGCTGGAGGAGGACAAGGCCTATCAATATTACTTTGAGGCCAAGGACAATGACCAGCCCAATGGATATAAAACAACAAAATCGGAGTGGTTTGGTTTAAAAACCACCACCAAGACAGAACAAAAAGGAGAAATTCTCGGGCGCCAGCAGGAGCAAATATCTGCCTTGGCAGAGGCCCTGCGCTTAATGCGTGAGCAGGAAGAACAAAGCAAGTCGATTCAAGACCAACAAAAACAGTCAAACAGCACGGATTGGCAGCAAGAAAAAGCAACAGAGCAATTGCTCAAGCAAGAAAAACAAAACGCAGAGCGCATCAAAAAAGCAACAGAGCAAATTAAGGACGCGATAGAGCAAATCAAAGAAATGGACCCTAATGAAGATCCTTACCAAGAAGCTTTGGAAGAGCGCATCAAGGAGCAGCAAGAGGCGTTGAAAGAAAACCAAGAAAAACTCAAGGAACTACAAGATTTGCAAGACAAAATCAACGAAGAGGACTTCAAGCAAGATCTAGAGAAGTTGGCCAAACAACAAAAAAGCCAGCAAAAAAGCCTTGAGCAACTCGTAGAGCAAACCAGGCGATATTATGTGGCCAAGAAAACAGAACAGATTGCTGCCGCGCTCAAGGAATTAGGGGAAAAGCAAATAGAAGCAGCGGATAAAAAACAAGCAAATCAAGAAGAGGCGCTAGAGGCGCAAAAACAACTCAACGAGGCGTTTGATGACCTGAAAAAGGAAATGGACCAGCTCGAACAGGAAAACAACGCACTGAAACAACCCATGGAGCTGCCGCGCGACCCTTCTCAAGAGCAAGAAATCAGTAAAGAGCAGCAAAAGGCAACAGAAAACATCGATCAGAAAGACCAGGAGAAGGCAAAACCCGCTCAAAAAAAGGCGGGAGAGAAGATGAAAGAAATGGGTCAAAAGATGGGTGCTCAAATGCAGATGATGCAAATGGAATCTATAGAGGAAGACACCGAAATGCTCCGGCAGGTTTTGGACAACCTTATTGTCTTTTCTTTAGAGCAAGAGGTGCTCATGGAGCAAATACTTGGCGAGGGCCCCAATAGTGTTCAATTTGGCCAAAGAATCAACAGACAAAATACACTAAAAGAAAACTTCAAACACATCGACGATAGTCTTTTCGCATTGTCCTTGCGGCAACCCACAATGGGATCAAAAATCAACAAACACATCAGTGATGCGCAATTTTATTTAGACAAAGCGCTTCTGGAGTTTGCCGACAACAAACTAAGTCAGGGCTCAGCAAGCCAGCAATACGTTTTTGCCAATGCCAACGCCCTAGCAGATCTATTAGACGGCCTTTTGACACAAATGGAACAAATGGCGATGAGTATGCCAAGCCCGGGTTCGGGAGAAGGAGAAGACGGCCAAGGGTTTCAGCTTTCGGACGTCATCAAAGAGCAAGAGTCGTTGCAACAAAAAATGGAACAAGGCCTTGAAGAGGGTAAGGGGGCGCCCAAGCCAGGAGAGGGCGAAGGAGGCCAAAAGGGCGAGCAGGGCCAAGGAGAACAACAAGGCCAGGGCAAAAACAAGGGTGATTCAGGGGCGTCCCCTGGCGGAGAAAATAGCAAACAAGGCCTAGAGCAAAATTATAGCGAGGTGTTAAGTGGGGAGATTTTTGAAATATTCAAACAGCAACAACAATTGCGCCAAGCCTTAGAAAACAAACTTAATGCGCTAGGGCTAACACCCGAGCGCAAGCGACTGCTGGAAAACCTTGAAGATATTGAGCAAAAAATATTGGACCAAGGATACAACAGAGAGACCTTGGATAGGATGCGCCGCGTGCTGCACGAGTTACTTAAAATCAAAGATGCAGATCTCAAACAAGGCCAAGAAGAGGCGCGAGAAGCAAAAACCAGTAACACAGAGTACCCTCCGCGCAATGGACAAACCATAGACAGCTCAAAGAACTATTTTGAGCAACTGGATATATTAAATAAAGAGGCCTTACCTTTGCAGCCTTATTTCAAAAAAGAGGTGAGCCGTTATTTTAAGAAGGATAATGATTGAGTTCAGTCAACAAAACACATTTACATTAGGCCAACAAGAGGCTTGGGCAAGCTGGCTTAGTGAAAGCTGTCGCGCAGAAGGGTTCTCTATTGGCGAGTTGTCTTATGTTTTTTGTGACGATGCTTTTTTGGTGGAGATTAATCAAGAGTTTTTGAATCACGACACCTATACAGATATCATTACCTTTGGCGAATTGATTGGCAAATCGATACACGGGGAAATTTATATTTCTACAGAGCGGGTACAGGAGAATAGCCAGTCTTACGGCGTGGTTTTTAATGAAGAGTTGGCGCGGGTTATGATACATGGCTTGCTTCATTTGTGTGGCTACAACGACAGCACAGACCAAGAAAAACAGGCCATGCGACAAAAAGAGACGGACTATATAATAGGCGCTAAAGAATTGATAATGAATTAATTAAATGATTTTTGTTTCACGTGAAACATGATTATGGTAGACCAAGAATATGATGTTATTGTAGTTGGCGCTGGGCATGCAGGCTCAGAAGCCGCCGCCGCCGCCGCCAATATGGGGGCTAAAACACTTTTGGTCACCATGAATCTTCAGAATATAGCACAAATGTCTTGCAACCCAGCGATGGGGGGTATTGCCAAAGGGCAAATTGTTCGAGAGATCGATGCCCTTGGTGGTTATAGTGGTATTGTGTCAGATAAGACGGCGATCCAATTCAAAATGCTTAATAAATCGAAGGGCCCGGCGATGTGGAGCCCTCGCGTACAAAGTGACCGAATGCGTTTTGCTGAAACCTGGCGGATGCTTTTGGAGGGGACGCAAAACCTTCATTTTTATCAAGACATGGTCGCAGGTATTGTGATTGAAAACGGAAAAATACGTGGCGTAAAAACAGCCATGGGATTGGTTTTTCGCGCGAAATCTGTAATCTTGACCAATGGAACATTCCTTAATGGACTCATCCATGTGGGTGAGAAGCAATTCGGCGGCGGTCGTGCAGGCGAGCGCGCTTCTACGGGCATAACAGAACAACTTGTTGACTTGGGGTTTGACTCTGGGCGAATGAAGACAGGAACACCGCCCAGGGTAGATGGCCGTTCTCTGGATTTCTCTAAAATGATTGAACAACCAGGCGACACCCATCCTCAGAAGTTTTCGTTTTCAGACCAGACGCAAACACTCAAAAATCAGCGGTCATGCCACATGAGCTACACCAGCCTAGAGGTACATGACCTTTTGCGAGAAGGCTTTGATCGCAGCCCAATGTTTAACGGGTCCATCGAAAGTATTGGCCCAAGATATTGCCCTTCAATTGAAGACAAGATCAATCGATTTGCGGACAAAGACCGCCACCAATTATTTGTGGAGCCCGAAGGGTGGGATACCGTGGAGTACTATATTAACGGCTTCAGTACCTCTCTCCCAGAGGAGGTTCAATACAAAGCGCTAAGGGCTTGTGCTGGTTTTGAAAATGTGCGATTCTTTAGGCCGGGCTACGCAATCGAATATGACTTTTTTGCACCGACACAACTCCGCCATACCCTCGAAACAAAACTCATAGATGGGCTTTATTTTGCAGGTCAAATTAACGGCACAACAGGTTATGAAGAAGCCGGCGCTCAAGGCTTGATGGCAGGAATTAACGCGGCCCTCAAAACACAAGAACGCGACCCATTCACACTAAGAAGAGACGAGGCTTATATAGGTGTTTTGATTGACGACCTGATCACCAAGGGCACAGAAGAACCCTACCGGATGTTTACCTCTCGAGCAGAGTATCGCACCCTGCTGCGTCAAGATAACGCTGACCAAAGGCTAACCCCGAAAGGCTTTGCGCTAGGGCTCGCCAAAGAAGACAGGTTGATCCGGATGCAGGAGAAATATACCAAAAGCGATGCGCTTATTGAGTTTTTTAAAACCACCAGCGTTCAACCAGAAGACATCAACCCAATACTTGAGCACAGGGGTTCGGCTATTGCGCCCCAAGGCGACAAACTATACAAGTTCTACTCTAGGCCCAACATTGTTATGGAGGATATGCGGACATTGCCCATGGTCGATCAGGTCGTTCGTGAGCGTGAACTAGATGATGAGGTTTTGGAACAAGCAGAGATCCAAATCAAGTATGCGGGATATATCCAAAAGGAGAGAAACAACGCAGACAAACTAACGCGGTTAGAAGGCGTTAAGATTCCTGAGGAATTTGACTATTCTAAGCTTAAGTCCTTGTCTTATGAGGCGCGCGAAAAACTAACCAAGATCAAGCCAACCACTATTTCTCAAGCATCTCGAATCAGCGGGGTCTCTCCGAATGATATTTCTGTGCTTTTGGTTTATATGGGCCGATGATTGTTCCACGTGAAACACAACCAACAAATACCAACTAAAAACCCATCGAAGCCTCCGCTTAGAGTCAAAGACTTTATGGTGAGCGGAGAGGTGTTTGAGTTGATCTACAATAAGCAGTTTAACGCTTTAACAACAAACCCTAAGCCAGGCCAAAACAAGATGCCTGCTTATTACCAAAGCGACTCATATCTCTCACACTCCAACAAAGGAAAAGGCGTTTTTTCTAAACTATATAGCCAAGTGCGCCAATACAACCTAAATCTCAAGCGCCGTTGGGTGGAGCAAAAAAGGAAGCCCGCCGGACGCCTTTTAGACCTTGGCACCGGTGTGGGGCTTTTTCTAGACACAATGAAACACTCAGGCTGGGAGGTTCAAGGCCTTGAGGTTAGTGGACAAGCCCGAAAACTGGCACAGTCCAAAAATCATATGGTACACAGCGAGTGGGATCAATTGGGACAAAACCCTTTTGATGTGGTCTCTATGTGGCATGTTTTAGAGCATCTCGAGGATCTTGAGTGGTATGTTCGTCAGATTGGGGCGCTTGTGAACAAAAGGGGGTATTTGTTTGTTGCGGTGCCTAACCATCGATCCTATGACGCGCGGTATTACAAAAATTTTTGGGCAGGTTATGATGTGCCTCGCCACCTATGGCACTTTAGCCAAGAAAGCATGAATGTGTTGTTTCAAGATGAATTTGATTTGGTGCAAAAGAAGCCGATGTGGTTTGATGCCTTTTATGTGAGTCTGTTATCCCATTATTATAAAACCGGAAGCAAACGATCTCTAATCCCTTTTTTCGTTGCGCTGTGGTCAAACCTTAAAGCGCTGGTTGATGGAGAGTGCTCCTCAATCACCTACATCTACCAAAAAAGAGTTTAAACACGCCTTTTTGGCCGTTACGCCGGCTTATAAGCAAATGACCTTATGAGGCATTTAAAAACCCCGCAAATCGCGTTAAAACAAGCCTGTTTTTATAGAGAATAAAAATAGCCAAAGCAATGAATAATAAATAAAATCTATTGTGATGCCTTTTGGTGCAGCAAGCGGGTCATTTGAACCGCAAGATCTGTAAAAATTAATTTTGGGTTTCCATTGCGCTCAATATGATAATGAGCAGTTTCAATCACCTCTTGAATCGCGTGGATGTTGTTTTGATGAATAAACGGCGCCAAACGATCAAGAGAAAACCCAGCATCATGTGCTTGGTAATAGACCAAAGGAGCTATTTTGTAGTGTGTCAAAAATGCTTGGCGGATGAGCTCGCTACAATAAAGCAAAAAACTTTTTTGTGTTTCGCGACCAAGCCCAGACATCTGATCGCTCCAGTCCAAAAGATCTTGAATAGCGCTTTTATTGCCCTTAGCCTTAAAAGCACCTCTGGCCCAAGTCAAAAACCAACCTTCGAATTGAATATCTTCTTCTTTGTGGGTTAATAATTGCTGGGCTTTGAAATAATCTCCATGGGCCACCTTACTCAAACGAAGGGCTTCTGATGGGGTGCATGAGTGGTGCTGTATTAGCGCCTGACTTAAGTCATGTTCAGACAGTAAAGGCAAGGTCAGTTTTTGACAACGCGAATAAATAGTGCGCAAGAGTTGGTCTTCGTGTTCTGTTAGGAGCAAGAAGACCGTTTTTGCGGGTGGCTCCTCTAATAGCTTGAGCATTTTATTAGCACATTCTGTGGTCATTTTGTCGGCCATCCAAATCACAACAACTTTAAAACCGCCCTCGTAGGATTTTAGATAAAGCGTTTTGGTCATGGCCTGGGCCTCCGCTACTGAAATACTGCCTTGTTTTTTGTCAACACCCAATTGTTGGTACCAAGAAGGCAAAGAGCCATACGGGGTTTGTGCGATAAAGTTGCGCCAGGAAGGCAGAAAGTCATTTGAGCGTGGTGTTTTTTTAACATCTGCCGTGGTATTCACAGGAAAGACAAAATGCAAGTCAGGGTGGGTTAAGGCGTCGGCCTGTCGGGCACAACGGCGATAAGCCTCGTCTTTGGGATTGAGTTCAGAACAAAGAATGTTTTTAGCATAAGCCAAAGCCAAAGGCAACAACCCACTGCCGCTCAACCCAGAGAAAATCTGTGCATGTGGCACGCGGCCTGCCGCAACGGTTGTTGTGAGGTGATTTTTGAGGTGACTCAGGCCAATAACTTGCGAAAAATCCACAAACAAATCTAAGAATTTTTCACAAGGGGGGCGCCCCAGAAAAACTTATATTTGTGACACAAACAAAAATAATGAGCACTGTAAAAGATTTTGATTTTTCAGGCAAAAAAGCCTTAATTCGAGTGGATTTTAATGTTCCACTCAACAGCAATAACCAAGCGACAGACAACACACGGATACAGGCCGCAGCCCCTACAATTCAATATATTTTGGCTCAAGGAGGATCATGTGTCTTGATGTCTCACTTAGGCCGCCCTAAAGCAAAAGAGGCCCAATTCTCGATGCAGAATATTGTTGCAGACGTGGCAAAGGTTCTCGGAATTCCAGTAGCCTTTGTGTCTGATTGTGTTGGGGCAAAGGTTGAGCAAGCGGTTGCTGAATTACAGCCCGGACAAGTGTTGCTATTGGAGAACCTGCGGTACTATCCCGAAGAGACCCAAGGAGACCACGAATTTGCCAAACAACTCGCTCAATTGGGAGACATCTATGTGAATGATGCCTTTGGTACAGCACACAGAGCGCACGCTTCGACGACCATCGTTGCGCAGTTTTTCCCCAATACAAAGTGTTTTGGGATGCTTTTGGCTTCCGAAATAGAAAACGTCAACAAGGTTTTAAGAGACGGAAAATCGCCGATCACCGCGATCATTGGTGGGGCAAAAGTTTCTTCAAAAATCACCATCATCAAAAACATTTTAGACACGGTAGACCACCTGATCATCGGCGGCGGGATGGCGTTTACCTTTGTTAAAGCCCTAGGGGGTTATATTGGTGAGTCCCTTGTCGAAGACGACAAACAAGAACTCGCACTCGAAATCTTGGCAGAAGCAAAACAAAAAGGGGTGTCCGTACATCTGCCCATAGACAGCTGCATCACTCAGGAATTTTCAAATGACAGCCCAACAAAAATTACAGCAATCAACGCCATTCCCGAGACCTGGATGGGGCTGGATGCTGGACCAGAAACGCAAGCGCTTTTTGCTGATGTGATCAGCCAGTCCAAAACAATTTTGTTCAATGGTCCTGTTGGGGTTTTTGAGCTACCTACATTTGCCAAAGGAACCATTTCGATTTGTGAAGCGATCGCCAAAGCCACAGAGCGCGGCGCCTTTTCACTTGTTGGCGGCGGGGACAGCGTGTCCTCGGTAAAGCAATTTCATTTCCAAGACAAGGTCAGTTATGTCTCCACAGGAGGCGGCGCGATGTTGGAAATGCTCGAAGGAAAAACCTTGCCAGGAATCGCAGCGATTCTCGCGGAGTAAACTAAAACCAAGTGTTTTGAGACAACAGACAACCATCCTACCAATCCAAATATTTCTCGGCTGTTTTTTGGCCCTTTCCCCCGCTTTGTTTGCCCAGAGCACAGAGGGGAATCCGGAGGAACAAAAAGCCGCGGCAGAAACAGTGGGCGCCACAGAGGTTGTTTTTAAAGACCTAGCACACACAAGACAAATTGACTCTCTTTGGCTGGCCACCCTTTATGATACCTCTCGGTATAACGAAGCACAGCAAGCGGTGCAAAGCCCATGGGACAGTATTGCCCTACACGACTCTTTGTGGTCTACAGCACTTTTCAAAGAACGGCTCGCTGCTCTAGATGCGCGGACGCCGTTTCATGTGGAATACAATGTGTCGTTAGAACAAATTGTGCGCGGCTACCTCAAAAAGAGAAGAACGTCAATGCAAAGACTCATCGGACTAAGCCACTATTACTTTCCGATGTTTGAGGCAATATTGGCACAATATGGCCTGCCTTTAGAAATGAAATACCTCGCAATTGTTGAGTCTGCTTTGGCGCCAACAGCCACCTCACCTGCGGGGGCAAGAGGCCTTTGGCAGTTCATGTTCCAAACCGGAAAATCATTTGGCCTAGAAGTCAACAGCTATGTTGACGACCGCTGTGACCCACTGCAATCCACAATTGCCGCCGCGAAATACCTCAACAAACTACACAATTCACTCGACGACTGGGATCTCGCTTTGGCGGCATACAATAGTGGCCCAGGAAACGTGTCTAAAGCCATCCGTCGATCTGGGGGACGCACGAATTATTGGAACATACGCTCGTTCTTGCCACGGGAAACCGCTGGTTATGTGCCCGCATTTTTGGCCACAATGTACCTTTTTGAATACGCTCAAGAGTATGGGTTAGAAGGTGGTCGGCCGAAACATCCATTTATTACAACAGACACCGTGAGGGTCAAAAAAATGATTTCACTAGAACAAGTGGCGCGCGTGAGCCAAGCGAACTTAGCCGAAATCGAGTTCTTAAACCCCTCATACACCCTAGGGCTTATTCCCGCGGTCAAAGACCACCCGTATTATTTGCGCTTACCGCGGGATATAATGGGTTCTTTTGTCACCCACGAAGACTCTATTTATGCCTTGGCACAGCAAGAGTTTAACCAAAGAGAACAACCCCTGCCAGAGCTGATGAATCAGAACAATCGGATCCGATATAGGGTCCGCAGCGGAGATTATTTGGGTAAAATTGCCGAACAATTTGGCGTGACGGTTCAGAAAATAAAACAATGGAACAGCCTCAAAAACAATCAAATCTCTATTGGCCAACGCCTCACAATTATTCCACGCAGGATTCCAGTGGATCAAAAACCAACGGAACAAAAAATCAGCACCAACAATGCGTCAGGGGTTTATATTGTGCGCCCCGGAGACTCACTTTGGAGTATCGCGCAAAAATTCCCACAAATTTCTATTGATGATTTAAAAAAATGGAACGGTATTAGTGGCAATAAAATTACACCCGGAATGAGTTTACGGGTTCAAAAAGAGTCCTAATCCTAAAAAGCCCCAACATGAAAACCCTTTATGCCTTTATAATCACAGTGGTTGTTTTGGGCTGTGGACAAAACAGCAACGAAAAAAAGACAGCCTATTTACCCGACTCTGTTGGAGGGATTAATGGACTTCAGGTCGTGATCGCAGAGGATTTGTGGCGGGGGCCTGTAGGAGACACGATACGATCGATTTTTGCCAGCCCAGTGCCTGGTTTGCCTCAAGAAGAACCCCTCTTTACTTTAAATCATTTGCCCTTGGCTCAGTTTTCTGATTTCGCTCGGACCTACCGCAACGTCCTGCATGTCGCTCTTGCAGAAACAGACACCTTGGCGATGCGGAAAAATGCCTACGCCCAACCACAAATCATCGCTTTTGTTCAAGGAAAGGAGCCGCAAGACCTCATCCAAGCCCTAGTCGAGCAAAAAACGACACTAATCCAAACCTTTTTGATCCAAGAAATCAAAGAGCGCCAGCGAAGAACCATGATTTCTCCCTTAGCAATTGCAGGGCTCACCAGGGATTTTGGGGTGGAACTAAACATTCCCTCGGCATACCACATCGCTGCGGAGTCAAGCGCATATTATTGGTTGCGAAAGGAGTTAAAAGCAAACGGGAGCACAAATATTTTTATCTACGAGGCTCCTTTAGAATCTTTTCCCGAAGGCACCAATCCAGCCATTGCAATGCAACATATTAGGGATTCGATTGGCGCGATGCTATTGCCCGTAGAAGATGGGTCCAAATTCATTACCGACAACAATTATCAGCTGCACACCGAATCAACAACAATAGAAGACCGCATGTGCTATGTCACTAAAGGGCTATGGACCATTGATGATGCGTTTATGGCAGGGCCATTTGTCACCTTTGCCATTCGTGACGAAACACGGGAACGGTATTTGATTTTGGAAGGGTTTACTTATGCCCCGTCGATGTCCAAGCGCGACCTTCAGTTCGAGCTGGAGTCTATTCTGAGGACGGTACGATTTCTGGACTAAACAAAAAAAAGAGGCCCCTTGGCCTCTTTTTTATATCATTACCGCTGATGCGGGTTATTTTTTATCTTCTAACGTGTCGGTTTTATCTTCTTTTGACGCGTTTTTAAATTCTTTGATACCACTACCCAAACCACGCATGAGTTCTGGAATTTTCTTGCCGCCAAACAATAACAAAACAACAACAACAATCAAGATTATTTGGGGGGCGCCAATCACTAAAGGCAATACAAATGCAGTCATAGTCAATAAATTTATAAAACAAAGGTAACAAGAAAATCGAACATACGACGTTTTCAGAATAAGTTTCACAGAATCCATGTACATTTGTTGTGCGAACTTTTATAAATGGCCAAACAAAAGACAAACAAAAAAAATCTTCGGCAAAAACTGGTACACAAATACCGGTTCTTGGTGCTGAACGAAGAGACTTTTGAGGAACGGTTTTCTTTTAAACTAAACCGCCTTAGCGTCTATGTTTTTGGGATAGTCTTTGCGCTGTTAATGATCGCGGGGACAACCATTCTTATTGCCTTTACACCACTCAAGGAGTACATTCCCGGATATTCATCTACCCAACTCAACAAACAAGCTGCCCAGCTGAGTTATTTGACAGACTCCCTAGAGCAGCGGTTAGCGACCAACTCTTTTTACCTGAATTCTATAAAAAACGTCCTGACAGGCAACCTAAAACCCTCGGCGTTAAACAAAGACTCTATTATTGAGGCGGTGGCTCGTGAAATAGACGAAAACCTGCTCAATGCCTCAAGAGAGGATTCATTGTTGCGTGAGCGGGTGCAACAAGAAGACAAATACAACCCATTGACCGACAATTCAGATCAAAACCTGGTGCTTTTCCCCCCTGTTTCCGGAATGATTTCTGCGGCGTATGATCCCGAAGAACGGCATTACGCGGTCGACATCGTGACCATCAAAAACACACCGATCAAAGCTACGGCAGATGGCACCGTGATTTTGGCAGAGTGGACGGCAGACACAGGATATGTCGTTGTGCTGCGCCACAAAAACAACCTCCTTTCCGTCTACAAACACAGCGCGACGATTTCAGTAAAGCAAGGTGACTTGGTAAAGAGCGGCGAAGTAATCGCGACCTCAGGCAACACTGGCGAGCTGACGACGGGCCCACATTTACATTTTGAGTTATGGAGCGACGGCTATCCAATTAACCCCGCCAATTTTATAGATTTTAACTAAATGCGCCTCAAAAGATTTCTCTCAAAAATACTTGCCGCTTCCGTCCATAAAAAAATGACCAGATGGGCCAACAACCCTTTGGACACCCAACAAAAAGTTTTCCAAGAATTGATCCGAGAAGGCCGAAAAACAAAATTTGGACAAGACCATCATTTCGACCAAATTCAAAACCCACAGCAGTTCACCCAACAGGTACCCGTTCGGGATTATGAGGCCCTTAGGATATATGTCGATCAGATGGTTGATGGCGCGCCAGATATATTATGGCCAGGGCGACCACTTTATTATGCCAAGACAAGCGGCACCACTTCAGGGGCGAAATACATTCCAATTACTAAAGCCTCGATGCCGCACCACATCACCAACGCCAAAAACGCCTTGTTGTGCTACATCCATGAGACCAAAAAAACCCAATTTGTAGACAAAAAGATGATTTTTTTGCAAGGCTCCCCTGTGTTGTCCGACAAAAACGGAGTCAAGCTTGGGCGTTTATCCGGGATTGCGGCACATTATGTGCCCCACTATTTGCAAAGCAATCGCCTACCCTCTTTGGCGGTCAACTGCATCGAGGATTGGGAGGCCAAAGTCACGGCGATAGTCTCTGAAACCAAAAACCAAGACATGGGGCTCATTAGCGGCATTCCGTCGTGGGTACAAATGTATTTTGAAAAACTCAACCAGGCGAGCCAAACCACCGTGGGGCAATTATTTCCAAACTTTGACCTTTTTGTTTATGGAGGGGTCAATTTTGAGCCTTATCGGCAAAAGTTCCAAACATTAATTGGGAGAACAACAGACAGCATTGAGCTTTACCCCGCTTCAGAAGGGTTCTTTGCATTTCAAAACCAACAAAACGACCCAAGTCTCCTGTTGCAGTTGGATTCTGGGATTTATTATGAGTTCATCAAGACCGCCGAATTTTTTGACCAGTCACCTACCCGACACAGCCTAAAAACTGTTGAGAAAGACGTGGACTACGTCATGATTATCTCTACCAATGCAGGGCTTTGGGCCTATAATATTGGGGACACCGTGGCTTTTACATGTCTTTCGCCTTTCAAAATTCGGGTAACCGGTAGATTGAAACATTTTATCTCTGCTTTTGGCGAACACGTTATAGGCAAAGAGGTGGAACAAGCCATGTCCTTGGCATTGGCTGCGACAGGCGCGTCAATAACAGAGTTTACAGTGGCGCCACAAATCACACCAGAGCACAACGAGCTTCCTTTTCATCAGTGGCTTGTAGAATTTGACCACACACCAAAAGACCTGGAGGGATTTGCCCAAATTATTGACGCAAACCTCCAAAAACAAAATGTTTATTATGCCGACCTGGTTCAGGGCAAAGTGCTCCAGCCGCTCAAAATCACAACATTGAGCTCTGGGAGCTTTAATAAGGTCATGAAGGCCTCTGGGAAGCTTGGCGGGCAAAACAAAGTGCCCCGCCTATCTAACGACCGCACCATTGCAGAGGCCCTGATAAGGCTTCAGGACAAATAGTCGTATCTTTACCACAACAATGAAACCACACCACGTACACACCAGAACAAGAGCGCAAGAAAGCTCCAATGCCATTGAACGCATTTACATTACCATGCGCCATTTATTCAATCGAGGATTTTACAAACCAATGGGCGTTAGTGGCGCCGCATTAAGGGAGGCCCTGCTTACGCTCCGCCCCGAAATTTATGGGTCGATTGCCGAGGAAAAAATAGAATTACAAGGCTTGGTTTATGTGATGGACCGACTTCCCTATGGTATTGAAGAATGCCAATTCGTGAACCTTACCAGTGATGAGGGCTATGCAAAATCGCAAGTCAAACCAATCATCCCGCCCAAGCGCCGCCGGCACTGCTATCGCATTGACGAGCAACAAATGAACATTGTCATCACCAGGGGCCGCAGCGAGATTTATGACATACTAACCCACCTGACCTTCCTTTATATTGAATCACACAAGATCATGAACCGTGTGCTTTCCAAAAGAGGGGATCAATGGGTGCTCAACCGAGACTGGGAAAAGCTGGCCGAGGCGGCACTCAAAAAGGACCCACTAAGCGCAACCCAAAAAGAGGTCGCCCTGATGCATGCCGCGAATTTCTTAGGCCGCGCTTTTGAGGAGGTTCAAGCGATTTATCCGCAGTTTGCACATGCCAAAGACCCAGATCGTTTTCTACGCCTGGTCTACTTTTTGGGTAAAGGAGCCATCGATGAAATCACCACAGAAGCAGCTCGAGAAATCACATTTAGCCCTGTGCTCCGAGAGCGACTCGGGCATCATATTCATGGCGAAAGATGGGCGATACGGATCAAAGAAGAGCTTTTTGCACAAAACCAACTTACCCGCCCAATTCACATCATCAGCGCGAACATGCACAGTGTGATGAATACGCTTTTTGCCGAAAAAACCCTTCCGAAAGCCATAAGAGACCAGCCCCGTTACAACGGTTACGAATACCTGAGTCAAACCAAAAACCAAGCGGCCCGGAGCAAGGTACAAGACTATGCTCAGAAAAACGGGATGACCTATTTGGCGGACACAAGTCAAGCCAATATTGATGTTCAAATTTTCGACATGTCACAGGTGTTGCCAGAGAAATATGGAGAAAACCCATCAGAAGCCCCAATTTTGGTGGTGATGGATTATGCTTTTGGAGAACAGGCTTATGAAACCATGGATGAGTTGCTCAAGCCATTTACCAAAGACGGCAAAACCCACTATATTCCAGTGGAATCCATTTCTATCATGGGAAAAGCGGGAATACTCGAAGGAGGAAAGGGTGACATCATGATTCCCAAATCACATATTTTTGAAGGAACAGCAGACAATTATCCATTTAAGAATAAATTAAAAACCAAACATTTTACAGAAGCCAAGGCGTATAGCGGAGCCATGATTACCGTGCTAGGGACTTCTTTACAAAACAAGGATATATTGTCGTTTTTCCACAAATCTTCATGGGATGTTATTGGCCTTGAAATGGAAGGGGCGCATTACCAAAAAGCGATCCAGGCCGCCGCCAAAATCCGGGGCAGTATCAGCCCCACAGTCTCCGTGCGCTACGCCTATTATGCTTCAGACAACCCCTTGGAGACAGGGAGCACCTTAGCCTCAGGAGGATTAGGCACCACAGGCGTTCGCCCGACCTACTTGATCACCGAAAAAATCATGGAACAAATACTCACAACGTAAAATGAGTACAACAAAAAACACATTAGTGACTGGTGCCGCCGGGTTTATTGGCTCCAACTTTGTTCAATATTTTGTGGCCAACCACAAGGATCATTATGTCGTCTTAGACAAACTTACTTATGCGGGTGACCCCCGCAATCTTGAAGGGCTTGAGCAGGCCGACAACTATACCTTTGAGCAAGGTGATATTTGTGATGCGGAGCGCCTACAAAGCTTATTCGACCAGTATCAATTCAGCCAAGTGATTCATTTTGCAGCAGAATCACATGTGGATAATTCCATCACAGGACCAGGCGCTTTTGTTCAAACCAATATTGTTGGGACTTTTGAACTGTTGCAAGCGGCCTATAAATTATGGATGACAGGACCACAAGCGTTGCGAGAAGTTTTTGCGGAAGCGCGGTTTTTGCACGTGTCCACGGATGAGGTTTATGGCACTTTAGGGGATTCAGGGCTGTTTACAGAAACCACACCCTATGCCCCAAACAGTCCTTACAGCGCATCAAAGGCCGCATCAGACATGTTGGTGCGGAGTTATTTCCACACCTATGGATTGCCGGTGGTCACAACGAATTGTTCCAACAATTACGGACCTAATCAACACCAAGAAAAATTAATCCCCACAATTATCCGCAAAGCCTTGGCGCTCGAGCCCATCCCTATTTATGGAGACGGGCAAAACATTCGAGACTGGTTATACGTTTTAGATCATTGTAAGGGCATTTTTGACGCCTTAAAACAAGGCCGCTTGGGCGAAACCTACAACATCGGTGGGCGAAACGAACGAAATAATATTTACATTGCAGAACGAATTTGTGCGGAACTGGATCGTTTGCGGCCTAAAAAAACAGGCCTCTATAAGGACCAAATCACTTTTGTGACAGACCGTCCCGGGCACGATTTTCGCTATGCAATTGATGCCGATAAAATCGAAACAGAACTAGGCTGGCGCGCCGAAGAGACTTTTGAGACCGGGATCATCAAGACCATAGAATGGTATCTCGAGCACCCCGAACGATTGGGTTTGACCGGGCGCGATAAATAGAAAAATATGAAGGGAATAATTTTAGCAGGAGGGTCGGGAACCCGCTTGCATCCACTGACACTCGCCGTAAGCAAGCAATTGATGCCTATTTACGACAAACCCATGATTTATTATCCGCTCACCACACTGATGTATGCGGGCATACGGGAAATATTAATTATTTCGACGCCAGAGGATGTTCCGCTATTTGAAAAATTATTGGGAGATGGGACCCAGCTCGGCTGCTCCTTTACCTATGCCGTTCAAGAAAAACCCAATGGTTTAGCGGAGGCTTTTATTATCGGGGAGTCATTTATTGGCAAGGACAAGGTGGCCCTTATTTTGGGTGACAATATTTTTTATGGGAGCGGCCTAAAGGAGCTTTTGCATGAAAACAATGATCCTGACGGCGGGGTGATTTTTGCCTATCATGTTCAAGACCCCGAACGTTATGGCGTGGTAGAATTTGACCAAGAAGGCAATGCTTTGTCGATTGAGGAAAAGCCCAAAAAGCCCAAATCGCATTATGCCGTCCCAGGCATCTATTTTTACGACAACCAAGTGGTAGAGATTGCCAAAACCATAAAACCCAGCGCGCGCGGAGAACTAGAAATTACAGCCATCAACAATGCCTACTTGGAAAAAGGTGCTTTGAGCGTCCGTATTTTGGACAAAGGAACGGCATGGCTGGACACAGGGACCTTTGCCTCATTGATGCAAGCTTCTCAATTCGTGCAAGTAATTGAGGCCCGTCAAGGCCTCAAAATTGGCGCCATCGAAAAATCAGCCTACCGAATGGGCTACATTACCAAAGCACAACTGCAAAAACTCGCCAAGCCTTTATTAAAAAGCGGCTATGGTAAATACCTCATGCAATTAGATTAGTATGACTCGAATTGAGAGCCCCTTACAAGACTGTTTTTATATCGCGCCGCCCCAATTTAAAGATGACCGCGGGATTTTTTGCGAAACCTATAACGATGCGGCATTTCAAAAAGCAACAGGACTGACTATTGATTTTGTTCAAGACAATCAATCGGTGTCCCAGTATGGCGTTCTAAGAGGCCTCCATTTCCAGCGTGCAGCAATGGCGCAAGCCAAGCTCGTTCGGGTGGCTTATGGCGCTGTTTTGGACGTCGTTGTGGATGTGCGCCCAAACAGCAAGACCTATGGCCAACATTTTAGCATTGAACTGTCTGCCCAGAACGGCCGACAGCTTTTCGTGCCCAAAGGCTTTGCCCATGGCTTTGTAACCTTGAGTGACTCTGCAATCTTTTGTTACAAATGTGATGCTTTTTACGACAAGACTTCTGAAGGCGGGATCCGCTACAATGACGCAACCTTAGCCATTGATTGGCATCTTCCAGAAGATGCCATTTTGGTATCAGACAAGGACAAAGAATTGCCTCTATTTAGAGATCTAACCACATGAAGCACATTTTGGTAATTGGGGCCAATGGACAATTGGGCCAAAGCTTGAGACATATCGCCGATCAATTCCCAGACTTTTCAATGAGGTTCATGGGGCGGTCTGAATGTGACCTACAGGACCCGATTCAAATGGCGCAAGTCTTCAAAAAACACACCATCGACATCTGCATCAATGCCGCGGCCTATACCGCAGTAGATCAGGCCGAAAAAGAACCAGATTTGGCATACGCCATCAATGCAAGAGGCACCGAAGATTTAGCGAAATTATGTGCGGCCCACCAGGTCACCTTGGCGCACATCTCAACAGATTATGTCTTCGACGGAAAAGCAACCCTACCCTACGACGAACAAGCCCCTACTGCTCCTATCGGGGTTTACGGAAAGAGCAAGTGGCAGGGAGAGCAGGCTGTAAAGGAACATTTAGCACAATATTACATCATACGCACTTCGTGGCTTTATGGCCCTTTTGGGCATAATTTCTTGACCACCATGTTGCGTTTGGCTGATCAAAACAAGGCCTTAACCATCACGACAGAGCAGACGGGAGTCCCCACAAGCACCATAGATCTTGCGCGGGCTATTTTAGGCATTATCGCCCACGGATCTACCCCTTATGGGCTGTATCATTTCAGTAATGAGGGCCCAACAACCTGGTATGGTTTTGCACAAGAAATCTTTACCCAATCAGGGCAAATTGAGACCACCCAACTTGCTAGTACCGAGTATTATCCTACTTTTGCAGAACGGCCAAAGTACAGTGTGCTGGACAATGAAAAATACAAAACAACGTTAGAGATTCCAGTCCGCCATTGGCGCGAAGCTCTAGTTGAAGTAATGACGTTATTATAAACCAATCAATATGGAAAAGCACTCAGAAGAAGTCGACTTGTTTTTTGTCCTCAAAAAGTTAAAAAACGCATACCTAGGGTGGCTTGCGCGCCTTTATCGGTCTGCTCAATTTTTGAAAAAGCATTGGATTGCCCTAGCTGTAATTGTTATTGGGGGCTTCTTTGTTGGCCAATTTTGGCAACAATCATTGCGTCCAAAGCGCGAAGCGGTCATCATTGTGCAAAACAATTTCGGAAGCTCGAGCTACGTTTACAACGCTGTTGAGGTGCTCAACACCAAATGCAAACAAATCGACGAGGATTTTCTAAAACGCTTTGGCTTTAATGCTGAGAACCCAGAAATCCAAGACATTACCATAGAGCCCGTGGTCAGTGTTATGGACTTGCTCAAGATTAGTGAGCCAAATGACCGCAACATCGACACGTATATTTCCAAGATAGAGATCGAAGAAGACCTTATGGTTTCGGAGATTTTTTACCCGCAATACCGCTTCCACAAGATCACTTTGCGCAGTAACAGCAAAGACCCAAAAGTGATCGATAAAATAATGGCATATCTCAACGCAAACACAACCTTCAACACCATTCAAGAGGTCGTTGTTACCCAGACCCAATTGCGTGTGGAGCGCAATAACCAAACCATTGCAGATATCGATGCCTTGTTTCAAGAATACTCCGGCAAAAATGATCGTGAGGCGCTTAAGCACTCAGAGATCATCATGAAGATTGAAAACAACAACCTGCATCAATTGGTCGAAAAGAAGACAGAGCTCATCAAAGAAAACGAAGAGCTCTTAACCGAACTCACCAAGTACAATTCGGTAGTAACAGTCATCAACAGCCCAAAACTCTATATGGCCGCCGACTTTTTGGACAAGAAAAAAACCTTGGTGCCCGTGGCATTACTCCTGATATTTTTCGGGTATTTTTGGATGAAGCGCCTGTATCTCAAAGGAAAAGAGTTTGCCGAGCGCGTAGCGGAATAAAACGGGTTTCGTGCCGCAGTCCTTCTCAAAGCGCCCGCGCTTTAGCAGCAAATAATACCCGCCATGATGAAACAATTACTCCAGACGTTTAATGTTAATTCCCTTTTAGGGAAAAGCTTTGGCGTTCTGGTTTTGAGGCTGCTGGGTGTCGCCTTGTTTTTTGGATTAACACTTTACCTTACCAACGAAGTGCCCGCTCAAGGGGTGGGGCAATATGATTTCAGCCGGGCCCTTCTTTTGTTCATCGGCGCCATTGCCTTGTTCGGGATGCAACAATCGGTGATTTTTTATTCTGGCTTTTTTGCGGCAAAGGACAATCTTGGTCAATTGCGCCATGTTTATGGCAAAATGGTTTTGATTGTTTTTGTTTTGGCCTTGTTGCTCAATATCGGCTTGTCTGTTTTGGCCCCAATCATCAATAAGTGGACCACGAGCCCAATCGATGGGATTGCTTATCAAACATTTTACGGCGTGGCTTTTTACGCCTTAACCATGCTCAATATCGATGTGTTGCGCGCGATGGGTAAAATCTATTTATCAGAGCTTTTCCGTAACATCTTGCGCTATGCCCTGTTTTTTGTTGCCGTAGTTGTTTTGGTTTTGACCCATCAAACAGGTCTTCTTGTGACGGTTTTTTTAGTGAACTTTGGCGTATTAGCATTGGCCTCAGGGTTTTTTATTCTTTATTTTTTTTCAACGCCTGCCTTTCGGCCTGGGGACCAAACACAAAAGGTCAGCACATCGTCTATTCTCAAACGGTCCGCCCCGATGGCGATAAGCGCCACCTCTTTTTTGCTCATGCAAAGCCTGGATGTATTGATGCTCAAGAATTATGTCGATTATGAATCAGTGGCCATCTATAGCGTAGCGGTAAAACTGACCTTATTGGTTTCCGTGGTCTTGTCATCTGTCAATGCCGTCTTAGGGCCTCAAATAGCCAAAGATTTTAACAAAAATGATGTGTCCGCACTCAGGCTAAAAATCAAGAAAAGCACGCGTTCGATCTTTGTCTCAACCACACCCATCATTATCGGCCTAGCATTACTAGCCCAGCCCATTTTGTCTCTATTTGGCCCCGCTTATACCCAGGCACACGGAGCCCTCTTGATCTTGCTGGCGGGTCAAATGGTGAATGCTTTTTGTGGTTCGGTTGGGGTTTACCTCAACATGACCAGCAAGCAAATAGCCTTTCAATGGATCATTGCTTCTGCCGTTGTGGTCAATGTGATTTTGAACGGGGTGCTCATTCCGCGTTATGGGATGCTAGGCGCAGCAATCGCAACCAGCAGCAGCATGATTCTGTGGAACATCACGGCGGTTACTTATGTTTATTGGAAAGACAAAACGAGAACTTTTTTGACATGGTAAACAAAACGACAGCAAGGGTAGATTTCTTTGTGGTGGGTGCTGCGCGATCAGGCACCACATCACTCTACCAGTATCTGAGCCAACACCCCGAGGTGTATTTACCCAAAGTAAAAGAGTTGAATTATTTTTCAGCGGTCACGTCAGATCAGTATCAGGATTACCAAGAGCCAAAACCAAACAAGGATTACCACACCAAAATAATTCAGAGCGCAGAGGTGTATGATCGCCTTTTTCAGGATGCCGCTTCTGGCCAACTCAAGGGCGATGTAAGCCCGTCTTATCTTTGGCACAAAGAGACCGCACAAAGGATTGCGGCGCACAACCCCAAGGCTAAGATTTTGGTCACTTTGCGCCATCCCGCAAAGCGCGCGTTTAGCCATTACCTGATGGCAAAAAGCGTCGGGTACGACCGAAGCGAAACCTTTCAACAGGCTTTAGATGCGCCAATCAAACCCACTTGGGGCGGGGGCAACGATTATTTGGCATGGAGCGCCTATGCTGCGCCACTCAAAGCGTATTACGCCGCGTTCCCTGCAGAACAAATTAAAGTATTGGTTTTTGAACAATGGATAAGAGACCAAGAAAACACACTAGGAGAGGTCACCTCCTTTTTGGGCCTAAAGCCTTTTGAAGGATTTGATCTTGCCGACCAACACAATCATATCTTGGCCTATAAACACCAAGGGATACTTAATTTTTTTCGCGTCAAATGGGCTAGAGCCCTATTGCACAGGTTGTTTTCGGAAGGCCTGAGAAACCGAGCCAAAGCGGTATTGTTTGGCGGAAAACCAACCAAAGAAACCCTCGCCCCAGCGCTCCAGCAAAAACTGGAAAAAGAATTTACAAAAGAGGCGCGTGCGATCGAGGGCCTCATTGGTCAATCACTCCACAAATTATGGGGGTTTTAAATTATTTTTGAGACATGATCAGCCACACACATAAAGCCATTTTTATCCACGTCCCCAAGGTCGCCGGGCAGAGCGTGGAACAGATGTTTTTGGCAACGCTTGGCCTTGATTGGTCAGAACGCGGAGCACTGCTTTTACGCCAAAAGAATCCCAACGAAAAGGGGCCAAAGCGCCTCGCGCACCTCACAGCAGAACAGTACGTATCACTGGGCTATATCGACCAAAAACAATTTGAGGCGTATTACAAGTTTTCATTGGTGCGCAATCCCTACCAACGAAGCTTGTCATGTTATCATTTTTTGGGGTATGCGCGGATCATGAGTTTTGAAACGTTTGCCACAAAGGTGCTGCCCAAAAAAATCAAGCAAAACGACTTTTTTTTCAAACCCCAATACGACTATCTTTATGACCAAGGCGGGCATTTGTTAGCGGATTTTGTGGGCCACCTCGAAACACTAGACCAAGATATTGTAGCGATCAAAGCGCGGTGTAATATGCCAGAGGCGTTCCTTCCGCACGCCAACAAAGAAAGAGGTTCCTGGAAGCGTGTGCTGCGCGTTTTGTGGGAACAACCGGCGCTTGTTTTGGACTTGCAGCTGGGACAAGATAAAATAGCCAGAGGCAATGCATTGACACCAAAAGCAAAGGCACAGGTCTTTAAATACTACCAAATGGATTTCGAGGCCTTTAATTATGTGGCTTAAAGCAACACACCCATGAACCAAATATTGACAAAAATTGGATTGGTGAGCATGATCTTGGCCCTTTGGGCAGAGAGCGTGGAGCTGAGCTTTGTTGTGGCCTTGGTGGTTTTGCTATGGCATTTCAATGGTCGATTAGCTAAAGGGATGACCCAGATGGCTGTGCTCATTCTGGGACTCATCGCTATTGGGAGCCTCGGAATCTTTTCCATGCAAGCAGGCCTCTATGGTTTTGTCAAAGATCTGGTCTATTTTTTAAGGCCGCTTACCGTTTTGTTGGCGACCTACTACAGTGTGCAACGCCTTGAGCGCAAAGAAGACTTTTACAACCTCATCGTATTGGTGGGCTTTGCCTTTGCCCTATTTCATCTATTAGATATCGGGATAGGGTTGTTGCGCTACAGGCCCAACCTGCAAAAATTTAGGGAGTTGTTCGGAAAACTTAACCACGTTGAGATGGTCGCCTTGTTTTTGGTGACGTGTATCAAAACTTTGCCGGTCAAAAAATCCCGATATAAAATCATCTATCAGTTTTGTGTGGCGGCCTTGGTGATTTCATTCTTGTTGTATTTTTCACGGACCATGATGGTGGTGTTTTTCCTCATGGTTTTGGCCTATAAGGGCTACCTAAAGCTCAACGCCCGTGGCGCAGTGATGCTTTCTATCTTGGCTATTGTCGGTGCGGGGTTTGTGTTTTTTTTGAATCAATACGATCCGACCCAAGTCAAAGAGCCGACGGTGGCCTCGCGCTTTCTTGAGAAAGTCAAAAACTCCTATACCGAGGCCTTTGAGCCCATAGCGTTTGACCGCTACCTTTTGGACCGGCGCGAACTTTGGCCGCGATGGCGGGCCTACGAAGCCAGCTTGGTGTTGGCGGAAGTGGATCAAGAGCGCAAATGGATACAAGGCAAGGGATTTGGCTCTACGGTAGACGTGGGGTTTGAAGTGCGCCTTAACGGCGAGTTGATGCAACACTTGCCCACAGTGCACAACGGGGTCACCTATGTGTACATGAAAACAGGAGCACTCGGCCTTGTTGTTTATGGGCTGATCATCTTGTTGTTGTATTTGCATTCTTATAAAAAAACAACCTCTATCCAAAGCAAACAATACCATTCGGTTTTGGTTGCTGTAGGGCTCTATATGCTGGCCGCGAGTATGGTGGTTACAGGTATTTTTAAACCATATATGATGATCACCTTTTTGGCAGGAGGAACGTTCGCTTTAAAACAATTTGCTCCATGAGAATAGGAATATTTGGCACCAGGGGCGTCCCCAATCATCATGGCGGGTTTGAACAATTCGCAGAAATGTTTGCGCCCTATTTGGTTCGCGCGGGCCATGAGGTATATGTTTATTGCTCCCACAGCCACCCTTACCAAGAAAAGCAATTCGAAGGGGCGCACTTGATCCATTGCTACGACCCAGAAAATCGGTGGGGTACTGTTGGCCAGTTTATCTATGACCTGAATTGTCTTCTCGATGCCCGAGGGCGAGACTTTGACATTTTTTTACAACTCGGCTATACAAGCAGTTCGGTATGGCATCCATTATTACCCAAAAAACCAGTTGTCATCACCAATATGGACGGCCTGGAATGGAAGCGGGCCAAATATAATGCCTTGGTGCGCCGGTTTTTGGCCTCTGCCGAAAAGTGGGCCGTCAAAAGCAGCGACTTCCTGATTGCTGACAACCCAGCCATAAAGGAGTACCTTAAAGAGTATTACCAAGCCGAATCGCACTATATCGCCTACGGGGCCAAAGCATTCGAATCTCCAGACGCGTCCGACCTAGAGGGCTATGGCCTCAAGCCAAAAACCTATGATTTGATCGTGGCCCGCATGGAGCCAGAGAACAATATCGAGACGATTTTAGACGGCGTAGTGGCCTCAAAAACCCAGAAACTTTGTGTGGTGGTCGGAAAGCATCAAGCAACACCGTTTGGCCGCTATTTGACAGAAAAATTTAAAGAAGTGTCCTGTATCAGGTTTGTTGGTGGGGTATACAACCAAGGCGTTTTGGACAATCTAAGGCATCACGCCAGCGTTTACTTCCATGGGCATAGTGTGGGCGGAACCAATCCATCCTTGCTTGAAGCCATGGGCAGCGGCGTTTTGATTGCCGCACACAACAACGACTTTAACCGCCATATTTTGGGAGAAGAGGCGCTTTACTTTAAAACCGCAGAGGATGTTGCGGCGCTTTTGGATCAAGCCAGAGCGACGCAAACCGACCAAAACAAGATCGCCCTCAACCACCAAAAAATAAAAACCCTTTACCACTGGGACCTGATCAACCAACAATATTTAGATTTTTTCCAAAAAGCCTATGATGCGAAGCTTTAACACAACATCCATACAGTCGTTTTTGCCGTGGGTTATTGCTTTGGTCTTGTTCAGCATACCCCTGCCCTATGTTTACAGCACAGTTGGCGTTGGCCTTTTGCTCTTAGTCGGTCTTTGGGGCGCCTGGAAGGGTCATGTGAATAGAAAATGGGGCTATTTTTGGCCTATAGCATTGTTTGGTTTGATGGTTCTTTCGATGGCCTGGAGCGAAGACCTCGACAAATCGGTCCGAGGACTTATCCGACAACTTCCCTTTTTGTTGGTGCCCCTAGCCTTTATGTTTTGGCCCACTATGGATCAAAAGAGTTTTCAAAAAGGCGTGCGCCTGGGCAGTCACGCGATGGCTTTGATGGCCCTTTTTTTTATGATCAATGCGCTTATTTTATGGGTCAATGGCGCCTCGAACGCGGTCTTTTTTTACCATCAACTCGTGGCGATAGGCGACTTGAACGCGATTTATCTTTCTGGTGTCACGGCATTTTTCCTGCTTTTTCTCTGGTTTGGTCAGCCTTGGCGGACACTTAATGTCCTCACCAGTGTTGTATTGACTTTCTTCTTGATTTTGTTGTCCTCAAAGAACATTATTGCGACCACCGGGCTTTTGGCTTTGGTCGGCGTGGTATTCCAAAAGCGCAAGAACATAAAGCACTATGGGGTGCTCCTTCTGGTTGTTCTGATCATCGCCTTGGCTTGGCAAAAGACGCCGTGGCAACAGCGCTGGAATCAAGAATTCAGCTCCAGCTGGTCCGAGGCCTTAGAATGCGAGGGTTTTACAGATATTTACCCCTGGAGCGGAACAACTTTAAGGGTGTTTTTTACCCGGGTTTTTTATGAGCAACTTAGCGAAGATCAGTCATGGCACAAGGGCTATGGGATCAACGCGGGTCAGGCCAAAATTGCCCAACGTCAAAATAAATATTATGTTTATTGCGGCTATAACACCTACAATTTGCACAATCAATATTGGCAAACCGTATTCGAATTAGGCTTGTTGGGTGGCTTGCTGCTGCTGGGTATGCTTGGCCACTTGGTTTGGTTGTCGGTCAAAACCGATCAAAAAATAATCTTGTTTTTTGCCGTACTTATGGCCGCTCTTTTTGTCACAGAGACTTATGTGTGGCGCCAGCGCGGGATGATTCACTTTTTAGTGATTTACGGCTTGATGGTTCATGTGTTTACCCCCAAAACAACAAAGACATGAAGCTGCTCATAGACGCCCACAAATTTGGCGAAAAGCACGAAGGCACCAGCACCTATCTGGCGGGAATGTATCATGCACTGATGGTGCTGCACCCGGAGTGGGAATATGTTTTTGTGGGGACGCACCAAAATGCCATGCAAACCGTTTTTGGACAGAGACCCAACGTGCAGTATCGCCTTCTGAAATCCCACAATCGATTTTGGCGCATGCTCGTCGAAATGCCCCGGATTTTGCGCGAAGAACGACCAGATTTTGCCCACTTTCAATACATCTCACCCTTGTGGACGGCAACATCCTGTATTGTAACGACCCACGACATTTTGTTTGAGGAGGCACGGTTTCAGGCCTATTTTCCAAAGACATATCGCCTAATCAATGGGTTTTTGTTCCGCCGGTCGGCTATAAAAGCAAGAATTCTCTGTACGGTGTCGGCTTATTCAAAAGCCAAAATTGCCAAGCATTACGGCAAGGATCCTGACCATATCGTGGTCACCCCCAATGCGGTACAAAAGCCGAGCAATGATGGGGCGCCAAGCAATGCTCTTTTGGAAGCATATGGATTAGACCGGTTCCTGCTTTTGGTCAGCCGCATTGAGCCCCGAAAGAATCACTTGGCGCTCTATAGATCTTTTGTGGATTTAGGCCTAAGGGCTCAAGGATTCAAGCTGGTGCTCATCGGTAAAAGCGAGTGGCAGTCGGCAGAGACCCTGGCGTTTTTGGCAACACACAAAGCGGAGCTTGAAGGGGTTGTCATCCATATCCAAGACCTTGAATTAAGCCAATTAGAAGCGTTTTATCGCGCCGCTGAGGTTTTTGTTTATCCTTCGATTGCGGAAGGTTTTGGGATCCCGCCATTGGAGGCAGCAGTCTGTGGCACCAAAGTGGTTTGCTCTAACGCTACCGCGATGAAAGATTTTGACTTTTTCCCTTACCACGTCGACCCAAGTGACCAACAAGCGTTGAATAGGGCAATACAACAAGCCCTTGACGATCAACATTACGACCATCAAGGACTCAAAGAACTCGTTTTGGCGCGTTATCAGTGGTCCCGCTCGGCACAAATTTTGGCCTCAGCCATAACAACATCCCACGGGCAGGCTTAAATTAGGCGGTGTATTGAAATAAGGCCATGATAATATTTTATATCTTACTCTTTTAAACCAAAATTGTGAACATATTAGCAACTTCCATATATCCTTACATATGCTTTCTGCTGTTCTTCGCACTGCCGTTTGATGACTACTTTCGGGCATTGCCCAATTTGCTTTTGATCGCGTTAGCGGTACTGTTTCCTTTTGTGATCAAGCGCTCTGAGCTCAAGAATTGGCACAAGAGTCCGGCGCTATGGGTCTTGTTGTTTTTATTGTTTGTGATCGGCCAGACCTGGTTTTTGGGACGCTGGGAACAAGACTTTGTTGTGCTCAAAAAGATCTTATTGGCAGCGGGCTTAGCCTTACTTCTGGTGCCCGTGCGCGAGAGCCGCACCCTGCATCACGGCATTATTTATTCATCAATCGCTGCGATCATTTATTCTATGGTGCGCTTGGTGATGCTACTCAATGATGGCCTTGAGGTGTCTTTTTTGGCCTCTGCCAGCATTATTGAAGCGTTGCTCATGGACCGGATTTATTTGGGTCTTTTGGCCGTGCTCTCGGTGATTGTCTCATATCGCCACCTGCACAAAACATACCACCCGAATAACGGCTATTATTTGGCCAACATCATTTTGCAATTGTGCTTTGTCTTATTTATTGTTTCGCGCATTGCCATTGTGGTCTTGCTGGTGTGTTTTGTTTTGAGTCTTTTTTACAGACAAAAACGCGGGCCTCAGCTCTTGTTTTTTGGTGGGATTTTAGGACTGGTGTTGTCCTTGGCGTTTGTGCTCAACAATGATTTGCGCAACCAGTTTTTTTACAACAATAACCCCGAACATCAAGAGGGCTTATTGGCCAACACAACAGCCTTAGAGCCCCGCATGGTGATCTGGGATTGCGCATGGCGCCTTACAGATGACCCCGCAGTGATCTGGCAAGGCATAGGGTATACCCAAACCAACGTACAAATGCTTGCCTGTTATAGCGAACACATCACAAACAAAATCAAACGCGAGTGGTTTTTGACCCGAAAATACAACGTGCATAATCAATTTTTGTCGCTCTACCTGGGTAGTGGAATGGTGGCTTTTGTTCTTTTTGCCCTGAGTATTCTGGCCATTTTTTGGCGACACAAAAACGCATTATTCCCCATGGCTCTGGGGGTAACCATGGTGGTTTTTTTGTTGGCAGAGAACGTGTTTCACCGCCAAATAGGGGCTTATTATATGGGGCTATTGTGGGCGTTACTGCTGTTTATGCCCGCCCCACAAAAGGACCATGACGTATAGAACATTAACAAGGGAAATTGTATTTTTGCCCGCTCATAAAAACAGAATAAATTGAAAATAGCTGTAATTGGAACAGGATATGTAGGATTGGTCACCGGGACGTGCTTGGCGGAAACCGGGAATGAGGTGATCTGTGTGGATATCGATCAGGCCAAGGTCGACCAAATGAAAAACGGTGTGGTTCCTATCTACGAACCGCATCTTGACGTTTTGTTTGAGCGCAACATCAAAGCCAATCGGCTGCACTTTACCACAAACCTTCACCAAGGCCTAGACCATGCAGACATTGTGTTCTTGGCATTGCCCACCCCAGAAGACGAGGATGGCTCAGCGGACCTGTCTTATGTATTGGGCGTGGCGGAGAAAATTGGCCAACACATTACCAGTTATAAGGTTATTGTAGACAAAAGCACGGTGCCTGTCGGCACAGCTCAAAGGGTGCGCGACACAATCGCCCAAAACGCCCAGTGCGCTTTTGACGTGGTTTCAAACCCTGAGTTTTTGCGCGAAGGGTATGCTGTAGACGATTTTTTAAAACCAGAACGCATCGTCGTGGGCTCTTCAAGTGACCGCGCCACGGAAATGATGCAAAAATTATACGCCCCTTTTGTGCGATCCGGCAACCCTGTTATTGTGATGGACGAAAAGTCTGCAGAACTCACCAAATACGCCGCCAATTCCTTTTTGGCCGCAAAGATCACCTTCATGAATGAAGTGGCTAATTATTGCGAAATGGTAGGTGCCGATGTGGATAAAGTCCGTGTGGGCATGGGGACCGATTCTCGTATTGGCAAGCGCTTTTTGTTTCCTGGGATTGGTTATGGTGGATCATGTTTCCCCAAAGACGTCAAGGCCCTGCAAAAAGCAGGACGAGACGTGGGCTACGACTTCAAAATCCTTGACGCGGTTATCGGGGTCAACCAAAAACAAAAAACCATCCAAGTCCCTAAAATATTGGCTCATTTGGGCGAAGACCTGACGGGTAAAAAAATTGCGGTTTGGGGCCTCGCCTTCAAGCCAGAAACCGATGATGTGCGTGAAGCGCCAGCCATTGATGTCATTAATGCTTTATTAGAAAGAGGCGCTAGTATTGCGGCTTTTGACCCAGAAGCGATGCCAAATATTCAAAAACAATTCGGCGACCGAATTGAGCTTACCGAGCAGATGTATGGTCCGTTAGAAGACGCCGATGCTTTGGTGATCTGTACCGAGTGGAGTATTTTCCGTTCTCCGGATTTTACCAAAGTCAAGTCTCTTTTGCGGGCTCCAGTGATTTTCGATGGACGCAATTTGTACAACACCCAAGACATGGCCCAAGAAGGCTTTCACTATGTCTCAATTGGTCGAAACACAGTAATTTCATGAGCGACTTGAGGACAAAACGGGTTTTGATTACCGGCGCAGCGGGGTTTTTAGGATCTCATTTGTGTGACCGTTTTATGGCCGAAGGCTGCCGAGTGGTGGCGATGGACAATCTCATCACTGGAGACAAAAAGAACATCGAACACCTTTTTGGTCAGCCAAACTTTGAATTCATAGAGCACGATGTCACGGAGTTTATTGCTGTGGCGGGCCCTGTGGATTACATCATGCATTTTGCCTCACCAGCAAGCCCCATCGATTACCTTAAAATACCGATCCAGACCCTCAAAGTAGGATCCCTAGGAACCCACAATTTACTTGGGGTCGCCAAAGAAAAAAAAGCCCGTATCCTTATTGCCTCCACCTCAGAAGTCTATGGAGACCCCCTAGTCCACCCTCAGGACGAAACCTATTATGGGAATGTCAACACGATTGGCCCACGCGGGGTATATGACGAGGCGAAACGGTTTCAAGAATCCATAACAATGGCTTACCATCGTTTTCACGGCCTAGAGACCCGTATCGCAAGAATTTTTAATACTTACGGACCACGAATGCGGCTCAATGACGGAAGGGTGATCCCGGCCTTTATGGGACAAGCATTGCGGGGTGAAGACCTCACGGTGTTTGGTGATGGAATGCAGACCCGGTCTTTTTGTTATGTCGCCGATCAGGTCGAAGGCCTGTTTCGCCTCTTGATGAGTGATTATACCGACCCAGTCAACATTGGGAATCCCCACGAAATCACCATACTGGCTTTTGCCAAAGAAATCATCAACTTGACGGAGTCGGACCAGAAAATTGTTTTTGAACCCCTGCCTCAAGATGACCCGATGCAGCGTCAGCCCGATATTACCCTAGCTCAAAACCTATTGGGATGGAGCCCCAAAGTGGAAAGAGAAGAGGGGATGAAAAAAACTTATGCATATTTTAGAGGGCTCACCCAAGAAGAGCTTTACAGAAGCGAACACAAAGATTTTTCAAGCCACATCAAGCGCTAATATGATATATAAAACAGGACGATATTCAGGGTTTTTGCGGCCGATCTCTTATGGGATTGACTTGGCGATCATCCACGTCTTGGCAGCGCCATTTTTTGCCGAACACCTGGTTTTTCTGAACTATATATTGTTCGTTTCCTTTGCCTGGATGGCCACGGCTTTTAGATCTAATTTTTACGAGATCTATCGATTTACCCGAACAACAAATATTTTGTCGTTAGGCGTCAAACAGGGGGCTTTATTTATTCTTGTGGTCTTCGCCTTCTTTGGGTTTTATCGAGATATTGATGTGACCCCATGGGAGATTTTGTTATACACGGCAGAAGCCATGACCGCCATTACCTTGAGCAAAATCGGAATTTACTATTTGCTTAAAAAATACAGGACCTTACTCAAAGGGAATTTGCGCCGCGTGGTAATTTTGGGCCTCAACCAAAAAACCGACCAACTGAGGAAGTTTTTTGAAGAAAACCCGGAATATGGGTATGTACTGCTTAAGACCTTCGACCTCAATGGTGCAAGCAAAACACCTATTGAGGAGTGCCTGGCCTTCATTGAACAGAACAATATTGACGAGATTTACACCTCAGTCGCCCAACTCGACAACCAACACCTGAATCAGCTTGTTGACTATGCAGACAACAACCTCAAAATCTTGAAGTTCTTGCCCGACAATAAAGATGTGTATAGCAAGCGTTTGGACTTTACGTATTATGGGTATTTACCCATTATCTCGATGCGCAAAATCCCAATTGACGAGCCGTTCAATAAGTTCATCAAACGGAGTTTTGATGTCGTGCTCTCGATCTTTGTTATTGTGGCTATTTTGTCGTGGCTCACCCCTTTATTGGGACTGATCATTAAATTAGAATCCAAAGGACCAATCTTTTTCAAACAAAAACGCAATGGCTTGGACTATAAAGAGTTTTACTGTTATAAGTTTCGGTCTATGCGTCCCAACGCAGATGCGCACCTCTATCAGATTTCCAAAAACGATCCTCGAGTGACGCGGATTGGTCGCATCATTCGCAAGACCAGTATGGACGAATTGCCTCAGTTCATCAATGTGCTTAAAGGGGACATGTCTGCCGTAGGCCCACGCCCACACATGGTAAGTCACACCCATATGTACGCCGAAAAAATAGACAAATTTATGGTGCGTCATTTCATCAAACCAGGGATCACAGGTCTGGCACAAGTCAGTGGATTCCGTGGGGAGGTCGAAGACGACAACCACATCATTAACCGGGTCAAGTACGACATTTTTTACTTGGAGAACTGGTCCTTGCTTTTGGATATGAAAATTGTCTTTCAAACAATTTTCAACGCGCTGCGGGGCGAAGACAAAGCTTACTAGTGGTTATGGATCTGCCGTTGGTTTCTATTATTGTCCCTGTATATAATTCCGAATTATACCTTCAAAAGGCCATTGACAGTGTCCGAGCCCAAACCTATGCCCACTGGGAGTTGATTCTTGTAGACGATGGATCGGAGGATGCGTCTTTAGACATTGCCTACAAAAATCAAAAGGATGCCCGATGTTTTGTGCTGATGAATGTTGGCTGGGGTAAAGCCCAGAGCCAGACGCTGTTTTAAGGGTGTTTGCAGATCTGCCTTGGTCATTATAGGCAATTGGCTCCAAGGTGTTTGGGCTCCAGAAGGCACAAGTTTTTGGTAATAGGGCGTATGGGCCAAGTGGTGCGCAACAATAGCATCCCTGGCCGTTTGTTGGCGCGCTTCAAAAGCTACCGGATCTAACAATGCAAGACCCGCCAGGTCTTTTGTTGCTTGTTTTATGGGGTAGCCTTGTCGTTCTAATGACCAATCAAACCAATTCATGGGTGTAGATTTATGGCCGAAAATTAAACATTTAATTCCGCTTCGACCTAGCCAGGGACCATGAGATTTTTTGAAAAATCTACTCAAGGGCATGCCCTCTTTCTGCAGGCAAACCGCTATTTTTGTTCCTTAAACACTGCTGAGTTATGAATATTCTTGTCTTAGGATCTGGTGGACGCGAACACGCCTTTGCCACTCAATTGGCCAAAAGCCCTCAATGTGACGCGCTTTTTGTGGCACCAGGAAATGCGGGTACGCGCGAGTTGGCCACAAACCTGCCCATTGCGGTGACCGATTTTAACGCCATTAAGGAAGCGGTCTTGCAACACGCTATAGACATGGTTGTTGTGGGCCCCGAAGATCCACTAGTACAAGGTATTTATGATTTTTTCAAGGCCGACCAAGACTTAAACAAGGTGATGGTTATTGGCCCTTCGGCACAAGGCGCTGAGCTCGAAGGGAGCAAGGAGCGCGCCAAAGAATTTATGGCAGCACACCAGATTCCCACTGCGGCCTACCAAAGTTTTACAGCCAAAACCTTAGCACAAGGCAAAGCCTTTTTAGCCACAATGAACCCACCCTATGTGCTTAAGGCCGATGGGTTAGCTGCCGGAAAGGGAGTGCTTATTTTGGACAATCTCTTGGAAGCACAGCAAGAATTAGAGCTGATGCTTGCCAAAGCCAAATTTGGTAAGGCGAGCGAAAAAGTAGTGGTCGAGGCTTTTTTGAGCGGGATAGAATTGAGCGTATTTGTATTGACTGACGGGACATCGTACAAGGTTTTGCCCACGGCAAAAGACTACAAACGTATCGGCGAAGCAGACCAAGGCCTCAACACCGGAGGCATGGGGGCTATTTCACCAGTGCCTTTTGCCGACCAGGCCTTTATGGAAAAAATAGAGACCCGTATCGTAAAGCCTACAGTTGATGGGCTCAAAAAGGAAGGCATCATCTACGAAGGCTTTGTATTTATTGGATTGATCAAGGTCGGCGATGATCCTTTTGTGATTGAGTATAATGTGCGCATGGGAGATCCAGAAACGGAAGCGGTTTTGCCTAGGATAAAAACTGATTTGGTGACTTTGCTCGCGGCTACGGCTCAAAAAACACTCAGCGCGGTGACCCTAGAGATTGATGAGCGCGCTGCAGCAACCATCATGGCTGTTTCAGGGGGTTATCCCGAGGCTTATGAAAAAGGGAAGGTCATTGATGGCTTGTCGCAAAATCAGGAGGCATTGGTGTTTCATGCAGGAACAACAGACGACGGTCCAAATGTGGTGACTAACGGCGGGCGGGTTTTGGCCGTAACCTCATTAGACAAGGATTTCCGAGAGGCCATAAAAAAATCTTACCAAACACTAGAACAAATTTCGTTTGATAAGATGTATTTCCGAAGGGATATAGGGTTTGACCTCTAAGAGTCGCCCAAATAAGAATGTGCGGTTTGGGTAGTGTCTTCTTCTCCACTGGCGTTGAATTGAGACAATTGCTTCATCCAATAGTAAAAAGCGGCGAAAAAGATCCCGATAAATAACCAAGACATAAAGTTCGCACCCCACCAAGACTGTGGTTCAAGGTTTCGTAGCGCATTAAAAAGGGGAAACAATAAGGCGTCTGCTAAAGATTCGATACCCTCAAAAAAAGCTTTAAATGTCATAAGACCTATATTTAGGGTGTAAAAATAGAAATTCACACGCATGCTGACAAGTTTTTTTGGTAAATCTACCACAATTAATTACCTATTACTGGCGCTTCTTATTCCGGCGACCCTGATCACCAAAGGGCTAAATGACCCAGGCATCAATTTGCAGGCCAGCACTTTGGCTTATGGAGCCCTGGTCATCCTACTGATGGTTCTGGCGTTTTTGCTCTATGATTTTATTTTAAGAAAAAACAAACTGACCCAGTCCAACACTTACGGCGCGCTTCTTTTTTCTTCTTTTTTACTCACCCATTACCAGAACGACAACATAGAGATTTACTTCGCCCTGATTGGCGCACTACTTTTTTACCGCCGCATCTATAGCCTAACCAACGAAGCTGCCATTGAAAAGAAAATTTGGGACGCTGGTTTTTGGGTGTTCGTACTGGCATTAATTTATCCTTGGGCGCTTTTCTTGTTGGCCCCCTTAGCGATTGCGATAGGCAGCCTCAATCAATTTTCTTGGCGATTTGCGGTTATTCCTTTTTTGGCGGGAATTGCTGTGACGATGCTGACCTTGGCGTATGCCGCAATGGATCCTGATATGGGTTTTGTTTTGGCGCTTCTTCCTTTAGCCAAGAGCACACCATTGGTTTGGCACTGGCCGGAACAAACCTGGCTTATAGCGCTATTTGGGGTTGGGTGTTTTGCCGTTATTTTGGGTGCGTGGCGCTTGACGAAGTCTCGTCAAGACGCCTCTAGAGCCAGCAGAACCCACATCCAATGGACCTTGTATATGGCAGCGTTGGGCCTGGTTATTATGGGGCTTAACACCTCATCGCCTTACGCGGTTTTTTTGCTTTTAGTGGCGCCTCAAGTCACGATCATCCTGGTCAGTGTTTTAGAAGGCCAGCGCAATCGGGTAGTGAAAGAGCTGATGATTCTGGGGATACTGCTATTGCCCATTATCGAATTCCTCCTAAAATAAAGTATCTTTGACCCGAGATCAAAAACCCGTTTGTAAACCGTTTAATCAAATCGTGTCTATGTTTACCCAAAAAGCACTGTCCATTTTTCAAGAAGTGATTCAGCAGTATCATGTTTTGGACGACCCCTACCAGTCTTTTGCCAACCCCTATAGTCGCGAGACGGATCTATTAGACCACTTACTCTATCGCAAATGCTGGATCGACACCGTTCAGTGGCACTACGAAGACATCATTCGTGACCCAGAAATTGACCCAGTTGCCGCACTCACCCTCAAACGCCAAATCGATGCGTCAAATCAAGACCGCACCGATATGGTGGAATATTTGGACGGCTATTTTCTTGACACCTACAAAGACGTCACCCCTTCAAACCAGGCAACCATCAACACAGAAAGCCCTGCTTGGGGGGTAGACCGCCTCTCTATTTTGGCTTTAAAAGTATACCACATGGATCAAGAAGCGACCCGCAAAGACGCTTCCCAGACACATCAGGCGGCCTGTCAGGCCAAGCTAGATGTTTTGTTGACCCAGCGGCTAGATTTGACTTCTGCCATTGAGCAGTTGTTGACCGATATTGCTTCTGGAACAAAATACATGAAGGTGTATAAGCAAATGAAGATGTACAACGACGATGAGTTGAACCCGGTCCTGCGCGCCCAAAAATAACAAGTGAATTCGACCCCAAAACATATCGCTGTGATCCGACTTTCGGCTATGGGCGATGTGGCCATGTTGGTCCCGGTGGTTTTAGCCTTGATAAAGGCCCAGCCGGAAATAAAAATAACATTGATTTCTCGAAGCCGTTTCGCCCCTATTTTTGCAGGAATTGGCCAAGTCCAATTTATGGCTGCTGAGGTCAATGGAAAGCATAAAGGCGTCGTTGGCTTGTGGCGCTTAGCCAAAGCCATTAAAAAAACAAACCCTGATGCTGTTGCTGATCTGCACCATGTCCTGCGCAGTCATGTGGTGCGTTTGTTTTTAAAATGGAGTGGCCTGCCTGTAGCGACGCTTTTTAAAGGCCGTCAAGAAAAACAAAAGATTACGAAGAACTTTGATCCCAAAACCCCCTGGCTCACGTCGTCACATGAGCGTTATGCTGCCGTTTTTCGCAGCTTAGGCCTCACGGTTGACCTCACGCCCCATTTGGTGGCGAACCATAAGGTCCCAAAGGACGATCAAGCCACACAATTGCGCGACAATTTGCCGCGACCATTAATCGGAATCGCCCCATTTGCAGCTTTCCCCGGAAAGGCATATCCTGAGGCGATGATGCGCCAGTTAATTACCGAAGTGTCACAGAAATGGAAAGGAACGATACTGTTGTTTGGCGGGCCAGGCAAAGAACAAAACACATTGAATCAATGGTCCCAAGACCACGAACAGGTCCGCAATTGTGCAGGCAGCGGAACCTTTGCTCAAGAACTTATGTTGCTTCAAGAGCTCGACGTGATGATCGCAATGGACAGTGGCAACGGACATTTAGCGGCAAACTTTGGCCTACCTGTAATCACACTTTGGGGGGTAACCCACCCGTGTTTTGGATTTGCGCCGTTTGCACAACCAGCAGAAAACCAACTGTGTGCTGACCGCACGCATTTTCCTAAAATCCCCACCTCTGTCTATGGGAAAGAAATGCCAGAAGGCTATGACAAAGCGATGGAAACCATTATCCCTGAAATGGTGATCAATAGGCTATCTGACATTCTCGACAAAACCAACACCCCTTAGACGTTGTCGTAGTCAATGGAAATTACATCAGATTCAGCCAATGCTTGACAAGTCAAAATAAGCCCTTCAGCCACTTCGCTGTCGGTCAAAATCTGATTTTTGATCATGGTGGCCTTTCCTTCGGTCACTCGGGCAATACAGGAACTGCACACCCCGCCTTGACAGCTGTACGGCGGATCCAAGTCTTTGGCCAAAACCGCATCTAAAATCGGCGCATCCTTATTTATCACAAAAGTGTCGGTTACCCCATCCAAAACCACCCTTAGCGTGCTTTGGCCCTGCGCGCTTTCTGTGGGCTCTTGTGCTACAGAGAAAAACAATTCGTAGTGTATGTTTGTGGAGGTGCCACCAAATTCTTGCAGGACCTCTTTTAAAACCACGATCATGGCTTCAGGCCCACAAAGGAAGAACTGGTCGAATTTCGTGTCGGCGTACTCTTGCTTCATAAGGTGTCGCACAGTGCTGGCTTCAATGCGCCCAAATCGAGCTCCTTCTAGGGTTTCTCTACTATAGAAAGAAACCAGAGAAAATCTATCAGGGTAGGTGTTTTTTAAGTCTGCGAGATCTTCAGCGAACATGGTTTCTGCTTTATTCTGGTTGCCATACACAAGTGTAAATTTGGCATGAGGTGCCTGGGTCAGAACGGAGCGAATCATGCTCATGATTGGGGTGATACCGCTGCCCGCGGCAAAGGCCATATAATGGCTTTGGTCAGCAGCATCTGGTTGCAGTATAAAACGCCCTTCTGGCGGGAGAACCTTTATGGTATCTCCAACACTTAATTTGTCGTGGGCCCAATTAGAAAACACGCCTTGATCGACTCTTTTGATGGCGACAGCCCATTCTTGTGCACGGGGCGCGCTGCACAAGGAATATGAGCGGCGGATTTCTTGGCTATTAATCTCTTGAACAAGGGTTATGTATTGCCCAGGGATGAATTGAAATTGTCGCGCGAGCTCTTCGGGCATTTCGAATTGGAGCACAAGCGCATTTTTGGTCAATTGGGCTTTGTGGGTGACCTTTAAGGAATACTCAGGTTGCATCTCTATTTTTTTTCAAAAATACAAATCCTTGGCTTTAAACAGGACAACAGCCCCGGGATATTCGGCTGTTTTTTGAGCCAAATAGAGTCACTTATCAAAAAGAATGGTATTTTTACCCTCCTATGCTTTTATAGAAATACTAAATGCAAAGCTTTATAAGTTATCATATCATATAACAAGCGCTGAGTGAATCGATTCCATAAATATCTTGTTGCATTGCTTTCTGTGGTGGTTTTGCTTTCTTGTTCGAGAAAGAAAAACACGTTTCTTACCCGAAATGTCCACGCGGTTACGGCAGAATATAACGCCATTTTTAATGGCGATGTTGCTTTGGTTAGTGGAAACGAAGAACTCTCGGCGACCTACCGAGATAATTTTTGGGAGGTTTTGCCCGTAGAGCGCTTTGAACTTAAAGAAGCCGTTCTAAAACCCAACGAAAAAGGGAACCCTCATTTTGAGCGTGCTGAAGAAAAAGCCGCAAAAGCAATTCAGAAACACGCGGTCTATCTCAATGGGAAGGAATATAATCCACAAATTGACGAGGCTTATATGTTGTTGGGGAAGGCCCGCTATTACGCCCAACGATTTGTGCCCGCATTGGATGCGTTTAACTTTATCCTGAATCGATACCCCACAAGCAACAGCATTAATCAGGCCAGAATGTGGAAGGCAAAGACCAACATTCAAATGGGTAACGAAGAGGGGGCTCTTGCCGAACTCAACGAATTATTTAGCAAAGACGGGCTATCCGAAGAAGATCGTGCCGACGCGGCAGCCATCATGGCCCAGGCCTATATTAACCTAGACACGCTCCAAGGGGCATTGCCCCAAATTAAGCTGGCAGCATCTTTGGTAATAGATAAAGAGCTCAAGGGCCGATATGCCTTTATTAAAGGGCAAATTTATAACCGATTAGGCCTCAAAGACAGCGCAGACCTGGCTTTTCAGGAAGTAATTGATCTCAAGCGCGCGACTTCAAGAACCTACTACATACACTCGTTTTTAGAACAAATACGCAACTTCGACTATCGCCAAGCAGACACTTTGGCCCTCACGGAGTTGTTAATGGATTTGGGTCAAGACCGCGAAAACAGACCCTTTAAGGATGTTATCTTCCACGAAACAGGCAATGTGTATCGCATCATGAAAGGCACGGATAGCGCCGTGGCTTACTACAACAGATCGATTGAGAATTACAGCCAGAACCAGCCCTTGCAAGCCCGTAATTACGGAACATTGGCGGATATTAGTTTCGAGCAGGCCAATTACCGAACCGCGGGCAAATATTACGACAGCACTTTGACGTTTCTCAAGGAGAATTCACGCCCTTGGCGAAGAATGAAAAAGCGATTGGACAATTTAGCAGACGTTATTAAATATGAAGACATCGCTAATAAAAACGATTCAATACTGCGGCTTGTCGCCATGAATGACCAAGAGCGATTGGCTTATTTTACCGCATATACCGAAGAATTGATTGCTCAGGCGAAAGAGGATTCTATTGCTACAGCCAAAACCAAACGACGCGAAGAAAACAAGGAGTTTTACGAGAAGCAATCCAGCAAAAATGCAGGCAGCAACGAGTTATTTTATTTTTACAACAGCACAGCGGTGGCCTATGGTCGTCAAGAATTCAAAAAAACCTGGGGCAACAGAAAGCTCGAAGATAATTGGCGCAACGATTCTAAGGCCATCAATATGGGCGCAGACCAGCTTTTTGTTGAAGAAGAAGGCTTGAGCATTGCCTCCCGGACCATTATGGACCCCAACACCTACATGGGGAGAATTCCATCGGATTCCATCGTGATCGATTCATTGAAGCGCACCCGAAATTTTGCGTATTACCAACTTGGGGTCGTGTACAAGGAAAAATTCCGTGAATACCAGCGCGCCATTGACAAGCTAGAAGGATTGTTGGCCTATGGGCCACAGGAGCGCTTGATTCTGCCTTCAAAATATAATTTGTATAAAATCTACATAACCATTGACGATGCTCTTGCGGCAGAACGATTGAAAAACGACATCATTACCAACCATCCCGAATCCCGCTATGCCGAAATATTGAGGAACCCACAAACCCAATTGACAACGGATTCTTCGAGCCCTGAGTTCAAATATAAAGCACTTTATCGCCAGTTTGAAAACGGCGAATATGCCGCGGTTTTGGCCCTATGTGAGGACTACATGAACCGTTACCAAGGCAACGACATTATTCCAAAACTCGAGTTGTTAAAAGCCACAACACTATCCTTTACAGAGGGTTTTGAAGCCTATAAGAACGCCATTAATTTTGTGGCACTTACCTATCCACAGTCTCCAGAAGGCAAACAAGCCCAAAACATTTACACCCAGGTATTGCCTAATATTTCATCCCCAGCGTTCACTGCAGACGGGAGCGCGTTTAAGGTCGTCTATCCCTTTTTGACGGCAGACGCTGAAGCAGGCGAGCAATACCTAACAAGGCTGGTTGAAGCCCTAGAAAACTATCCAAGAGAAAAACTTGATGTAAGTCGAGACTATTACAGCAATGATCAGTTTTTTGTTGTAATTCATGGCTTAAAATCAGCACTCGGAGCACAAGGCTTCGCCGAAACCCTAGCGGGGCTAAAAAAACACCAACTCAAAGCGCCTTATTTTGTTTTAGCGACAGAAAACTATCGGGTGGTACAGTTGCACAAAAACTTAGCGGCCTACCGCCAATTAAAAAACCCGGCACAGCCCTCGCCCCTTCAGAAATAAAACGTATCATGTTTAGCGAGAAAAAACAAAAAGAGCATATGGAACCATCAGTAGGTCAGAACAGGATTAATGAAGGCACAAAACTTGTTGGAGACGTTCAGTCTTCAGGATTTTTTAGAATTGATGGAATTATAGAAGGCACCATCGAAAGGCCATCGAAAGTTGTTTTGGGTAAATCCGGACAAATCAAAGGAAAGTTAGTTTGTGGCGACGCAGACATTGAAGGTTGTTTCGAAGGGGAGCTACAGGTCTCAGGAACCCTCACCCTTAAGGCCTCTGCACGAATCCAAGGTCAAGTGGTTGTTGGAAAACTATCGGTCGAACCCGGAGCCATTTTTAATGGGACGTGTAGCATGCACACAGAGCCAAAAACCAATCAACCTGCCGCCAACACATCAAAGGGCAGCCTTTTTGACCGGGCAAATCGCCTCAAAAAAACCAATCCTTCCGAAACCACAAGCGTTTAAACCTTATGGCCCAGCAACCTCAAAATTGGAAGCGTTGGTTGGTGCTGACGTCCATCGCAGTGGAAATGGGCGTTATTATTTATGCGAGTAACCAACTCGGGCGGTGGCTTGACGGAATGTATTTTCCCGGAGAGAAAACTTTAGCTGTAGTGTTTACCCTAGCTGGTGTTGCGGTTGCAATGCTATTGGTCATGAATCAAACCAAACGTCTCAACACATGAATTTCCCAACAGAGTTTAAACAGTTCGCTTATTGGTTTACAGCGATCGGGCTGGCTTGTTTTTGCGCCCAATCAGGAGTACAATCATGGAATAATCAGGCCCTATTTTCAAACCAAATCATAACAACTTATTTTATGAATTTTGGCGTTGGTATTTTGTTGGTATTTATTATTGCAAAATTATTAAGCCCTGATTCTACAGCCGTTGGATCCGTTTTTTTGCTCGCTAGCGCGGTGAAATTCGGTCTTTTGTTTCTGCTGGTTTTGCCCAACTACAAGTCTGATGGAGTGATTGATCGAGCGGAATTCTGGACGTTTTTCATGCCTTACATGATTTGCGTCATTATGGAAGTGCTGTTTTTGTCAAAACGATTAACGATTAACCCAGAAAGGCCTCAATAACCACCTTCAAAAAAACCTTTGATTTTGTTTTTCCATTATAAGTAAGAATGCTATTTTTGCACAGAATTTAGTAGGCACATTTAATTAGCTATAATGCAAGGAAAACGACTTATTCATCTTCTTATTGGCTTATATTTTTCGACGACCGCTTTAACCGTGTATGCCTCTGATTCTAAAGAGGGCGGTCAAACTCCGGCAGAGCGAAAAGTAGAAGTTAGTGCTTATGTGAATCACCACAATTTAGACACGCACGACTTCGGATTATTCTCTTATACAGGATCGAATGGGGAGCACCATCAAGTGGGTTTTCCATTACCGGTTATTTTATGGGCTGATGGTCTTCATGTGTTTTCTTCAGGCGCGCTCCATCATGGTGAGTCTGTTGTCGCATCGAAGGGCAAATACTTTGTTTTAGATACACACGCTTACAAAATATATGAGACAAACGCCCAAGGCACTTTGAATTATGACCAAGACCATCATGTTTTAAATCAAGCGCCGTTGGATTTTTCAATTACCAAAAGCGTCTTTATGATCATGGTTGTGGGCCTTTTGCTCATCCTAATTTTCAGGAGTTTGGCAAAAAGCTACGCGACCAATCAAGGACTACCTGTTGGCGTAGGCCGCTTTTTTGAGCCGATTGTTATTTTTATAAGAGACGATATTGCAATTCCCAATATAGGCGCCGAAAAATACCAGCGCTATATGCCTTATTTGTTGACCGTATTTTTCTTTATTTGGTTTTTAAACCTTTTTGGCTTGACGCCATTAGGGGTCAATGTTACGGGGAACATCGCTGTAACTTCCGCGTTGGCGATTATAACCTTTTTGATCACGAATTTTACCGGAACGAAAGACTATTGGAAACATATTTTTGACCCTCTGGGGCATGGGATGCCTTGGAGCGCAAAGATTCCACTATACATTATTTTGATCCCGATTGAAATACTAGGGATTTTTATCAAACCATTTTCTCTGTTGATCCGACTTTATGCAAACATGCAGGCTGGGCACATTGTTTTAGGGAGTTTAATAGGATTGATATACATATTTCAAAATTGGCTGGCGGGACCTTTAGGGCTTGGATTGTCTTTTGCCATTTCATTCATTGAACTATTGGTGGCTTTATTGCAGGCGTACATATTTACGATGTTGTCGGCTTTATATTTTGGATTCGCAAGTGAAACACATGAACACGCCGTGGAACATGACGGCGAATTACAGCACTTGTAAAAAAGAGAATGTTTAATTTAAATAAATAAGAGTATGACAATTCCAACTATTGTAGGAGCAGGTTTAGCAGTTATTGGTGTCGGTATCGGCATTGGACAAATTGGAGGTAAAGCTATGGAAGCAATTGCCCGCCAACCTGAAGCTTATGGAAAAATTCAGACATTGATGCTCATTGCGGCAGCTTTGATTGAAGGATTTGGTTTTGCAGCGATTTTCGCAGCATAAATCAAAAAAGCACACAGACACAACGGTTGGTTGCTTCTGTGTGCTTCTATTAAAACAACAATCCCGCAGGGATTTATCAATAAGAGTCATTAAATAATTTCCCGAGCATTCGGGTAATAGTTATGGAAAAACTAATTGGAGAATTTTCAGTAGGTTTATTTTTTTGGCAAACACTTTTGTTTGTTGCGATGCTTTTCATACTCAAAAAGTATGCTTGGAAGCCGATACTTGACGCTGTTAATGAGCGAGAGGAAGGCATTAAAAAAGCATTAGAATCTGCAGTGCAAGCCAAAAAAGAGATGGCTAGCATGAACGCAGACAATGAAAAACTACTTCAGGAAGCACGATCAGAAAGAGACGCAATGCTTAAAGAGGCACGAGAGATTAAGGCCAAATTGATCGGTGACGCGAAAGATGAAGCCAAATCGGAGGCGGATAAAATAATCATTCAGGCGCAAGCCGCAATACAGAGCGAGAAGAAAGCAGCGATCGCCGAGATAAAGGACCAGGTCGCGAGCCTATCCATCGATATAGCTGAAAAAGTCATAAAGCAGGCCTTGTCGCGTGATGATCAACAACAGAAGTTGGTCAAAGACCTTTTAGACGATACAGCCTTAAATTAATATTATGAGCGGAAGTAGAGCGGCAATCAGATACGCAAATGCCTTACTGCAAAAGGCCAACGAGAATAGTTTAGCGGACGTGGTGTTTAGCGACATGCAATCTGTTGTAGCCACATTGAACGCGAGTCATGAGCTTTACTTAGCCCTAAAAAGCCCGATCATTAAAATGGAAGACAAGCAGGAGATCCTCAAACAAGTCTTCTCAAAAGTCTCTGGCGAAACGCAGTCATTGATCCGCGTTTTATCTGAAAACAAACGGACAGCCTTATTGGGTGAAGTCGCCCAAGGATACATCAATTTGTATAACGAGGCCAAAGGCGTTAAAACAGCCAAGGTCATTACAGCATGTGCACTGTCAGAAGCGCTCGAAGGTCAAATACGTCAAAAAATTGAAGCCTTGACCGGGAGTAAGGAAGTCACCTTAGATTTAGAAATAGATCCAGAGATTATTGGTGGCTTTGTGTTGCGTATTGGTGACTTGCAGTATAATGCTAGTGTTGCCAATCAGTTAAGTCAAATCAAGAGAGAATTTAGTAAAAGTGTTTAAAACCATGGGCCCGGCCCATAATAGATAAAGAAACAATGGCAGAAGTAAAACCAGCTGAAGTATCAGCAATTTTAAAGCAACAACTCACAGGCTTTGAAGCCAGCATGTCTTTAGACGAAGTCGGAACGGTGCTTACCGTTGGTGATGGGATTGCCCGCGTGTATGGCCTGTCTAATGTGCAATATGGCGAATTGGTTGAGTTTGAAAACGGCCTAGAAGGAATTGTATTAAACCTGGAAGAAGACAATGTTGGTGTTGTGCTCTTAGGACCTTCAAAACAAATCAAAGAAGGCGCAACAGTAAAACGCACCCAGCGGATCGCCTCTATTAATGTCGGCGAAGGTGTTGTGGGCCGTGTGGTCAACACACTGGGTCAGCCTATTGATGGAAAAGGTCCTATTGACGGAAAAACTTATGAGATGCCACTTGAGCGCAAAGCTCCTGGGGTAATCTTCCGCCAGCCAGTAAACGAACCACTTCAAACAGGAATCAAATCGATTGATGCAATGATTCCAGTTGGCCGTGGCCAACGTGAATTGGTCATTGGTGACCGTCAAACTGGGAAAACAACGGTTTGTATCGACACCATTTTGAATCAAAAGGAGTTTTATGATGCAGGTGAGCCCGTTTACTGTATTTATGTTGCGATAGGTCAAAAGGCATCTACCGTAGCGAATATTGCCAAAGTACTTGAGGACAAAGGAGCACTAGCCTACACAACTATTGTTGCGGCGAATGCCTCTGATCCTGCACCAATGCAAGTTTATGCGCCTTTTGCAGGGGCAGCGATTGGTGAATATTTTAGAGATACAGGGCGTCCAGCCCTAATCATATATGATGATTTATCCAAACAAGCCGTTGCTTACCGTGAGGTTTCTCTTTTGCTGCGCCGTCCACCAGGACGCGAGGCTTACCCTGGAGACGTCTTCTATTTGCACTCTAGATTATTGGAGCGTGCCGCTAAAGTGATTGCCGATGATGCGATTGCAAAAAACATGAACGATCTTCCTCACTCACTGAAGGATCTCGTAAAAGGAGGAGGCTCATTGACAGCACTACCGATCATCGAGACACAAGCGGGTGACGTTTCGGCCTACATCCCAACAAATGTGATCTCTATTACGGATGGTCAAATATTCCTAGAGAGTGACTTGTTCAACTCAGGAGTGCGCCCAGCGATTAATGTTGGTATTTCTGTATCACGTGTTGGTGGATCTGCGCAGATAAAGTCTATGAAAAAAGTGGCCGGAACATTGAAATTGGACCAGGCACAATACCGGGAACTAGAAGCGTTTTCTAAGTTTGGTAGTGATTTGGACGCGGCGACTATGAACGTGATTGAAAAAGGAAAACGAAATGTTGAAATCCTGAAGCAAGCACAGAATGATCCTTACACAGTAGAGGACCAAGTAGCGATTATCTATGCGGGGTCTAAAAACTTATTGCGCCAAGTGCCAGTTGAAAAAATCAAGGAGTTTGAAAGAGACTATCTTGAGTTTTTGAACACCAAACACAGAGGCACCCTAGATGACTTGAAAGCAGGAAAATTAACCGACGAGGTGATTGATGTCTTGACATCAGTAGCCAAGGATTTATCATCACGCTATAACTAGGACTCTCACGACCTGTTAGAGTCTTTTTTGGGCAGACAACAGATAAAGCAATATCTATGGCTAACTTAAAAGAAATTAGAAATAGGATCAACTCGGTGGGGTCTACCATGCAGATAACCAGTGCCATGAAAATGGTTTCTGCTGCCAAGTTGAAAAAGGCTCAGGACGCGATTGTGGCCATGCGCCCTTATTCTGAAACGTTATCGGCCTTATTGCGTAATTTGAGCGCTAATTTGGATGGTGACGTGCAGAATCCCTATGCCGTCCAGAGGGATATTAAAAAAGTCCTCATCGTCGCCATTACCTCTAATAGAGGACTGGCAGGCGCGTTTAACACCAATGTAATCAAGGAATGCAAGCGTAGCGCTCAAGAGCTCTATGCGGGCATGGAGGTGAGTTTTTTGACCATAGGAAAAAAAGGAAACGACATCCTGGGCAAGACCGGGCGAGTGACCTATAACAACAATGATATTTTTGACGATTTGACCTTTTCCGCTAATGCGGCTATTGCGGAGCAAATCATGCAGGATTATGCTGAGGGCACTTATGATAAGGTGGTGTTGGTGTACAATAAATTCAAAAATGCCGCGACTCAGATCGTGATGCACGAATCTTTTCTGCCGATAGAAAGCAGCGAAGAAGAAAGCAAAGCCGCTGGGCCTGCTGCAGACTTTATTTTTGAGCCGTCTAAGGAGGAAATTATCTCTGAATTGATCCCAAAGAGTCTAAAAACACAATTATTTAAGGCCCTAAGAGATAGTGTTGCTAGCGAGCATGGCGCGCGAATGACCGCAATGCACAAGGCGACAGATAATGCCAAGGATCTCAAAGACAGCTTGACCTTAGAATACAACAAGGCCCGTCAGGCCTCTATTACCAATGAAATCTTGGAAATTGTTGGCGGCGCAGAAGCTTTAGCCTAATAAGGCTAAAAAGCTTTAAATACGACATGAAAGTCTTCAGAACCTCCCAGATACGGGAGGTTTTTTTTATACCTTTATAATGCAACAAAGTGCTCATTCTCGTGATGAAAAACACAGTAATATTTGGGGGGTTTTTAGGGCTGATGTTGATTGGCTTCAGCTGTGCTGGAGGGCGTGAAACCACCATCGAAAAAACGCCGCCATTCCAAGTGGTTGTGGCCTACAGCCAGCCATGGGTGGCCGGAACGGCCTCGGGCGGAAAGGGCACAACCTTAACCTTGCTCATCACCGAGCCAAAGGAAGAGATAGCGCTGACAATGGTGTATTTTAATGACCACTGGCAAACCGTTAAGGCCCATAAAAATCAGCCAGAGTTATTTAAGGCAGAATTCAGTGACCAAGCGGATGACCCTGTGATTGAATTGATCCCCATCGAAGCAAATGTTACCCTTAAAGCATCCCAGGCGATGATTTATTATATCAAAAACGGGAGACCTTATTTTTCGTTGGTAAACGATATTGAACTCAGGCCGATATTGGCCTATCCAGGCAACAAAAAAGGAGCTTAAACATAAAGAGATGACCATTAAATTAATCAACAAATCGGGACAGCCGGCCCCACACTACGAAACCTTGGCGTCTGCAGGGATGGACCTGCGGGCGTGTATTGAAGGCGCTTTGGTGCTAGAACCAATGGGCCGGGCCATCATTAAAACCGGCTTATATTTGGAGCTTCCCGTGGGATATGAGGCCCAAGTGCGCCCGCGGAGTGGGCTAGCGGCCAAATACGGCATCACGGTACTTAACACCCCAGGCACAATTGATGCGGATTACCGCGGCGAAATAGGGGTCATTTTAATTAATTTGTCTCAAGAGCCCTTTACTATTGAAAATGGCGAGCGCATTGCTCAATTGGTGATTGCGCGCCATGAACGCGCCGAGTGGGAGTTGGTCGAAACGCTGTCGGAAACCGACAGGGGCGCTGGAGGATTCGGCAGCACAGGAAAAAAATAATTAATTATTGAAAAAGCATTCATGAAAATAATCGTACCCATGGCTGGCCGAGGCTCACGCCTTCGCCCGCATTCTCTTACCGTGCCGAAACCTTTAATCCCTGTAGCAGGCCAGCCTATTGTCCATCGCCTTGTAACCGATATCGCCAGGATTTTGAACGAACCCATCGAGGAGGTTGCTTTTATTTTGGGGGATCCTGCTTTTTTTGGCCCAGATGTGGCGCAAGAACTCATTCAACTGGCAGAGGGATTGGGCGCAAAGGGGCGTATATACCGTCAATTGGAGCCCAAAGGAACAGGTCACGCGATCATGTGCGCCGAGCCATCCTTGAGTGGCCCCGCGGTGGTGGCTTATGCCGACACGCTCATTAGAGCAACTTTTGCCCTTGATAAGGAGGCCGACAGTGTCATTTGGACTAAAAAAGTCGACCACCCAGAGGCCTATGGTGTCGTCAAGCGCAACCATGAGGGACACATCACGGAGCTTGTCGAAAAACCAGAGCAATTCGTCAGTGATGAGGCCGTCATAGGGATTTATTACTTTAAAGACATTGGTCAGCTCAAGGAGGAACTTCAAAAAGTGATGGACCAAGGCATCATGCATCAGGGCGAATACCAGATTAACGATGGAATTAAGGCGCTAATGGCGCAAGGCAAGATTTTTAAATCGAGCACTGTAGACCAATGGATGGATTGCGGCAACAAAGAGATTACCTTAAAAACCAACACGCAAATGCTTGGGTTTTTGCAAGAAGATGGCGCCCCGCTTAGAGCCCCGGACATCGAATTGAGTAATGCAGAAATCATCGAACCTTGCTTTATCGCCTCTGGGGCAGTAATTAAGGACGCAACTGTCGGCCCATTTGTTTCGGTGGGTCCCCGAACAGTCATTGAAAACAGCACCATCAGCCACAGTATTGTACAAGGAGATTCCCACATCAGCAATGCGCACTTGAGCGAGGCGATGATCGGAAATCACGTGGTTTTTGATGGTTCTTTCACCCGAATTAGTCTGGGGGATTATAGCCGCTTAGAATGAAACACCTGAGCCACATTTTGTTTTTTATTATGGCACCATTCTTCGGATTGACAGCCCAAATACCGACGACTGTGGACACTACCTCACGCCGCTCTGCAGAGGTGCAGTTCAAGAACTTATTTTTTGAGGCGATTAAACAACGAGGAATCGAAAACTACCCTTTAGCCATTAGGGCGATTGATAAAGCACAAAAATTACCCAGCTTAGATGCCGAACAGCAAACAGCATTGGCTTATGAACGCGGGAAAAATCAATTGGCGATGGGCAATTATAACGCGGCAGAAGAAGCGTTTCTTTTTTCCGTTGGTGCAGAGGATTATACCAAAGCCTCTCAGGAAGGACTTTATACTGTTTACCACGAGCAAGGAGATTACAACCAAGCCTTACCTATTGTGCGGCTTTTAGCGCGCGGGGATGCCGAATACCTTATCGACGTGGTCAAAATACACATACAACGCCAAGATTTTAAACCAGCCATCGCCTTACTGGATAGTCTGGATCAACAATGGGGGGAAAGCCTGCTGCGTCAGCATTTGCGTCAAGAGGTTTATAAGAATACCAAGGACACTGGGCAAACCTTAGACTTGCTCGAGCAAGAGGCGACAGGAGAAACACCTTCCCAGCAGCACTACCTCAACAAGGTTTATGCCTTGAGCGAACAAAATAAAGAGCCGGAGGCTTTTGCGGTGGCCCTTTCTTGGCAAAAAGATTATCCAAATTCTGGACAAGCACAGTTCGCGCTTTACAAGTTTTATATGGATCAAAACAATATAGATCAAGCGTTAGAGAGCATGAACATGGCGCTGAACGATCGTTCTGTTCAAGGCCCCCAGTTACTGCAATTGATCAAAGACTATTTGTCATTTCTACATGCCAACCCACAATACGAATGGACGCTCAATCGTTATATTGCCGTATTGTCGGAGCGCCAAGATGCCGACACAAATCAATTACTTGGGCAGTATTTTGTGGCAAAAGGCGGGATCACGCAGGGCCTGGATTACCTCCAAAAAGCGTTAGACTTAGACCCAATGAACCATACGATTTATATACAAATGGCGTCATTAAATTATCAAACGCAGCAATATGATCGGGGTTTAATTTATGCCGAACAGGGCTTGAGTTTGTTTCCGGCACAATCTGTATTTTATCTGCTGACCGCCAGGGGACACAAAGAGAAGGGCGCCCTTAAACAGGCATTATCGTATCTTGAAATGGGCTTGGATTATGTTTTGGACCATGAGCGTGAGGGCCGATTGATTTACCAAGAAGGCGCGGCCATATATCAAGCGCTTGGCCAGGACACTAACGCAGAACTTTGGCGGCAAAAGGGACAAATAAAAAACAATGAATAGAGGCCAATATTTTATCGGCAAGTGGGCCATGATGCTCTTGATGGTGGCGGTGCTTTTCGCCTGTAAAAGCGCCAACGTGAGCACTGTTGGTCCTGATGCGAAATGGTCTACCGGTCAGATCATACGCGCCCATAATCAGGCACAAGGGGAATTTACAACCTTAACAGCTCGTGCTCAGTTGACCTTGGACAATGACAATAAGAAGCAGAAAGTCAGTCTGACTTTGCGCATGCAACACAAGGATACGATTTGGATTAAGGCCTCTGTCTTTGGGGTCACCTTAGCCAAAGGCTTATTGACTCCTGATCGCGTTCAACTATATGAATCTTTGAGCAAAACCTATTTTGACGGATCGTTTGATGCCGTGCGGCAGTGGCTGGGGCTGTCCTTAAACTTTGATCAATTGGAGCGATTGTTATTGGGTCAATCTATTGTCCCTCTAGCCAAATCAATGGGCCATACAGTCCATCAAGACACTTACAGAGTCGGCCCGACGCTCTTGCGTGAAAATTGGACTTTTAGCACTGAAATTCGGCCGCAAGATTTTAAAATAGCTCAGGTGGATTTGGTTCAAAAAGAGCCCCTACAAACTTTGCGCATTACATATCCATCCTATACGAGCGGTGATTTGGTAAGCCCGGAAGAAATTGTGATGACTTCAAAAGGCGCTCAAGCCAACACCACCATTGAGGTGGTTTTAAAAAATATCGAATACGGCGGAAAGTTGCGTTTTCCATACGCGGTTCCACAAGGGTTCAAAAAGATTAATTTGGCACCATGAAGCAACGGCAGATCATATGGACAATGGTGTTCCTTTTGACAGGAACGTTTAGCCTTGGCGCCCAAACTACCAAGCAAAAAGCGCTCGAGCAACAGCGCCAGCAATTGCTTGAAGAAATAAGCGTCATTAACGAACTCCTCTTCGCAACTAAAGATGAAAAGAGCTCTTTGCTGGTGACGGTTCAGAGTCTAGATCAAAAAATAAGTGTGCGCCAAAACTTGATGCGCATCACCAATGAGCAAGCTAATTTGCTCACACGAGAAATCAATGGCAATCTCAACAGTGTCGAACAACTGAAAAAGGAACTATCAGCCCTGAAGGAGGATTACGCAGCCATGATCCTTAAGTCCTATAAAAGCAAGTCACAACAAAGTCGATTGATGTTCTTGCTGTCTGCGGAAAATTTTTTGCAAGCCTATAAGCGCCTGCAGTATATGCAGCAATACAGTCGATTCCGCAGAAAACAAGGATTGGATATTGAACAACGGACCTTAGCGTTGAATCGCCTGAATCAGCTCCTGATCGAACAAAAAAAAGACAAAGAGCAATTAGTGATTCAAAGCCGTCAGGAGAAAGCCCAATTGGCTAAGGAAAAGGCGGAGCAAGAGGTTTTGTTGTTGGCCTTAAAAAAGGAAGAGCAGACATACGGGAACCAAATTAGGACCAAGCAAAAAGAAGCGCGAAAGATTGAATTGGCTATAGACGCTTTGATCAAGGCAGCGATTGCCGAGGCCAATAAAGCCAAAGGTGGTGCGGGAGCCAAGGCCACGGTATTTGACCTTACCCCAGAAGCAGAAGCTTTGGCGGCGGACTTTAAAAACAACCAAGGAAAATTGATTTGGCCAGTCGCCAAAGGACGGGTCATGACGCCTTTTGGAAAAAGACAGCATCCGCAATTTCCTAATGTGACGCAAGATCATAATGGGGTCGAGATCATCACCGAGAGCAATGCCGAGGCGCGCGCGGTTTTCTCAGGAGAAGTGTTGCAAATACAGCAGCTCAAAGGAGCCAACAAAGCGGTCTATGTGCGTCATGGAAATTACATCACCATCTATAACAACTTGGCTAAAGTAATGGTTAAAAAAGGGCAGCGCGTCTATGCCAAGCAGCCATTAGGCACGGTTTTTACGCATCCCACAACAGGACAAACGATTTTGAAGTTTTTTGTCTACCAAAACACTCAGAAACTAAATCCAGCGAGTTGGATTTACAAAATGTAAAGACGTTAGAACTACTGTAGGACAGGGGTTTTGTCGCGAGACCTAGCGTTACCACGCCGCATATCCTCCCTTGAGGTCATAGATGCTTTCAAAACCAAGCGCAGCGAGTTGCTTAGCGGCTTTTCCACTGCGGTTCCCGGAGCCACAATAAAGATAAACAGGTTGTGTTTTGTTAAAACCAGCAAACTTCTGGACAAAAGAATCCTGCTTCAGATAATCAATATTTAGCGCATTGGCGATATGGCCTTGGGCATATTCTTGCGGCGTTCTTACATCAATAATCAGGGGCGTGCCTTCTTTAGTGGAGATAACGAAAGTCGCTTTGTCGATCAGATTGATGTTCGGGCTGTTTTGGGCACTGGCCGCGCTGAAACAAGCAATAAACAGCAAAAGGACAAGGATGTTTTTCATAAAATATAGTTTGTTATGTTCAATGGACGCATCATGAGAGGTTAGCTCACCAGGTCAGCCCATCAAGTAAATTCAAGTTAAAGTGTTGACGGACAAACATAATCAGTGCGCGGAACACTTGTTTGGGCGATACTTTTAAAGCCACCTGCGACATCAATTGAATTATGAATACCACGGCTCTTGAGGATGGACGCCGCAATAACGCTGCGGTAACCTCCTGCGCAATGCACATAAAAGGGTTTGTTCTGTGGAAACTCAGCCAAGTGATTGTTGAGAAAATCCAAGGGAGAATTGTGTGCGTCTTGGACGTGCTCAGAAAGATATTCGGTAGCCTTGCGCACATCAAATACTGAAATTTCTTCATGAGCCAATGTCTGTGCAAAAGCATCTGCAGATACAGAGGTGATGGTGTCCCATTCTTTTCCGGCGGCTTGCCATGCCTGGAATCCACCTTTTAAATATCCCAGTGTTTGGTCAAATCCAACACGCGACAAACGGGTGATAGCCTCTTCTTCGCGGCCTTCTGGGGTGATCAGTAATAAGGGCTGTTTGACATCGGCAATCAGCGTGCCGACCCACGGAGCAAAACCCCCGTCAAGACCGATGAAGATCGATCGGGGAATATGGCCTTTGATGAAATCACTTTGGTTGCGGACATCTAAAACAATGGCGCCGGTTTCATTGGCCGCGACCTCAAAAGCAGCAGGACTCAATGCCTGTGTGCCTCGCGCGATCACTTGATCAATATCGTCGTAGCCTTCTTTGTTCATTTTAACATTCAATGGGAAGTACTGTGGCGGGGGCAGCAAGCCATCTGTCACCTCATTTATAAATTCATCTCGAGTCATGTTGGCCCGAAGCGCATAATTCATTTGTTTTTGATTGCCGAGCGTGTCTACGGTTTCTTTCATCATGTTTTTGCCACAAGCAGAGCCTGCGCCATGCGCGGGATACACAATAACATCGTCGGCCAAGGGCAGTATCTTTTCTCGAAGGCTATCAAAAAGCATCCCCGCGAGATCTTCTTGAGTAATGTCTGCTGCTTTTTGGGCCAGATCAGGGCGGCCGACATCTCCCAAAAACAAGGTGTCTCCGCTAAAAATGGCACAGTCCTTACCGTTTTCGTCGCGTAATAAATACGTCGTGCTTTCCATGGTATGCCCAGGGGTATGCAACGCCGTTATGGTAATAGCGCCTAAGGCAAATGACTGTTGGTCTTCTGCAATGATACAATCAAACGTGGGCCGTGCATTGGGACCAAAGATAATTGGGGCGCCAGTCATCTTTGATAAGGTCACGTGCCCACTTACAAAATCGGCATGAAAGTGCGTTTCGAAGATGTATTTAATGGTTGACCCCGTTTTGGCGGCTCTTTCGAGATAGGGCTTCACCTCCCGCAAAGGGTCGATAACAGCAACCTCACCATTACTTTCAATATAATAGGCTCCTTGAGCGAGACATCCGGTATAGATTTGTTCAATATGCATGATAACATTGATTTAGGTAAGGCAAAGATCTTGTTTTTGTTTGGGAAGCCCAGAAATAACCTCTAGGGCGCAGACTCAAATAGAGCCTTGAGTTCTGTTGCTTCTTGTGCGGCCATTTTACCAGCCAAAACTAAGCTCAATTGTTTGCGGCGCAAAGCCGAGTCAAAGCGGCTCTTCTCTAATTCTGTCTCTGGACGAAGTCCTGGAACAGCAACGGGTCCGCCCATTTCGTCTACAGCTACAAAAGTGTAAATAGCCTCATTGGCTTTTGTTTTTTTGCCGCTTTCACGGTCTTCTAGCCAAACATCGATATAGACTTCCATTGAGCTGTTAAATGCCCGCGATATTTGTGCTTCTACAGTCACGACACTTCCCAAGGGGATCATTTTGTTAAAAGCAACATGATTGACGGATACAGTCATGACAATCCGCCTGCTGTGACGGCGCGCGGCGATGCTTGCGGCTCGGTCCATCCTGGCCAAAAGCTCACCACCAAACATATTGCCAATGGGGTTTGTTTCGCTGGGAAGCACTAAGTCTGTAACGATGGTTCGAGAATCTGCGGGGGTCTTGTATTCCATAATGGGACAGTGATTTAAATAACCTGTGACATCCACAGGGCAGGCAACAGCATCAATAACGTATTATTTCACTAACAACCAAGCATCGCTGCTTTCTTCTTTTTGAATACGTCTTAAAGCATTTATGGCTTCATTGCGGTCTGTAAATGAGCGGTAAACAACCTGGTGCAGTCCATAGGAGTTGATGCCAACAATTTTGGCGTCAAAACCTTTAATCATAAGCTGAGCGACCTTGTTGTGTGCATTTTGTGCCACACGAAATGCACCGGCAACCACATGATAGGGTTGATGCGGTTTTGGGATAACTAATTCCACTATTGGTAGGGCACTATTGATTTGGAACGTTGCTTCTTGGATTTGTTTTGCGACTTGTTTCGTGACATTTTGCTGTGAATCCAAATTGAACGAGGCCACTTGCTGGTTGTATTTTTGTGTTGCTCCGTAACCACCAAGGCTCAGGGCGATAAGTGCAACGGCAGCATAGCGCCAGATTGGCACAGGACTAGATGGCGCTTCAAAAAGAGGCTTAACTGGAATGGTTACCCCTTGTCGGTCAATTTCAGTAATGGCTATTGGGCCAAGACCAAAAGCGGATCTTGAAAAATTGACAAGACCAGACGGATCAAAAACGATCCCTCCCGAGGCATGGGTTTTAAGCGTGCCCAACGCGCCACAATCTAAAACATCGCCGCGCTCAAGTTGCTGCAACATAGTGCCGCTGTGGACACGGATTTTTTGCAAGGCCAATTCGTACGAGACGCCGTCAATATCAGAAACATGATGCGCCAAAAGGCCATCGTTAGTTTGGAGTTGTCGGTTGAAAGACACTGATTTACCGGGTGGCGTAAACTGCCCAGAAGCGTCGATTTCGGCCGAATGATGTCGGGTTAAAAACGCGCCAAATCCGGGGACAATAACGCACTCATAACGAAACAACAAGGCTTGAATGTGGTTGAAGATTTCCATCTAAACAAACTTAATTTTTTTTTTGCCGGCAATCAACTATAGACCGAATTAATTTTTAACAATAGAAATATTCCTTTAAATTTAATCGGCTCCCCGCATTAATAATTTTGAGTCAATGAATACACAAAACAAATTGCTGCGCGCGCGGGTGATGCAGCGTGAACCAAAGTGGGGCGTCAGAACCATTAAGAAAGTAATCGACGAATTCGGGAGTTTAAATGCGGTTTTTGACACTCCGATAGAACTTTGGCAAGGGGCCAAAGAGCCCATTAGAGCCATAAGGCATAAAGCCAAAAACAACTTGTTGAAACAAGAGGTGGCGCAGGAGTTAGCCTACATGCAGCGCCTAGGCATTAGCGCAGTGTTTTACCCAGAGGCAGACTACCCCGAATTACTGAAGCACTGCGTCGACGCTCCAGCCGTACTCTTTATGCGCGGAAAACTGGACTTAAACCATAAGCCCTTGATCAGTATTGTCGGGACCAGGCGCGCCACCCGGCAGGGCGTTGCGTTCTGTGAACAAATTATAGAAGAACTGGCGCCTATAAGTCCTACTATTATCTCAGGGTTTGCCTATGGTATAGACATCTCGGCCCATAAGAAGGCAATGGTTTTGGGGCTCCAATCTATTGGGTGTCTGGCCCATGGCTTAAACACAGTTTATCCGCGAGCGCACCACAAATACATGGGCGGCATGCAACAACATGGAGGCTTTATCTCAGAATTTTGGACTTCGGACCCGTTTTACAAATCTAATTTTTTGCAGCGCAACCGCATTATCGCAGGGCTTAGCACGGTTACTATTGTCATTGAGTCTGCGGCCAAGGGCGGGAGTTTGATCACGGCAAAAATGGCTAATGCATACGATCGGGAAGTGTTTGCTGTGCCAGGGGCTCCAGCGGATCAGCAAAGCGCCGGCTGCAACGAACTGATTCGCACGCATCAGGCCCATTTGCTGACAGGGAGTAAGGCCCTTTGTGAGGTGATGGGCTGGGAACTAATCCAACCAAAGAAGGAGCAACTCCCTTCAGACGACATCGAACGAAAGTTGTTGCAATTGATGCTAAAGGAGCCTCGAATAAGTCAAAATGATTTACAAATCAAGATGTCAGTCTCGATCTCTCAATTGCAAGTACTCTTGTTGAATCTAGAATTATCAGGCATGATCACACGGGATCTTTTGGGGGGGTATACCGCTAATAGCCGAGGTTTTCACGGACTCTAGCGAGCACTTCTTGAGCTACCTTACGGGCTTTTTGTGCCCCAACAGCTAGCGCTTGGTCGATTTCTGGGAGGTTTGCCATAAAATGGTCATATCGCTCTCGAGGCAATTCAAACACCTCTAAAATCAATTCGTAAAGGGCTTGTTTTGCGTGGCCATAACCAAAATTGCCGCCGATATAATGAGCACGCAACTCAGTGGTTTGTTTCTCAGTTGCCAAGAGTTGATACAAGGCAAAAACATTGCAGGTCTCAGGGTCTTTAGGATCCTCAAGAGGCGTGCTATCGGTTTGGATCCCCATGATTTGTTTGCGCAGCTCTTTTTCTGGCAAAAAGACATTGATGGTATTGTTTTTTGATTTACTCATTTTCTGGCCATCAGTACCCGGAATCAACTGTGTGGATTCCGAGATTCGTGCCTCTGGTAAAACAAAAAGATCTTGGCCGGTCTTGGCGTGGATTCTAGAGGCGACATCTCGAGTCATTTCTATATGCTGCAGCTGGTCTTTGCCCACGGGCACAAGTTCAGCATCATAGAGCAAGATATCGGCAGCCATCAGCATAGGGTAGGCAAATAATCCGGCATTAATGTCCTCGAGATGCTCCACCTTGTCCTTGAAGCTATGGGCCAAGGTCAGTCGTTGGTAAGGAAAAAAGCAACTGAGATACCAAGAAAGCTCGGCAACTTCGGGCACATCACTTTGTCGGTAGAATACGGTCTTTGAAATATCTAAACCAAAAGCGAGCCATGTCGCGGCAGTACTGTAGGTGTTGCCCTTGAGTAAAGAACCGTCTTTAATTTGGGTCAACGAATGCAAGTCTGCAATAAACAAAAAAGCGTCGTTGGCAGGAGTGTTGGCCATTTCAATGGCCGGCATTATGGCGCCAAGGATGTTGCCTAAATGTGGGGTTCCCGTACTTTGTATTCCAGTTAATATTCTTGACATAGTGCAGTCTTTAATGCAAAGGTAATTTTTTTGTGCCATTAGCTAATTTCAATTTCTTATTTTTGAGAACATGAAAATCATCGGAGCCATTTTAATGGTCGTTTATCGACTCTGGTTTTATCTTTTGGTCATGGTTGGGATCAGCTTGTTTTCGCCCCTACTCATGATCGGAAGCCTAAAGGAATCTTGGTATGGCATTTATTTCGCTGGCGCGCGTTGGTGGGGAATGTTTGTCTTGTTTGGCATGGGTTTTCTTCCCAAAATAGACAGGCAGGTGCGCTACAAAAAGGGCGAAAACTATATGTTCGTGTCCAACCACACCTCTATGATGGACATTATGCTGATGTTATATGTCGCCAATAGACCTTTTGTTTTTGTTGGCAAAAAAGAACTCTCAAAAATCCCGCTCTTTGGGTATTTCTATAAAAGAGGGTGTATTTTGGTCGATAGAAACGATCCTTCAAGCCGTCGTGATGTTTATGCGCAGGCTCAAAAAAGGCTAAAAGCGGGCCTGAGTATTTGCATTTTCCCCGAAGGTGGCGTGCCGGACCCATCAATAGAATTGAGCGCGTTTAAGGACGGGGCATTTCGTTTAGCGATTGAGCACAAAATCCCGATTGCACCAATGACATTTTTAGACAACAAGAAGCGATTCCCTTATGCATTTTTTGACGGAAGCATGGGTCGAATGAGAGTCATTATGCACGAATTTTTACCGACGGCTAATTTAGAGATTGACCACCGACGTAAGCTAAAAGAGCAAACGAGAACAATTATTTTGGACGCCCTTCAGGCAGATGTGGCGGCTAAAACTTAAAGCGCAGTCCGCTCATCACGCCCAATTGATAAGGAGAAAAATCAATAGACGAGTCTGAATAAGCCCCAATTTGGTACTTAAAGGTAGGCTCTACTTTGAGGAAGAAACCAGAGAATACTTTGTAGTCAATGCCAAAACCAAGATTCGTAGACACGCTAAAAGCGCTCAAGTTGTTGAGCTCGCCCAGCACATAACGATTCTCATTATCTGAGACCGAAACTTCGCTGTTATTGAGAAACAAACCACTTAGGCCACTGATCAGAGATAAGGAGATTTTGCCTTCGATAAGCTGATACTGTGCCTCTAATGGGATTTCGAAGTAACTGATGCTGGCGCGTAATTCTGGCGTACCAGACGAGGATTTTAGACTTAACTGACCAAATGCATTGGTTGGGTCATTAATAGGTCCAGGAGGGAAGGTCCCTTTGTCAAAAACACTAATAACCATGTTGTTGCTGTTGTAATTGACAGCAGACAAGCCAAAGGAGGCTGGCCCAGTGGCAATTTCTATGCCTTGTGTGGCGTAGCCTACATTGATGTTATGGATCCCGGTCCGTAAGGTGAGTTTTTCATTCCATTTTAAAGCTACTTGGACCCCGTAACTAAAGGACACATCGCCGTTTTGTGGGTTGTCATTTAAAAATGGGTCGATAGATGAGCCCCCACGAAGGCTAGAGTAATAAACCGGCCCGGCCATGGGCGCAACAATGAGCCCTCTTGACGCGCCAGGACTAACCTCATCCATGCCTGGAGACTCAGGGTCCAGCGTGAGGCTGGCCTCCACTAGAGCAACAGAAGTCGTTTCTTGCGTGTCAAAAGGGGTTGTGGTCTGGATTTCTGGTGTCTTAGGCTCCGAAATGGATACTGGGACTAAAGCGATGGCATCAGCGGGCGCATCAGCAATTGCTTCGGAGATGGACTCTAATTTTGACACCGCATCTTTCTCCAAGGCAATAGCCTCTACTGACCCGGTTATATTTCTGGCCATCACTTGATCCATGTGTTGTTCTCCATGAGACAATGGGTCTTTGTCATGTGTTGGCGACAAAGGACTTGCGCCTTGACTGGCTAGAGCACGCTGAGTCGTGGCCTGCGGGGATTTTTTAGGGTTTTGAATTGTCGGCGACTCATTACGCGTAGGACCGCCCTCTTGTTCTTTGGATTCAGAAGCAATAGAGGTGGTGTTCGATCGGTCACTTGACTCTGTTTTTCTCGCTTCATCTTGGGTTTGGGCAGGGGTGACAGGCGCTATAACCACTGTAGTGCTATTGGATATGGCTTGGTTAAAGGTTAGGGTGACTAATAAAAGCGCGACCGCAGCGACACCAGCATAACGATACCATATAGGAATGATAACACGTCGCGTATCCTGCTTATCCAAAGCTTCTTCGATCCGCGTCCACATTTCTGGTCCAGGCTTCTGGGAAAACTGCCCCAAATATGATTTGAATATGTCGTCTGTCTTTTTCTTCACTTTATTTAATTATTGTCGGCAGCCTTATGGTGTGCCTCTATTTTTGATCGCAATAAAATGCGCGCTCGTGCCAAATTCGATTTTGACGTGCCATCGCTTATGCCCATAAGCTCGCCAATTTCTTTATGTGTATAGCCGTCTAAGACATACAAGTTGAACACTAAACGATAGCGTTCTGGCAGCTCTTGGATGATGGAAAGAAGAAAGGATAAAGGAAGGCTCGGCTCGTCTTCTGTAAATTCTTCTGCCGCCTCCAAAATATCATCTTCGGGGAGCGTCAAAACTCTTTTCTTGCGGTACTTCTGAAGCACTGTGTTGACGGTAACCCTTTTTATCCAACCTTCAAACGATCCTTTTCCCGTGTATTGACCAATACGGCCAAAGATCGTGATAAAGGCATCCTGTAAATTGTCTTCGGCCTCGACTCTATTAGGCGAGTACTTGAGGCACAACCCAAAAAGTATGGAAGCATATTTATGATAAAGCGCTTCCTGTGCTTTTCGGTCGTTTTTCTGACAATCTGCTATGAGCTTATCTAAAGTCAAACACGAACATGTTTTATGGAGTTAATGAGCCCCGATTTGAATGGCCGCACATGACTTTCTGTAATATAGATGCTATTTTGCTGTTCAGGTTGCGCGGGTGTAAAAGCAATTAATTTGAAAGCGTGGCTATGGCTAATTTTATTTTTTGTTCCAGCTCTTCCATTAATTCCGGGTTATCCAGCAGTAGTGCTTTGACTGCATCTCGGCCCTGACCTAGTTTTGTTTCGTCGTAACTGAACCAAGAACCGCTCTTTTTGATGATTTCATAATCAACACCAAGATCGATTATTTCGCCAATTTTGGAAATACCCTCGCCATAAAGGATGTCAAATTCCACTGTTTTAAACGGAGGAGCGACTTTGTTTTTAACGACTTTAACCCTGGTTTTATTGCCTACAGCAGCACTGGCGCTGTCTTTAATTTGGGTTGATCGACGGATGTCCAATCGAATAGAGGCGTAAAACTTCAAGGCATTTCCTCCTGTGGTGGTTTCGGGATTGCCAAACATCACCCCTATTTTTTCACGGAGTTGGTTAATGAATATTACCGTGCATTTGGTTTTGCTGATGGACCCAGTGAGCTTTCTTAGGGCTTGAGACATGAGACGTGCATGAAGCCCCATTTTACTGTCCCCCATTTCGCCCTCTATTTCACTTCTTGGTGTCAGCGCGGCCACGGAGTCGATCACAATAATATCAATTGCACCGCTTCTGATCAGGTTGTCGGTAATTTCTAGTGCTTGTTCGCCGTTGTCGGGCTGAGAGATGATCAAATTATCGATATCAACACCTAGATTGGCGGCATAATAGCGATCGAACGCATGTTCGGCATCTATGAAAGCAGCAATTCCGCCTTTTTTTTGTGCTTCGGCAATAGCGTGGAGGGTAAGTGTTGTTTTACCCGAAGATTCAGGGCCATAGATTTCGATCACACGGCCTTTGGGGTAGCCGCCAACCCCTAAGGCTAAATCTAAGCCTAATGATCCTGTGGGGATGACCTCAATTGCTTCAATAGGACTGTCGCCCATTTTCATAACAGCCCCTTTTCCATAGGTCTTATCAAGTTTGTCTAAAGTCAGTTTTAGGGCTTTTAATTTGGCTTCCTTCTCGTTGCTCATATTCGTAGATTTATCTGTTATACGTATGGTGCTAATTTAGTATTTCTTTGCTTTGGCGACAATGCAGAAGTGGTTATACACACCTGTTTTTGTTAACAATGCATGCAATTTGTAAATTAAATGTCCTTAGCGTGTTTGATGAGAAAAAATCATGGTTTTGCACTAGTGCTTTATTTGTTTTTGGCGATTGCGACAAAGGCATTACTTATAGATACCCACCTCAAGGACACCGTCTTTGTCCATGTGCGCCCGATACATGCCTGGGGTGTTAAACACCATTGAAACATTACCGTCTCCATCAATAGCAATAACACCACCATCCCCCCCTAGGGCTGGGATTTTTCTTTCGATCACCTCTTGAGAAGCCTCCTTGACCGAGAGTCCTTTGTACTCCATTAAGGCCGAAATGTCGTAGGCCACCACCCCACGGATAAAGTATTCTCCCCACCCGGTAGCGGAAACGGCGCAGGTTTTGTTGTTGGCATAAGTGCCTGCTCCTATAATAGGGGCATCACCAATTCGCCCATAACGCTTATTGGTCATGCCTCCGGTTGAAGTGCCTGCGGCGAGATTACCGTTTTTATCTAAAGCAACACAACCAACAGTCCCAAATTTACCAGCTTTTATAAACGGATCATAAAATGCGTCTTCAGAATGGATCACTCTGGCTTGCGCCTCTTTCATTTGCGTTCTTTTTAAGGCATCGAAGCGTTGTTGTGAGTAGAAATACTCAGGAGCAACCATTTCAACCCCTTGTGTTGCGGCAAAGGCCTCTGCTCCTTGTCCGAACAAAAACACATGTTCGCTTTCGGTCATGACCATTTGGGCGAGGTCTATCGGGTTTTTAATGTGAGTTAGGCCGGCAACAGCCCCTGCGTTAAGGGTGGCGCCATCCATTATAGAGGCGTCGAGTTCATTATTGCCATTATTGTTAAAGACGGCGCCTTTGCCGGCATTGAAAAGCGGCGAGTCTTCTAAAATTTTGATGGTCGCAGTAACCGCTTCTAACGCAGGCCGCCCACTTTTTAATAATTGATGCCCGGCGCGAATAGCCTCTTCGAGTTTGGTTTTGTAGGCCAATTCTAGCGAGTCAGAAAGTTGATTTTTTAGAATTGTTCCCGCACCTCCATGAATGACGATGCCGAAATTTTCGGAGGAATTTGGCGACAAATCGTCTGAATTTATGCTCGATTTATCCGACGAAAGACAAGAAATAGCGATTAAAGACACTAAAACACAAAAATATTTGACTTTTTTCATAAATTTTTTTTCTTGATCAAATATAGCAATAAAGTATTAAAAATCAAGTATTTACATCGATAATAATAAGAAAACTAAATTTAAAAAAGGGCCTAAAAACACGATGAAATGCAAAAAATAACGACGAAGTGTTGCATTAGTAAAAAATAAGTGTACATTTGTCCTGTATCAAGCCCCAAATTTGATGCCCGAACTTATGAAACTCATCACTACAAGCCTTTTGGCACTGCTCTTAATCCTCAATGTATCTTGTACTACAGAGGAGTCAATCGAAACAGTAGAAACTGCAGATTTATCTATCGACATTAACCTTGCTAACGAAACGGATTGGCAAATGGCCGATGAGGTGCTTCAACTTGTTAATGCCCATCGCGCTACTTTAGGTCTTTCAGGATTATCTTCAGATCGCGGATATGCTTCTGCCTACGCTGTTGCGCATACTAAGTATATGATCGAATTGGATAGAATCAGTCACGATGGATTTATCGATCGCGCAAGAGCCTTAAAAAATAATGGTGCTGTAACGGTAGGTGAAAATGTTGCTGCTGGTTACGAGAGTGCAGAAAGCGTTGTTAACGCATGGCTTAACAGCCCTTCTCACAGAGAAGCAATCCAGGGGAACTATACCCACACTGGCTTTGGTGTCATGCAGAATGAAAGCGGACGCTACTACTTCACACAATTGTTCTACAAAAAATAGGCAGACGGATTTTTATTTGGGATTATCCCATAATTTGACGAAATTGTACCAAATACAAACCGTCATGGGAATCGCCAAACCGTTTAATTTAAGTCAATGGATTGCTCAAAATCGTGAGCTCCTCAAGCCTCCAATAGGAAATAAAAATCTTTATGTGGCCTCTGGGGATTATATCGTAATGATTGTCGCCGGCCCGAATGCTCGTAAAGATTACCATTACAACGAAACAGAAGAATTGTTTTACCAGCTCGAGGGTCATATTACCGTAATCATTCAAGAGGATGGGCAGCGAAAGGAGATGCCGCTTGGCCCCGGAGACATGTATCTTCACCCAGCCAAAGTGCCTCATTCTCCCAGCCGGCAAGAGGGGTCGATCGGTTTAGTGATCGAGCGCAAAAGAGCCGGAAAGGGATTCAAAGATGGTTTGCTTTGGTTCTGCGACAGCTGCAACAACCCCCTACATGAAGTGTTTTTTGACCTTCATGATATTGAAAGGGATTTCCTTCCTCATTTTAAAGAATATTATAATAACCAAGCACTGCGCACGTGTTCCTCTTGTGGTGATGTCATGGACGCTGATCCTCGGTTTATAGAAAATTAATCATCAGCCTACCGCACTGGCGACCACTTTTTGGCTCGCCTTTGCCCGGTTTTTAAGCAAATCTCATTTGCTTCAAGGGAAGATAAAGTTGTACTTTAGCCGCTCTACTGACGACTAAATTTTGAAAAAATGAATATAAATTCAGAATCATTTGGCATTGAAGATGCCTTACAACAACTAGGACTAAAAGCGATCAACCCAGGCACTTCCACAGGGAGTCATTGGATGAATAGCGAAACGGAAATAGCTTCTTACTCACCTGTTGATGGCAAACTTATTGGTAAAGTCACCGCGACCACACCCGAGGATTATGAGAAAGTCATGACGGCTGCAACCACTGCATTCAAGGATTGGCGTGTGATGCCTGCCCCTTTGAGAGGAGAGATTGTTCGCCAATTTGGGGATGAATTACGCCGCCTCAAAGACCCACTAGGTAAGCTCGTGTCCTATGAAATGGGAAAAAGTCTTCAAGAAGGTCTAGGTGAGGTCCAAGAGATGATCGACATCTGCGATTTTGCAGTAGGCCTATCGCGACAGTTGCACGGACTGACCATGCACAGTGAACGACCAGGTCACCGCATGTATGAACAATACCATCCTATGGGTGTTGTTGGGATCATTTCTGCTTTTAATTTCCCCGTAGCCGTATGGTGTTGGAACACAGCTTTAGCTTGGATATGCGGAGATGTTTGTGTTTGGAAGCCTTCTGAAAAAGCCCCATTATGTGGTGTAGCTTGTCAGAACATCGCAGCCAAAGTATTTAAAGACAATGGCTTATCCGAAGGAATCTCTTGCTTGATTAATGGGGATTACAAGGTCGGCCAGCTCATGACTTCAGACCCTCGCGTACCCCTAATATCCGCTACAGGGTCTACCCGAATGGGTAAAATAGTAGCCAAGACTGTCGCAGGACGATTGGGCCGAAGCCTTTTAGAGCTCGGCGGAAACAATGCGATCATTGTAACGCCAGACGCAGACCTTAAGATGACGGTTATCGGTGCTGTATTTGGTGCTGTTGGGACCTGTGGACAACGCTGCACGTCTACACGCCGTCTTATTATTCATGAATCTATGTACGATCAAGTCAAAGAAGCTTTGGCAAGTGCCTACAGCCAATTGCGTATAGGGAACCCGTTGGATCAAAATAACCACGTGGGCCCACTTATTGACACCGATGCTGTTGGGATGTACCAAACGGCGCTGCGTCAAGTGATTGAAGAGGGCGGATCTATATTGGTCGAAGGAGGCGTGCTGCGTGGTGAGGGCTACGAAAGCGGCTGTTATGTTAAGCCCGCCATCGCTGAAGCAGAAAATCACTTTAAAATTGTACAGCATGAAACTTTTGCACCGATTCTTTATTTGATGAAGTACAAAGGAGATGTGAGGGAAGCTATCGCGATTCAAAATGGAGTAGCGCAAGGACTCTCCAGCGCCATCATGACCAACAATCTCCGTGAGGCAGAATTATTCTTGAGCCACGCCGGAAGCGATTGTGGGATTTCAAATGTGAACATCGGGACTTCTGGTGCCGAAATTGGCGGAGCCTTTGGAGGTGAAAAGGAAACCGGTGGCGGCCGTGAGTCGGGCAGCGATGCTTGGAAGGTTTATATGAGACGTCAAACCAACACCATCAATTATACAACGGAACTGCCATTGGCCCAAGGGATCAAATTCGACCTTTAAGTCAAAGATATTTTAACCTTAATTTAGGGCCGTTCTTTTGATAGAGCGGCCCTATTTGTTTCTTCCAGATTCATTAGGGTATAAGCAATGCAAAGGGGCGCTCTGCCAAAAGGCCTTGCTGGAGACTTCTAAAATAGACAATGGCCCTTGGAAAGCCGCCCCTGTGTCTATGTTCCAAACATTGGCGCATTGTGTGGGTGTGGAACGATTGATCCTTGTTACGGGTGTGTGGCCGATAAAAATTTCTTCAAAGAGAGACAATCGCTTGGGATAATTCCAGGCCTCCTTAGAAAGGCCCTGTCCAATAGCACAAGCCAGCTCCCAAAGGGTCCGATCCCAATAAACGGTATGGGCATAAAATTCATTTTTTGGCCCCTCTTGATGGGTAAAACCAGCATGGACAAAAAGCCGGTTTTCTGAATCCTGGTAGTAGTTATCTAATTGTGTCAAGAACGCAATGTGTTTTTGGATTGTTGCCTGCGAGACCCGTTGATAAGCAGATTGTGTCCCTGCACCACCGTGTGCCAACCAGAGTTCAGGAGCCACCCCATTTTTCAAATAATTCAGACAAAGCTCATCGTGATTTCCACAAAGAAAAAGACATTTTTGGCGCTCTTGAAGGGCCAATAAAAAGTCGATGGTCTGAGGGCCATCGCTCCATCCATCGAGATAATCTCCAAGAAAAACAACCAAGTCGGTCGGCTCTATAGGTGCTTTAGCAAGAGCTTGTTCTAGTCCAGCGAGACCACCATGAATATCTCCAACAACAAATGTTTTCATTAGGCTGTCGGCAAATTCGCTTTATGGACAATAGTGCTTGAGGCCTGGTCAAGACACATCACCAAAAGATCGGCAATATTGACATGGGCTGGTCGGCTCAGAACAAACCATATGATTTCTGCGATATCTTCTGGTTGCAAGGGGGTGAACCCCTGGTAAACGGATTTGGCGCGGTCAGTATCTCCTTTGAATCGGACATCACTAAACTCAGTCTCTACAAGGCCAGGATGGATGGCGCCAACCTTAATGCCTGTTCCGTTTAGGTCGATGCGCATCCCATGATTTAGGGCGTCAACGGCATGCTTGCTTGCGCAGTACACATTTCCTTTTGGATAGACTTCCTTGCCGGCTGACGAGCCGATATGGATGATATGTCCTTTGCCGCGCTCCATCATTTGCGGAATAATTGCTTTGGAAACATAAAGCAATCCTTTGACATTAATGTCAATCATAGCATCCCAATCGTCTAAAGACCCTTGGTCAATGGAGTCCATGCCATGAGCATTACCTGCGTTATTGATCAGCACATCAATCTGGTCAAAGGGTGGCGGGAGCAAACTTATGTTTTGCGCAACAGCTTGTTTGTCTCTAACATCAAAACACAAGGTGTGTACACCAGTCAAGGCAGAGAGTTCTTTTTTAAGGTCGAGCAGACGTTCTTGTCTACGGCCTGTTAGGATCAATTGATATCCATGTTGGGCCAAGAATCTTGCTGTAGCGCGGCCAATCCCAGAAGTAGCTCCAGTAATTAATACCGTTTTGAGGTGGGTCATATGTGTTTTTCTGTGTGATTAAGGTACTTTATGGCCTTGACTGGCCACCAGCAGTTCGAACCAATGAATCTCCGACAAATGGATCTTGTCAGCCCCAGCGGCTGCCGTAATGCGCTCTTTGTTTGTGGTCCCAATAACGGGAATAATGCGCGAAGGATGCTTGAGAAGCCAAGCCATGAGCAATTGATCTTTCGACGCGTCATAAATCTCACAGAGCGCAGCAAGCACTTTATGAATACGGTGGGATTGCTCTGTCTTATCTTTAAAAACACGCCCTAAGGGACGCCAAGCCATAGGCCGAATGTCGTGGGTCATCATGTGATCTAAGCTTCCGTTAAAAAACGGATCAAGGTGCGTTAATGAGACCTCTATTTGATTGAGGCCAACCACAGCCCTTTTCTGGACCAGGTCACTTTGTGAGGGCGTAAAGTTGGACACGCCAAAATCAACGACTTTTCCTTGAGATTGCAAATGATCCGCAGCTTTCGCGATCGCGTCGGGATCCATTAAAGGACTGGGACGGTGCAGTAAAAAAGCATCCAGATAATCACAGTTTAATGCTTTGATCGAGGCCTCTGCACTGTGGATGATATAATCTGTGTCATATTGGTAGTGCTTTATGGCGTGTGGGCGGTTTTCGCAAGGGTATTGGATGCCACACTTGGTGATGATTTGTATGGCGGATCGGTCGATTTTACTTTCCTTAAACGCTTGTCCGAATTGCGCCTCAACCGTATAATCCCCGTAAATATCGGCATGATCGAATGTGGTAAGTCCCTCAGACAGGCCATGATGCATCATGTCGGCCATCTCTGTGGCACTAAAACTGCGCCGCCAGTTGCCCCAATCCATACAGCCTAAAACAACAGAAGAAAATTTTGATTTCATTGGTAAGGTTTTGATGATTAAATTTAGCCATTTAACGAGAGTAAACGGGACGTCAACCCCTTTATTTCTATTATTTTTTAACCAACTATTAACATCAGAATCAATTAAAAAATATCAATTTGCGGCCTAGTTTATCGTAAAACGAAATAACCTCTTATGGAACCAAACGAAATAATCACAGATCTCAGTGCGCTCAACGAGAAAATCCAAAAAGAAAGCGCCCTAGTTGATTTACTGTCTTTGGAAATGAACAAGGTCATTGTTGGCCAAAAGCACATGATTGAGCGGCTCATGATCGGTCTCTTGTCGCAAGGGCATATTTTGCTCGAAGGCGTGCCAGGCCTAGCCAAAACATTGGCCATCAACACCCTTTCCAAGGCGGTTAAAGGCTCTTTTAGCCGGATACAGTTCACGCCAGACCTCTTGCCTGCAGATGTCGTTGGGACGATGATTTATAACATCAAAAACAATGATTTCAGCATCAAAAAGGGGCCTATTTTTGCCAACTTTGTTTTAGCGGATGAGATCAATCGTGCGCCAGCTAAAGTACAATCAGCGCTACTTGAGGCGATGCAAGAAAAGCAAGTCACCATCGGCGACGAGACTTTTATTCTGGACAAACCCTTTTTGGTCATGGCCACACAAAACCCCATCGAACAAGAGGGAACCTATCCTTTGCCCGAAGCCCAGGTCGATCGCTTTATGCTCAAGACCGTGATCAGCTATCCTCAAAAGGATGAAGAGCAACAAATTATTCGTCAGAACCTCAATGGAGGACTACAGCCCGTAAAACAGGTCGTCACCCTAGAACAGATTAAGCGGGCGCAAGATGCCGCACGCATGGTGTATATGGACGAAAAAATTGAAAAATATATCCTCGATATTGTTTTCGCCACACGCCAACCACAAAAATATCAACTGGCAGAGTTAGCGCCACTGATTAGTTACGGGGCCTCGCCTAGGGGGAGTATTAATATGGCGATGGCGGCCAAAAGCTATGCCTTCATCAAAAAACGAGGTTATGTGATTCCTGAAGATGTGCGTGCAGTAGTAGATGATGTCTTGCGCCACAGAATAGGCATTACCTATGAGGCTGAGGCCGAAAACGTAACTTCAGAAGACCTTATACATCGTATTATCGATGTTATTGAAGTTCCCTAAAACCCGGATTTTTTGCCTACAGATTAATCATTTCAAATCAAGTGGATACAAAAGCGCTTCTTAAAAAAGTACGGAAGATCGAAATCAAAACACGTCGTTTGAGCGACCACGTTTTTGGTGGCGAGTACCACAGTACGTTTAAGGGCCGCGGCATGACTTTTAGCGAAGTGCGACAATACCAATACGGAGATGACATTCGTGCCATTGATTGGAACGTAACCGCCCGCTATAATGAGCCCTACGTAAAGGTCTTTGAGGAGGAGCGCGAGCTCACCCTAATGCTTATGGTCGATATCAGTGGTTCAAAGGCCTACGGCACGCAAGACACCTTCAAAAATGAAATGGTCACTGAGATTGCTGCTACCTTGGCTTTTTCGGCATTACAAAACAACGATAAGATTGGCCTGGTTTTATTTACAGACCAAATAGAGCTCTTTATTCCGCCCAAAAAAGGGAAGTCCCATGTCCTGAGGGTTATAAGAGAGCTCCTAGAGTTCAAAGCAACGCGGACCCAAACCGATTTGGCCCAAGCCTTAAAATACTTGTCTAATGTCATGAAAAAGAAAGCCATCGTTTTTGTGCTTTCTGACTTTATGACCCCAGATTATAAAGATACTTTGCGCATTGTGTCCCGCAAGCATGATGTTACAGGCATCAGAATTTATGACCAGAGTGAGGCCGAATTGCCACAAATCGGTCTGGTCGAAATGCAAGATCAGGAGACGGGCCAGCGGATACTCGTTCAAACAGGGTCCAAAAAAGCCCAAAGAGCCTACCAAGAGCATTATCAAGACACTGTTGAGCGCTTTCGCAGTACGTTCAATAAAAGCGGTGCAGGGACCATCGACTGCGAAATCAACGAGAGTTACGTAAAAAAATTACTGGGGTATTTTAAAACGCGAGGACGATAATGCAGAGTCATCCAGGATACTTAGCGATTAAAAAGGGCATCAGCAGCTTATGCTTTGTTGTGATGATTCTATCCGGGGACGGGGTATTTGCACAGTTACACACCGCCATTGACACCACACAAATGCGTATCGGAGAAGAATTGCTTTGGACCTTAGAGGTCGAAGCCGATTCTACTGATCTTGTCATGTTTCCAGAAGGGGTTCAATTTGGTGCGTTTGAAGTCATCCGGAATTATCCTATTGACACGCTAAAAGCCAACGCCGGAAGGCGTGGCTTTCGTTTGAGAAAACGCTATGGCCTTACGGTTTTTGATTCTGGGGCTTATGCTCTAGAACCACAACGGGTGCTGCTCGGTGATCAGAAATTAGAATCGGATGCCATAGAGGTGGTGGTTTACTCGGTAGTGGTCGATACCACGCAGCAAGAATTGTTTGACATCAAGCCCTCGATTGAGGTGCCTTTGAAAAAAACAAATCCATGGCGCTGGATGTTTTTAGTTGTGGGGATTGTATTGGCAGCTTTTGCGATCCGTTGGTGGTGGCAAAAAAGAAAAATAAAAAAGACACTCATCCCGCTATTGCCACCTTTTGAAGAGGCCATGCATCGACTCCTACAAGTGGATCAGGCTACCTTTTTGGCCCAAGGAAATGTCAAAGAATACTATTCGGAGCTGGTGGACATTGTCAAGCGCTATGTCTCACGCGAGGTCGATGATCGCGCTTTAGAGAGCACTACAGAGGAACTTATCCAACGCTTATATCTCCATCAACATGCGGGGCATTTGACGCTGAAAACAACAACCATTACGGAACTCAAAAACATCTTACAAAGATCGGACTTGATCAAATTTGCCAAGGGCACGAGCTCGGCAGATCAAACCCTTACCGACCGTCAGGGTGTTGAGCAAATCATCATTGAGACCAAAGCCGCATTGCCCGAAGAAGATCTTGATAAGGAAGATCAAGAGGCCATTTTAGCGCAGGCCTTGGCGGAGAAAAAACGCCGTCGAAAAATCATGATTGCGGCACTTTCCGTTTTAGCGCTACTGCTCTCAACAGGGGGTTTTGTGGCCTATTACGGTTATCAAAACACGGTCGATAAAATATTTGGGAACCCCCTCAGAAGTTATGCAGAAGGCCAATGGTACACCAGTGCATACGGAGTCCCTGCATTGGAAATACAAACACCAGAAATCTTGAAGCGCCAAGTGGCTCAAGGCAATGAAGACGCATTAGGCAGTCAGCCAATGAGTGTTTTTGAGGCCTATTCCCTAAATGATTACCTGTATGTGTCGGTCAGTGTCTCAAGCCAAAATACGCCTGATGGTTCGGGCTTGGAGCAGGCGTTAGAAGCAGCCTTGACGCGACTTGAGCAACAAGGAGCAGGAACGATGATTGTCAAGCAAGAATCGTTCGAAACCGATCAGGGCCTTAAAGGCTTGAGCGCCCATGGGACATTTTATTATACCACTGAGCCCGGCAAGACAAGCCCAGAGCAAAGCACCTATGAATTGCTGGTTTTTGGTCAGCAAGGCGGTGTGCAAACGGTTCTGGTTGTCTACAAAGATGACCTACGTTACGCGCAAGACATCAAGGACCGCATCGTGAATTCAATTGCAATAGAGCTGCCTGAACAAAACAATAACCCCAAAAAACCAACACGATGACCCGTACTTTTGAGTTTGTTCATCCGGAGTTTTTTTGGGTCCTATTGATCGTCCCGATACTTTTGTATTGGTACGTAATCAAACGCCGCCAACAGAATGCGGAATTGCGGATCTCCAGTATCGCCGGATTTCGAACAACAGGTGGATTGTGGGGGGTGCTCAAATGGTTTTTAGTGGCTTGTCGCTTGGCAGCAATTTGTTTGATTATTGTGGCCTTGGCGCGTCCGCGCTACGTGGATCAAAGCACCAGAGTAAAAACCTCCAAAGGAATTGATATTGTTATCGCCATTGATGTTTCGGCCAGTATGTTGGCCCGCGACTTAAAGCCTAACCGACTGGAGGCCCTTAAAGAAGTTGCTGGGCGCTTCATCACGAACCGGCCCAATGACCGCGTTGCACTGGTAGAATATGCAGGCGAAAGCTATACTAAAACACCACTAACAAGCGACAAGACCATTGTATTATCAGCGCTTAAATCAATTGAATACAATACAGTAATCGAAGGCGGGACAGCCATTGGTATGGGATTGGCTACAGCGGTAAATCGCCTAAAAGACAGTCGTGCTAAAAGCAAAGTCATTATTTTGCTTACCGATGGTGTAAATAATTCTGGTTTTATCGATCCGCGGACGGCCAGTGAATTGGCTCAAGAGTTCGGGATAAAAGTATATACCATTGGGTTGGGGACCAATGGCTTGGCGCTTTCACCTATCGGGATGCGTCCTGGCGGCCAATTTCAGTACGGAAACGTACAAGTTGAGATCGACGAAGCCTTGCTCCAGGAAATCGCCCAGACGACCTCAGGCATGTATTTTCGGGCAACCAGCAACACCAAGCTTTCTGAAATTTACGAAGAGATCAATAAGCTAGAACGAACTGAAGTAGAAGAATTCAAATACCAAAATTACGAAGAAGGATATAGGCCTCTGGTCTTATGGGCCCTTGGCTTATTATTATTTGATTTTATCATGAGACAAACCTGGTTTAAAAGTTTTATATAAGCGCTGTGTACGAGTTAGAAGAACCTATTTATTTTTACGTGATGACCAGTGCCTTGCTGTGCTTTGCGCTCTTCGTTTGGCGTTTGCTATGGCAAAAAAGGGCGCAACAACGTTTTGCCACGGCGATATCGCTAAAACGGTTAACACCAAATTACTCACGATTTAAGTCATGGCTTAAGTTTGCGTTATTTATATTGGTGGTGCTTTCATTGTCGATGGCCTTGGTTAATCCAAAGGTGGGCACCAAGCTCGAAACGGTGACGCGGCAAGGTGTCGACGTGGTCTTTGCGGTGGATGTATCCAAAAGCATGTTGGCCGAAGATGTGGCACCAAATCGATTAGAAAAATCGCAACAATTGGTGACGCAAATCATCAACAATCTGGTTGGGGACCGGGTGGGCATCATCGGGTATGCCGGAAGTGCGTTTCCTCAGGTGCCAATCACCACGGATTTTTCTTCGGCAAAACTATTTTTGGCCAACATGAGTACCGATATGGTTTCGTCTCAAGGCACGGCAATTGCAGAAGCCATTACCTTAGCCAAGACTTACTATAACGATCAAGAGCAGACCAATCGGGTTTTGTTTGTTATTAGTGACGGAGAGGACCACGAAGGGAATGAGCAATCGGTTATTGAACAAGCCGTGGCCCAAGGCATCCGCATTTATACCATTGGGGTGGGCACCACCAAGGGGGCTCCGATTCCAATCAAAAGGAACGGTATTTTGCAGTATTACAAACGGGATCAAAATAACGATCAGGTCATTACCAAACTTGGCGAAGAGACCCTTCAGGATTTAGCGCGCTGGGGTGGTGGCCAATATATAGAGGGCGCTAACACCAAAGTGGTAGTGGCCAAGGTTAAGGAGATTCTCAATGCGATGGACAAAAAAGAATTTGAGGCCAAACAGTTTACCGATTTCAAGGATCAATTTCAATGGTTTTTGGCTGCAGCTTTATTTTTGTTGCTGGCCGATGTATTTTTGTTGGAACGGAAAACAAAATGGTTAGAAAAATTGAATTTATTTAATGAAGATGGCGGGCATTAGAAAACGGTACGGCAAGTTAATGATGCTATCCTTGGGCTTTATGGCCTTGGGTGTTCAAGGACAGAACAGCCCTGATGCGCAGCGCGACCTGACGGCGAAGCAGGCATTGTCCTCTGCCGCCACTGCGTTCTCCCAAGGACAATTTGCAGAAGGTGAAGTGGACTATAGAAAAGCGATTGCATTGAATGAAAAGAACACGGCAGCCTATAACTTGGGTAATGAATATTACCAACGCGGTCAAAATCAAGAGGCGCTGATGCGCTACAAGGAATCAGCGCGCGAAGCCGAATCCGAACAAGACAAACATCGGGCGTTTCACAATCTAGGCAACGCCTTTATGGCTGAAAAACAATACCAAGAGGCGGTGGAATCCTACAAGAATGCTTTGAGGAACAACCCTAAAGATGATGAAAGTCGTTATAATTTGGCTCTGGCCAAAGCACTTTTAGAAAAAAACCCGCCACCACCTTCGGATGATCAGAAGGACCAGGATCAGGAGGATCAAAAAGAGCAAGAACAGGAACAAGAAAAAGAACAGGAAAAGGACAATAATAAAGACGGTGATTCTGAAGACCAGAAGGACCAAAAAGACCAAAAGGATCAGAAAGATCAAGGTCAAGACCAAAAAGATAAAGAAGGTAAAGACCAGAATCAAGACAACCAAACACCGCCAAAACCCAAAAATGCGCCAGGTCAATTGTCTCCCCAACAGGTCAAAAACCTTCTAGAGGCGATGAATAATGAGGAGAAAAAAGTGCAGGACAAAATGAATCTGCAAAAAAGAAAAGGGGCCAAAGTCAACGCAGTAAAAGATTGGTAGGATGCAAACGACACGGAGCTTAATATTATTTCTTGCCTTGATCATGGCCCTTCCGGCTATGGCACAGGTGAGCTTTGAGGCACGGGTGAGCAAGAAACGCTTAGGCATCAATGAGCGATTGCGGGTCGATTTTGAAATGAACATGGACGGCGACAATTTTCGCCCACCAAGCTTTGACGGCTTCAGAGTGCTGGGCGGTCCCAATCAATCGATCAGTAATTCATGGATCAACGGCCGCAGAACGTATTCCAAGACCTATAGTTTTTTCCTAGCACCGCAACAAAAAGGCACCCTAGCCATTGGTCAGGCCGTCATTGAAATTGATGAGGTGTTATATAAATCTTCACCGGTATCTGTTGAGATCACCGAGGCAGTACAAAGATCGAATGACGACAGCAATGCCGATTATTTGGCTAGTGAAAACGTGCATTTGGTTGCCGAAGTGTCGGATACCACTCCATATCTCAATGAGGCCATTACTGTTGTCTATAAGCTGTATGTGTCTAATGAGGTAAGTATTACTGCCAATTGGCGCGAAATAGACGCCCCGAAATACGCGGATTTTTGGAGTCAATCTATTGACCAAAAGGGCCAAATGAAAATTTATGAGGGCGATTATGAAGGGGAGCCGTATCGTTATGTGATTTTAAGGACAACGGTTCTTTATCCACAAAAAACGGGTCCTTTGGAGATTGAACCATTGACCTTAGACGTACCCATAGATGTCCGTTCCAACAAGCGCGACTTTATCGGGCGTTTTATGATGACCCGAGTCAATAAAACGATCTCGGCGGGACGACAAACAATTCAAGCCAAACCACTGCCTTTGACCGAACAACCCGACGATTTTTCTGGGGCTGTGGGTGATTTTGATTTTGACCTTACCGCGAGTAAGACGCTTTTGGATGTCGGGGAATCGCTTGAGATCAAAGTAGGCGTTTCAGGAACGGGAAATTTAAAACTCTTCGAATTGCCAAAACCCAACTTTCCCAATGCTCTAGAGGTTTATGAGCCTACGCGTCAAGATAAAATAAAAACAAAATCCTCAGGAATGACGGGCTCCTTTGGCCAGCAGTATACGATTGTTCCGCAGGCTCAGGGGGCGTTTCCCATTCAATCTTTGTCGTTTTCCTATTTTGATCCAAAAAAAGAGATCTATATCACCAAAACATCTCAACCCCTGGTGATTGAGGTGGAGAATGGCCCTGTTTTACCCACAACACTGTCTCGTGACGAGGATACCGAAACCGGGCTTGCTGAGGAAATCCCGGCCAACAGGGGATTCAAATACATCAAACTCAAATCGGATTGGCAAACGATAAAAACGAAACCATTTTTTAATACGCGCATATTTTGGTTATGGTTATTGCTGCCTTTGGGCTTGATTCCGCTTTGGTATGCTTACAGGAATTGGCACGCCAAGCGCCATGGTGATACCACGAAAAACACCATACGACGCAGCCGACACCTGGCCAAAAAATACCTTTCAGAAGCTAAGGCACAGCGTCATAACCATGCCAATTTTTATGAGGCACTAGAGCGGGCGCTCCATAATTTTTTGAAAGCAAAACTCAACATAGCTACGAGCGATCTGTCTCAAGAAAACACAGCACATCTTTTGGCGCAAAAGGGTCTTGATGAGGGGGTTGTCGCGCAGTTTATTAGTTTGCTGAAGCGCTGTGACATGGCGCGCTATGCACCCAGTCTGCAAGGAGCGTCCGATCGCGATTTTGACGCTGCGAGGGAACTTATTGCCCTAATGGACAAACAACTCAGCTCATGATGAAAACAAGAATTTATTTTGGGTTATTGGTCTTTGGCTTATTGTGGTCATGGGCGCCCCTAATGGCACAAGCTGACAATTATTTTGACCAAGGCAAAGAACTTTATCGGGCAGAACGCTACCACGATGCAATCAAGCGTTGGGAGGCTGTTTTGTCGCTTAATCAGCAGTCATCGGCCCTTTATTTTAATTTGGGCAATGCGCATTATCAACTTAATGAACTGGGCCCAAGCATTTATTACTACGAAAAGGCATTAGCACTCACCCCAAATGACAGGGATGTATTGGCCAACAGAGGCTTTGTCCAAAACGCGTTAATTGATGTGAATCAGCCTATGCCTAAAACCCTTTGGGCCAAGTGGAATGAGCAAGTCATTACCCTACAAACAACAAAGCAATGGGCTATAATGGCTGTGCTGGCGATGATTGGTTTTGTCACATTGTTTTTGGTCTATTCATGGTCAATGTCTTCGTCATGGAAGCGCGGGTTCTTTGCCCTTTCAATGTGTTGTTTGGTCATAAGTATGTGTGCGGTTTTATTGGCTTTCAAATCCGACCAATTTGCGGCTCAAGATCGCTGGGCCATTATTTTTGAGCCTGAACTTATTCTGCGCTCGGGACCAAGAGCGAGCGAATCTGTTGTGTTTGAGTTGCATGAAGGTACTAAAGTAAAAATATTGTCTTCTGAAGGCAATTGGCACTTGATCATGAGTCAAGATGGTCGTGAAGGCTGGGTTTTAGCCGAATCTATGTGGGAATTATAGAATTTCTCATCAAAGGTTGTATTTTTATCTCAAAAAAAAAAGCTTATGTTGTTTCAAAATTTAAGAGGAAATGTTCTTGGGGGAATTACCGCTGGAATTGTTGCCTTGCCACTCGCACTTGCGTTCGGTGTCCAGTCAGGATTAGGCCCTAGTGCAGGTCTTTACGGTGCTATTTTCATTGGATTCTTTGCCTCATTATTTGGGGGGACACCTACCCAAATATCTGGCCCAACGGCACCCATGACAGCAGTTTCGATGGTTATTATAGCCGGAATCATGGCGAGCCACGAAGGAAACATAGAGCGTGCCTTGCCGTTTATTCTTGCGGTGTTTTTGCTGGCAGGCTTACTTCAGATTATCCTGGGACTCTCTGGGGTCGGGAAGTACATTCGGTATATACCAAACCCAGTGGTTTCTGGATTTATGACGGCCATTGGGGTCATCATATTACTAACACAAATTTTACCCGTTTTGGGTTATTATACTGCAAATGATCAGGCGTATATCAGCTCATTTAAACCCCATGCGGAAGAAGTTCTGTTGGACAAAATCTTGAAGGACGAGGCTGGAGAGGGTATTTTGGTTCTTGAAAACTTTAAAGAAACGGTCAAGCGTGCTCAAGCGCTAACCAAAGCGGAGATACACGACGAGGCCCTGACTTTGGCCAAAAAAGAAAGCTCAGGAGTTCTAGGCGCACTCACCGTGTTGCCTCGAGCGCTCGAAGGCTTTAATCCCCTCGAAGCTATTTTGGCGCTCCTTACCATTGGCATTATTTATGGCTTCCGCTACGTCACCAAGAAAATTCCAAGCACTTTGGTAGCTTTAGTAGTGGTATCATGTGGCGCGTATTTTCTGGGATTAGACTATTACCCCATCCAGTCCATACCCACCGGGATTCCTGCCATACAATGGTCTATTTTTTCCGAAGTGGGCTTTTCTGATTTGTCACCATATTTTTTTACAGCGCTGACACTTGCCTTTTTAGGAGCCATTGACTCTTTGCTGACCTCTGTTGTGGCGGATAATATGACACGGACCAAACACGACCCCAATAAAGAATTGATTGGTCAAGGTATAGGAAACAGCGTTGCTGCTCTTTTTGGCGGTCTGCCAGGGGCAGGAGCAACCATTCGAACAGTTGTAAATATTAATGCCGGTGGAACCCAGAAACTTTCGGGCATGGCGGCGTCGTTATTATTGCTGTCTGTTTTGTTGTTGGCCGGCCCTGTGGCTTCATTAATTCCTGCGGCAGTGCTGGCTGGAATTTTGGTGACCGTAGGGATTGGTGTTATGGATTATAGAGGACTTAGAGCCATCCCAAAAATGCCTAAGAATGAAGTGGTCGTGATGTTGGTCGTCCTTGTGCTGTCCGTTTTTTGGAACCTTGTTTATGCAGTAGGTATTGGCTTTGTCTTGGCGACCCTGATTTTTATGAAAAAAATTGGCGATCTCAACACGAGTATGTCTCAAGTGCTTCCCTTAGATCCCAGTCAAATCTCAGAATCATCAGACCTCACCAATCAAGAAAGGGTCCCGAATTTAAAACACAATATTTTTGTCAAAGAACTTAAAGGCCCCTTATTTTTTGGGTTTACATCAGCTTTTCAGCTATTGGCCAAAAAGATACCGTCCAATGCGGAAATCATTATTGTGAAAATGCAAGAGGTGCCTTATATGGACCAGTCAGGCCTTTACGCCTTTGAAGAAGTGCTCCACGAATTGGCCCGTCGTGAAGTGAGAGTGTTTATCGTTGGACTACAAAAACAGCCGAGTCTTATGATGCATACCATTGATTTAATTCCTGGAGTGATTCCACAGGCGGATGTCTTTGTTAATTATCAGGAAGCCCTTGAAGCCATAAAGAGGCTGGATTAAAAAGCTTGATAAAGCGCGGCAAATCGCTATTGCTGGCCTGGATGCGAATCTGTTTCTTCGGTATTTGTTTTTTGAACAAACCCTTTTATTTTTGGCCAGACATTAGGCGCCATGTCGGCGACAAACGGATATATGCGCGACGCTTCTGTTGCTGTTTTGATGCCTTTGCTCTCTAAAAGATTCTGAGCGTTGAGAAACCAAATACAAAGGCTACACAGAAACATCATTTGCAGGGTATATATCAAGCCCCCCAAAAGCTTATTGAACAATCCCAGCGCGATCAGGCCCATCAACTTGGTTAGGGCTTTGCCCAAAAAGCTCACCCCAATAACGACTGCCAAAAAAGTGGTGATAAAGCTGATCCAACTGACCGATCGAGCAGACCAAGAGAACCACAGATTTAAATAGTGCGCGGTGAATTCTGAAAAATTGAGGGCGCAGTAGACCCCCAGAACCAAGCCAATCAAAGAAGCTAAAGTTGCTACAAGCCCTTTGCGAAATCCCCACAAAAATGAGACGGCTAAAACGACAACCAGAATGAGATCAACACGATTCATATAGCGAGATATTGGTAAAGATAGGATTTCTTAGCAAATCGAATTAATTCGTCTTATTTTTGTGCTCATATGTCTCGAGATGCCTTATTAAAGTCCCGCTGGGAAAAATTAGTACAAAAGCTGAGTGCTCAATTTTCAGATGGGGATGCTCTGGATTTGGATGCGATTATTTACTTAGTCGGTGTACAAGAGCTCGGACAAATTCACCGAAGTTTTAAGAAGGACGAAAAGCTCAATTTAATGCACATTGCTATATGTAAGGTGCTTGAGCCATACGGGTATTATGCCTTCGATTATGTCGATGAACAGGGGTGGCCTCATTACAAGAATTTAGAGCAACTGCCTGCTTTAAAAGCAGGAGAACAGTCTGTACTTATGAAAGAAGCCATTGTCCAGTATTTTTTAGACCACAAAGTCCTCGATTAAGTTCTGAGAAAATCCGTATTTTTACGCCTGAAATCTCGTCCACCTCATGATCGATCAGATAAAAGACCATATCGCAAAAGTCCATTCTTTTCATACCGAAGCCCCGGATGCTTTGGAGGCATTTCGTATTGAGTATTTGGGCAAGAAAGGAATTTTAAATGAATTTTTCACGGCCTTCAAGAGCGTGCCCAACGACCAAAAGAAAAGCTTTGGTCAGGCCGTAAATGAGCTTAAGTCTGCCGCCGAAGCCCGTGTGGCAAGCCTCAAGGACGCTATCGAAGGACGAGAAGTTACTCAGGGTCAATATGGTGATCTGACGCGCCCCGGTATGCCGATGGCCTTGGGAGCAAGGCACCCGATCTCCCTAGTCAAGAACCGCATTATTGAAATCTTTTCACGCATTGGGTTTAACGTATCCCAAGGACCTGAAATTGAAGATGACTGGCATAATTTTACGGCATTAAATCTTCCACAACACCACCCGGCAAGAGACATGCAGGACACATTCTTTATCCAGACCGATCCAGACATTCTGCTCAGAACACATACCTCATCGGTGCAAGTGCGTTACATGGAAGAGCATAAGCCACCCATCCGAACCATTTCGCCAGGACGCGTTTATCGCAATGAAGCGATATCGGCCCGCTCTCATTGTTTCTTTCATCAAATAGAAGGACTATATGTTGATAAAGAGGTGAGCTTTGCGGATCTAAAGCAAACGCTTTCTTATTTTACTACTGAACTTTTTGGCACCTCCAAAATAAGGTTGCGGCCGTCGTATTTTCCTTTTACTGAGCCTAGTGCCGAAGTGGATGTCTATTGGGGATTAGAAACAGAAACAGATTATAAAATGACTAAAGGAACAGGCTGGCTCGAAATTATGGGCTGCGGAATGGTCGATCCTAATGTGCTCAAAAATTGTGGCATTGACCCTAACGAATACTCTGGCTTTGCTTTTGGTATGGGGATTGATCGAATTGCACTATTGCTCCACCAAATTCCTGATATTCGCTTGTTGAGCGAAAACGACACCCGTTTTCTAGAGCAATTCAAGAGTAGCTTCTAACAAAACCAGACCGATTAGTCTAGTTTTTCTATCAACTTTTTAAAGACTTTTTTAGGTGCATTGCCTTCGTAAAGGATGCTGTAAACTGCATTGATGATTGGTGTTTTAGCCTTGTCATCTCCTTTATTTTCGTTGAGGAGGTAAGCGCTTTTTGCTGCGTAATAACCTTCTGCCACCATATTCATTTCCATCATGGTACTTTTGACGGTATAGCCTTTGCCGATCATCGTGCCAAACATTCGGTTACGGCTAAAAAGGGAATATCCCGTCACTAACAAATCACCTAGGTATGCCGAGTCGTTGATATTGCGCTTCATACGATGCACCTTTTTGACATAGCCTTTCATTTCGCGAATAGCATTACTCATGAGAACACTCTGAAAATTATCGCCATAACCAAGTCCGTGGGCGATGCCTGCCGCTAAGGCGTAGATGTTTTTGAGCATGGCGGCATATTCGGTCCCGATGATGTCATCGCTTATGGTGCATTTGATATAGGCACAACTCATGGCACTACTGACCCGAATCGCCTGCTTCTTATTCATACAAGCTATGGTGAGAAAGGATAGACGCTCTAGAGCGACTTCTTCTGCGTGGCAAGGACCAGTGATGACTCCGATGGATTCTATGGGGATATTATAGTGAACATTTAAATGCTCACCTACGATCAGATTACTTTGAGGAACAATGCCTTTTATGGCAGAAAAGAACCTTTTACCTTCTAATGAGACCGTGATATTTTGCAGCTCACTTTCGATAAACGCTGAAGGAATGGCAAGAATAATGGTGTCGGCAAGGCCGATAATTTCGTTGATGTCGTTACTTAATAGGAGTTGGGGTGTATTGAATTCGACAGAGCTGAGGTAATTAGGGTTGTGGCCTTCAGAGGTAATATGTTCTATAGCTGAGGTATTTCGCATGTACCAGCCCACCTGCTCTTGCGTTTCGCAAAGTATTTTGACAATTGCTGTTGCCCAGCTGCCACCGCCAATGACGCCATAGGTCGGTTGAGGTCTTGTTGTTTGGTCATTCATAAATCAAATTTACACAAATAGTCTTTGCCTTAGAGGGCTAGCCTTATTTTTTAGGCCTGATCCAACACCCCAGGCAGCATGAGGCGCTTAAAAAGTTTAACATTAGATTGTGATTTGGCCAACAATCTCGGGAGCAGACCAGCGTTATTAATATGTTGTTAGAAATGATGCCCATGTGGCATCACCAAAAAAGTAATTTTTTTGATTGGTTGTTTAGTTAGTTGAAGCCGCCTTGTTTGATCCGTCAAATAAGGCGGTTTTTATTTATAAAAGTTCATTTCATCTATATAGGTCCAAACAGACTCGGGAAGCATGGGGCGTATATCCCGACCTTCTTTGATGGCTTGGCGTATAAATGTGGCTGAAATTTCAAAAACAGGAGCGTCAACCCGGTGAATGGTACCCGGCATGCTGAGATCCTGATGAGGTTTTCCCTCAAAATGCCGAGGATAGACATAAAGAGGAAAATGCTCGAGAATCCAATGGTAATTCTTCCATTTGCGAAAACCATATAAGTTATCCTCTCCAAGAATGAGGGCAAATTGATGTTCTGGAAATTGTTCTTGAAGATGCGCCAAGGTGGTGGCGGTATAATTGGGTTGCGGCAAGTTAAATTCGATACGACTAGCCTTGAGCCTGGGGTATTTTTCGACGGCTTGTTCTACAAGTGCTGCACGATGGATGTCGGGGAGCAGACTCTGTTTGGATTTTAAAGGATTAAGTGGTGTGATGACAAACCATACTTGGTCCAAACCACCGAATTCTGCAAAATAATGGGCCAAATTCAAATGCCCCAAATGAATCGGGTTGAAGGTGCCAAAAAAGAGCCCAATGGTTTTGCCTTTACCGTCCATTTATTCGGTATGATTGAGGATGAGTGCTTTTGCCTGGCCTACGGCCTGTGTTAGCTCGTTATTGACCAAGCATTGGTCAAAAAACTGCGTCAGGGTCATTTCTTGAACCGCCTTAGCCATGCGCATCTCAATTTTTTCTAGGGATTCAGTTCCACGTGATTCAAGGCGTCTTTTGAGTTCCTCAATACTTGGGGGCATCACAAAAATAGCCAAGGTGTCTTCCGGATAGACGTTTTTTATAGCGATACCTCCTTTGACATCGACGTCAAATAAGACATTAATACCTTGTTCTCTAAGGCGCTGTACATGCGCTTTGACCGTGCCGTAAAAATGATCAGGATAAACCTCTTCCCATTCGAGAAACGCGCCCTGCTCTGCCCTATGTTTAAAATCTTCTGGTGTCAAAAACAAATAATCGACGCCGTTTTGCTCCTGACCGCGTGAAGCTCTTGAGGTCGCAGAAATAGAAAAGGACAAGTTTAGTTCAGGATCTTTGAGTAGTTCACGAACGATGGTAGTCTTGCCGCTTCCTGATGGGGCTGAAAACACAATAAGTTTGCCTAAGGGTTTCATTAGAGAACGTTTAGCGCTTGTTCTTTTATTTTTTCGAGTTCGTCTTTCATTTGAACCACTGCCTGCTGCATCGGCGCAAAATTTGATTTGGAACCGATCGTATTGATTTCTCGTCCTATTTCTTGAGTGATGAAGCCGAGTTTTTTACCGTTAGAATCCCCAGAGGCTAAGTTCTCCATAAAATAATTAAGATGATTGTCCAGGCGCACAATTTCTTCGGTGATGTCGTACTTCTCGAGATAATAAATAAGCTCTTGTTCAAAGCGATTTTGATCTATATTTTGCTCAAGTTCCTCCAAGGATTTGGTCAAGCGCTCTCTAACATTGGGGATGCGTTGGCCGTCTAATTCCTGAATTTTGACAAGGAGTTGGCCAATCTGACCGATCCGTTGTTTGAAATCTTGTTCCAAGACTTGGCCTTCATCTTTTCGGTAGGTGATGAGTTCATTGACCGCCTCTTGAACGCCACTCATGATTTGTTCAAAAAGAGCTTCGTCGGGTTCTTCACGCTCGGTTCTCATGGCTTCAGGTAGGCGAATAGCAATCTTTAAGTAATCAATATCGTCGCCTGGGGCCAAATGACTCAACTGCTCCATATAGGAGGTGATGAGCTCATTATTGATTCCGGTCTTTGTTTGACTCCCGGTTGTTTCTATAAAAATAGAAACATCGATTTTTCCACGCTGCAGGGCCTTGGCCACAAAATCTCTTACTTGCAGTTCTTTTTCGCGGTATTGACTGGGTATTCTCGTGCTGAGATCAATCCCTTTGCTGTTCAGGGATTTAATTTCAACAGTCAATTTTTTGGAGGGCATTTGTAAAACACTTTTGCCAAAACCGGTCATGGAATAAATCATAAGGCCATTAAATTAGGTGTAAAGGTACAAAATATCAACATGGACTGTGGCCTTATTTCGGATTCCCTTTTTTATCAAAGTGCCTGTTAAGGTGGCGCTCGGTGAGTAAAACACTGTACAAAATAAGTAATGTGTTCCCGATACAAACCCCCAGAACATTGAACTCAGGGATCAAGAAATAAAAGACAACAGGGAACCCAAAGCTCCATAAGGAGACCTTGATCATGACTTGCATTGAGAAGGTATTAGCCACCTCCCAAACATTCTGATTGGCCATGGAGCGCTGCGTTCTATAACCATAAAGGGCATTAATCTTTTTTGGGGGAAACGCCTTAAAAATTAAGAAAAGCAACAACATGAAAACACAGTAACCAAGACCGAACAATAATTGTTGTTCTGGGGACAACTCTACTGATGAAATTAATGCAGGCATGCCAAAAAATTAGTCCAGACGTTTGATTTTGATGTTGCGATACGCCACGACATCACCATGGTCTTGGAGCCCAATATGGCCAGTAGCGAATTTGCCGAATACGGGCCAATCTGCAAATTTTGAAGCAGCGACCATAGCCTCCCATTTAGGACCATGCAGCGGGAATTCAACGATGACCTGCCCATTCATGATGCTGGTTCCTTGATTGTTTTCCTGATCAATTCTGAGGACAGCCTGATTCCATTGCCCCGCAGGGTTGGTGTAGTCATCGCTCGGGGCGATCATGTCGTACAAAGCACCAGCAGTGTGTCGGCCCTCGCCAACAAAAGCATCGGGATGACGCTCATTGTCGAGCACCTGAATCTCTGGTCCTGATTGATAGGCTTCTGGGTATTCCGGGTTTTCGTGAACACCCCAAAAAATACCACTGTTACCCCCTTCTGCGATCTTCCATTCTAGAGAAAGTTCGAAGCTGGTATAGGTGTTTTTGGTAATAATGTTTTGCCCCCCTTCAGCCCCTGGCGTAAAGACCATGGCGCTGTCTGCGATTGACCATTGTTCGGACATACCTGGCTTGAGATACCCGCGCCATTGATCGAAATTAGTGCCGTCAAATAGGATTTCCCATGTGCTTTGTTCTACAGTCATCTCATTGGTGTTTTCGGGTGCGTTTTTGGTTTGGTTGTTTTGGCAGGCGACAAGGCTCATACTGACAAAAATAATACGGAATAGTTGTTTCATAATAGTTGGTTTTAAATAAAGTTATGCTCCAATATACCAAAAACAGGCCCCATCATAAGCAAGGGCTTAGTACATTCTTGGGGCTGGGTCTTGGAGACATTTTAACCAGCCAGAGACGTCGTTACGTCGGCATGCTATTTTAGGTTAAGCCAAGTATTCTTTTAAGGTGATCTTGGTCAATTTCTGCGCCGGCAAAGTCGTCAAAACGTTTTTGAGTGGCTTCAATAATATGATTCTGTATGAATTTTGCGCCTTCTCGAGCGCCTTGCTCGGGACTCTTGATCACGCATTCCCATTCCATTACTGCCCAAACATCACAGCCGTATTCGGTCAGTTTGCTAAAGACAGATTTGAAGTCGATTTGACCATCACCCAAAGAGCGGTATCGCCCAGCACGGTCTTTCCAATCGCCATAACCACCAAAGGCACCGCGTTTTCCATCGGGCAAAAACTCACTGTCTTTGACATGAAAGGCTTTGATAAACTCATGGTAATGATCAATGTAAGTAAGGTAATCCAATTGCTGGAGTACAAAATGGCTTGGGTCATAAAGGATATTTACGGCCTTATGATTTCCGGTAGCCTTTAGGAATCGTTCAAAGGTCACGCCATCGTGAAGGTCCTCGCCAGGATGAATTTCGTAACAAACTGCCACACCATTTTCTTCGAAAGTGTTGAGCAATGGAAGCCAGCGTTTGGCTAATTCTTCAAAACCCATCTCCACTAAACCAGCAGGCCGCTGTGGCCATGGGTGCCACGTATGCCAAAGCAGCGATCCGCTAAATGTGGCATGAGCCGTGAGGCCTAGATGCTTGCTCGCCTTTGCGGCACTGATGAGTTGTGCTCTGGCCCATTCGGTGCGTTTTTTCGGGTTGTTTTTGCAATCATCCGGAGCAAAATTATCAAACATTAGGTCATAAGCCGGATGGACTGCAACCAATTGACCTTGAAGGTGTGTAGACAACTCTGTAATCTCCAAACCAAAACTGTTGATTTTACCTTTGAGCTCGTCACAATAATCTTTGCTGGAACCTGCTGCGGTGAGATCGATCAATCGGGACTCCCAGGTTGGTATTTGGATCCCTTTGTACCCCAAATCAGCAGCCCATTGACATAAGCCCTCGAGCGAGTCAAAAGGCGCTTTATTGTCCATGAATTGAGCCAGAAATACAGCAGGTCCTTTAATGGTTTTCATCATAATGGTTTATAAGCTTTTCCAGATGTTTCCCTCGCGATGAGAGTCCACCGTAGTTTCAATAAATTTCATACCACGAACACCATCGGACATGCTCGGAAATTCCCCAGGCACATAGTCTTCGCCGCGAACAGCTTTGGCCATTCCTTTGTAAATATTGCCCATGGCATCAAAAATACCTTCGGGATGCCCTGGCGGTAATTTGGTCCCATCCAACGAAAATGCTGAGTTATATCCATGCCCAGGCTTTAAGACTTGCGCAGGCTGATTGTCTTTGAGATAGTGAAGATAATTGGGGTTTTCTTGTGCCCACTTCAGCGCGCCGGTTTGGCCATAAATGGCAATGGTAAAATTATTTTCTTCGGCTGTAGCAATTTGACTTGCGCGTAAAACACCTTTGACATGTGGTCCAAATCGAAGCAAAACAGTCCCATCAATATCCATTTGGTTGTCCTGGTACAAGTGATTTAGATCTGCCAAAACAGATTGGACCTCTAGGCCGGTGACAAACTCAAGCATCTGGTAGGCGTGCACCCCAATATCACCCATACAGCAACTGATGCCGGATTTATCGGGTTGTAAGCGCCAGGTGGCCTGTCGCTTTTCCTGGTCGTGGATGATGGAATTAATCCAGCCTTGGTAATACTGGGCATCAACTTTTTGCACCGCACCAATGGCACCATCAGCAATCATGCTTTTCATCTGACGCACCATGGGATAACCCGTGTAGGTGTGTGTCAAAGCAAAGTGGACGCCGTGTTCTTGATGCAATTGTGCCAAGAGCAGCGCTTCACTATGGGTCATGGTCATGGGTTTTTCACAGATCACATGAAACCCATTTTCCATAAGCTTTTTGGCCATTGGAAAATGCAGAAAGTTTGGCGTGAGTACAGAAAACACCTGTATGCGCTCGTCTTTTGGGCGTTTTAGCTCTTCCGCCACCATGGTATCAAAATCCGGGTAAATCCGGTCCAATGGCAGCCCGATTTCTTCGGCAAAGGCCTTGTTCAAGGCATAATCTGGATTAAACACAGCACCGGTTAAGGCATAAGCATCAAACATAGAAGCGGCCACACGATGCAGGACACCAATGAGTGAATCTCCGCCGCCACCAAGGACACCCCAACGTATCTTTTTACTCATAAACTATTCTTTGTAATCGATAGATTCATTCTTAAAAAACAAGGCAAAAATAACAAATACAGCTACTGCAAATAGCGCCGGTAATTGCCAAATTGCGGTCCAGTCGTGACCCTGATCAACAACATGCGCATCGGTTATTTTTCCAGCGATATAAAAGCCAATCAACATGCCCACCCCATAGGTGGCCAAGGTGATGAGGCCCTGTGCAGCACTTTTTACTTTTTCTCCAGCCTTACTATTGGTATAGATTTGCCCTGAAACAAAGAAGAAGTCATAACAAATCCCGTGCAAGGCAATGCCAAAGAGGAGCATAAAGGCCAATTCACCAGAGTTGCCGTAGGCAAAGAGAATATAACGCAAGGCCCACGCAAGCATACCCACCAATATGGTTGTTTTAAATCCGAATTTTTTGAAAAAATACGGCAACAATAACATGAATAATACCTCAGAAATTTGACCAATGGTCATTTTGCCTGTAGCATTCTCCACACCAATTTCGGACAAAAACGGGTTGGCGTTTTGGTAGTAGAAGGCAAGCGGAATGCAAATAAGAATCGAAGAGACAAAAAAGATCAAGAAGTTTCTGTCTTTGAGCAATTTGAGCGCATCCAGACCTAAAATATCACCTAAAGATAGACGGCTTCCGTCATTGGCTTGGGGTGGTGTTTTTGGCAATGAAAAACTAAATAAGCCCAGAACGGCCGAAGCAACAGCCACCATAAGGAAGGTGTTTTGCAACATCCCCTTGTCCCCAGCAATTTCTGGATTCGGATCCCAGTGGAAAAGATAACTGATGGCCAAGCCTGCCACAATCCAACCTACTGTGCCCCAAACGCGGATAAGAGAAAAATCCTTCGCAGGGTCTTTCATTTGGTTAAAGGATACCGAGTTGACCAATGCCAGTGTTGGCATATAGGCGATCATGTAGCCTAAGACATAGGGATAAAATGCGGCAAAGTCAGTTGCTAAATACATTTGATACATCAGCAGGGCACCTATAAGGTGCAGGACGCCAAGAATGCGTTCGGCATTAAAAAAGCGGTCGGCAATAAGGCCTATAATAAATGGAGCAATAATAGCCCCCCACGATTGTGTGGAATAAGCCATTCCGGTTTCTGCGCCTGTGGCGCCTAAATTATTCCCTAAGAAAGTGCCCATGGTGACAAACCATCCGCCCCAAATAAAAAATTCGAGAAACATCATGAAGGACAGTTGAAAGCGAGTGGTTGCGTTCATAATTAAGACGGGTTAAAGTGCTAATGTTTTTTCGATGAGTGTTTTGGTGGCTAACATCCCTGGAAGCGGATCTTCGACCTGGCCTTCAAACTCGACACCTATGAATCCCGAAAATCCGGAATCTTTTACCAGACCTAATATTTTGCTAAAGTCCATACTGGTTTCTTCACCGTTAGCATCGAAGGCATAGGATTTGGCAGAAACGCCTTGAGCATAGGGCATCAATTCTTCGATACCGAGATAGCGGTCGTATTCTTCGACGCAAGGAGCGCCCCAACGGGCGTCATTTTCTCTGCGCATGCAAAAGTTGCCAAAATCAACAAGGGTCCCGCAGTTTGCCATGCCGACCCCTTCCATTACCTGGACCAACAATTTAGCATCACTAGAATGACCGCCATGATTTTCCACTAAAATCGAGATGTTTTGCTCGGCCGCATAAGTGCTTAATGCTGCTAGAGACCGGATGGAGTTGGCTGCCCATTCTTGGCGATCTGAGGCGCCAAATAGGTTCACTCGAATCGCTTTACAACCCAAAAAAGCAGCCGCATCAACCCATTTTTTATGGTTTTCTACAGCTTGTTGTGAGACCGATTCGTCATTTTCGGAAAGATCTCCTTCTCCATCGACCATGATCAAAACATTCTGCATGCCTAAGGCATCACTGCGTTGTTTAAGGACTTTTAGAATGCTATCAAGGCCTTGGTCTTTCATGGGGTAATTTACTTGGTCGCTCACATATAGCTGACTAACATATTCCAAGCCGGTGTAGCCCAAATCCTTGGCTGTAGCCGCAAAATCCATTGGGTCGGCTTGTCCTGTAAAAACAAGGCGATTGATGGACCACTGCGCTAAAGAGATTTTAAATTCTTGTGCGGTGGAGGTGTTTTCGGCCTCGGGAGCGGATTTAATAGCGGGGTTACTGCAGCTTGTCATCATGGTTAAAGCAACAAGAAGAGGAAGGATTTGGTTCATAATAGGTTCTCATTATTAAATTGGTTAATTAGGAGTTCTAAGTTAAATCTTTTTTGTCGAAAAGGTTTGATTGGGCAAAGAGAACTCAAGAATTGAAAGTTCGAAATCGTTTTCGGGACCATTTTCGGGAGCAATAAAAGCCAATTTGTTTGTATTATAGAGAAAATAACATGAAATTCGAATGTTCTTTTTTCTGCCTTTTTCTTTGGGCCCTATTAAAGAATCACAAACGACCATAATATAAAACTACCGAATAATGACACATCCAAATGAACAGTTCGACGCCATTGTCGTGGGATCTGGAATCAGCGGAGGCTGGGCAGCAAAAGAGCTTTGCGAAAATGGACTCAAGACCTTAGTCCTCGAAAGAGGGAGAATGGTCAAGCACATAGACGATTACCCAACGGCCAATCTTGACCCATGGGATCTAGAGTTTAAAGGCCGACAAACTGTCGAAGAGCAAAAAAAACAAGTAAAGCAATCCCGAACCGGCTATACAACCGATGCTGTTTCAGCACATTGGTTTGTCGATGATATTGTCCATCCGTATAACGAAGTCAAGCGATTTGACTGGATACGGGGATATCATGTTGGTGGTCGCTCGATCATGTGGGGGCGCCAAACTTACCGCTGGAGTGAGTTCGATTTTGAGGCTAATAAAAACGATGGCATTGCCGTCGATTGGCCTGTGCGCTACAAGGACATCGCTCCTTGGTATGACAAGGTCGAAGAATTCATCGGCGTCAGTGGCGAGGCTTTAGGATTAGACGTATTGCCTGATGGTGTGTTTTCACCACCGATGGAGCTCAATTGCGCTGAGCGCGATTTACGCGAAAAAATAGAAAATACTTATGACGATGGTCGTGTCTTGACTATTGGTCGTGTCGCACATCTTACGGGAGAGAAGACCCATGAAGGGCGTTCGAATTGTGTTTACCGCAATCGATGTGTTCGTGGGTGTCCTTTTGGGGGGTACTTTAGCAGTATCTCTTCGACCCTGCCAGCCGCAGAGCGCACGGGCAATATGACCCTAAGACCGAACTCCATTGTCCATGAAGTCATTTATGACCCACAAACACAAAAGGCAACGGGCGTTCGCGTAATCGATGCGGACACTGGAGAGAAAATGGTGTTCGAAGCCAAAGTCATTTTCTTGTGCGCTTCCTCCATTGCGACAGCGGGCATTTTGTTACAATCCAAAAGCGACCGTTTCCCGAATGGAATGGGGAATGATTCAGGAGAGGTTGGCCATAATATTATGGACCACCACTTCAAAGCAGGGGCATTTGCCGATGTTGAAGGATTCGAAGACCAGTACTTCAAAGGACGCCGTCCCAACGGAATCTATATTCCGCGATTTAGAAATATTGGCGGTGTGACAGATCAACCGAACTTTAAAAGAGGGTATGGATATCAAGGAGGCGCCTCACGTGGACGGTATGAAGAATTAGTAGCGGAGCTGGGCTATGGCCAAGATTTGAAAACTGCGGTAAGTGAGCCAGGAAAATGGAGCATGCTCCTGATGGGATTTGGTGAATGCTTGCCCTACCACGAAAACAAAATGGAACTGAACTACGACAAGACAGATCAGTGGGGCTTACCTACGATTACCTTTGACGCAGAATGGAAAGAAAACGAATACGAGATGCGGAAGGATATGGTCCAGCAAGCGATGGACATGCTTGAAAAAGCAGGCTACAGCAATATTCGCCCATGGGATGAGCCGGGCGCACCAGGATTAGGAATCCATGAGATGGGAACAGCGCGAATGGGGCACGACCCAGAAACATCAGTTTGTAATGGCAACAATCAGTTGCATGCCGTGCCGAATGTATACTGTACGGACGGATCATTCATGACCTCGGCCAGTTGCGTGAACCCTTCACTAACGTATATGGCCTTTACGGCCCGTGCTGCCGCGCATGCGGTTGCGCAACTTAAAAACGAAGCCTAATGGATAGAAGACAAGCCTTACGGAATATAGGATGGGGGAGCGGTGCTTTGGTCGCCACACCAACCATCTTGAGTTTATTGCAAAGTTGTAACCAGAACCCGGGATTTTCGCCCGTGTTTCTGAGTCAAGGCCAAGGTCACGCCTTAAAAATGATGGTAGACCTCATGCTGCCTAGTGACCCTGAAGTTCCAGGAGCAGTCGCGATGGGTGTTCATAAATTCATGGACCTTTATTGGAATGACGTGCTGGTTTCTGCAGAGGACCTGCCCGCTCTAGAAGACGAATTCACAAAGGTACCTGCCGGTGGCCAACAGAAAAGTGTTCGCAATGGATTTACGGCTTTGGAAACCGTTTTTCAAAGTCAATTCGGCGAAGAATTGGCCTCTGGAGAGTCTGAAGAATTCCGCACGCTATTGTCGCAATACCTGAAAGCGCCTAAAGAAACGCAAGAGGCTTATTCGAGCGAAATGTGGGCCTATCAAATGGCTTTAAAAGAAGACCCCAATGCCACAGCAAGCTCAGAAGCTATGACCTATGGTTTATTAACAGGCATCCGCGGTTTGGCTATTTGGGCCTGGAAGCGCATGGAGTTTATAGGAGAAGATGTCTTGTGGTATGATCCCGTTCCAGGTGTTTATGATGGTTGTATCCCAATCAGCGAAGCCGGAAATGGGAAAGTGATGTCTCTATAGAAGGCACTTGCTAAAACAATTAGAATATAAAAAGGAGCTCATTTGAGCTCCTTTTTGTTACACGGGTAATGTCATTTACGCATTATTTTTGCGATGTCAAAGCAATAAAGAGCTTACTCGGTCACGATCAATTGACCCCTCATCATCGAGGAGTGCCCTGGGAAACTACAGATAAAATCATAAACGCCAGGGGCTGGAGCATCAAAGATAATGACATCGCTTTGTCCACCACCAAGCATTTTGGTATGCACGATCACCGCCACACCATCATTAGGAATCCAATCAGTTTTGGCACCGCTGGCAGCCGCCTGATTAGCGAAGCCAACAATATTGGTGTCTGGCTTAAGCAGCACAAAGTTATGCCCCATAATACGCTTGTCCATTTTGCCTACATGACGAAAGGTGAGTTTGATGGGCTTTCCCGCAGAAGCTTCAAGAGTCTTCTTGTCGAACTGCATGGCATCGTTACCGGTTAGGGCCAATGTTGTTTGGTTCGATGACTCTGGAGTCGTTGTCGTGGACATGCCTATTTTAAGGGGTTCTTTTTTTGAGGCAGCATCGCCACAAGAAAAAAACACGACCGCTGCTGATATTAAAATGAGCCAAGACTTCATAATTTAGATTTTATGGGTTAAAAAATCGAGCGCACGTGTCTCGTTATAGTAAATATTGGAGGAGGTATAAAAGCCCACGTGACCTCCGTGTTTTGGGCTTTCAAGATAAATGTTTTTGGCTTCCTTCGCAAATGCAATTGGCAGACAATTGGCAGACAAAAAAGTATCATTTTGCGCATTAAGTATCAAGGTCGGGCACTTGATCTGGTCCAAATAGTCAATAGGACTGTTGGCGGTATAATACGCCTGGCCATTGGCATAACCATGAATAGGCGCTGTATATAGATCATCAAAGTCTTTCAAGGATCGAATGGCCCGAGCGGCATTGCGCTGCAGATCATCAGGAAATTGACGTTGCTTTTGTCGGTATTTTTGCTTGAGGGTTTGGAGAAACGCGATCTGATAGATACGGTTATCGGGCTGGCTCAGACGCTGCATCGAAGCACTAAGATCTAATGGGGTCGAAACAGCAACGGCCTTTTTGATGTGCTCATGGGCCCCCAGGTTTTTCCCTAAATAATTTAGAAGTAAACTCCCCCCTAAACTAAAGCCGATGGCGGTTAATTCAGCGTAATCTTTGGTGCGCTTTATGTGACGGACGACATCGTCGAGATCGTCAATTTTGCCCGCATTATAAGAAACGACTTTCTGGTTCATTTGTCCTGAGCATCCCCTAAAATTCATGGCGCAAATGTCATAACCGGCGGCCAAAAGCACATGGGCTTGGCCAACAATATAGGAGCGTTGTGCATTGCCCTCAAGTCCATGTAGCAAGAGCACCGCCCCTTGGGCTGTTTTTGTGGTGAACGACCAGTCCAAATCGACAAAATCTCCATCGGATAAGTTGATGCGTTCGCGCTCATATTTTAGTGGCGCCATACACCGCAATTTGGCCGAATAAATGGTCGATAAATGACCACTTTTTAGCCAGCCTTTGCGTTGATAAGATGAGGGAATATGGGGCATTTCTTGGACGGAAAATTATTGCCTAAATTTACATTAAAATATAAGTAAGTGTATACAAAAAAATTTGAAATGCGTTGGAGCGATATCGACTCTAATCTCCACCTACGCAACAGTGCTTATGTCGATTATATGAGCCACACGCGAATGAGTTATTTTTCTGAAAAAGGCATTTCGCAATCCCGGCTTAGCGCGCTGTCACTAGGTCCCGTGGTGCTGCATGAGCATATACATTATTTTAAAGAAGTATTGGTCGGTGGTCCGGTGACGGTTTCTTTGGCCCTAACGGGACATTCTCAGGACGGGGTGTTCTTTTCTTTTGTCCATAATTTTTATAATGATTCGGGTCAAAATTTGGCGCGCTGCCGTATGTTGGGGGCCTGGATTGATTTAAAGACCAGGAAGTTGACTCCACCGATGGCCGAAATGTGGACCTTTTTGGAGGGGATCCCGAGGGCAGAAAATTTCCACGAACTCACCAAAGAAGACCTTAGGGCTTTTGGAGAATATCCACAAGACCTAACTGCCGAGACGCTGTCTGCTGCTGAGGTAGACGCCGGCAAAAATAAATAGCGCTGCAAAAATACGAATGGCATTCAAATGATCGACGCCAGAGGCAAGGGCAACAATTGTCGCAATAATGGGCTGTAAATAAATAAAGGCACCAATGGTCGAAGGGCTGAGTTGTTTCAGTGCAAAAATATTGAACAAGTAGGTCAGTACCGTGGTGGCAACCACCACAAAACAGAGCCGCCAAATCGAATCAAAACTCAAGCTTGTCCAGGCGACCTGCGAAAACTCTTGATAGCCCAAGGGGATATTCAAGGGAATAGCGATCAGAAAAAAATACTTCATCAGTGTGATGGCATGGTATTTATGAGTGAGGGGCTTTACCAGAATCAGGTAAATGGAATAGGAGAATGCGTTGAGCATAAAGTAGAGGTTGCCCAAAGGAATGTTTGGGGCATTGGTTTGTGTCGGCACATCAAGTAATACAAGCCCTAATGCGCCTGCCAAACCAATAAAAATTCCCGTAGCCTTGAGGGCGCTAATGGACTCTTTCAAAAATATCCGGCCTAAGACCAAAAGAATTACAGGAACTAAGGTGATGACAACGGAAGAATTAATAGGAGTCGACAATTCTAGGCCTTTGAAAAAAGAGGTCATGTTGATGGACATGCCAAATAGAGCACACCAGAAAAACAGCATCCGGTCTTTTTTGTCTACACGTTCTTTTGGAAAGAATTGGGCGATGAGCCAAAACAATATTGCTGCGCCAACAACACGCAACAAAATAAAGGCATGCGGCCGAATGACTTCGGGCATTAGCCCTTTGGCAATGGTATGGTTGGCCCCATAAATAATGCTGGCGCCCGAGGCCGCCATCAATGCCAAATTCCTCAGTTTAATTTTCTGTTTCAAGACGGTGTTGTAAGTTGTCGACAGTACTTTTGGCTGACCCAATAAAAATATCTTGGCCAACAACCACTACCGGTCGTTTTAAGAAGGTGTAATGTTCCAGCAGGAGCGCTTTATAGCGGTCTTCATCGAGTGTTTCGTTCTGTAATTGCCGTTCTTGAAAAAGCTTGGCACGGCGACTGAACAAAGCACTGTAAGAACCACTTAATTTTTTGAGGTGCGCCACATCTTGTGCCGTTAAAGGAGTTGTTTTGATGTCTTGCATGATAAAGTCGGCCGATAATGCTAAGTTTTTTAAAATACGCTTACACGTGCTGCAACTGTTAAGGTAATAGACTTTTTTCATCGAAAATACTGAGGGTTTAAAAACGGGGTGATTTGTGCCCATGTTAGCTGTATTATTTGGTCATCAAGACGCAAGTTTTGCCGCGGGTCTTTGTTTGTGGTAACCATGGAGAGCCCATCGGCATCGAACCCTAGCGATTGGTTGATTTGCCAAACGGAGATTTGATTTGTCGCATCTTTGGCAGATAAAGCGGCTCCATAGGCCCTTTGTTGTGAAACGACACGGATCACATCGCTCAAACCTTGTGGGTTGGAGACGAGTTCTTGCAGCGGGATCAGGCGCCCGGTTATTTGGTCAAAGTTTAAATAGGCTCCGCGGCTCTTGTTCGGGTGAAGGACGGGATTCAATTCTATGGACAAAAAAAGCGAGAGCAGGTACTTATTTTGATATGAAAGCCCCGCGTTTAACTGACCACGATAACTGTTGCGTGGGGTAAATTCACTTTGATAATCTCTGGCCAGCAGAAGGTATTGGTCTAGAGCTTCTCCTATATCACTGGCTGTGGGGGCGTTATCGTCCCCTAAAAACAATGCGGCAATAAACCAAGAGGAAATCTGCTGATTGAGCCTTGTGGCGGTGGTCGCGTCTCCTTCAAAAAAAGGAAAGCTAACTGAGAATTCAGGGCACCCACCATCGCGGCAGATGGCCCGCTCCTGTGCCGTTATCGTCCGCAAGGCATGGGTGGTTTTTGGGGATTTTTGACAGCTATTGAGCAGTATTGCCAATAGACCCCATAGCATGTATTTTTGGCAAGACATCAGTTAAAAATACAATAGTTTTTATAATGAATCAGGAAAATGTACTTTTGTTTCTTTGATACCAAAAGCTATGAAATTTAATACCAAAACAATACACGGAGGACAACAACACGACCCAGCTTATGGAGCGGTGATGCCCCCGATTTATCAGACTTCGACCTATGCACAAACCACACCGGGCGGTCATAAGGGTTTTGAATATTCACGAACCCATAACCCGACAAGGGCAGCTTTAGAAGCGGCTTTTGCAAGCATAGAAAACGGGTCTTTTGGACTTGCTTTTGGCAGTGGCCTTGCGGCGATTGATGCGGTTATGAAATTGCTAAAACCTGGAGATGAGGTCATTTCGACCAATGATCTATACGGAGGGACATATCGGTTATTCACCAAGATATTTGAGCCTTTTGGCATTAAATTTCATTTTGTTGGCATGGCCGATATGCAGACCATAGAAGCGCAGATCACACCGAACACGAAAATGATTTGGGCCGAGACACCTACCAATCCGATGATGAACATTATCGACATCAAAGCTTGCGCGCAAGTCGCCAAAAAGCACGGATTACTTTTGGCGGTGGACAACACTTTTGCCACGCCATACCTCCAACAGCCTTTGGACCTTGGGGCGGATATAGTGATGCACAGCGCTACAAAATACCTTGGCGGCCATAGCGATGTGGTTATGGGTGCTTTGGTTGTTAAGGACCAGGACTTGGCAGACCGGTTGTATTTTATCCAGAACGCTAGTGGTGCCATCTGCGGTCCACAAGACAGCTTTTTAGTATTAAGAGGCCTCAAGACCTTGCACGTGCGCATGCAAAGACATTGTGAAAACGGTCGTGTGGTGGCAGAGTACCTCAAGAGTCATCCGAAGGTTGAAAAAGTGTATTGGCCAGGATTTGAGGACCATCCTAATCATAATGTGGCCCGTGATCAGATGAGTGATTTTGGTGGTATGATTTCATTTGTTACCAAAGGCAACGATTTCCAGAGTGCGATCCGCACGGTCGAACGATTAAAAGTCTTCACCTTGGCAGAAAGCTTAGGTGGCGTCGAAAGCCTCGCCGGACATCCCGCCAGCATGACCCATGCCAGCATTCCCAAAGAGGAGCGTGAAAAGACGGGCTTGGTGGATTCTTTGATCCGCTTGAGCGTCGGGATAGAAGACGCAGAAGATCTTATTGCGGATTTAGCGCAAGCACTAGATTAGATAGCTCAAGCGCGGTGTGATCATAAAGGATGACTTTTTCTGGGCTCATAAGCTAATGTGCTTCGTGAATTTAGAAAAGAGCAAGTCGTTTTTGTGACGATTGCGCCAATGGACATCTCTAAGAAAATTCCCGGGAAATAAAAATTAATTCAGGTAGAAGACACCACCAAAATTGAGCCAAAAAATCCAATCGTTGGCATTGTTTTCGGGTACAGAAACCCCGTTGTTTAGGCCAAGAGCCTGAACGTTGTAATCAAGTTGTGGATTAAGCCCATCGACCCAATTCGAAAAATAATATTGCCAACGCCAATCTAGAAGGAGGTCAATCGACTTATTGATCTTGTAGCGTGTCCCAAAACTCGTGACGATGCTCCAAGTAGAACCACCGGCTTGTCGGAAACTATAATAGTATTTATCGGGGGTGGTAATCGGGGTGTTGAGTGCGCCAAAGTCGCTATAGGCATAGGGGTCAAACCCGACCCAGTGGACTCCTGTGCTGATATAGGGCGCCCATCTTTTGCCATCGGCCATAAAATCACGGATGCTAAAAAGGTGGTATTCTAACTGGGCCCCAACGTCAAATACGGAACTCGATCCTTTCATGGCCCTGAGCTGATCTGCCACAAAAGAGGTCGCCGAGGATTGAACCCACTGTCCATAGTGTTCAAAGTTGGTTTTGTGGAAGGTGATTTCGGTACGCACTTTAAAACGGTCGTTAAAATAAGTATCTCGGTTATAACACTTACAGTCAGCACGGTAGGCAAAGTTGATGTAATGCGCCAAGGCAAAACCCCAGCCAGTATTTCCAATGTTGGTGGCGATGTTGTTTCTCTGACCATAATCACCATAAAAAGCTACAGGCCCCGTCAAAATGCCGATCTCATTTGAGAATGTGCCAAAAATTTGACCAAAACCCTTTGCGGGAAAGACCAAAAGCAAGCAAGTTTAGGATGTGATTAGTTTTATTTTCATGGATAGGCTCGAGAGCATATGTCTTGCAGTCAAAGATAAAAAAATAGAGACAACTCAGCAGTCTTTATTTTGAACTAACTATTTTATAAAAAAACCATCAAGATCAAGAGAAGTGATTTATATTTGTATCGACCAAAATGAAGGTAATTTTTTGCAATTATCGCAAAATAAAAGAGCATCACAGAGCATATTTTAGTGAATAACCAATAAACAAAGCTTTTTTTGTCCATTTAAACAATCATTTGTGAAAAACCTAATCGAAGATTTTATTGCTCAAGTAGCAGCAAAAAACCCAAATGAGCCTGAATTCATTCAGGCCGTAACCGAAGTCGCCGAAACGGTGATTCCTTTTATCGCTCAAAATGAGCGCTATCAAAACAAAAAGTTATTAGAGCGCATGGTCGAGCCAGAACGCACCCTTATTTTTAGAGTGCCATGGACGGATGCGGCTGGAGAAATTCAGGTGAACCGTGGGTTCAGAATTGAGTTTAACTCTGCAATAGGGCCTTACAAAGGCGGTTTGCGTTTTCACCCGTCCGTTAATTTGAGCATTCTCAAGTTTTTGGGGTTTGAACAAGTCTTCAAAAACAGCCTAACGACCTTGCCTATGGGTGGCGGTAAAGGCGGAAGCGATTTTGATCCTAAAGGAAAAAGTGATGCCGAAGTCATGCGTTTTTGTCAAAGTTTTATGACCGAATTATCCCGCCATATTGGTGCCAACACTGATGTGCCAGCTGGAGATATTGGCGTAGGAGGCCGTGAAATTGGCTATATGTTTGGTCAATACAAACGCTTGCGTAATGAATTCACCGGTGTTTTGACCGGCAAAGGCATGAGTTATGGAGGTTCTTTAATCCGTCCTGAAGCGACCGGATATGGCAACGTCTATTTTGCCCAAAACATGCTCAAAACCAAAGGGTCTTCTTTAGAGGGCAAAACAGTCGTGATTTCAGGGTCTGGTAATGTAGCCCAATATGCTGCCGAAAAAGCAACCGAATTGGGCGCCAAGGTCGTAACCTTATCAGACTCCTCTGGGTACATTTATGACCAAGAAGGTATTGATGCTCAGAAGTTGGCCTTTGTCATGGAACTCAAAAATGAAAAACGGGGTCGTATTAGTGGCTATCTCGATGCGTATCCTCATGCTACATTTGTGGCCAATAAGCGTCCTTGGGAAATCGCTTGTGATGTGGCCTTGCCTTGTGCCACTCAGAACGAATTGGATGGTGCCGATGCGCACCAATTAATAGACCAAGGTTGTTTTTGTGTTGGAGAAGGAGCTAATATGCCTTGCACTCCAGAGGCTGTAGCGGTTTTTCAAAAGGCCAAGATATTATTCAGCCCAGGAAAGGCATCAAACGCAGGAGGGGTCGCCACCTCTGGATTAGAAATGTCTCAAAACTCTTTGCGACTGAATTGGACCAGAGAAGAAGTGGACCAGAAACTACACCACATTATGAATGCCATTCACGAAGCTTGTGTGACCTACGGCACTGAGCCAGATGGTTACGTGGATTACGTCAAAGGGGCTAATGTCGCTGGATTTGTCAAAGTTGCTGAAGCGATGATGGCTCAAGGGGTCGTCTAGACCTATAAATCCGACAAAATGTATCATGCCAAAAGTTCCCGAAAGGGAACTTTTGGCATTTTATTTTTTACCAACAGATTTCTCCGCGAGCCTTATGGGGTTTCTACAATAAATAGTAATTTACGCTGTTCTTAATCAGGGATAAGCGTGCTCATGAAACATCTTTTTTGGATTTTAGGGTTATGGTGTATGGGGCAAACATATGCCCAAGATTATCAGGATACCTGGACCGGATTTTTCTCGTTTGTATCGATAAAAGATGTCGCGCAAAGCGAAGACCGAATCTATGTCGCTTCCGAAAATGCGGTATATTCTTTTGACATATGGTCGGGGGACATAGAAACCTTAACAACCATCAATGGATTAAGTGGCGAATCCATAACAGAAATTCACTACAGCCAAACTTATGGCTTACTGATGATTGGCCACGACAATGGGCTGATCGAATTATTAAGCGACAATAGCGATCAGGTCGTGCAGATTGTTGATATTTTGGAAAAACCGAGCATCCCGCCAAACATCAAAAGAATTAATCATTTTTATGAGTACGGCGCGCAGTTGTATATCGCTACCGATTACGGGATTTCCGTTTATGACCTCAATGCCTTAGAGTTCGGGGACACTTACTATATTGGAGCCCTTGGCAGTACCTTGAGTGTCTCGCAGACGACCATACTCGACCCCTATATTTATGCGGCCTCAGCCCAGAGCGGGGTCAAAAGAGCACTTTTGGACGGACCGGACCTGATTGACTATAATTCCTGGGAATCCGTGGTTCAAGGCGGGGTAACAGGCATTCAAACACTCAATGACGCGGTTTATTTTGCACGGACCAACCAGCGAGTCTTAAGGCTGGCCCCAGAGCCGGCTGAGCTCATGGCCGACTTCGGCTCAGATCCTATTGTCGATTTTCGGGTCAATTTGAACGTCCTAACCATTACCACAGAAGGTGCGGTGTATACTTATGGCGCCGATTTTAATCCGCTCAATAGTTTAGTATTTCCCAATGATTTAGAGGATCAATGGACGGTCGGACTTGGTTTTGCTGAGGTTATTTATGCGGGAACAAACGAAAACGGATTGTTGCGTAAAACCAGTGGAAATCAAACTTTAGAAACGATAGTACCTCTTGGGCCCATTCGAAACGACCCTTTTGCGATTGACACGTCTCCCGGACAATTATGGGTAGGTTTTGGAGAGGTCACAGTAAGTTTTAATCCCTATCCTTTGAGTTATCGTGGTTTGAGTCAATACAAAGATGAGTTGTGGCACAACATCCCTGCCGCCGAGCTCTTAGGGGCAAGTGATATTGTCAATGTAAAAATCAATCCCAAAAATCCGGACGAAGTGTTTTGCTCTTCATTTCAGTTTGGCTTGTTAAAAGTCAATAATGGCGCTCCTGAGATTTTATATGATGCTTCGAACAGTCCCTTAGCGCCCCCTACAGACAACCCAGCAGCAGGTCTTCGGGTCTATGGTGCAGATTTCGATCGGGACAATAATATGTGGTTCGTACAGACCAAGGTTGATGAAGGTTTGGTGCGCTTATCGCCAACGGGACAGATGGGTAGAGTTGATCTTACCGATATCATTAATCCCGAAGATGAGCTGGCCTTAACGGATGTTCAAGTGAGCCGAGAAGGGTATGTATTTTTTGGCTCTGCGCAAAATGGGCTCATAGGGTTCAACCCGACTAATAATAGCTTTAATCGAATTACCGAGGGCGCGGGTAACGGAAATTTGCCCTCTACAGATGTGAGAACGCTCGCTTTTGACACTTCCAATCGCTTATGGATAGGAACAAGAGAAGGCTTGAGAGTATTATACAATGTGAACGGGTTTTTCCAGAATGGCAATACCACTCAGGCACAATCGATTATCATCCTCGAAGATGGAGTCGCTCAAGAACTGCTTTTTCAGCAATCGGTGACCGATATTGAAGTTGATGGCTCCAATAACAAATGGATTGCGACGGCCAGTTCAGGGGTTTTTTACGTATCGTCTAATGGGCAAGAAACCTTGCTGCGTTTTACCAAAGACAACTCACCATTGCCGTCTAATAATGTTCAGGATATCGCAATTGATGACAGCACCGGGCGCGTTTATTTTGCCACAACCAAAGGTTTAGTAGCTTTTGAAGGCACGGCGACCGAAGGCCGAGATGATTTGGCTAATGCGTACGTTTTTCCAAACCCAGTGCGTCCCAATTTCACTGGATCGGTGACCATTGATGGTCTGAGTTCTGGAGCAACCGTTAAAATCACAGATGTTGGGGGTAATTTGGTTCATGAAGCCACGAGCCAAGGCGGGAGCGTCTTATGGGACACCCGTGCATTCGGGCGGTACAAAGTGGCTTCCGGGGTCTACTTCGTATTGATAACGGCACAGGATGCCATTGAGACCAAAGTGCTCAAAATAATGATCATTCGCTGATGCGGGTCTCCACCCGGGCAATTGTTCTGACGAGCGTCAAATATGGCGAAGCAGATATGATTGTCAGCTGTTTTACCGAATCAACGGGATTAAAAACCTACATGCTTCCGGGGGTTTTTAAATCCAGAAGAGGCGCACTCAGGCCGGCCATGTTTCAGCCATTAACCCAGTTAAGTTTGGAGGCGATCCACAAAGACAAGGGTACTTTGGAGCGGCTCGTTGAAGCCAAAGTCATCGTTAATTATGCCACCTTGCACACGGACATTGTCAAAAGTTCATTGGTCATGTTCTTGGCTGAGATTTTAAAAATGAGCATCCAAGAGCATGAATCAAACCCCAGCTTATTTGGGTTTTTATCGGCCGTGCTTGTGAACCTTGACCAGGCGGAAAGACCAGCAAATCACCACCTCAAAATATTGTTGGAATTGACCCGCTTCTTGGGGTTTTATCCAGATTTTGACCGGACTGAAGGGGCTTACTTCAAGACAAGTGATGGTGTTTTTCAGGCACAAAATCAGGCCGACGAAATGGCCTCTTTGCCTTTGTCTCATGCCCTTTGCGTTTTGGACGAAACCACACTCGAGGCGTGTGTCCAGATGCCGATCACTAAAGCAGAACGCGCAGCTTTATTAGCGCTATTATTGCGGTACTATCAGTACCATATACAAGGATTTAAACAACCAAAATCACTGGCGGTTTTAACCCAAATATTTCATTAAGCCTTGTTGCCACTGGCATTGATATTGGGACAAAGCGATCGGGGGGGATCATTTTCTCATAAACCCCAAGGTCATGGGTGTTTTTGCCTGTTCGTTTGCTGTGTTTCATTTTTTAAGGCAGAGTCTTGGAACGTCCCTAGGGACGGCCATAATGCGGCTCAGTGGATTTAGGAAAAAACAACGGGGAGGAGCAACCAGGAGAAGCAGAGCAACAAGAGAATAGCGACCAGGTTCAATAGGATCCCTGACTTTACCATTTGAGGCACAGATACATAACCGCTAGCAAAGACAATGGCATTCGGTGGCGTGGCCATGGGGAGCATAAAGGCGCAGCTCGAGGCCAGCGTGATGGGAATAATCAAATGAAGTAACGGCGCGCCGAGGCCCAATGCGATACCGCCAATAACTGGGAGAAAGACCGTTACCAGGGCGACATTGCTCATGAGCTCGGTCAGAAAGAGCACCAAAATAATCAAGGCCACAGTGATCATCGGTACCGTCCATTGATCATTGGCGGCAACGAATTGTTGAATGGCCTCTATAAATCCTGCTTGTGACAAGGCATCGGCCAAAGCCAACCCACCTCCAAATAAAATAAGGATACCCCAGGGCAGATTTTTTGTGTCTTCCCATTGGAGCACGAATGGTTTTTTTTGCCCCCCTGCGGGCACCACAAAAAGCGCAATGGCAGCGACCATGGCAATCAAAGTGTCTGTCAAGTTTAATATAGGAAACCAATTGTTGAGTTGACTGCGCAGCATCCACAATAGTGCGGTGGTTAGAAAAATAAAGAGTACCGTACGCTCTTTTGACCCCATTTTCCCTAGGGTACTTAGCTCCTGCTCAATAACTTCTGATGAGGATTCGAGGGCCCCTAAGTGGCTTGGGTAACACCAGTGGACAATAACGAAATAGGCCCCGATCAGCAGGACTGTGGCAAATGGCACGCCAAAGGTCATCCACTGAAAAAACCCTATATCGATTTGATATTGTTGGTTCAAAAAGGCTAACATCACGCTGTTGGGTGGCGTGCCGATAAGGGTCGCCATACCACCAATATTTGCTGCAGCTGCAATTCCGAGCATAAGGGAAAGGGCAAACCGGCGGTATTTTTTTTGTGGCTTTTTCTTTTTCTTGGTGAGTAGGGAAATCACCGAGAGGGCAATGGGCAACATCACGACAGTACTGGCCGTGTTAGAAATCCACATGGACAAAACGGCTGTGGCAATCATAAATCCCAAAACAATACCGTTGGCATTGGTTCCTGTAATGCGCACAATATTGAGCGCGAAGCGTTTGTGCAGATTTACTTTTTCTAAGGCCAAGGCAATGACAAATCCCCCAAAAAACAGAAAAACAATGGGATTGGCATAATGCTGTGTTACCGCTCCTACCGCAGCGACGCCCAGTAATGGAAACGTAATGATCGGTAGCAGCGCGGTTACAGACAAGGAGACGGCTTCGCCGATCCACCAGATGACCATCCAAAGAGCGATAGCCAAAACCCGGTCCATAAGGGGCGAAAAGATGCCGTCGGGCCAGAGGCAGATGATGAGCGCGACCAGAGGGCCAACAATTAATGTGATTTTTTGCCGCATTGCAGAACCTTATAAAAGCGAAAGTTACTTTTTTAAATGCAAAGGCGCATATATCTCCAAAAATTATATTTGCGCGCGCAAGGAAAGGATCAGATTGCGTCCCGCTGCGGAAATACCTGAGCTATAAGGGCGGTATCTTATATCTGTGATGTTTTCTAAACCAGCACTTAACGTGAAGGTTTGGTCAAATGTGTATTGTGCTTTAATATTCATGGTTTGCCAGGCCGGGGCATAGGGCAAGCCTTTGCCGTCTAAAGCATAAATCTCTGGCTTCCCCTGCTCTTCAATAGATAATTCATCATTTGAAAAGCCACCGCTATAACGGGTGTACCATTGAATATTCAGCGCATTGGCCCGAAACCATAATCGGGTTACGCCAAACCAAGGGGCGACATGTCTTGCGGGGCTTTTGCTGCCATTGGCCATCTCCTGCTCCCCTTTTTGAAAGTTAAAATCGGAAGTCAATTCGAAGCCAGCCGGAAGCTTGAATTCAAAACCTGCCTGCAGTCCATAAACAAAACCTGTTGCCGCATTTTGAATGGCTTGAACGCGGCTAAGTTCGCCGTCATAAATAATGAATGCCTCTCCATTTAGCTTATAATCCCGACGTACCATGGCATTTTTTAACCAGGTGTGATAAGCGCTGAGGTCAACCTTAAGTTTTTTGTTAATGATTTTGGCGACGCCCGTATCCCAACTGTAGGCATATTCGGGTTTTAATTCGTGATTAGGGATCACAACAGCGCCGGGCTCAGAGTCAAACATTTTGCCCATATCATCGACATTAGGCGCTCTAAACGCGGTTGCATAATTTGCCCGAATCAGCCACTGGTTTCCAGGGGTAAGGACAATGCCCAAATTGCCCGTCCATGAGCCTGTATCGATTTGGGCTTGGTCATAGGGCAATGGGTAAAACGTCGTGTCAAATGCAGCATCGAGTTTGATCCCATTATAGCGTAGGCCGCTCTGCAACATCAATTGTTCACTCCACTGGTGTTGAAAAGATCCATAAGCCCCATAAGAAAGCCACTGGGCCATGGGATAACGCGAGGGTCCAGGTTGGGTATTGGCCGTAAAAATATTGGTATTTTCCCCCTCAGAGACAACATCATTCAACACCCATTCTAAGCCATAAAACAGCTTGTTATTCGGGTTGATGGTTTTGGTAAAATCTAAATTCGCGGAATAGGCAGTCACTTGCTCGGTTTGGTTCTCGCGAACAGGAGCATTAAAACCGCGACTAATGCGGCTTTCTTCAAAGTTTTGTAAGGCCAACCGAAGGGCCATTTCGCAATAGAGGCCTTGGGATTTTTTGTGAGAGACACTCAGATGATTCATCATCCAAGATTGCGGGCCATAATCCCATTGCCCATAGCGGGGCAAGTTATCTTTAGTCCTTAAATGTCGGTCATAGCGTCCGTAGGATGAGGTTTGTGAATAGTGCAATGCATAACTCAGGCGCCAATGGTCATTGGGGCGAAAATGAATTTTTTGCAAACTATTAATTTGCCCATAGCCAGAAGGGCCTTGTCGCTTGGTGTTTTGCTGAGGTACAATGATGTCTTGATCTCCATAACGTGCAACATAATAGGGCCGCAAATAGTCTTGAGGACCATGACTGCCTTGAACTAAGTCGTTGTAATCAGTCAGGGTGGTGCTGGAAAGAAAACTCCATTTTTTCCACCCGACCTGGACATCTGCATGCATGGTGGTTTCGGTATTGGCACTCGAAAAACGAGTCAAGGCACTACCGTGAATGATTGTTTTGTCTGAAGCAGAAAATTTAGGTTGCAGCGTTGTGAAGCTCATGACCCCGCCGATGGCATCACTCCCATAAATAACCGCATCTGGGCCAAATAAAATTTCGGTGCTCTCCAGCGAAAGAGGATCCAGGGAAATGACATTTTGGATGTTCCCACTTCTGAAAATTGCCGTATTCATGCGCACCCCATCTACTGAGTAAAGCAACCGATTGGTGGCGAACCCTCTAATCATTGGGCTGCCGCCACCCTGCTGACTTTTTTGTATAAATACTTTTCCTGAAATATCCAGTAAATCTGCAGCCGTTTGGGGGTTTTGAAAAGCGACGGTTTGAGCAGATATGCTCACAATTTTAGAAGGTATTTTTGCTGCGGATTGCCGCCATCGTGAGGCCGAAATAACGATTTGGTCTAATTCGAATTTTGACGGGATTAAGCCCAGGACGAATAGGTCGTGTTTTAAGACGTCATAGGTCTGTGTGGCCGTATCATAGCCCATGGCTTGAATGACAATTTGGTCTTGGTTTTGAAAAGCTGAAATATCCGCTTGACCTTGCGCATCAGTCATGGTATAGGCACTCCTATCTGCCGTAAAAATCGTAACCAAGTCTATGGGCTCTTGGGTATGTGCATCACGGACACTAAGGATTTGGCTATGGACACCGAAACAATCCATAAAAACGCCTACAAAAACAAGGGTCTTAAAGAACAAAGGGATTATGTTGACAAATTGTTTCATGATACGCCAGCCTGGTTACAAAAACCATACCTTAATTGCATTACGACCCAACAATTGATGCACTTGATTCTTAAAATGGATTAAGGGTGGTTGCGTGAGGGCAATTTAGGCAGGAGCCCCCACATAAAAAATGTCTTAAACGTTTGTAAACGTTTATAAAACGGATAGTTGTGGTACTCAGTCGCATATTTGACCCGTCAAGCCATCTATGGTAGGCAAAATGAACTGTTTCACCTTTAAATCTTTTAATTATGAGTAGTACACTAAGAAACAAAGTACAGTTGATCGGGAACCTGGGAAGCGATCCTGAAGTTTTAACGCTAGAGTCAGGACGAAAATTGGCCAAATTTTCACTGGCCACTAACGAAAGTTACAGGGACAACAAAGGAGAGCGCCAGACCAACACGCAATGGCATCAAGTGGTCGCCTGGGGTAAAACCGCCGAGTTGATAGAGACCTATGTGGGCAAAGGCAAAGAAGTTGCCGTTGAAGGGAAGCTTGCGACCCGTTCTTGGGAAGATTCCGAGGGTCAAAGGCGCTATGCTACGGAAGTGATTTGCAATCATTTGTTGTTGCTCGGCAAGTCATGACTTGAAAATTGGGGCAGAAGTGTTCTGCCCCAATTACTTTGACGAAACAAAAGGGGACTTTCGGGGGTGGAAAAAGCTTTTGCCGTTTACGACAACCGTTTTAGGAATCGTTTTTAAAGATTTATTAGTGGGAATTGGTTGAGGATTGGCTCTGTTAAATGTAATTTTAATGGTCGAGGATATTCTAAAGCAATCACTACCTTTGCAAAAATTAATGACATAGTCATGACGGAAAAGGGAACAATAGAATTAATGGCACCTGCGGGGAATTTTGAATCGCTTCAGGCGGCTATTGACAATGGGGCAGACTCAGTTTATTTTGGAGTGGAACAACTCAACATGCGCGCGCGTGCGAGTATTAACTTCACGCTCGATGATTTACCCGAAATTGTAAAGCGCTGTGACCAAAAATCAGTACGCACTTACCTTACCTTGAACACCATCATTTATGACCATGATTTATCCCTGATCAAAACATTACTAGATGCGGCTAAATCAGCGGGTATTACTGCCGTTATTGCCATGGATCAAGCGGTTATTTCTTATGCCCGTCAAATCGAGATGGAAATACATATTTCTACGCAAATCAACATCACCAATATTGAGACCGTAAAATTTTACGCCATGTTCGCTGATACCATGGTCATGAGCCGAGAGCTCAGTCTGCGTCAGGTCAAGAAAATTGTCGATCAAATTGAAAAGGAACAAGTCAAAGGTCCCGCGGGACGACTTGTCGAGATTGAAATATTTGGCCATGGGGCACTTTGTATGGCGGTTTCTGGCAAATGTTACTTAAGCTTACACTCGAATAATTCTTCAGCGAACCGTGGTGCGTGCAAACAAAATTGCCGTAAAAAATATACGGTGATCGATCAAGAGAGCGGGTTTGAAATTGAGTTAGATAACGAGTACATGATGTCGCCCAAAGACTTGTGCACACTGGACTTTTTGGACCAACTGATTGACACTGGGGTCAAAGTTCTCAAAATAGAGGGTCGTGGTCGTGCTCCTGAATACGTGGCAAAAGTTATCCATACCTACCGTGAGGCGATTGATGCTTATGCCAATGGGACCTTCGACAAAGAGAAGGTGACCCATTGGATGTCTGAGCTCGAAAAGGTTTATAACCGCGGATTTTGGTCTGGCTACTATTTAGGACAAAAACTGGGCGAATGGAGTGAGTCTAATGGTTCAAAAGCGACACAAAAGAAAGTTTATGTGGGTAAAGGAACACACTTTTTCCCCAAGTCAAATATCGGTGAATTCAAAATTGAGGCCTATGACATTAAAGTTGGGGACACCCTCTTAATTCAAGGACCGACCACAGGAACGCATGAATTGGCTTTGTCTGAAATGATGGTCAATGACCTTCAATCCCAGAAGGCGACTAAAGGCGACTCGATCACCTTGCCCTTGCCTTTCCGGATTCGTCCTTCCGATAAGTTGTACAAAGTCGTTCAGCAAGAAACAGCCCAAGCGCTCTAAATAGTTTTTATGGTTGTGGTCACTCTTCAGCGTCAAAAATGCATCGGATGCAATTACTGCGTCGAATTAGCACCGGAACAATTTCAAATGTCCAAAAAAGACGGGAAAAGTGTGTTACTTCATGCTGAGGAAAAGAAAGGCTTTTTTACGATTAAATCTCCCGATGATCAAATATTGACACCTTGCAGTGATGCCGCTAAAGCTTGTCCAGTGAACATCATTACCATAAAACAAATCTAGTTAACTGATCACTGCTCCGTTGGGGCAGTCTGTGTCATTGGGTTGAACGAAAATCAAACGACCGTCATTATTTTGTGCCATCAGAATCATTCCTTGACTCGTTTCACCACGCAAATTGCGTTCGGCCAGATTAATCAAAACACTTACCCGCTGGCCAATGATTTCTTCTGGGGCATAGTGCTCTGCAATACCTGAAACAATGGTGCGCACGTCAAGCCCTGTATCTACTTTAAGCACAAGGAGCTTATTGGCTTTGGGCATTTTGTGCGCGGCGGTAATTGTCCCGACTCTGAGATCCATTTTGGCGAAATCCTCAAATGCGATCGTCTCTTTTTGTGGTGTAACAGATGTGGTCATAAGGGCATTTTTGTTTTTGGTGGCCTCTAGCTTATTGCGTTGAAAAGCCATTTGCTCATCTTCAATGCGACTAAACAGGAGCGGTGTTTGTGTGATTTGGTGCCCTTCGGGTAACCAATAAACTTCGTGGGTCATCTCTGGCCAAGTGGGTTTTGTGGCCAAAGCATCAAAACTTAGCGTGTCTTTGAGTTTGGCGGAGGTATGCGGTAAAAACGGCTCGGCCAAAACGGCCAAAGCAGCAGTGATCTGCAAAGCCACAAATAGGACTGTTTGTGTGCGCTCGGGGTCTGTTTTGACAAGCTTCCAGGGCTCTGCATCGGCCAGGTATTTATTCCCTAATCGCGCCACATTCATGAACTCAGTCTGGGCCTCTCTAAAGCGGTATTTTTCGATCGAACTGGCGATAACCGCTGGGTAGGCCCTTAATTCGTTTATGGTGTTTTGATCCGTTTGGGTTAACAAGCCGGCCTTAGGGACAACCCCATCATAATATTTTTGAGTCAGAACACTGACGCGGTTGACAAAATTGCCAAAAACGGCCACAAGTTCATTGTTGTTGCGGGCTTGGAAATCGGCCCAAGTAAAATCATTGTCTTTGGTTTCGGGGGCATTGGCGGTCAACACATAGCGCAAAACATCTTGTTGACCAGGGAACTCTTCTAGATATTCATGGAGCCAAACCGCCCAGTTTTTGCTGGTTGAAATTTTATTGCCTTCTAAATTCAAGAATTCATTCGCCGGAACATTATCGGGAAGGATATATTGTCCTTCTGCTTTGAGCATGCTTGGAAAAATAATGCAGTGAAACACAATGTTGTCCTTGCCAATGAAATGAACTAATTTAGTTTCTGAATCTTTCCAATAAGGCGTCCAATCTTTTCCGGTCTGCTCGCCCCATTCTTTGGTCGCTGAGATATAGCCAATAGGTGCGTCGAACCAAACGTATAAAACCTTTCCTTCGCCGCCCTGTGCAGGCACTGGAATGCCCCAGTCTAAATCACGGGTAACCGCTCGAGGCCGCAATCCATCGTCTATCCAAGACTTGCATTGTCCATAAACATTTGTTTTCCAATCGTGACGATGGCTGTCCAAAATCCATGTTTTGAGCCAAGATTCATAACGATCCAATGGCAAAAACCAATGTTTGGTTTCTTTTTGGACCGGGGCGCTGCCCGACAAGGTGCTTTTGGGATTGATCAAATCTGTCGCGTTGTGGGAGGTGCCGCAACGTTCACATTGATCTCCATAACTTTCTTCATTGCCGCATTTTGGGCATGTGCCCACGACAAATCGGTCGGCCAAAAATTGCTCAGCCTCTGGATCATATAATTGTGCCGAGACCTGCTCGATGAAGTCGCCACGCTCGTTAAGGGTTGTGAAAAACTCGGAAGCTGTTTCATGATGAATTTTGGCAGAGGTCCGAGAATAATTGTCGAAGGAAATACCAAAATCGGCAAAAGACTGTTTGATTATGGTGTGGTATTTGTCGACAATTTCTTGAGGCGTAACACCTTCTTTTTTGGCGGAAATCGTAATAGGGACGCCGTGCTCATCACTCCCACAAACAAAAACGACATCTCTGTTTTGCAACCTTTGAAAACGCGCATAGATATCGGCTGGGATATAAACACCAGCCAAGTGCCCAATATGCACTGGTCCATTGGTGTATGGCAGTGCTGCGGTAATGGTGTAACGTTTTGGATCAGTTGAGGTGAAAGCCATGGAAGTCTACTAATGATAAAACAAGGCATAAAAGTACGCATAAAAGTGTTAATTTGGAATCAAGAATAAGGATATGAGGCAACCCCGTTATTTGTCACCAGGAGATACCGTTGCTGTTGTAGCGACGGCGCGAAGTGTCGATCACAACGCCATGGAAGATGCTGTAAAATATTTGCGCCATTGGGGCTTTAAGGTGCTTCTAGGCAAAAGCATTGGCCCTGTTCACCATCAGTTTGCTGGAACTGACCAGGCCCGCACTGAAGATCTACAATGGGCTATTGATCACCCGGACATTAAAGCAATTTGGTGCGCAAGAGGAGGATATGGCACCATACGCATCATCGACGCATTGGATTTTTCAACCTTAGAAAGACACCCAAAATGGGTAGTGGGCTATAGCGACATAACCGTGCTTCATAACCATCTTCATGGGATGAATTGGGCCACATTGCACGCACAAATGCCTCTAGAGTTGGGTGCTAAAACACCGCTTACAGCCACCTCCATTCGCGAGGCTTTGACAGGCCAACCATATCATATCAATTACGCCAACCAAGGGAGACACACCCGGGCAGGAAAGGCAGAGGCAATGGTTGTTGGGGGTAATTTATCGATTCTATACAGTCTTTGCGGCAGTGCGTCAAGTATCGACACTCAAGGCAAAATTTTGTTCATCGAGGATCTCGATGAATATCTATATCATATCGATCGCATGATGATGAGCCTCAAACGTAACGGCATGTTGTCGGGCTTAGCGGGTCTTGTTGTTGGCGGATTTACCGACATGAAAGACCACAGCATTCCTTTTGGCGGACAGGCCATGGATATCATTTGGTCGGCAGTCAAGAATTATGATTACCCCGTATCTTTTGGCGCGCCAATGGGTCATTTGCCGGACAATCGCGCGCTGCCGCTAGGCGTTCCCTGCCTCCTTGAGGTTTCTCTCCAAAGCACTTCTTTAGCTTTTAGGGGACATGGCGGAACATAATTTATTGGGTCAATGGGGCGAGGCCTATGCAGCCCGTTATTTGCAAGAAAAAGGCTTTCAGATATTAGAGCGTAATTACCGCATGGGTAAAGCCGAAGTGGATCTTATTGTCCAGAAGACACCCGGGGTGTTGGTTGTGGTTGAGGTCAAAACGCGAACAGGCCAAGCCTTTGGTCTGCCACAAACTTTTGTCACACGCTCCAAAATAAAAATGATGATTAAGGCCGCCCATGCATACGTGCGTCGCTTAGGGGTGCCTGAACTTGAAGTTCGTTTTGACATTGTCGCGATTGTCAAAAATGGGCCACAGGTAAAAATAGAGCACCTCGAAGATGCGTTTTACGCTTTTTGAACGGAAATGATTTGTAATGTGCTATTGCCTTAGGCATTGACTTTAGCCAACTGCTCAAGACCCTTACCTACGCTCGTAATACCTTCGATAGTGAGCAATAAACGTAATCCGTTTCGGGTTTCTTTTTCCTTTAATTTAAAAGGCCCTTGCTGGGTTTGGACAAATTGGAGCAAGCGACCAAAAACAGCACTTTGATAAAAAGCACTTTCTTGATCACTAATAAAGTAACCCAACAAACGATTGTTTTTGAGGACCAGACGCTCTATGCCCAGCGCTGTCGCTAAGGTTTTTAATCGCGTGCATTGCATTAAATCAACAGCAGGCTCTGGCAGCGCACCAAAACGATCCACCAGGCCTTGCTCAAAACGCACAAAATCGTCCTCAGTTTTAAGGCCACCTAGTTCGGTATACAAGTTGAGGCGTTCCGTAACACTATTGATGTAGTCGTCTGGAAAACGAAGTTCAAAATCGGAGTCAATAACGGTTTCCTTGAGGAAGTCTGTTTTTTCGTGTTGTGTGCCGGCATACAAACTTTTGAATTCTTTTTCTTTGAGTTCGTCAATTGCTTCTGCCAAAATCTTTTGATACGTGTCAAAGCCTATTTCATTGATGAACCCACTTTGTTCCCCACCCAACAAATCTCCTGCGCCTCGGATTTCGAGATCTTTCATAGCGATTTGAATACCACTACCCAGATCACTAAATTGCTCTAATGCAGTCATGCGTTTGCGCGCTTCGTCTGTCATTGAGGAGTATGGAGGCGTAATGCAATAACAAAAGGCTTTTTTGTTGCTCCGCCCAACACGACCGCGCATTTGATGTAAATCAGACAAACCAAAATTATGGGCGTTGTGGATCAGAATGGTATTGGCGTTAGACACGTCCAAACCACTTTCGATAATGGTGGTGGACACCAAGACATCGAATTCATTGTTCATGAACGAGAACATGAGGGACTCGAGTTTTTTTCCTTCCATCTGCCCGTGTCCGACCCCTATTTTGGCCTCTGGAACCAGACGTTGGATCATTCCAGCGACTTCACGGATATTTTCAATACGGTTGTGGACAAAAAATACTTGCCCGCCCCGCGAAATCTCATACATGACCGCATCGCGAATGACCGCCTCAGAATAGCGCACCACTTGAGTGTCTACAGGATAGCGATTAGGGGGCGCGGTATTGATCACCGATAAGTCGCGGGCCGCCATAAGGCTGAATTGAAGGGTTCTTGGAATGGGTGTGGCTGTAAGGGTGAGTGTGTCTACGGAGGCTTTGAGGGTCTTTAATTTGTCTTTTACGGCTACCCCAAATTTTTGTTCTTCATCCACGATTAATAAACCTAAATCTTTGAATTCTACTGCTGGATTCACCAGTTGATGAGTTCCGATAACAATGTCGAGTTGCCCTGATTTAAGAGCGTCTAAAACGTGTTTTCGTTCTTTAGCAGTGCGGAATCGATTCAGGTAATCGACCGTAACAGGCATATCGGCCAATCGTGCGGTAAAGGTTTTGAAATGTTGAAAAGCGAGTATGGTTGTGGGCACCAAAATAGCCACTTGCTTACCATTGTCTACAGCTTTGAAGGCCGCCCGTATCGCCACTTCGGTTTTACCAAAGCCAACATCGCCACAGACCAGACGGTCCATCGCTCTATCACTCTCCATATCTTGCTTGATGTCTTGAGTAGCTGTGGTTTGGTCTGGCGTGTCTTCGTACATAAAGGACGATTCCAATTCATGCTGCAAATAAGAATCAGGCCCATAAGCAAAGCCTTTCTGAAGACGCCTCTTGGCATATAACTCGATCAGATTAAAGGCAATCTCCTTGACGCGTGCTTTGGTTTTTTGCTTTAATGTTTTCCAAGCGGCACTACCCAACTTATGGAGTTTTGGAGCGACACCATCTTTGCCATTGAATTTAGCAATTTTGTGGAGCGCGTGGATGCTCAGGTAAAGAATATCTCGGTCGCCATAAATGAGCTTTATGGCTTCTTGGGAGCGCCCATTAACCTCGATTTGCTTCAGGCCACCAAAGGTTCCAATCCCATGATCGATATGGGTGACATAATCTCCTTGTTGGAGTTGGGTCAGTTCTTTTAGCGTTATGGCTTGTTTTTTGGCGTAGCCATTCTTGAGAAGGAACTTGTGGTAACGTTCAAATATTTGGTGATCGGTATAACAGGCGATGCGCTGATCTAGATCGATAAACCCGCGGTGCAATGGAAAGATGACGGTGGTGTATTGCTTGATGTCTTGTTTGGCGTCTTCAAAAATATCGTGAAAGCGTTTGACTTGTGCCGCGCTGATACAACAGATCAGGGTTTCAATGCCGTCGTCGTGATTGGCGTTGAGGTGCTCGATAAGCAATGGAAACTGCTTTTGAAATGAGGGTTGGGGTCGTGTTTTGAAAAGGATTGAATCGGTTGAATTGGCCCTATGGGCTAAAAACACCCGTTGAAAACTGGCCAAATCTTGATCAAAATCAGTTCGGGTACAAAACAATTCTTGTGGGCTACCCCAATTCAGCGGCCCCTCCAAATCTGCGTAATAGGCAGTGGCTTTGCCATACAATTGATCCAATGCATCTAGTGTGATGGCGAGGTCCTGGACCACGACCAAGGTCTGTTTGGCGCTGAAGGCCAAAAAACTTTGTCGTTCTGTTGCGGATGCTTTTTCTGAAACATTGGGGATGATCGTGATTTTTTTGAGCAACTCAATCGAGCGTTGGGAGGCCACGTCAAAACTCCGGATGCTTTCGATAGAATCTTCAAAGAACTCAATACGGAAAGGGGTGTCACTGCTGAACGAAAAGACATCCATAATCCCTCCCCGAACCGAAAATTCACCTGGTTCTGTGACAAAATCGGTACGCTTGAATTGATAATCAAATAAGACTTCATTGACAAAATCCACATTAAGAAGGTCTCCTACTTTGATCTTGAGGGTATGTTGCTCGAGGGTTTTTTTGGTGACGACCTTTTCAAAAAGGGCTTCAGGATAGGTGACCACGATTACGGGTTTTTTTCGCGAACTCAAACGCGTTAAAACCTCGCTGCGCAACAACACATTGGCATTGTCGGTCTCTTCGATTTGATATGGCCTGCGGTAACTTCCAGGATAAAACAAAACATGCTCTTGCCCTAAGATATTTTCGAGATCGTTGAGCAGGTAGGCCGCCGATTCCTTGTCGTTCATAAGGCACATCATAGGCCGCTGTTGTGCCTGGGCAACTTTTGCAAGGATCAAGCTCAATGCTGATCCTACCAATCCAGAGAGCTCAATTTCAGGGACATTTGAGGCAATAGATTCCTGCAATTTTTGCAAAGGCAAAGATTGTGAGAAGAGATCTAAAATGCGGCTCGGAACCATGTTGCGGCAAAGATAGCAATCCGAATTTTGAGGCAAAATTTCTCTTGTGTTTTTTCAATCAAATTGAAAAGAAATAATCCAGACAAATTCTATCTTTGCCCCATAAACCCAGACTATGTCATTTACAGATTTATTTGAACACGGCGCCCACAACAGTAATGTAGGGCACTTTGCCGCTATGGTTACCCTTGCAGAAAGCCACGGCGCGATCAACAATGCTGAAGAGGCTTTGTTGCAACGTTTTGCCCGAAAACTCGACATCACCGATCAAGAGTATGATGCCATAATGGCCAGCCCCAAAGGCTATCCGATAAGCCCACCAAGCTCTTCGCAGGAGCGTATGCAGCGCATGTTGGACCTGTTTAAGGTAATCCTTGCGGACCACACGATCGAACCACATGAAAAAGTAATGATCCATCGTTATGCCATAGCATTGGGGTATAATGAGGAAGCGGCGAAAGCTTTAATTGACCGTTCCATCGCAATATTTACAGGTGGCCTGGACTTAGAGGATTACAAGTATTTGCTCCAGAAATAAACGCCAAAATTTAAGGGGATTAGGCAAACAGCAAGACGTCTTCTGAGCACGTCGGCCAAAGTCAAAACCAATACCGTTGTTAGGCTTCGGGGTATTGCGCCATAAATTTTTCGGCAGTTTCTACCATATTTTTGTTTCCAGCGACAAACGGAGTGCGCTGGTGCAACTCGGTTGCCTCGATGTCCAATATACGCCGGAAGCCGTCACTGGCTTTGCCACCAGCTTGTTCAATCAAAAAAGCCATGGGGTTGCATTCGTACAAGAGCCTCAGTTTTCCTTTGGGGTCTTTGGAGGTGCTAGGATAAATATAAATACCTCCTTTGACCATATTACGGTGTACATCGGAGACCAAAGAGCCAATATATCGAGAGGTGTAAGGACGATCCTCTTCTTCTTTTTGACAGTATTTGATATAATCTTTGATGCCTTGCGGGAAGTGCACATAATTCCCTTCATTGACCGAATAGATGTGCCCGGTCTGGGGAAATTTCATGTTAGGATGTGATAAGTAATAGGTCCCAAGTGCGGGGTTGAGCGTAAAACCATTCACGCCATGTCCTGTGGAATAGACAATCATTGTGGAGGTCCCATAAATGATATAACCTGCAGCGACCTGCCTGTGTCCGGGTTGTAAAAAATCTACCAAGGCTACAGGGGTGCCCTCTGGAGTCACCCGTCTGTATATCGAAAATATAGTCCCCACAGAAACATTGACATCGATATTGCTCGAGCCATCTAAGGGGTCGATCAAAACCACATACTTATTGTCGTTTTTCCCATTGCGGCCTTTGATGGTAATGAAATCATCCTCCTCCTCGCTCGCAATCCCACAGACAATTTCACGGTTGGTGAGTGTTTTGATGAAGATGTCGTTGGCATAAACATCCAATTTTTGCTGGTCTTCGCCTTGTATATTGGTATCACCAGCATCTCCCAAAATATCGACAAGTCCCGCTTTGTTGACCTGGTGATTGACCACTTTGGCCGCCAGGCGAATAGAATTGATCAGTCGCGATAGTTCTCCTGAAGAATATTTGAATTCAATTTGGTTTTCAATGATGAATTCTCCGAGGGTCTTATTCTTTTGTTGAGACATATGTCAGGGTGATGAAATTCAGACAAATATCGATATTTTTGACAAATAGAACCGATATTTGTGGCCTAAACCCGTTTAATGACCTTTCAAATTCGTGATGCCGTCAAGAGTGATATGCCAGAGGTTTTGGCGCTCATTCGTGCGTTGGCTCTTTTCGAAAAAGAACCCGATGCGGTGGATATTGACGTTGCTGACTTGGAAAGCGCTGCTTTCGATTCGCCTAAAAAATTTACTTGCTTTGTTGCCCAAGGGGATCAAGGTTTGATCGGAATGGCATTGATTTATTTTCGTTTTTCGACATGGAAGGGACCCGTGGTGCACCTCGAGGACTTGATTGTACACCAGAGCTATCGTGGCCAAGGCGTTGGGACAGCCCTGTATCGCAGCGTGATGGAATTTGCCCAGGCCCAAGGCGTCAAGCGAGTCAATTGGGAGGTGCTGCACTGGAACACTGCTGCAATTTCGTTTTATGAAAAAACAGGCGCCCATGTTTCGGATCAGTGGCAAACTGTTTCCATGAGTGAAACGGGCCTTAAAAAATACCTCGAATCATGAATGTCTTTAAATTTGGCGGAGCCTCGGTCAAAGATGCCGCTGGGGTAAGAAACATCCATAATGTTTTGGAGGCTACTGGCGAAAGCGCTTTGGTGATTGTGGTCTCTGCGATGGGAAAAACCACGAACGCCCTCGAGGGGGTAGTGACGGCTTATCTCGAAGCATCTCCAGGACTAGACGCTAAAATAACTCAAGTTTACGACACCCATTGGACGTTGGCTCAGGAACTTTTTTCCGAATCGTCTCATCCTATTTTTAAAGAGATGACGGATTTGTTTCGGCAATTGCGGACATTTATGGAGGGCAATACCTCACGCCAACATGCCTTTGTCTACGATCAGATTGTGCCCTACGGCGAATTGCTTTCTACAGCAATTGTCGTTCATTATCTCAAAGATCAGGGGGCGATTGCCCGGTGGATAGATGTGCGGGACTTTATCAAGACCGATGCGTCGTATCGAGAAGCTCAAGTCGATTGGGAAGCAACCCAATTGGCGATCAACAAAAATTTACCCAAATCTGGTTTCATCGTGGCTCAGGGCTTTATAGGATCTGAAGTCGGGCATAATTTCACGACGACTTTGGGCCGCGAAGGGAGTGATTATACTGCGGCCATTTTCGGTTTCTGCCTCAATGCGCAGCATGTTACTATATGGAAGGACGTCCCAGGGGTGCTCAATGCCGACCCCCGCCATTTTAAACAAACGAACCTCTTGAATCAAATCTCCTATAGAGAGGCGATTGAGTTGGCGTTTTACGGCGCTTCTGTGATCCACCCCAAAACGCTGCAGCCGCTGCAAAGGAAAGAGATTCCTTTATTTGTGAAGCCCTTTAACGATCCTTTGGCAGCAGGAACACGCGTGGGCATTGGCCCCGATTTAGCCCCCAAAATCCCTTGTTTTATCTTAAAAGACCAGATGGTTTTACTGGAGCTTTCCGCACTGGACTTTAATTTCATGATGGAGGACCATATCGGCGAAGTTTTTAAAGCCCTGCACCGCTGTCAAATGAAGGTTGAGCTCATTCAAAATTCGGCGATTAGCTTTTCGGTATGTGTCCATGACAAATACCAGCGTATGGACGAATTATTGGCCCATTTACGGCAACATTTTAAAGTGGAGCACCATCCAGAGGTTACGCTTTATACGATACGTTATGGGACCCCCCAAGCGGCACAAGAACTCAGCAAAGGCGATACTGTTTTGTTGCGTCAAGAAAGTAACCAGACCTTACAACTCGTGTTAAAGTCCTAAAACGGGCTAGCCTGACATGTTGTATATTTGTCATCTATGGGGACCAAAACCAAATCGACAACAGGCCTAGTCAGCGCGAAAGAAGTCGCCAAGGCCATAAGGTTAGATCGCCTGGGCGTGCTAGGCACATCTGTCGGTTGGCTTTTGATGAAGGTGCTCAAAATTGCTACCCTCAATAAAATTTACGACCGCAACAAACACCTGAGGGACTTAGAATTCATTAATAGCCTGCTCAAGGAGTTTGAAATCAAGTTTGAAATTCCTCCAGAGGACCTCAAAAGAATCCCTAAAAATGGCGCATTTATTACCATATCGAACCATCCTTTGGGGGGCATCGATGGGATCTTACTATTGAAATTGTTGCTGGAACAGCGCCCACAATTTAAAATTATTGCGAACTTTTTATTGCACCGTATTTTGCCCCTCAAGCCCTATGTTATGCCCGTAAATCCTTTTGAGGGACATAAAGGGGCGCACAACAGTATTGCCGGTTTTAAGAGTGCGCTGCGCCACCTGAAAAATGGCCATGGCCTAGGGATATTTCCTGCGGGCGAGGTATCGACTTATAGGGACAACGCCCTTTTGGTGGATAAACCCTGGGAACTTGCCGCAATGAAGTTGATTAAAAAAGCCCAAGTGCCGATTGTCCCGATTTATTTTCATGCCGAAAATAGTTTACTTTTTTACCGACTAGCGAAGTTGAGTGATACTTTGCGGACCGCCAAATTACCATCGGAGTTGTTGACGCAAAAACAGCGGGTCATCAAAGTGCGCATTGGTCATCCGATATCCGTCAAGGACCAAAATGAGCATGTGACCATTGAGACCTTGACAGAATTTTTGCGAAAGAAAACCTATGTTCTGGCCAATCCGTTCGAAAAGAAAAAACTCATTGATTCGCTCCCCAAAACCATAAAAATACCCAAGTCGCCCAAGAAAATTGCCGGAGCGGCACCGATACAGCCCATTATCGATGAGATCGAGGGCTTGCGTCAGAGTGATTGCCGGCTATTGGAGAGCAAAAATTACGAAGTGTATTTGGCTCAGGCGGCGCGGATGCCTCAGGTGTTACAAGAAATTGGTCGCTTGCGCGAAATCACCTTTCGTGAAGTGGGCGAGGGCACCAATAACGCTACGGATTTAGATCAATTCGACGCCTATTACCATCATTTATTTTTGTGGGATCGGGAACAACAAAAAATTGCCGGTGCCTATCGGATGGGACTCGGAGAAGACATTTATAGGGCCTATGGTATCGATGGCTTTTATCTTCAGAAGCTCTTTCGCTTTGAACCAGAGTTATTTGACTTCATGAGTCAATCCATCGAAATGGGCCGGGCCTTTGTAGTTAAGAGCTACCAACAGCGACCCATGCCCCTGTTTTTGCTTTGGAAAGGCATTGTCCACACCACCTTGAGATACCCTCAGCACAAGTATTTGATTGGAGGGGTGAGCATCTCCAATAAATTCTCTGAGTTCAGTAAAGGCCTTATGATTGAGTTCATGAAGTCCAACTATTACGATCCATACCTGGCGCAGTACGTCAAGCCCAAGAAAGAGTATAAAGTAAAACTCAAAGACGCCGACAAGGATTTTATTTTTGACGAAACAGAAGCCGACGTCAACAAGTTTGACAAAATTATTGATGAGGTGGAGCCAGGAAGTCTCCGCTTGCCGGTCCTGATCAAGAAATACATCAAACAAAATGCGAAGGTGGTTGCTTTTAATGTGGACCCTTTGTTCAATAATGCAGTGGATGGCCTGATGTATATACGCATTGCAGATTTGCCTGAAAGCACCGTTAAGCCAGTCATGGAAGAATTTCAAGCCGAGCTCGAGCGCAAATATCTCGAGCAAAATGACGCACCGAGCACAAACAATCCAAATACTTAGCCCTTAAAGGCGGATTCGTATCGAGTGATCCAATCTTCTGGCGACATCTTCGCACAAAGTTGGCCAATGAGGTCAAAGGGGATTTGATCCATTTTTTTGAATCTAATGCAGCTTTTGCCCATATCTAACTTTGTTTTGCAGTGCTCGGGGTAGGCCTTGGTAAACCAGTCTAGGAGCTCTGGATCTGCATAAATACCCATATGGTATAGGGCAATAAAGTTTTTTTGATTGGCGATATTGATGAATGGCAAAGGCAGTTTGGGAGAACAATGGTAGCCTTTTGGGTAGGTTGCGTGTGGCACAACATAGCCAATCATGCCATAACTGATGGTTTCTACAAAGCCCTCCGGCAAGTTACTGATAATGGTTTGACGCAATGCCTGTAAGGCTTTTTTACGGTCTTCAGGAAGTTGTTGAACGTAGTCTTCTGGAGTCTTAATTTCGGTACTCATGGGGTTCGTTTCTATAGATTAAAGCGGTAATAAAATCGATCTGTAACCCCGTATTTCAGAGACGTGGCGATCACCTTGGTGCGCCCAGGTTAGGCTGAGTTGAAATAATGCGATACCGGTCAAAAATGGGCAAAGACCATAGGTTATTGCTAATGATTTCATCACTGGAAGCGTTTTTTGATTTTATCCGCGATAACGCGTGATAGGCGTTCTTTGCTTTGGTGGGTCCAGCCGGCAATATGCGGGGATAAAATGACTTGATCCATCGCCAACAATGCTTTCAAAGCGGGCGGGGTGTCTTCAGTAAAAAGGGCTTCGAAAGAACTTTTTTCGTATTCGATGACATCCAGTCCTGCACCCAAAATTTGTCCTGAATTTAAGGCGTTGACCAAGTCTTGGGTCACAACACTTTGCCCTCGTGCGGTATTGATCAAGTAAAAGGGATGCGCAAAGCAATCGATAAATGCTTTGTTGACTAGGGCCCTGGTTTGCGGGGTTAATGGGGTGTGTAAGCTCAAGATTTGTGCCTGCTCAAACAGGGTTTCCAGCGGTACTTGTTCGGCGTATTGGTCACTTTTGTCTGGCAAAATATCGTGACACAAAACGCGGCAATCAAAGCCACTGAGTTTTTTGGCAAAGGACTGCCCCATATGGCCATAACCAATGATGCCAACCGTCTTGCCTTTGAGTTCTTCTCCGCGATTTATTTCACGTTGCCATTGCCCTGATTTGACCTGTCTATCTGCCGGGTTAAGTCGGTTCATGAGGCTCAAGACAAAGCCCATAGCGTGTTCCCCAACGGCATTACTATTGCCTTCTGGGGCGGAAATTAGTTCAATTCCTTTTTCCTGGGCATAAAACACATCAATGGCATCTAGTCCTGCGCCTACGCGCGCGATGAACTTAAGGGACTTGGCGTGGTCTATGAATTCACGATCAATCTTGATCCGACTGCGGATCACCACGCCGTCATATTGATCGATAACACTGAGGATGGCCCTGCGCTCTAATTTATGCCCCAGATGATTGTCAAAACCAGCATCGCCAAGGGCTTCAATCAAGCAGGGGTGATTGGTGTCGATATGGAGAATTTTAAAGGAACGCATAGCCTATAATGAGAGTTTAAGATCATGATGCATGCCAAAAACCTAGATCAGAATCCAAGAATGGCCTGGGCAATTAAAAAGTAAATCAGGATGCCGAAAACATCATTACTAGTGGTAATGAAAGGTCCGGTGGCCACTGCAGGATCGACCCCGTTCTTGTCTAATAAGATAGGCACGAAAGTCCCAACCAGCGCTGCGATAAGAATCACCACGACAACAGCAAGACTGATGCTCAAAGATTCTAAATAACTGGTTTCAAAAAAGAAGTGACTTAAAACAAGCACTAATAAAGCAATACTCAGGCCGTTAATCAGGGCCAAAAGGGTTTCTTTCAAAAGCCGAGAAATCATATTGCCTTTGAGGGAGTCATTGGCCAAACCTTGCACGACAATCGCGCTGGATTGGACCCCAACATTACCAGCGGTCGCTTGGATTAGTGGGACAAATAGGAATAAGCGGGGCCACTCAAGTAGGCTGGCGGAAAATCCGGAGATGATGCTTGCAGCGCCGATGCCGCCAAACATACCAATAAGAAGCCAGGGTAATCGCGCCTTGGTGAGCTTGCCGACACTGTCATCAGCTTCTACATCGCTAGAGATCCCTGCCGCCATTTGGTAATCTTTTTCGGCTTCGTCACGGATAAAATCGACAATATCATCGATGGTAATCCGGCCCAAAAGAAAGCCATGATCATCGATAACCGGTATGGCTTCAAGATCGTATTTCTGCATGATTCTGGCGACTTCTTCGCCTTCGGTCTTGACATGGACGGAGTCCACTTTTGGGATATAAATATCAGAAATACGGGCTTTTTCGGGCGCCGTCAACAAGTCTTTTAACGAGAGCCGGCCTTTAAGGCGTCCTTCTTTGTCGACCACATAGATCGAATGTACCCGGGTCACATTTTTGGCTTGACGCCGCATTTCTCTGAGGCAGCCGGCGGTAGTCCAAGTCTCTTTAACCTTTACAAGCTCTTTGGCCATAAGCCCACCTGCGGTGTCCTCGTCGTATTTGATAAGGTCTATAATGTCTGCTGCGTGGTCGTCATCTTCAAGGCGATCTATAACCTTGCGCTGTGTCTCGGCATCTAACTCGAGCACCACATCTGCCGCATCATCGGTGTCGAGCTCGTCTAATTCTCGGGCAATTTCGATGGGAGAGAGGCGGCTTAGGATTTTTTCACGCACATCTTCATCGACCTCCATAAGGGCTTCGGAGGTCAGGTCGCTTTGGAGAGATTTAATGAGATAGGTCGCCTGGTCACTGTCTAGTGCCTCTAAAATTTCAGCAACATCGGCAAAGTGGAACCCTTCGAAACGTTTGCGAATGGCCTTGCGTTTTTTTTGGGCAATGAGTTGCTCAAGATCTTCTAAAAATTCAGTGCTGAGTTGAAATGCCATCGCTTTCCATTTTTAGGGTGAGCGTAATGAAGTCCTGAACGGACAATTGTTCGGGACGCAAGGCAAAGATAGTATCTTCTTTCAGTTTTTCTGATAAATCGAAGGTTTTTAAACTGTTACGCAGTGTTTTACGGCGTTGCTGAAAAGCAGTTTTGACGACCCTAAAAAAGAATTTTTCGTCGCAAGGCAGGTTTTGATTTGCGCAACGCGTCAGACGCAATACACCGCTTTCGACTTTGGGTGGTGGCGAAAAAACCAGGGGAGAAACAGTAAATAAATACTCAGCCTGGTAAAATGCTTGGGTTAGGACAGATAAAATACCGTAGGTTTTACTGCCTGGGCCAGCACAGATGCGTTGGGCGACTTCTTTCTGAAACATACCAGAAAATTCTGGTATCTGGCGCCTCCATTCTAATGTTTTAAAGACGATTTGGGTGGAGATGTTATAGGGGAAGTTACCAATGATGGCAAATTGCTTTGTGCCAAAAAAGTCACTCAAGTCGACACGCAAAAAATCAGCGACAACTAAATTGAGCTCTGGGTTGTCGAAATGATGGGTCAGATAGTCTACAGATTCCTGGTCGATATCCATGGCACACAGTGTATAAGGCTTTTGGATCAAGAACTGGGTCAACACCCCCATTCCTGGTCCAATTTCTAAGACTTGATCATAGTCAGTGCCGACCAAGCTATTGGCAATATCCTGCGCAATAGAAGTGTCGTTTAGAAAGTGCTGTCCGAGATGTTTTTTGGCTCTGACGCTCATGAGAATTCTTTTATGATGTCTAATTCGGTGCGGAAGGCCACGAATTTACCGGCAAATGGCGCACTGGCTGCGCGGAGCTTTGGGGCATCTTCGGCATAATACTGTTCCAATACGGCTTTGCTAGAGACACGGTATTGGACCGAATAGGTCGGTCCGCCTAGGTCTTGATCCGTGACGATATGGGTCATAAGGGCCCCGCTAAATTTCTTGGTGGCCAACATCGCGGGAATGTGGTGCTGTTGCATCCAATCGAGCCATTGGGCTTCGATTTCTGGCTCTAGAGTTATGGTGACGTTATAAATGTACATGGGCTAATCAGGGGCATCTCCTCGAAGGACACGGTATCGCTTTTGTGCTGTGACGAAGTAGATGCTGTTTGTATGGTTAAAGATAATGTTTTCGTAGTGAGTCATGGCATCTTGTTTCGCGTTCAAAGGTCCCTCGAGGAGCTTTGCCAAACTAAAATGAGCGTCGTCGGCCAAAACACCATCTGAATAATGATCCAAGAGCGCCTCGAGACTTGTTTTGGCTAAGTCGAATTGTCCGGTTTCTTGATATAATTCAGCAAGTTTGAATAGGGCATCGTCTTCGATACGTGTGCCTTTTTGCGTTTCCAACAGGGCTTTAAATGCCTTTATGGCCTCGCTTGATCTGTTTTGATGCATCAAAAGGTGGGCATACGCAAAGGCTTTTAGCCCTGTTTGGGTGGAGTCCTCTACCGTATTATCAGAAATAAGAAGATTGAGCGCCAAGGCGTCGTTGGCCATTTTTTGGGTGCTCGCCGACTTGAGCACCTTGAGCTGGGTTTGTGCCCACGCAAAGTCGCCTTTGAAATAACTGGTTTGCGCACCTCTAAAGCGCGCTTCTTGAGCTAAGACATCATTTTTTAAAGCACTTTGAACTTGCGCATAGGTAATAAGCGCCTCGTTGAATCGTTCTTCGTAGACCAAAATGTCGCCCAAAACCAATCGAATACGGGCAAGGGAATAGGGGTTGGTCATAGCGTCTAAATAAAGCTGCAATTCCGTCCTGGCCAGCTGGGGTTGTTTGCGCTCGAAGGCCAAAAATCGGGCATAGTCGAGCCCCATTTCTGTGCTTTTTGCGGACCGACCATATTGTAAAATACGCGCTTTGTAGTCGTTGTCAATAGCGTTGCGGTCTGCACTACTGTCAAGGCGGTCCAAAAGCAACAATTGTCTCTTAGCCTCCATGCGGTCGTCAATTTTTGGCGCGACATCCAGGACAAAGGCAAATATGCTGTAGGCGACGGTGTGATCACCGTGATCCAGAGCCGCTAAGGCTAAATTAGTAAGGCCTTTGACCGCGCCAGGTGCGCGCGAAAAAACGGCTTTTTCTTGTAAAAAGGCTTTTTGAAAATCATTCTGCTGGGCAAAAAGCCAACTCAACAACTCGTTATATAACACATTTGGTGTGCCGCGTAACCTCTGAAGCAGCGCCTTTTTCAAAGCCTGGTTCCCCCGGTCTTGATCATTGTCGGTCACATAGCTGGCAAAATACCGCTTGATGGTCGGGATATAGCTGGCGTTGGATTCCATGAGCTGGAGGTATGCATCGAACATGAGATCAAGTAAGCCCAGTTCGCCATAAACCTGTGCCAGGGGTAAAATAAAATTGCGGTCTGGGTGGGCGGCCATGACCTGTTCGTAAAGGGATTGTGCCTGTGGCAACAAAACATAATCGGAAAATCTTCGGCCCAATGAAAGGCTATAGTTGGGCTCTTGAAGGGCAAAATCGATGGCCAATTGGTAATATTCTTCGGCTTGCTGAGGTTGCTTTTGTAGGGCAAAATTATAGCCCAATTCGATGTAATAAAGGGGGTAAATTCGCCTGCCGTTGAGTTTCTCTTGAAGGAGCAATTCAGCGGCTATGTAATCTTCGAGCTGCTGATGGGTCTTAGCCAAACCAATAATGTATTCTGGCTGAAAAGGGTTTTGGGCGACGAGTTTTTTGTAAAGCGGTAAGGCTTTTTCATACGCGCCTTGGTCAAAGTAATTTTTGGCCAAATCCACCATTTGACTCCAGAGCATCCCGTGGAGTAAAAAACACATAAAAAAGAGCTTTAGCCTCATGGGATAAAGATACTATTTGTCGGCCAACATCACCGGGTGGCACGGGGCAAATGATTTATTCTTTGGGTAAGGGAATAAAGTCAAAACCACAATAGGGCACCAATACATCGGGAATTTTAATACCCTCTGGGGTTTGGCAGTTTTCTAAGATACTGGCCAGAACTCTGGGCAGTGCTAAGGCGCTTCCATTGAGGGTGTGGGCAAATTTATTTTTCCCGTCGGAGTCTTTGAACCTCAATTTCAAACGGTTGGCTTGAAAAGTCTCAAAGTTAGATACAGACGAAACCTCGAGCCAGCGGTCTTGTGCTGTCGAAAAAACTTCAAAATCGTAGGTCAGTGCCGAAGTAAAACCTAAATCACCACCACATAAGCGCAGTATGCGATAGGGCAATTTAAGGTCTTGCAGTAGGCCCTTGACGTGTTCCACCATTTGGTCCAAGGCCGCGTAGCTGTTGTCGGGGTGTTCGATCCGTACAATCTCGACCTTATCGAATTGGTGCAAACGGTTGAGTCCGCGCACATGTGCGCCATAACTTCCGGCTTCACGACGAAAACAAGGGGTGTAGCTGGTGCATTGAACAGGAAGCTCTTTGCGGGCTAATAATGTGTCGCGAAAAATATTGGTCACGGGCACTTCGGCCGTGGGAATGAGGTATAATTGATCTTCGCCGACCAAATACATTTGCCCTTCTTTGTCGGGCAGTTGTCCTGTACCATAGCCTGAGGCCTCGTTAACCAAATGAGGCACCTGGTATTCTGTATATCCTGCAGCGGTGTTTTTGTCTAAGAAATAAGTGATGAGCGCTCTTTGTAAACGGGCGCCTTTATCCTTATAAACAGGAAATCCTGCTCCTGAAATTTTGACACCAAGTTCAAAATCAATCAAGTCATAGGTCTTGGCCAGCTCCCAATGTGGCGCAGCCTGTTCATGTAGTTTTGGGATATCACCTTCGGTAAAGACCACTTCATTGTCTTGTTCATTTTGTCCCGACGGCACCGAGTGATGAGGTATGTTGGGCAGGGTCCAGAGCTCTTGTTGCAACTCTTGGGCAATATGATTCATTTCCTCTTGAAGCGCTTTTGAACGCTCTTTGAGTTGTGTTGTTTTTTCTTTAAGCAGCGCTGCTTTTTTGGGCTCACCATTTTTGAAAAGGATACCGATTTCTTTCGAAAACGAATTGGACTGCGCCAGGGTTTCATCGAGGTCGGCTTGGGTCGCACGGCGTTTTTCGTCGAAGGACAAAACACGATCAAAAATCGCTTTGGCGTCAAGGCCTCTTTTTTGTAGCGCCTTGATGTAGGCTTCTTGGTGTTCCCTGATGAGTTGTACTTGTAACATACCTATGGTGTTGAAAGGGCCAAAGTTAGCTAAATTTCAGTCCTTTTTGCGCTTAATTTGAGCCCATTTCCGATATTTTTTGATCTCAAAAAGGACTCGGCAAAATCCAGGGTTGATGGCCCCAAGCATTCCATGGGATTTGGGCGAGGTCGATTTCGGAATCGATAAATGGCTGATAATCACCTCCATTGACTTTTACCTTGCCCGAGGCGTAAACCGAGACCTCTCGGCCCTTTGCTGCCTCCAAGGTTTTGATTTTTTGGGCCATTTGCCAAATAAAATCGGGATGAGCGGGCAGCATTTTGAGTTGCTTTTGGGTCAGAAGAGGCTTTATGGGGTAAGTCTGTTTTGTGCCCGAGGCGTGGTCAATGGTCCAAAAGGCAATCTGTCCGCTGCGTGAGCGCAACATCATTCGCCAACTTAGTCGGTGGCCTTCTTCGGTCCACAATACACTGTCTTGAATGAGGTAATGCCTCAAAGGCAATAAAATTTGAATAACCAGATAAGCCATAATGACCCAAGGAATCCAGGACTTGGCCTTTAGGGGCTCTTGCTGTTCCGCAATGGGTCGTTTGAGCCCGAACCGCTTCTTCAGTACCGAGGAAGGAAAAAAGAAGAGTGAAAAAGCAATGCTCATGTAAGGAAAAATGCCAATTTGAAAAACAACGGAATTAAACAGGTGGAAGACTAAAGACAAGACAAATCCAAAGTTACGTGTGCGGCGCCAAAGCAGCATCGGAATAATGAGGGCGTCGAACAGCACCCCCCCATAAGTAATGCCAGTCTGTAACCAGGGCGCTTGTAATAAGGGGCCTATTAGGGGGTAATTTATTTTTGATTTCATAAAAATGGCCATCACACTGCCGTCGAGCCAACCTGGGTAGATTTTGGCCATGGCGGCATAACTAAAGACGATCCAGACCTGTGCCACAAAAAGTATTTTGACCCATTGCGGCATGGTGTATTGGTGTGTCTTGAGCCTGTGGGCATCGAGCGACAGTGTTTTGTGCGCAGGAAGCAATACCATCATCCAACTCAACAACATCAGCAAATAATAATGGTTGTTGTAGGCGGTTTTTTGCATAAGGTAAACACCAGACCACAATAAGGCAAAGCCGAACATGGCCCAGCGGTATCGGTAGCCCAATAGGACCATAATCCCAAAAGACCCCATGGCAAAAAAATAAGCGTACATACCCCAGCCGGGAAGCGGTTGCAAAAATTCAAAGCCAATGAAATTGAAAGTGAAGCTTGGGGCGATCAACACGTCGTGGACCCAGCCCGTAATGATGGCGCCAAATGCTTCTGCGGCAATTAAAAACCCAAAAATAACACGCCAAAGCACAAGAGGCGTATTGTCGATTGATTTAAACCAAAGACTAGACATATTTGGATAATAAGCGCTTGGCTTCAAGCACATCATTTTCGATGGCTGCTTTCAAGGCATCAATACCGGAGAAATGTTTTTGATCACGGATACGCTCCAAAAATGACAGTTGTAACGGGGCGTCATACAAGTCCAATGTGACCTCTAGAAAAAAGGTCTCTATAGTTTGTTTGTCTCCTCCGACCGTAGGGTTGGTGCCAATGTTGGTAAGACCAAACAGGATTTGGTTGTTGATTTTGGTCTGGGTAAGATAGACGCCTTCTTTTGGGATAAGCTTATAGGATTGGTCCACATTTAAATTTGCGGTAGGGTACCCTATGGAACGTCCAATGGACTTGCCCCGAACCACATGACCATTGAGCCGATAAGTATAATCCAGATAACTATTGGCCATCTCAATAGATCCAGCCTCCAAAGCTTTTCTTATTTTGGTTGAGCTTATGGCGACTGTATTCAATTCTTGCGCTGAGATTTCTTCTACAGCGAAATCATAAAGCTTTCCAAATGCAATAAGGTCTTCGATATGCGCTGTTCTGTTTCTGCCAAAACGATGGTCATAACCAATGATGATTTTTTTGGCGCCGAGTTGGTGCACCAAAATGTCACGGACATATTCTACGGCCGTAAGGCGCGAAAATGCTGCAGTAAAAGGCTGGACAACCAGGTGATCTAACCCAATGCTGGTCAAATGGTCTTTTTTTTCTTCGAGGGTGTTGAGGAGTTTGAGATCGGTTTGCTGTTGTACGACCATCCGTGGATGCGGAAAAAAGGTTAATAAAACCGATTCTAGGCCAAGGGCTTTTGCACTTTCAACAACTCTACGCAATATCGTTTTGTGCCCAAGATGCACTCCGTCGAAGGTGCCAATCGTAATGACGGTGCCTTTGGACGCGCTAAAACGCTCTGCGCCTTGATGTACGATGAGTTTAGACGCCATTGTATGTGTTCATGGTTATGGCCATACCGGCCAAGCCAAAGGAAGGGATGGCTTCGTCTGTTTTTTCGAGTCGCTTGCTCAGGGCTGCTTGCTCTTGTTCCGACCATAGCCCTAATACATAATCGACTTGACGTCCGGCGCTGAAATCATCGCTGATGCCAAAGCGCAGCCGGTTATATTGTGTGGTCTGAAGGGTTTCTTGAATGCTTTTGAGCCCGTTATGACCGCCGTCACTACCCTTTTCTTTAAGGCGGATGGTGCCAAAAGGCAAATTAAGGTCGTCTGTGATGACCAAAAGTTGCGCGGGGTCAATGCGTTCTTTTTCAAGATGGTAAGCTACAGATTTGCCGCTCAAATTCATGAAGGTACTTGGTTTGATCAATATAAAGGTGCGTCCTTTTATTTTGTATTCTGCTCGGTCTCCAAGCTTCACGGTTTCCCAGGTGAGCTCGGCTTTTGCCGCAAAATGATCTAATATTTTAAACCCAATATTGTGGCGCGATTCAGCGTATGAAAGGCCTATATTTCCCAAACCGACGATAAGAAATTTTTTCATGGATCCGAAGGAATCACAGTGGGCCGATGGCAGCGCCTTTTGCCCAGACTGATTTAAAGGTAAAAATAAAAAAAGCATCCCAGTAATGGGATGCTTTTGGATTGAATATTTGTCGTAAGCTTATGCTTCAGCAGCAGAATCTTCTGAAGAGCCTTCAGTTGCGACACTTGCATCATCACCTGAATCCTCATCTTCATCATCTCCAGCAGCGTCAACGGCGTTTCTTGAAGTCCGTACTTGACAAATGACCGTATTGTCAGGATGCATTATAGCAAACCCCTCTTGAGCGATGGCTCCAACAGACAATTTATTCCCAATACGCATTTCGGTAATGTCGGCTTCGATAAAATCGGGAAGATTTTTCGGTAGGGCTTTGACCCTTAGTTTTCGAGTCACAATACGCAGCGTTCCACCGTTACGGACTCCTTTGGAGTTACCTGTCAAGCGAATAGGGATTTCCATAGTCACCTCTTTGTCATCAAAAATTTGATAAAAGTCGATATGAAGAATGCGGTCGGTCACGGGGTGAAATTGGATATCCTGAAGGATACATTCGATCTTTGAACCATTATCTAATGCAATTACGACCGTGTGTACATCCGGAGTATACACCAAGTCTTTAAATGCAAGTTCATCTGCTGAAAAGTGAATGGCGTGATCTCCTCCGTAAACAACGCAGGGAACCTTTCCAGCATTACGTAAGGCTTTGGTTGCTACCTTGCCCACGCTTTCTCTTTCGAGTCCGTTAATTGTAATTGATTTCATTGTATGTTTTTAAATTATTAATATAACCACTTAGGCCTTAGCGCCTAGCGGGCGGCAAATATATGCCTTTCTTTTGAAAAATACTAAAGTGAAAAACCCTTTTTTGTCTTGGGGAATTACATGATGAAATTAGAGCTAATCGATTGGTTTTCATGAACCCGCACCATCACATCTGCAAATAAGTTAGCACAACTTAAGACTTTGATTTTGCTGCTTTCTTGACGCAATGGAATAGAGTCGGTGACAATTAGGGCCGAGAGCCGAGAGGCTTCTAGACGCTCATAGGCTTTGCCGGACAAGATTGGGTGTGTACATATGGCACGGACACTCAGTGCGCCGCGCTCCATCATTATATCAGCAGCTTTGGTTAGGGTCCCAGCGGTGTCCACCATGTCATCTACCAGTACCACGTTTTTGCCGGATACATCGCCAATAAGCTCCATGTGCTCGATAGCGCCTCCTTCAGCCCTTTGTTTGTAGCAAATAACGACATCACTACTTAAGGCTTTAGAATAGGCATAAGCCCTCTTGGAGCCTCCCATGTCAGGCGAGGCGATGGTGAGGTTGTCGAGATTAAGCGCTTTGAGATAGGGCAGAAATATGGTAGAGGCAAAGAGGTGGTCTACTGGTTTTTCGAAAAAGCCCTGAATCTGATCGGCATGCAGGTCCATGGTGATGATGCGTGTGGCGCCGGCAGTCTCGAGCATCTTGGCGACGAGTTTTGCGGCGATGGGGACGCGTGGTTTGTCCTTGCGGTCTTGACGTGCCCAGCCATAATAGGGCAAAACAGCGGTAATGTGTCGGGCAGAAGCCCGCTTGGCAGCATCCAGCATCAAGAGCATTTCCATGAGGTGGTCGCTGTTAGGAAAGGTTGAACCAATCACAAATACGCGGCTACCACGCACGGATTCTTCAAATGAGGGCTGGAACTCACCGTCACTGTAAGTTGAGGTGATCACGTTGCCTAAGGGGAGGCCATAAGCTTGGGCAATGGCTTTGCCAAGGTCTTGACTTTGTTTGCAGGCGAAAATTTTAGGCTGTGGTGTCATGGAACTTATTTAAAGGATTGTTTATGTAAACACAAATGTAAAATTATCGATCCCTTTTCGCAAAAATGAAAGGGAGAATTACCAACAATTTGAAAATATTCTTTATTTTCGCTCTCCATTTAGCCTTGGTGGCGGAATTGGTAGACGCGCACGACTCAAACTCGTGTTCTTCGGAGTGTGGGTTCGATTCCCACCCAAGGTACAATAGCCTCTGACAATTTTGTCAGAGGCTATTTTTTTAAGGTTTTTTGATCATGTAAAAGCACCATAATAATTTCTACCCCCCATTTTTGTATCGAAAGGGGTCCGTTCGGGAAGGATCTTACTGGGCGCAATGCCAGAGCATAAAGGAGTTCTTCTGTCTGCTCTAAAAGAACAATGACTTTGCCTGGTTCAGACGAATTTATATGTTGATTAATGGCGATATTTGGGTTTTTAATCTGTTTCACGATGAGCGATTTCTGGCTTTATTTTACTTTGGGGTACCAGCACGTTCTGGGTGTTGGGGCCTATGACCATTTGCTTTTCTTGGCGGTACTCAGTGTATCATACGGCTTCAGCCAATGGCGGCGTTGGAGCCTTTTGGTCAGTCTATTTACCCTAGGCCACAGCATTTCTTTGGCAGCCACCCATTTTTTTGGCCTTGAGGCTAATGAGCGCATCGTTGAATTTTTAATACCCTGCACGATTATCGCTACAGCCGTATATAATATAGTACAGGTATTAACTAAGACCAGGAGAGATAGTGTGAGTTTTTTGGGCAGTTTAGCTTTTTTGTTTGGACTCATTCATGGACTCGGTTTTGGCCGTTACTTTGGGCTTATAGAAGACCAGGGGTCTGTCATGGCGCTGATTGATTTTGCTTTAGGAATTGAATGGGCACAATTAATTATTGTTTTTGTGGTTTTAGTCCTTAGTTTTGTGGTAGAACGTGGTTTCGGGGTAAAAAAAAGGGACTGGGTCATTGCGGCTTCAGTCGCAACAATTGCAGCAACGCTGCCTATTTTATTGGGCCAGTAACCGCATTAATTACTCAAGAGATCGATACGAAACCGACAAATTATTGAGACATAAGGCATGACACAGCAGGGCAAACAACTAAAATACGACAAGGCTTATCTCAAAATGGCTTTGGAATGGAGCAAGCTTTCATATTGTGATCGCCGTCAGGTTGGCGCTTTGATTGTCAAGGACAAAATGATCATCAGTGATGGCTACAATGGCACTCCGACCGGTTTTGAAAATATTTGTGAAGACGACAATGGCTATACCAAGTGGTATGTGTTGCATGCCGAGGCTAACGCCATTATGAAGGTCGCTTCCTCCACACAATCTTGCAAAGGCAGTACACTTTATATTACTATGTCTCCATGCCAGCAGTGCAGTAAATTGATCCATCAGGCTGGAATTATTCGTGTGGTATACCACACAGCGTACAAAGATGATTCTGGACTCAAGTTTTTACAAAAAGCCGGGATTATTGTCTCGCATGTCGCAGAGCTTAACTAATGCGCAAACCGGCCTACATCAATCCACTCATGTTAGCTGTGGCGCTGGCCATAGGTATGCTATTAGGGACGGTATTTAATTTTAACAGCAAGGCATCGGGATGGTGGTCCCCTCAAGAACCCTCAGCCAAATTATTACAACTCATTGATTATATCGAAAGTGATTATGTAGATGCAGTTACCGCGGATAGCATTGTGGATTTGGCCGTGGGTCGACTTTTGGAGCAGCTCGACCCGCATTCGGCGTACATTTCTAATGATCAGTATCAAGCCGTTGCAGAGGATATGCGCGGTGATTTTGTCGGGGTAGGGATAAACTTTTATATATACCGGGACACCATTGCGGTCATCAGGTCTATGGAAAACAGTCCGGCCCATACAGTAGGAATTACCTCAGGAGATCGCATCCTGAGCGCTAATGGTCGCGCCTTATTTGGGGTTCATGCGGACCGAGACAGTGTGGCTCAGTGGATTCGTGGGCCGATCACTACCACAGTAGATTTAAAGATTTTGCGACCGAGCAACGACAGTATTTTTGAGGTGTCGATAGCGCGGGAGCACATTCCCTTGCCCAGTGTTGAAGGCGGTCATGCGTTGACTCCTGGAGTTGGTTACATAAAAATAAATAGGTTTACGGAAACCACGGGGCGTGAATTTACGCAACGGCTAAAGCTTCTGGCCGCTGAGCAAACCAGCACGTTGATTCTTGATCTGAGAGACAACCCAGGAGGCTATGTTGATTCTGCTTTAGAAGTTTTGGATCATTTTCTACCGTCGGGCACCCTATTGTTGACCACAAAGAACAAGCAAGGCCGCATCCGCAATACGTATGCCGATCAAACGGGTCTTTTTGAGCAGGGGGCTATCTACGTGCTTTTGAATGAACAAAGCGCTTCGGCAGCTGAGATTGTTGCCGGAGCCCTTCAAGACCATGACCGTGCGCTCATCGTGGGCCGACGTTCTTTTGGCAAAGGATTGGTGCAAAGAGAAATGGGCTTTGGAGACGGCAGCGCCGTGCGCCTTACTGTTGCCCGTTATTACACGCCTTCGGGTCGCTCTATACAGCGGCCTTATGGCCAAGATCATCAGGCTTATTTAGATGATTTTGATGCGCGCGTGGCCCGAGGCGAAATGCAGGACGCTAGTCAAATACCCCAAGCGGACTCACTTATGTTTACCACGGCACAGGGGAATAAAGTCTATGGCGGCGGCGGGATTACCCCTGATATTTTTGCACCACTGGACATCGGTATGCAGGAGCAAACACTCCGGTATTTAAACCGCAGCGGTTTGATGAGTTATGTAGTCTTTGATTATTTAGAAAAACAGCGCCCGGCGTTTCAGGCGATCAATCAGAAAGACTTTATCGAGCAATACATTACGGCGCCTGAGTTGATCGATAAATTTTTAGAAGATTCGCGCCTCAAGGAAGCAGGGTTGTCTATGAAAGACCAAGAAGCATCCATGGCTTCACTGCTCAAAATACAAATGGCAGAACAGCTCTATGGTCCTGATGCCGCTTTGATTTTGCTGATTGGCGAAGACCCTATGACCGCATTGGTTTTGGCCCATGAAAACAATCGAAAGTAAATTTACTTAAGGCGGTCTTTGATCTCAAAAGATCGGATCAAAATAAAGAGCAATACCACCACGCAGGCCGAAGCCACAATGCCAATAAGGGCGATTTGACTGTCTCCATTAAACGGGTCGTTCCCGTCTATTTTTGTGGTATTATATCCTATCAGAACAATAGCGATGGCAATGAGAATGTAGCGAAAGTAAGTCATGATGTTACTTATATAAAGAGTTCTTGAATGTTCGAAGTAAAAAGCTTAACGGCAATGGCCAGCAAAATTACGCCAAATACTTTTTGGATAACACCAATACCATTTTTCCCTAAAACGGATTGCAGTCTTGCCGAAGTCTTCAGCACGGCATAGATGACAATAACATTGAGTACGATAGCGATGATGACGCTTTCTAAGGCATATTCAGAGCGCAGCGATAGCAGGGTTGTTAGGGTTCCAGGCCCGGCAAGCATCGGAAAGGCTAAGGGAAAAACAGAGGCCATGTCTGGGCTACTCCCATCGTCTTTGAACAAGGTGATTCCTAAGATCATTTCTAGGGCAATGAAGAACAAAATGAACGATCCGGCAACAGCGAATTCATTGACATTAATCCCAATAAGATGGAGAATTTCTTCTCCTAAAAACAAGAAAAAAATCATCACGATAGCAGCAATGATTGAGGCCTTCTCACTATGGATGTGACCCGCTTTTTCTCTCAGGGCAATGACAATGGGGATATTCCCAATGATATCAATCACAGCAAAAAGGACCATGCTCGCTGTAAAAATTTCTTTGACGTTAAGGGTCATACCGCTTTGTTTGGGGCAAATTTAAGCAAACAATTCGGGCTGTATCCGTACAGCATTGTTATTTTGCGATTATATTTGCCGCATGTTTCAATTAGGAAAAGCCTTAGTATCGGAATCGTTAATTGAAGATGAATTTGTCTGCAATTTATCTGCGTGTAAAGGCATATGCTGTGTTGAAGGAGAGGCTGGTGCGCCTGTGACATCAGAGGAAGTCGCTATTCTCCAAGATATTTACCCTAAGGTAAAACCTTTTTTAAGACCAGAAGGCATTGAAGCCATTGAGGCTCAAGGCACTTATATCGTTGCGGAAAACGGCGAATTCGAAACGCCTTTGGTGGCAGGAAAGGAATGTGCCTATGTTGCATTTGACACCAATGGAACGGCCAGCTGCGGGATTGAAACGGCTTACAAATCCGGTGCAGTCAATTTTCAAAAGCCCATATCGTGTCATTTGTATCCGGTACGTATTCAAGAGTATAGTGAGTTTTCGGCCGTCAATTATCACCAATGGAGCATCTGTTCTGCGGCATGTCTTTTGGGGCAACAATTGAAAGTTCCGGTCTATCAATTTGTCAAAGATGCTTTAGTCCGACGTTTTGGCATCGATTGGTACGACGCATTGACGTCAATTGCTAGAGAACACCGCTCCTAAAAAATTTTTTTAAAAATTCCCCCATTTTTCTCCGTTGATAACTTTCGATTTTTAACAAAACTGAAGGCACTTGGTTTGTTCAGAAAAAGCAGGGCTAATGCTTATGAAATCAAAGGTTTGAGCGTTTTTAATTAAAAAAAATGATGCACGCGCCAATCCCTAATAAAAAACATAAAAAACTGTATATCAATTGTTTAAAAATATTTTTTAACAATATTCTAAGAAATTTAAATTCCCCGTAGTGTTGAAAACTTTGTTAAAAACCCTGCATGACATTTTCAGCGATTCGCACTTATTTTTTCCATATTTGTTAGTCCCTAGTAGTACCAATATTTTAACAATTTTAAAGAACAGGACACATGAGCGTCGTTGAGCCCATTTTAGCAGAAAACAAAAACAGATTTGTGATATTTCCTATCGAACATCATGATATTTGGGAATGGTACAAAAAGAGTGAGGCGAGTTTTTGGACGGCTGAAGAGATTGATCTCCACCAAGATCTCACGGATTGGTCTACAAAACTTAATGACGACGAACGTTACTTCATCAAACATATTTTAGCATTTTTTGCAGCGAGTGATGGCATTGTCAACGAAAACCTAGCGGAAAATTTTGTTAACGAGGTACAGTACAGTGAGGCGAAATTCTTTTACGGATTTCAAATCATGATGGAAAACATCCACAGCGAAACTTATTCGCTACTCATAGACACTTATGTTAAGGATGAAAAAGAAAAAGGAATTCTTTTTCAAGCACTCGAAAACTTTCCGGCCATCAAAAAGAAGGCGGACTGGGCCCTTAAATGGATTGATAGCCCAAGCTTTGCAGAGCGACTTATCGCTTTCGCAGCAGTAGAAGGAATTTTCTTCTCTGGAGCGTTCTGCTCGATTTTTTGGCTAAAGAAGCGTGGGCTAATGCCAGGGCTGACTTTCTCGAATGAGTTGATCTCAAGGGATGAGGGAGTGCACTGTGACTTTGCGGTGCATTTGCATAACCACCACTTGGTCAATAAAGTGCCAAAAGACCGGATACGCAGTATCCTCATCGAGGCTCTGAATATTGAACGTGAGTTCATTACTGAATCACTTCCGGCAAGTCTTATTGGAATGAATGCTATTCTCATGGCGAAGTATCTAGAATTTGTAACCGATCGACTTTTGGTTGAATTAGGTTGCGACAAGGAATACAATACCACGAATCCATTTGATTTTATGGACATGATTTCGCTTCAAGGAAAAACAAATTTCTTTGAAAAAAGAGTCTCTGAATACCAAAAGGCTGGGGTTACCAACAAAGACAAGGAGACGAATAAGATCAGTTTCGATGCTGATTTTTAGGCGCTAATCAAGGCATAACACCTTTTTCAGACCCCATACGACTCAGGCCTTAGCAGGGGACCATTGGGCCTGAGCAACAATACCAAAAGATTACTAATTATAATAATTCTAGCAACATGAATGTAGTAAAAAGAGATGGCCATAGCGAACCAGTGATGTTCGACAAAATCACCGCGCGGGTGCGTAAATTATGTTACGGCCTTAATACCCTTGTGGATCCAGTAAAAGTAGCCATGCGTGTTATTGAAGGCCTTTATGATGAGGTGACCACAAGTGAGTTGGATACCTTGGCAGCAGAAATTGCCGCCACGATGACCGTTTCTCACCCTGACTACGCCATCTTGGCGGCACGAATTTCGGTATCTAACTTACACAAGAACACCAAAAAAAGTTTTTCTGAAGTGATGTCGGATCTTTATTTCTACATCAACCCAAGAACCGGAAAAAAGGCGCCTTTACTAAGTGATGAAGTATATCAAGTGATTCAAGATAATGCAGAGATGCTAGACTCAGCTATTATCTATAATCGTGATTTTAACTATGATTATTTTGGGTTCAAGACCCTCGAGCGCTCTTATTTGCTTAAACTCAATGGCCAAATTGCAGAGCGCCCACAGCATATGTTGATGCGGGTTTCTTTGGGGATTCACCTCCATGATATGGACTCCGCCCTTGAGACTTATGAGCTCATGTCTAAGAAATATTTCACACACGCCACCCCAACCTTATTCAATAGTGGGACGCCAAAGCCACAAATGTCTTCATGTTTTCTTTTGGCCATGAAAGACGACAGCATCGATGGTATATATGATACGCTGAAGCAAACGGCAAAAATTTCACAATCAGCGGGGGGTATTGGGTTATCTATTCATAATATTCGGGCCACAGGATCCTATATCTCAGGGACCAATGGCACGTCAAATGGGATAGTCCCAATGTTGCGTGTGTTCAACGACACAGCCCGTTATGTGGATCAAGGTGGCGGAAAACGAAAAGGGAGTTTTGCGATCTATGTAGAGCCATGGCATGCGGACATCTTCGACTTTTTGGATTTGAAGAAAAACCACGGAAAAGAAGAAATGCGTGCGCGTGATTTGTTTTATGCCATGTGGATTCCGGATTTATTCATGAAGCGTGTGCAAGACGACAGCACTTGGACCCTAATGTGTCCTAATGAGTGTCCAGGGCTCTATAAATGTCATGGCGATGAATTTGAGGCCATGTACTTGGCCTATGAGTCACAAGACAAAGGAAGAAAAACCATCCGTGCAAGAGAACTTTGGGAGAAAATATTAGAATCGCAAATTGAAACAGGGACCCCTTATATGCTTTATAAGGACGCCGCGAACCGCAAGAGTAACCAAAAGAATTTAGGGACCATTCGTTCGTCGAATTTATGTACCGAAATCATGGAGTATACTTCTGCCGACGAGGTGGCGGTATGTAACTTGGCTTCAATTGCGCTACCGATGTTTGTCAAAAAAGGGGCCTTTGACCACAAAGAACTTTTTAAAGTGACCAAAAGGGCCACCAAAAACTTGAACCGAGTGATTGACCGCAACTACTATCCAGTAATTGAGGCTCAAAATTCTAATTTCCGTCATAGACCTATTGGTCTTGGTATTCAAGGCCTTGCCGATGCCTTCATCCTATTGCGTATGCCATTTACCAGTGATGAAGCAAAAAAACTCAACCAAGAAATATTTGAAACTTTATATTTTGCCGCGCTAACGGCTTCGATGGAAGAAGCCAAAGCAGATGGGCCTTACGAATCTTATAAAGGATCTCCAATATCAGAAGGACTCTTTCAACACAACCTTTGGAACATCAAAGACGAAGAATTGAGTGGTCGTTGGGATTGGGCGAAACTCCGCAAGGATATCAAGAAGAACGGCGTGCGTAACTCCCTTTTGGTAGCACCGATGCCAACCGCATCGACATCTCAAATTCTGGGTAATAACGAAGCATTTGAGCCTTACACGTCCAATATTTATACGCGTCGTGTGCTTTCTGGAGAGTTTATTGTTGTCAACAAGCACTTACTCGAAGATCTAGTTGAGCTCGGCCTATGGAACGATAGCCTCAAAGAAGAAATCATGCGGGCTAATGGATCCATTCAACATATTGAGGGGATGCCACAAGAACTGAAAGAATTGTATAAAACGGTCTGGGAACTATCCATGAAGGATATTATCGATATGTCACGTCATAGAGGTTATTTTATCGATCAGTCTCAGTCGCTAAACCTCTTTATGGAAAATGCGAATATGGCGAAACTCACGTCAATGCATTTTTATGCATGGCAAAGTGGGCTAAAAACAGGGATGTATTATTTGCGCACCAAGAGTGCTGTAGATGCCATTAAGTTTACCCTGAGCAAGGAAGTCAAAAAAAGCGAAGAGGTCGAAACTGAAGTCCCTAAGGCAGCAAAAGTGCAAGCGGCCACAATTGGCGTTTCTCTACCAGAAAAATCATTGACCGCCCAAGAGTTGCGTGAGATGTTAGCACAGGGCAAAGATGCCGCAGAGAACGATGAAGATTGTTTGATGTGTGGTTCTTAATCCATCTGCTATAGAAAAAAAAAGCAGCGCCATTGGCGCTGCTTTTTTTTTTGCAATCGAATGCGTAAAACCTTGGGTTTTATTTCACGTTCTTACCATATTGCTGCATCAAAAGCATTACGGCTGTGACCAGGTCTTTGGTTTCGAGTAAAATATTAAAATACAATGCTGTATTCTTTGGACTCGACTCCTCGGCACGTGTTAAAGCCACTTGCTGATCGATTTTGTCCGAAATACTCTCGTTGAGCTCATTTAATTTGGTCACAATACCATTGATTTCCTTGAGCTCGTTGTGATCAAATACAGTGATGATGCTCTGAAGATGTCCACTGAGTGCGGCATCAATTTCTTGAAGCTCCTTAATTTGATTGAAGCGCAAGGCTTTGTGATTATTGTTGACGTGCTTAAATCCTTTTTTGGCGATATACTCCAGTGATTGACTGATGTCGGTTAAGTGTACCAATATGGAAATATAGAACTTGCTGCCTCTAAGGCTCGTCTCCTCCAAATTCTTGATGAAATAAAACAAGTTGTTGCGCAGGTCTTCGATATCTTCACCCAACTTTTCGACACCTTTCTTACTGGACTTTAGGATTTTCGTATCCTGCTTACCCAATCCTTTTATGACACCAGAAAATATCGTTTGTGAGCGGCTCACTACGTTAGAAATGTTCTGTGAGCTTTCTGCAATGATCCCCTGAACCGTCTTACTGGCGGACTTTTTAAGTCCTGCACTTGTTAGCTTGGCTTCTGCTTTGCGTTTGTGCAGTAAATAGTTGCGCACCAAAAGGCTACAGGCTAGGATCAACAGGACAGCAATCGCTGTTGGACCACCCAAGTAAATAAGGTAAGTCATCGTTCCGGCCACAGCAAAGGCTATAAACGCCGTAAAAAACCATCCAGCAATCACATTGATCACACCAGCGACACGATATACAGCGCTCTCACGTCCCCATGCACGATCGGCAAGAGACGTCCCCATAGCGACCATAAAGGTCACATAAGTTGTAGACAACGGCAGCTTCATGGAGGTAGCGATAGAAATCAAGACGCCGGCAACCATAAGGTTGATGGACGCACGGATCATATCAAAAGCAGGCATTTCTGCTTGGTCTTTTTCGAGTGTAGAAGCAACAGGCTTTGTAAAGCTATGCTCAATGCGCGAAGTCACCGAATCAGGCAAGAGCGTAGTCAAGAAATTAGCCAATTTTGTGCTGCCCTTTACCATATTGCGAGAGATAAAGTTTGGATTGAATTTTTCCGCTCCATCTCCTTGTCGTGACAAGCTAATTTCGGTTTCAGTTACCGTTTTGGCTTTTTTAGAAAACCACAAGGTAAGCACCATGATACTCCCTGCGATAAAAAGCAATAGGGGCTCTGCTGGGACTTTTTTGTCCAAGACACTCATAGAGAAACTCGTGGCAGCTTCTCCAGAGGCGAACCATGCTTCATATGAATGGTATGCAGCCATCGGCACACCAATGAAGTTGACTAAATCATTTCCAGAAAAGGCTAGGGCAAGACCAAATGTTCCGATCGCAATCACCACAATCAAGATGCTTTTCTTGAAAATTTTCATGAACAAGTATGAAAACAATGTCCAAAACACGAAGCCTACACTAACAATTAAGACCGTTTGTTGGGCAAGAATATCTTTAAAGGAACCATAATAAGGGGTTCCTTTAAGGCCTTTGTAGAAAATAAAATAAGTGATTGCAGTAAGGGCGATACCGCCAAAAATGGCGCCAAAATTCTTGATTTTTTCCTCGTAATGAAAGGTAAAGATAAGTCTAGAAAGCCATTGAACGAGCGCCCCTATAGAGAAGGCGATCACTACAGAGAGAAGTATGCCACTGATAATTTCAATAGCTTTCGCCGTATTAATGTAGGTGCCCAAATCGGCAATAGTTTGCTCATTGTCCATCCCAATTTTGATTAAGGCCATCACCACAGCGGCGCCTAACAATTCAAAGACAATCGAAACGGTCGTTGAGGTAGGCATCCCTAAGGTGTTGAAAAAATCAAGAAGCAGGACGTCGGTGATCATCACGGCCATAAAAATCATCATGATTTCATCGAAATAGAACTCTCCAGGAACGAAAATGCCCTTACGTGCCACTTCCATCATGCCACTCGAAAACACAGCGCCAATAAAGATTCCAAGACTGGCGACAATCATGATTGTTCTGAATGAGATGGCTTTGGAGCCAATAGCGGAATTCAAAAAGTTAACCGCATCATTACTGACGCCAACAACGAGGTCAACAACCGCCAATACGGCTAATGCAACGAGCATTAATAAATAAATTTGATCCATAGACTTAAATTAAAGTGGTGACAAAGGTCAGATTAAAGATAAAATTAATTGTTATGTAAATGTTATGAAAGAATTTTAAAAGTGGAGGTCAAATCCAAATCGAAACTCCATATAATCGTCTTGACCATCTAACGATCCAATGCTAAAGTCAGATTGAATTTTAAGCTTGTGACCAACGATGTACTTGGAGACCCCAGCAGTATAAACCAACTGATCGGGCTTGCCAACGATGGCATCATATCCGATTTCTGAGCGCCGCGCCGTAAACTCATAATGAGAAGGAAATAAATAACTCGCCTGAAGGTTTGTGGCGGTTCCCACCTGAACGATAGACGCTGTGCTGCCATCAGAATTGAGCGCTTCAGGATCTGCAGCATCTCTCTTGGCGTACTCTCCCATAAAGGCAAATCCGTTGAATTTTAACATGGCATCCACAAAAATGGTGTTGATGTCTGTTTCATATAGGCTTCCGTCATCTAAGGTCATATAAGAGCCCATATTGCTTCGGTTACGCACGGCGTTGGTGTTATTGTCGTAGGTTGCGCCGATCATTAACTTAACCGTTGACTCACCAGATAAATCACCTTGGGTATAATCACCCTTTTTGGTGAAGGCTCCAAAAGGAAGTAACTCAACACGCGAGGTATATTGAAGACCACCTAAGTTCCCTTCAGTGACGTTGCGTCCTTCTCCTTGCGAGATCGCAAACTTTTCGCGCAATAACATTTTAGTCCCTAGCTTGTGCTGGTGACGCAATTGAATCCCCATATCGCGATCTATATTAAATTTGCTATTCAATATAGATCGGTCGATCAGCTGTAAATTGCCTGAAGAAATAACCCGTTCGATGTTGCCAGGCAGCTTAGTTTGTCCGGCCCAGAGTTCAAATCCTTTGGCAAAATGCCACATGACCACGGCATCAAGAATGTAGCGCGGTGTGTTGCGGTTGTAAGCATCGGCACCAGAAATATCTCTGTTGGATAATCCGAGCTCAAATTTATATTTGAGTTTCGGTGAATAAGCCCAACCGTCAAATTTAAAGCGCGCACGACGCACCAAAAAATTGTACTCGGCATCGCCATACTCGCTGCCATTGTGGGCCCAAGTCGATTGGTAGCGGGTTTGGATACGGGTAGCAAACTTTACTTGGAAGCTGCTGTCTTGTGCCGTGTAGTTGATGATTCCCTTTCCAAATTTTTGATCTTCAATTGTCTGGGCTTGGCCAGTGAAGGCGAATAGGAAAAAGCCAATGAGGCAAAGTTTTAAATAATGCATGTCAATCAGTTTGAAGTTTTTGTCGCTACAAAGGACAAGCTCCAATGTTAACTTAATGTTTCCAAATGATTACGGTTATGCTTATATTTAAAAAAAAAAGCCGCCCGAAGGCGGCTCGCACTGTGAATACAAGTCGACAAAAACTTAAACGATTCAGCGTGCATTGGATTAAAACTTATACCAAATGTCACAAATGATTTTTGCTATATTATCAACGAAACATTAATTAAATATTAAGATTGACCCTTTTTAGGTTAATCTAATGGGGATTTACAAACCACGCGACCAACCATTGGACCAGCTTGGCGCTCCTGCGCCATTACCCGCTCCTAAAGTCATGCCTTCAATGACAAAAGTTTGATTAAGTCCCGTGTAATCTGTGATTTCAAAATCAGTGCTTGGATTGTCAAATTGCATTGCAGAGATAATTAAGTCACCATTTTCGATACGTGCCGCAGCAGCTGCATCGGTATCTTTAACTTTAACACCAAGATCAATAGAATCGGTATAGAAATCTGTAATGGTAAAGGACCCTCCCCCTTCTTTAAAGTAAAGAGCACCTTCGGTAACAGGACCTAAGACCGTAATATGACTTAGCGTAGTGGTGGTCACAGGGGATGCATTACCGTCATCACCATTGTTTGACCCCTCGATACCGGCCTTCGCCCCATCTTTGATGTACCAATAGGATCCATTTCCGTTCCAACCATCTGCAAAGTCAATAGAATCATCGCCACTGCCCGTCGATACGAGATAGTTTCCGCTAACAGTACCACCAAAAAACTCGATACCATCGTCACCTCCTTGGAAGGACTGAATGTATTCAAAAGTGGTGCCAGCGCCAACACCGAACAAGGAAACACCGTTGAACTCTTTGTCGTTTGAGAAAGTAGCTCCTGTATACTCAACACGCAAATAACGAATAGAACCAGAGTTGTCATTGGCATTGTTTCCTCCATAGGTAAGGTCAGCCACTTCGGAAGTGACATTGCTACCTTTGTTGGTTGGGGCATCACCACAGATCACTAGCCCACCCCAGTCTCCTGGAGCTGGTGCTGAAGAACCTGAAGTCATGACCACGGGAGCTGAAGCAGTCCCTTCGATAAAAATTTGTGCCCCGCGCTCAACAGCGATATAGGCTGCTGTACCTCCGGTGGCAGTAATGGTTGTTCCTGCAGGAATGGTCAAAGAAGCGCCTGCCCGCACGACATAAGCGCCAACCAATTCGTAAGCTACTGTGGCGTCTAGGGTCAGGTCTTCACTCACATCTCCTTCAAGGAGATTATTGATGTTCACCAAACAAGGCTCACAAGCGGCACCCCCGCAATCGATACCGGTTTCATCGCCATTTTGAAGTCCGTCTGAACAAGTGACTTGCTCAGGATCAGGGGAACTGTCATCTTTGCTGCAAGATGATGTAATGACCAAAAGGGCCAAAAGCGTAATAAAATTTAATCGAAACTTTTTCATTTTTTTTGGTTTAAAAGATTAAAAGGTATAGTTCATGGATAATTTTAAATCAAATCCGCGGCGAAAGGATAATACCGTAACGTCTCGTTCTTGTATGCGATCCCTGATCGGATTGATGTCCCCATTGACAGCTTCCTGGACCCTTTCGATGCTGGGATTAAGTAAATTTTTGGCGGTTAAACCTAAGCTCAAATTTTTGTTGAGTTGTGATTTAATGATGAGGTCCACAGTGGGCACCCCTTTCTCAATAATATTTCCTTTTCCAAAGTTTCCCAGGGCAAAAATGCGGTCAGAGAAGTAACTACCCGAAAGCGTTACGAGGATATTTTTGTCTTCTTTGAGGGTATTGAAAAAACTAATATCTGCGTTGGCAACCAAGTCAGAAGCGCCCGAAATACCGGTACTGGAATAGGTCGGATCAAAACTTAGTCCGGCCTCCTCAAACACCTTACTGCCATCAAGATCCTGTTGGGTTATCATATAAGCGAGGTTCATCCCCACACTTATTTTTTTTGAAGCGGTATAACTGTCAAATTCACGGGATTGATCAAATAAGGTTTTTCTCGATTCCAATTCAAGACCAAATGCGGTCGCCTGATCTCCAGTATTGGCCCAGCTGATGTCATTAGCCGCCGACTGAATAGTCACCGTGTTGATCGGGTTTTGAATTATTTTGCCAAATACGCCCGCCGAAAACAACTCTGTGTTAGACGGGAATACTTCCCACTTCAAATCAAAATTATAATTGGTCGAAGCGCTGAGAAATGGATTTCCAAAATAATCTTGATTGACCTCTTGGAATAGGAATGGGGCCCGCTCTTTGTATTGTGGCAAGGTGTAAGTTCTGCTTGCGGCGAATTTCAAGTTTTGCTGCTCATTAACGCTATATTTTAATGAAAGGGCTGGCAATAGCTGAAAATCATTGAGCGCATTATTGTCTCCAGAAGGGTCTAGGGAGGTGGTCCAATTAATAGACTGGTCTATTTGTTCCCCACGTATTCCAATCAATAGTGTGGTTTTCGCTCCAAAATTGTACGAAAAATTCATAAAACCTGCTTTGATGCGCTGCGTCCCACCATAGGTTTGTGGGTCTAGCGCATTTGGAATTTCCACGTTACCTCTAAAGGTTTCGATACGGAAAAGTCCGGCATTTAAATTAGCCTGATTGAAATAGCTGTCCACATTGTAGATGTCTTCGACAATGGGTTGCACGATGCCCCCGCCTCGAATGATTCTAAAATTGAACTGAGTCGCGCCAAAATCTACTTGTTTTGACCGCAAACTCGCCCCCAATTCAAGACGTCCTTTATAATCGTCGTCAGTGTTGGGGAATAATTTAATTGTCGTTTTGAAATTACCCGCTAATTCTTCTTCAGAGAGATCAGCATAAAAGCGATGATTACTTGAAGAGGCAGAGACATATTCAAATGATTTAGGCCCTTCTGGTTCTTTTATGTTTTGCGGGACAAGTGTAATTTGTCTGCGGTCGGGCTCTGCACTGTGTAAAAAGTTATAAGAACCACTCCAATTCAATGTGACCACATCATTGACCTTGTGCTCTCCATGCAATTGATGAACAAATAGCTGAGTCCTCGTAAATAAAGCCCGTTGGATGAATCCGCCCCCTTCGGAGGCGTCATCGTCCTTGTCAATAACCCCGTAAAACTCTTTTTGCTCTTCGTTAGAGGTGTTCAAGAGCAGGGTATTGTAATTAAGTTTGTTACCCTTGTGTTTAAGACCAACATTAGTCAAGAGTGTGGCGTTTGTATTAAAGCCATAATTGACATAATCAAAATCACTATTAGGCACGCCGCTGACCTCTACACCGCCGCGGGAAATTCCTTCGCGGTATTGAAAATTATTGCTGAAGGAGCCAACAGCAAATACAGATAATTTAGTGTTATCGGTTAGCGCGTAAGAATCCCCTGCTTGTATGCCGACGCCCATATTAAGCGGTGCATCAGCAGCTACGCGGTCCCAGCTCGTATCAAAATTATAGTTGTTCAACGGGAATTGGGGGTATTGCGCTGAATAGAATCCCGTATTATTAGGTCCGTCAATACGGTAAAACTGGTCTTGCTCTTGTGTTATGGTGTTAAATCCAGTGTCCACATTTAGGGATAAGTATCCTTTGCCCTGATAATCTTTTGATTTGATATCTATATTGGCCCCAGCAAAATCTGCATATTGATCAGGATTATAAGTCTTGTCAATACCGATGTTTTCAACAATATCCGTATTGAAAATTCCTAAATTAATGTTTTTGCGCGCCGGGTCATCCGAAGGCAAAGGCAAGCCGTTGAGTGTTGTCACATTGTAACGATCGCCAAGGCCGCGAACAAAGATATTCCCCGATCCTTCTTCCTGTTTAGAAATTCCGGTAACTTTAGTCACAGCGGTTGCAGCATCACCAACACCTTTTCTAGAGAGCTCTTGCGCACCAATAGATGTTTTTTGCGTAATCGCATTTTTTTGATCCAGAAGTAAAGCAACTTCACTTTCTTTTTTGGTGGTCGCGGTAATGAACACTTCTTGCAAATTTGCTGCGCTTGCGCCCATAGGCACATTGACAGTAGTGACTTTGCCCGCCTCTACACTGATATCAGCGATTTCTACGGTTTCATACCCCACAAAACTATAGACCACAGTATAGGTGCCTTCTGAGAGATCTTCCAAAGCATATAAACCATCGAAGTCCGAAGTGGTCCCTTTTTTTTCTTCCTCAATAAATAGGTTTACGAAAGCCAATGGTTCGTTGTTAAATTCTTTATCGGTCAAAAGACCAACGATAGACCCTGTTGATTGTCCCGCTGCGCCGAATGCCACAGAAAGACAAATAATTGTTATTAGTTTTTTCATGTCGAAGTTTTAATCACCGCAAAGATGCCCGCTCGATGTAAATCCGCTGTTAAGGGTAAATTATCTTATTGTGAGCCGTGAGTTACCAAAATGTTATGGCGCAGTTGCGTGGGTTGTTGGTGCAGATTAATTCAAAAAACTTATCTTGCTGAGATCAAACGAGACACCAATATGATGCAGTGGGAGCAGTTACTTTCGTTAAAACGCCAAGGGGACAAGCACAAACGGTTACGGGCCGAACAAGACGAAACCCGACTGGGTTTTGAAGTAGACTATGACCGAATTATTTTTTCGTCAGCCTTTAGAAGTCTGCAAGACAAGACCCAAGTCATCCCTTTATCCAAAACCTCTTTTGTCCACACCCGATTGACCCATAGTTTAGAGGTGTCTGTCGTGGGCAGGTCCTTAGGGCGCAAAGTGGGGCAGGTTATTCTCAAAAAATACCCGCATCTGAGTGCGGTCCATGGGTTTCAAGTCAATGATTTTGGCGCTGTCGTAGCGGCAGCGGCACTGAGTCACGATATTGGCAATCCACCTTTTGGCCATAGTGGCGAAAAGGCTATTGGGGATTTTTTCAGTCGGGGACCAGGGCAACGATTCGCCTCAGTATTAAGGCCAGAAGAGTATCAAGACCTTTGTGATTTTGAGGGGAACGCCAACGGGCTCAAGATTTTGTCCGAAACTAAAGATGGCGTCGCAGGGGGTCTTCGCTTGTCTTATGCCACACTAGGGGCATTTACCAAATACCCAAAAGCTTCATTACCCAAAAGACCCACAAAACAGGTGGGCGATAAAAAATTTGGGATGTTTCAAGGGCAGGTCCCTTTTTTCGAAGAGGTGGCCCAAGAATTAGGCCTTTTGCCTTTGGGAGATAATCGATATACCCGTCACCCTATGGCTTATTTAGTTGAAGCAGCCGACGACATATGTTATACGATAATTGACTTTGAAGACGGCATTAATTTGGGCTTAATATCAGAGGAAATCGCTCTGGAGTATTTGGTTCGCTTGGTAAAAGACACCATTCAGTCCGACAAATACGCACAGTTGACAAAATCCTCTGATCGATTGGCCTATTTGCGTTCGTTGGCCATCAGCACCTTGATTCATGAGGCCGCCGAATTGTTTCTCACTCATGAGGACAAAATATTGTCGGGCAACATGACGACTTCGTTGATGGACAAAAGCCAGTATAAGGCCCAAATTGACGACATCCTCAAAATCAGCATCGATCATGTGTACCGCAGCCGCGAGGTCTTGGAAAAGGAAATCGCCGGCCACCGCATGTTGACCGATATTTTGGATGCCTATACGCAAGCGGCAGAACATTTTGATCAGGGAAAGACGCGATTCATTGACGATTTATTGCTGCGGGAAGCTAAAATAACCATCAAAGACAGCGCCACGCCTTATGAATATCTGATGGAGATCACGCATTTTGTCTCCCGATTGACCGATGGAAACGCTATGAATCTTTTCGAGCGACTCAACGGGAGGGTTTCCTAAATGGCTTTTATGGGCGCAGAGCATCAAGTATTAAAAAACCCTTGCATCATTTTATGACAAATATTCGAATCGAATAAGTATCTTAGATTCCGTAATATCACAAAAAAAAAATTTAACATGAAAAAATTACTTCTTTTAGCGGGGTTTTTGACCTTTAATTTTGGGTTCGCCCAAGACGAAGCTCGAGTTATTCGAGAATATCTGGGACAAGAACGGGCTCAATTCAATCTTACGGCGTCCGATGTTCAGTCCCCTGCGCTTAAATCGTCGAGCTTCTCACAGAGCATGAATGTGACCACGGCCTATGCCAATCAAACCCATCAAGGGATTGAAGTGTTCAACACCACGTCGCGTTTTGCGATTCGCGACGGGCAAGTAGTCTCGGCAAAATTATCTTTTGCGTCTGATGTTGCGTCTAAAATTAATACGACTGCGCCATCCATTTCGGCCCGTACGGCCATTTTAAAAGCAGCCCAGGCCTTAGGCCTTCAGGCCCCTGCGCAACTTGAAGAATTATCGGCAGAGGACAACACTTATGTTTTCAAAGCCACAGACCTTTCTTTAAACACCATTCCAGTTGCATTGACCTATCAGCACCTTAGTGATAGTCAATATGTTCTGGCCTGGGACTTGAGTCTTTATATTATGGATGCAACGCACTATTATAGTGTGCGCATTGATGCCCAAAACGGGGCTTTGATCGATACGAAAGACTGGGTACAACACTGTGATTTCGGTCAAGGAATCCATGAGGGCCATGCAGCAGAAAGTATTTTGTTTGCCCCGGCCAAAAGTGAAAGAGCAATGGCCATGGTTGACGCACAGTACCGCGTATTTCCCATGCCTTTAAGCAACCCTTTTGATGGTGATGATCAAGTTGTAACAAGTCCTGAAAATCTCGACGCATCTCCATTTGGATGGCACGATACCGATGGTGTCGTTGGTGCCGAACACACAGTGACGCGCGGAAATAATGTATGGGCAAGAGAAGATATTGCGGGAACTAATAATGGCGGGGCTTCTCCAGAAGGAGGAGTCGATCTAATATTTGATTTCCCATACGGCTTGCCACAAGCCCCAGAAAACTTTACCGATGCTGCTACTGTAAATTTATTTTATTGGAACAACATCATTCATGATGTGACTTATCAATATGGTTTTGATGAAGAAAGTGGAAACTTTCAAGAAAACAATTATGGTAATCCTGGAAACGGCGGTGACTCTGTCAATGCTGACGCCCAAGATGGTAGCGGAACAAATAATGCAAACTTTGCCACTCCTCCAGATGGTGGCAATCCCAGAATGCAAATGTTCATATGGACGGGTTCTGCGGGGCCAATCGAGCTTTTGACCATCAATAATGGTCCATTGGCAGGGGTCTACAGCGGAGTGCCTGCAGGTTTTGGTGGGGCAATGCCTAATCCTGCACTAACTGAGGACATAGTCTTGATCGAAGATGATAACTCAGGGACTTCTACCGATACAGCAGATGGTTGTGATCCGATAGTGAATGGTCTGGATTTAGCGGGAAAAATTGTCGTGATCCGACGTGGAATATGTGAATTTGGATTCAAGGCTTTGGCCGCAGAAAACGAAGGTGCTTTAGCTGTAATCATGGTCAATAACGTGGCTGGTGATCCAATCCTTATGGGTGCTGGTGCTGTTGGCGCTCAAGTGACCATCCCATTATTTATGGTGTCCGATGTGGATGGCGAAGCGATCATTGCCGAGCTTTTAACAGGGAATGTAATCAACGGCACCATTGATGGAGGAGCAACGCCTCCTTCTATCGATGGCGATTTGGACAACGAAATCATTGCTCATGAATATGGCCACGGTGTTTCGAACCGACTTACTGGCGGACCGGTCAATACTAGTTGTTTGGGGAATGCTGAGCAAATGGGTGAGGGCTGGAGTGATTACCTTGGCTTGATTATGACCATGCAAACTGGGGACCAAGCCAGTGACGTAAGAGGGCTGGCGGCTTATGCCTCGGGCAATCCTAACGGGATCCGCGAAGCACCTTATAGTACAGATTTTTCGGTCAATGATTATACTTATGCTGACACCAATGCTAACGTAAGCCAGCCTCACGGAATTGGCTTTGTTTGGGCGTCTATGTTATGGGACTTGACTTGGGATTTGATTGATCTTTATGGTTTTGACGAAGACATTTATAACGGCACAGCAGGGAACAACATTGCCTTCCAATTGGTTATGGACGGAATGAAATTACAACCGTGTAGCCCTGGATTTGTCGATGGCCGTGACGCGATTTTGGAGGCAGACGAACTAGCCAATAACGGTATCCACCGTTGTTTGATCTGGGAAGCATTTGCCCGACGTGGCCTCGGTTTCAGTGCGGATCAAGGAAATTCTAATTCGCGTTCGGATCAAACGGAAGCCTTTGATATTCCAGAGTCCTGTAACCTTTCGACCATTGATTCGAACTACGACAACAATTTCAATATTTATCCAAATCCAACACGTGGACTGATCCAAATCAACTCAGTTGTTGACTTGGGCGCTACGGTCGTGTCTATTTATGACATGAACGGACGTCGTGTTTGGAACAACACCTTGGAATTAGGTCATCATACACAAATTGATGCTTCGGCATTAAGCAGTGGGATTTACCTGATCAAGATCGAAGGTGGCAACTATAGCCACACAAGTAAATTGATCATCAGATAAGGATTTTCTTTGATGAATAAAAAAACGCCTTCCCATCGGGAAGGCGTTTTTGTTTAAAGAAGTTTTTTAAGGGCAGCAACAATATGTGCCCGATCAAAGCCGCACATGTCTTTTAATTCAGCGATGGTCCCGTGGGGGACAAATACGTCAGGGACACCCAGACAAACCAATTGGTTGTGGTAATCTTCTTGGGCCATGAATTCGGCAATACTGCTGCCAAGTCCACCAATCAGCGCACCATCTTCTACCGTGATTATGGCGCGATAAGACCGACAGATGGTGTGCAATAAATTTCGGTCTACAGGCTTCAAAAATCGCCAGTCATAATGACCAATACGGTCTATGTCTGCAATCTCTGCGATGGCTTGGTTGACCACATGCGCGGCTGGCCCAATACTGAGGATTGCGACATCTGTTCCGTGCTTGAGTTCAATGTTCTGACCTATTGTGATCCGTTCAAAAGGGACTTGCCATTGTATATTTGACCCTCTACCGCGTGGGTAGCGAATGGCGATTGGCCCTGTGGGTGAGACTTGCACGCTGTACATGATATGACGCAATTCCATTTCATTTCTTGGCGCAAAAATGATGAGGTTTGGAATGGTCCGTAAAGAGGACAGATCAAAAACCCCGTGATGTGTCGCGCCATCTTCACCGACGAGACCTGCCCGATCCAGACAAAATATGACCGGCAAGTTTTGCAGGCAAATGTCATGGATGAGTTGGTCGTATGCCCGTTGAAAAAATGTAGCATAAATGGCGCAAAATACTATTTTGCCTTGGGTGGCTAATCCACCGGCAAGGGTCACTGCGTGTTGTTCGGCAATCCCAACATCAATGGCGCGATCCGGAAAAGCATCCATCATATACCGCAAAGAAGACCCCGTAGGCATGGCGGGAGTAATCCCGATAATGGACGCATTATGTTGGGCTAATTCCACAAGGGTATGCCCAAAGACATCTTGAAACTTCGGTGGCATAGCCCCAGTGGGTTTGGCGATGAGCTCACCAGTTTTGGGGTCAAATTTTCCGGGGGCATGATAGGTGACTTGATGTGCTTCGGCCAAGGGCAACCCTTTGCCTTTTTTAGTCACAACATGTAACACTTTGGGCCCAGAGATGGTTTTTAACTGTGTCAAATGATGAATCAGTTGTGTCGTGTCGTGGCCGTCTATAGGGCCGGTATAATGAAAGCTGAGCGCTTCAAATAAATTGTCTTGATCGTTGATGGCTTCAGGAAGTGCGCGTTTGGTGAGGTATTCTTTAAGGGCGCCAACGCTCGGATCGATGCCAATGGCGTTGTCATTGAGGATGACTAACAAATTGGTTTGCGTCACTCCGGCATGGTTGAGCGCTTCGAAGGCCATGCCGCTGGCTATGGAGGCATCGCCAACGACAGCAATATGCTGACGCTCATGGTGTCCATCAAGTGCACTGGCCAAGGCCATACCTAATGCGGCCGAAATAGCGGTGCTGCTGTGGCCAACACCAAAAGTATCGTAAGGGCTTTCACTGCGTTTGGGAAACCCACTCAGTCCCCCCAATTGGCGATTAGAATGAAAGGCATTTTTGCGTCCCGTTAGGATTTTATGGCCATAAGCCTGATGGCCGACATCCCAGACCAGGAGGTCTTCGGGTGTTTGAAAGACATAGTGAAGGGCAATAGTTAATTCGACAACGCCCAGGCTAGCGCCCAAATGACCTTCTTTTATGGCGATGATATCAATAATGAACTGTCTGATTTCAGACGCTAATTCAGGAAGTTGCTCCAGAGATAACTTGCGCAGATCTGCAGGGGAATCAATATGATCGAGCCAAGAAGAAGTCATGCTTCAAAGATACGTTTATTCGTCTCTGATTATTAAGTAATAGCGGGAATTTGTACCTTTCGTCACCATGATCGATCAGACCCAACGGGACCAGTATTTTATGCAAAAAGCCTTGGCTGAGGCCAAAGAGGCGCTGCGTAAAGGTGAAATTCCTATAGGGGCAGTCGTTGTGGCTAAGGGCCAAATTATAGCCAGGGCGCATAATATGACCGAGGCGCTAAACGATGTCACGGCACACGCCGAAATGCAAGCCATCACTTCAGCCGCCCATTTTATTGGCGGAAAGTACCTCAAAGACTGTACATTATATGTGACCATTGAACCTTGCCAGATGTGTGCGGGCGCTTTATATTGGAGTCAAATCAGCGAGGTGGTCTACGGAGCAAGAGATGAGCAGCGGGGCTGTATCGCTATGGGCACGACCTTACACCCAAAAACAAAATTTACAGGAGGCGTCCATCAGGAGGAGGCGCGCCAACTCATGCTGCGTTTTTTTGAAAAACGGCGAAAAAATTGAGCCATAAAAAAAACCCCTTAAGCTAGGCTTAAGGGGTTCAATTCGGTTTTTGAGTATCTTTAGTCGTGGATAAGACGCACTTGTGCGGCAACCATTCCTTTTCTTCCTTCTTCTTCTACATACTCTACTTTGTCTCCTTCATTAAGGGCTTCCCCATTAAGACCGGTTACATGTACGAAAATGTCTTTTCCGGTATCATCGCAAGTGATGAATCCGTAACCTTTTGATTCGTTGAAAAACTTTACTGTTCCTTCCATTGTAATATAAATAAAATAAATTAATAATGCGCAAAGATAATCTATTTAAACTCCGCTCGACGATTTGTGGATAAAATTTTTATAAAATCATAAAATTAACTTTCTGATTTGTTTTTAAATGCCTTCATTTTTTTTAAATTTTCAGGGGTCAACATATAGTCTTTTACGTCTTTTTTGCGCCACCGATGATAGACAAAAGCAGGCATCCATACAAAGAAGAGCCCTAAAACAGCACTTCCCAAGTATTTTGGCGCAATAACTGGATTCGTGTTTTGAAAATAAAACCCCAGGATGAATAGGGTCATAATGAGGATGAAAATAACATATAAAAAATACTTCATGAGTTTTCAGAAAATTCAATAAGTTGGCGTCGATATACGGTCAATAACTTGGATTTAGACACAAAACCGTAGTATTTACCTTGAGAAACCACTGGAAGGTTCCAAGCACCAGTGTCTTGAAATTTTTGCATCACTTCGGTCATGCGGTCGTCTTCCAAATCTACAATACTCAGTGGATTTATCATCAGATCACGGGCAGTAATTTCTTGATATAGGTCAGTTTGAAACATAACGGGACGCAGGTCATCTAATAAAATAACCCCTTCCAAAACGCCAGAATGAGGGTGTATTACGGGAAAAATATTACGGTTCGACAGGACTATGGCGTCTTTGACAATCGTCCCTAATGACATATCTGGGTGGAGGCAAATAAAGTTTTGTTCGATGACGGTTTTAATTTCCATTAATGTGAGTATGGCATGGTCTTTATCATGGGTAATGAGCTCGCCTTTGCGGCCTAATTCCATGGTATAGACCGAATGTGGGTGAACGTATTTGGTCAAGGCATAGGCGATCGCGGAGGTCAACATCAATGGGATAAATAGGGCATAACCACCCGTGAGTTCTGCAATCAAAAATATAGCGGTCAGTGGCGCATGAAGCACACCAGCCATCAGACCAGCCATGCCGACCATGGTAAAGTTGCTTTCTGAGATCTGTTCGGCACTAAATCCTATAGTCTTTAAAATGAGCGCCACGGTATACCCCATAATACTACCCATAAACAGCGTGGGGGCAAAAATACCACCAACCCCTCCGGCACCAAAAGTCAATGCGCTAGCGATGACTTTGAAAAAAACCAATCCAGCCAAAAGCCCTATAGCCATGTATATGTTGTTGGTGTCGAGCTGAAAAATGTTGTTTTCTAAAGCCAAGGCAGCATTGCCTTGAACCAAACTATTGATGACCTCAAAACCTTCACCATAAAGCGGAGGAATACAATAAACCAGAGCCCCAATACCCAAACCACCAATCAAAAGACGATAATAGGGTGATTGAATGCGCGCAAATTGTTTTTGAATAAATTCGTAGGTGTTGGTAAAATAGATAGAAACCAAACCAGAAACAATTGCTAATATGATATAAAAAGGGATGTGGGACAACTCAAAAGCATCAACGACCTTAAAGGGCAATAAAATTTCGTTGCCAAAAAAGAAGTATGAGGTGATGATTGCGGTGACTGAAGCAAGGAGCAGCGGCACCAACGACACTAAAGTAAGGTCTAGGCTGAAGACTTCGACGGCAAATATGATTGCGGCAATTGGGGCTTTAAAAATCGATGAGAGCGCGCCAGCCGCCGCACAGCCTATGAGCAAAGTTCTGGTGGCCTGATTTAGATGGAGTAGGCGCGCTAAATTTGAACTTATAGCGGCCCCTGTGGCCACAGTAGGCCCTTCTAAACCCACTGAGCCCCCAAAGCCAACTGTAATAGGCGCAGCAATGAGGCTCCCAAACATCTGGAAACGCTTAATGACCCCTTTTTTCTTGGCAATAGCGTAAAGGGTTGAAGGAATACCATGACTGATTTTGTGCCGGAGGATATAGTTTATATAAACATAAACTAAGCCAAGGCCAATAAGAGGAAAGATAAAGTAAAAGGCACTTTGGTAATCCCGAATCAGTCGCCCTTCGAGAAGATCTTGAATGAGGTAGGTTAAGTTTTTGATCAACACGGCCCCTAGCCCCGAGATAAGGCCAACCAGAACACTTAATACAAGAACAAATTGTTTTTGGGTCACATGCTTCATGCGCCAAATCAAAAACCGTGTCAGATAGGATTTTCTATGCGTATCCATAAGTGATCCGCATTAAGTTGGTAAGTCAAGCTTCAAATGAAGTTCACGCAGCTGATGATGATCGATTGGTGCTGGGGCATCGATCATAACATCGCGTCCAGAATTATTTTTTGGAAATGCAATAAAATCACGAATGGTCTCTTGACCACCTAATATGGCGACAAGTCGGTCCAGGCCAAAGGCGATCCCTCCATGGGGTGGCGCACCGTATTGAAAAGCTTCCATAAGAAAACCAAATTGGGCTTGTGCTTCTTCTGGGCTAAACCCGAGGTAGTCAAACATTTTGCTTTGGGTCGCTTTGTCATGGATACGGATAGAGCCTCCACCTATTTCATTGCCGTTCAGGACAAGATCGTAAGCGTTCGCCTTAACGGCTCCCGGATCGGTTTGCAATAATGCCAATTGACCCGGTTTTGGCGCGGTAAATGGGTGGTGCATTGCGTGATAGCGCTGGCTATCTTCATCCCACTCGAGTAATGGGAAATCAACAACCCACAATGGCGCAAATTCGTCGGCATTTCTTAAGCCCAAACGCTCCGCAAGTTCCATACGCAAAGCACTAAGCTGGGGGCGCACTTTATGGGCGTCTCCAGAAAGGATACAGATCAAATCCCCTGCTTTTGCGCCAGTTATTTCGGCCCAAGCGCTCAAATCATCTTCATTATAAAATTTATCTACGGAAGATTTAAAGCTACCATCTTCTTGACAACGGCAGTATACCATGCCCATAGCACCCACTTGGGGTCTTTTGACCCAATCGATGAGCTGATCGATTTCTTTTCTCGAAAAGGCATTGCCTGCGGGTACTGCGATCCCAACGACCAATTCCGCGTCGTTAAAGACCTTAAAATCTTTGTGTTGGGCCTGCGCGTTTAGTGTGCCGAATTCCATACCAAACCGAATATCTGGTTTGTCATTACCATAACGCTCCATAGCGTGGTCATAGGTCATGCGCGGAAATTCAGCAATGTTGACACCTCTAATTTCTTGGAGTAAATGACGGGTGAGGCCTTCAAAAGTTTGTAAAATATCTTCTTGAGTGACAAATGCCATTTCACAATCGATTTGTGTGAATTCTGGCTGTCGATCGGCACGAAGATCCTCGTCACGAAAACATTTAACGATTTGAAAATACTTGTCCATGCCTCCAACCATAAGGAGTTGCTTGAAGGTTTGTGGCGATTGGGGTAAGGCATAAAATTGACCTTCATTCATGCGGCTAGGCACGACAAAGTCACGCGCCCCTTCGGGGGTTGACTTAATGAGATAGGGCGTTTCGACCTCTACGAACTCCAGTCCAGACAAATAATTTCTCACAGCCATACTGACCTTATGCCTGAAAATAAGATTATCACGAACAGGTTTGCGTCGGATATCTAGATAACGGTATTTCATGCGCAAATCTTCACCGCCATCGGTTTGGTCTTCTATGGTGAAGGGCGGAGTGAGGGCACTATTGAGTATGGTTAAGGTCGCGACCAAAATCTCGATATCACCTGTCGGGAGTTGCGGGTTTTTAGATTCACGCTCAATGACGAGTCCTTCTACTTGGATGACAAATTCACGTCCAAGTTTACTGGCTACTTCCATGGATTGGGCAGTGCTGCGGTCCGCATCAAACATGAGTTGCGTGACGCCATAACGGTCACGAAGATCGACCCAAATCATAAATCCTTTATTGCGAATTTTTTGCACCCAACCAGAAAGAACGACCTTTTGGTTGACGTGATTTAGGCGTAAATCGCCGTTGTTATGGGTTCTGTACATAGTAGTGACGTAAGCGGCAAAGTTAATAAGAACCAGCCTATTGACATATTTTTTTTAAGGCATAAATAGACCGAGTTTAAGGTTTTAAGTCCTTGCTCGTATGCGGCCTATTTAAGACCAAGACTAAAACAACCTTTTTAGACGGCCTTTGAACTGATGGATCATGAAATAGAGCACCGGAACGATGATCAGGGTCAAAAAGGTGGCAGCAAGCAAACCATAGATAACGGCCCAGGCCAGTGGTCCCCAAAAGATCACATTATCTCCTCCAAAGTAAATATGAGGGTTAAAGTCCGTAAAGAGCGAGAAGAAATCCATATTGAATCCTATCGCTAATGGAATTAAGCCCAGTACCGTGGTGATGGCGGTAAGTAAAACCGGCCGCAAACGCGCTTTTCCCGCCTGAATAATGAGTCCTTGGAAGTCTTTTGTCGGGATGGTTTGCATGTCGTCAAGGTCATGATCTGCCATATATCGATCAACTAAAAGCTGGGTGTAGTCCAGCAAAACGACCCCGTTATTGACTACGATTCCAGCCAGGGAAATGATCCCCACCATGGTCATCATGATCACAAATGAGGCGCCTGTAATCAAAATACCACCAAACACCCCAATGAAGCTCAAGAATATTGCCAGCATGATAATGGTAGGTTTAGAAATAGAATTGAACTGAAAGATCAATAAGAACATGATGAGTCCAAGCCCGGTGAAAAAGGCACCCATCAAAAAGGACATTTGTTTGTTCTGTTCTTCGATCTGCCCCGTATAGTCGATAGAGACCCCATCGGGCAACGCGGCAAAATTTGCCATTTCTGCCTGAATTTGACTGACGATTGCACCGGCATCGGTATAGCCGGGAACAAGTGCCGAATAAACGGTGACCACACGTTTGCCATCACGGTGTTTGACCGCGCTAAACGATGAGGTATTCTTGCGACTGGTCACCGCGGACAACGGAATTTCTTTTAAGCTGCCAGTGGCTTGATCGCGAAAGGTGATGTTTTGATCAAATAAGGCGCTTTTGTCCTCGCGCTGATCCGCATTAAAACGGACATTAATGTCATAATCTTCACCATCTTGCTTATAAACCCCTGCCTTTTCTCCAAAAATAGACCGGCGCAGTTGCCGACCAACTTGGCCTGCCGCGACCCCAAGAGCCCCCGCTTTTTCTCGGTCCACATAGATTTCCATAGCGGGCTTGCCTTTGTTGACATCAATTTTAAGTTCATCGATTCCGGCAATGTTGCGCGCGTTGATGTAGTTGCGCATAATCTCCGCCGTTTGAATCAATTGGTCGTAATCATCGCCTTCAATTTCGATATTAATGGGATAGCCTGCTGGGGGACCCGTTGGATCCTTTTCTACAGAAATAGCGACACCTGGGTATTTGCCTTTCAAGCGTTCCTGGATGCGCTTACGCAAGACTTCAGTATCTTGTCCCCTGCGGTATTTAAACTCATGCATGGTAGCGGTAATTTTTCCGCGATGGGGCATTTCTGCCGCACTACCGCCATCGGTTTGCGGATTTCCAGCACCCTCACCTACTTGCGACACGGCAGCCTCAACCAAGAAGTTGGTCTGCTGATCAAAGAAAGCCGGATCATTGAGCAATGTGTAAACTTGGTTTTCAATGGCCAAAGTCATGGCGTTAGTTTTTTCAATATCGGTCCCTTGCGGGTACTCTATGTATATGACAATCTGATTGGGCGTATTGTCGGGGAAAAATTCCACACTGGTGCGTTGGCTGCCAATCGAGGCGCCGAATAGGCCAAAAACAACAAACAATAGGAGTAATGTTGTACTGAAAAACACGATGGGTTTCCAGCCTGAAAGGGCAAAGCTTAGAAGACGCTTATAGCGTTCTTCCAACCAAGGGAGCGCGCTCCTTTGAAAAGTGTTCGCCCATTGCTTGATGACGTACTTATAAGACCAAAGCAATCCTAAAACAAACAATAATAGCGTCCCGAGGCCACGCATACGACCGCCAAAAAACAGAATCAAAAGCCCAAGACTTCCGACAATGAGGGTAAGGCGAATCAGGCGCTTACGCGAAATGATGCGATTGTCGATTTCCATAAACTGCGAGACGAGCATCGAATTCATGAATATGGCTACAAATAGCGAAGAGCCTAAAACCACGGATAGGGTGATGGGAAAAAAGATCATGAATTCACCCATGACACCAGGCCATAGCCCTAAGGGGATGAAAGCGGCCACGGTCGTGAGCGTCGAAATAATGATGGGGTAGGCGATTTCGCTAATCCCTTTTTTGGCTGCTTTGACCCGAGAAAGACCTTCTTCCTCCATGAGACGGTAGACATTTTCAACGACCACAATACCATTGTCCACCAACATTCCCAGACCCATAATAAGTCCGAATAAGATCATGGTATTCATGGTATATCCCAACAATTGCAGGATCATAAAACTCATAAACATCGACATCGGAATCGCAAATCCGACAAAAAGGGCGTTGCGAAAGCCTAAGAAAAAAGTAAGTACGGTGACCACCAAGATCACCCCAAAAATAATATTGTTGACCAGATCATCGACCTGGTTGATGGTTTTGGCAGATTGGTCATTGGCGATGGTGATCTCGAGATCTTGAGGAAACACGTTGGCTTTGGCCTCTTTAATTATGGCTTCTACCTTCTGGGCCGCTTCGACCATGTTTTTGCCCGTCCGTTTTTTGACATCGAGCATCACGACATTGGCACCAAATTCTCGAGCAAACGTTGTGGTTTCCTTTTCTTTAAAATCAATTGCAGCGATATCTTTAAGATAAACCGTTCCCCCTTGGGTCTTGACGACAAATTCATCGAGTTGTTCGGGTTGTTCTATTTCACCAATAATCCTGAGGGTACGGCGCTGGCCACTTGAAATCATATTTCCCGCAGAAAGGGTCATATTCCCATTGCGAATCGCATTCAGGATATCATCAAAACTGACCTTAGCGGCCATCATTTTGTAAATATCTACGGCAATCTCTATTTCGCGGTCTTGTGCACCACGGATGTCTACCTTTTTGATTTCGGGGAGATCCTCAATAGCATCTTCGAGGTATTCTGCAAACTCCTTGAGTTTCTGGGTGGGGTAATCCCCTTTGATATTGATATTGCTGATCGGTGCTTCTTCAGAAAAATTCAAGTCAAAGACATTGGGCTCTACTTTAGCCCCATTGAATGTGGGCCAGTCTTCACTACTTTTTTCACTATCGACTTCATCTTTTACCCTTTGTTTGGCCGCTTCTACAGCGATGGATTCGTCAAATTCGACGGTAATGATGCCATAGTCTTCTTGTGAGGTCGAAACGATTTCAACAACATTACTCAGGTTTTTCATGCGGTCCTCTAAGGGATCCACAATAAGCCGTTCGATGTCTTCGGCCGTGTTGCCAGGATATGGCGTGCTGATGTAGATTTTGGTTTCCTTGATTTCTGGAAACGTTTCTCGGGGCATATTATAGTAGGCCTTTCCGCCCAAGAGCAAAATCATTCCAATCAGAACATAAATAATGGTTTTGTGGTCAATCGCCCATGAGGCGAGCCCAAATTCCTTATCCAGTTTTTTTTTGCTTTTGTTGGTCCCTTTACTCATTGCCTACAGTTTTTAAAATAGTTACCGCTTGTTGGTCTTTTACACTGCGGGCACCTTCTTCGATAATGGTGTCTCCTGCATTGATGCCGGTCAGAATCTCGACATCATCGCCTTGCGTTTTACCCGTGGAGACAATGCGGCGTTCTGCAATAGTGAGTGCGCGGTCTTGGTCCATTTTGGCGACATAAACATATTGCTGTCCTTCGGCATTTTCGGATAAAATACCTTGAGGGATCAATAAGGCCTCTGGGCTAGAGTAGTCGTTTATTTTGATCTGTGCCGTAAGGTTGGGTTTGATTTGCTGGCCGGCATTGGGCAGATCGATCTCTATTTTGAAAGTACGGTTGTCGGGTTTGATGTAGCGACTTACCTCACGAATGACGGTCCGAAATTCTTTGTCCAGTATCGGGAAATATACCGTGACTTTTTTGCCAATAGTGACTTCCTTGAGGTAGCTTTCAGGGACTTCGGCCTGGAGATACATATGGTCTAGGTTGACCAATCGAAACACGCCATTCATGCCGGCAGAAACCACCGTGCCCGCTTCGGCAAATACGGCATCAATGGTTCCAGAGAAGGGCGCTTTAATCTGGGTCTTGGCCAGCTGAGCTTCGACCTGGGCCACAAGATTTTGTTGTGATTCGTATTGGGCTTTGGCCTGCAAGAACTGCATTTCACTGCCAATTTTTTCGGACCACAATCGTTCTTGTCGATCAAAAGTGGTTTGGGCCAGACGTGCCTGTACTTTGAGCTGGGCCAATTGCTGGGCCAAGCCATTGTCATCGATGGTTGCCAAAACATCACCCTTGGTGACGGCATCACCGACACCGACATGAAGCGTTTTGAGTAGTCCTGGGAATTCAGGATAAAGCACCACATTTTGTTTGGTGGCGACATCGCCCTGAACTTCTAAGTAATGTTCAAAATTTTGTGGAACAACGGTAAAGGCCGTTACCAAAGAAAATTTTTCGTTGTTGTCAATCATGCGTATCGCATCATCAACTTCTTGCAATGCAGTGTTTACCGCTTGTTGTTGGTGCACAACTTCGGCCCGTTTGGCGCGAAGCCCTTCGAGATCTTGATCATTTTTGAGGTCTTGGGTCGACTTTTCCTTTTCAGAACAGGCCGAAAAGATCAGGAGCAAAGAAAGGATGTAGGTAAAACGTTTCATAGACAAAGGATTATTTTTTGTTTGATAGGGTCTTGGATAAAAAGGTGTCGCGCAGTGTTTTGGCATTGACCAGGGCCAAAAGCGACTGGTAATAAGCCTGCTGTGCCTGATACAATTGAGCGTTTGCCTGATGCTGTTCGAAACTACTGGCCAAACCTTCATTGAATTTGATCTGATTTTTTTGCGCAATACGTTCTGCTAATACAAGGCTTTTTTCGGCGTTTTTGAAAGTATCTTGATTCAAGGCATAGGCGCTTTCAGCGGCATTAAATGCCATAATAATAGACTGCTTTGATTGGATGAAATCAGTCTGTGCTTGTTCATAGGCGATTTTGGCTTGCAGGCTTCTTGCGCCGCGCAGCCCACTGCTAAACAAGGGAAGTTTAATGCGCAAGCCCAACATTGAGGATTGGAACCAAGGCTCAGAGGCCTCGGTAAAAGAAAAGTCGCTGCGGAAGGCTTGCGTACTGTAATTCATAAAGGCCGAGACCGAAGGCAAAGCTCGGCTGCGCTCCAGGAGCCATTCCAATTGACGTTGGGTGGTAAAGTTTTCGGCAATTTTATAATCGATGTATTGTTCCAATTCAAATTGCGGCAAGGATTGGCTTTGTGCTTCAGCGCTCAGAACGATGGCCTCTAGAGGGTCTGTAAGGGTGAGCGAAGCATCCAAGGCCAGCCCTAATGAGGCCTTAAGCATATCGCGCGCAATACGCTGACTCCGCGAGGCATTTTTGCGGTAACTATCTACCTCCAACAAGGTGATTTCGAGTTGTTCGAGTTGTTCTTGCTCTGCCATTCCATTGGCATAAACAATCTTAAGTTCGTTTAAGGCGGCTTCTAAGGTCGCTTGGTTATTTTCAAAAACAGCGACTAGGGCATCCATAGTCAGTACGCTGACGTAGGCATTGACCACACTTTTTTCCACCTCGGTTTGCGTCTTTTCTAAGGCGTTTTTTGAGAAGTCCAAAAAGGTTTTTGCCGCTTTCAACCCTACTAAATAACTACCGTCAAAAATCAACTGATCCAGTGTGGCTTGAGCCGTTGCATTTTGTTCTGTGCCAAAAACAACGGGGGTATAGGTGCCGGGAGCGCCGCCAGTAATTTCTCCTGGGATGAGGGTTACGGGTTGCTTGAGGTTGTTGTTGTAGTTGATTGACCCATTAATTTGGGGCAATCCTGTCGCGGTAGTTTCCCATTTTTTCTTGATGGCAATAGCAATATCGCGTCGGGCATTCAGTGCGGCGTAGCTGCTGTCTTTGGCAAAAGAAACGGCTTGATCCAGGCTGAATTCATAAGATTGGGCATGGCCATTGGTCGTGCCTACAAAAAGTAAAAACAGAATTATGATGATGATTTTGTTCATGGCGTGTTTTCGTGCATCAATTGTTTTAAGCGATCTAGACCTTTTTGGGTCACAATACCACGCAAGTGGTAGGCCAAAAAGGACTCAACCAAATGGGTTTTGGGGAAGTCTGTAAGCGGAAAAATGCGGTCGTCTACAATGCCCGTCATGCCGACAAAGTAGATGCGGGCAACAAAATCTATATTGAGGTCATCTCGGTAGAGTCCAAGCTCCATGCCGCGACGGACATTTTGGACCGTAATGCTGTTGAGTCGCTCAAATTTTTTGACTTGAAATTTTTCGAATAGTTCAGGGTAATATTTTTGCAGTTGAAATTGCGGCGATACGCGTTCGTTTTTGAGTTGAATCGAGACGAATTTTTTGATGGCGTATAGCTCTTCTATAGGATTGAGTTCTTGAGCGCAAATTTCGTTAATGCCTTTGGACACCTTATCAAAAAGGGAATTAACCACTTCGGAAACCAAACTCGATTTATTATTGTAGCTCGCGTAAATGGTTTTTTTGGACATGGACAATTCTCGGGCGATATCATCCATTGTCACGCTTTTGACCCCAAGGGTCAAAAACAGGTCAGTCGCTTTTTGTACAATCTTACATTTCACAGGGCGCAAAAGTAATTAGAAAACTTTGAATACAAAAAAAGTTTCCAAGGTTTCCTTACAATAAGTTTGAAATAGGCCAGGGTTTGGTAGGAGGTTTTTAGGTTATCACTTATTTTAGCCAAAAATTGACCGATGAAGGAATTGATTTTTTATAAAGCGGCATTGGAGAGCGCTATGGAAAACCATCAGTGGCCCCATGATCCGCAGCAGCTCTATAGCCCCATTGCCTACATTTTGGGTATCGGGGGGAAACGCTTACGTCCTGTTTTGACGCTCATGACCTGCGATTGTTTTGGAGGGGCGCATCAAGACGCTATGCCTGCGGCCTTGGCGGTAGAGCTTTTTCATAATTTTTCATTGATTCATGATGACATCATGGACCAAGCGCCTTTGCGCCGGGGCCAGATGACCGTGCATCATAAATGGGATCTTAATACCGGAATTCTTTCTGGAGATGCGCTATTGATTTTGGCTTATCAGCATTTTGAAGCCTATGCGCCTGATGTGTTCATGGACTTGGCTAGGCTATTCAGTAAAACGGCTTTGGAGGTTTGTGAAGGCCAACAGTACGATATGGATTTTGAGACCAGGGCTGAGGTGGCTTTAGATCAATATCTAAAGATGATCGAATACAAAACAGCCGTCTTGGTTGGCGCGGCCATGAAGATGGGGGCTATTGTCGCGGGAGCTTCTGACCAAGCGCAGCAAAGGATTTATGATTTTGGTCTCTCACTAGGGATGGCCTTTCAACTACAAGATGATTATTTGGATGCTTTTGGGGATCCCGAGCACTTTGGCAAACAGGCCGGCGGGGACATCCTTAGCGGAAAGAAAACGTATCTTTATTTGGCGGCGTTTTCCGCGGCATCTGCCGATCAACGAACTGAATTGCTCGATCTTTTTCAAAATAAAACCTTGGCTAATGATACAAAAATTAGTCGGGTTCTTGACTTATTTGAGGCCACAGGAGCCCCTATTCAGGCCCAAAGAGCGATCAAACATTATACCCATGAGGCTTTTCAGCAACTCGACGCCATTGAGATGGCCCCGACCTACAAGGAGCAACTGCGCGTTTTTGGGACTGCACTGATGGATCGCACGGTTTAAACCGCTGTAATTCGGACACTTTAATGCATTATTTTGACAAGATAATTATGCAGAATCCCTTCATGTATTTTCTTGATTTGTTGTATTTTTGTGATGTTAAATTATAACAACAGCAGGATTTCCAAACTATGGATCGATTTTCATTTCTCAACGCGGTTCACCCATCATTCATAGCCGAGCTTTATGACAAATACCTGCAATCCCCTGATCATATTGAGCCGAGCTGGCGTGCTTTTTTTCAAGGCTTCGATTTTGCCCTAGAACATGGTTCGCTCGAAGCATTGGGCATTGAAGGCGATTCAGGCCTGAACCCTCAAGTTTTAAAAGAATTTAGCGTTATTAAACTCATTGATGCTTATCGTTCGCGCGGGCATTTATTTACCAAGACAAATCCTGTGCGCGAGCGCCGCAAGTATCTGCCAACGCTAGCACTCGAACATTTTGGCCTTTCTGCCGAAGATTTGAACACAGAATTTGAAGCGGGCTCTATCCTTGGCTTAGGCAAAGTCACCCTCGGCAGCATTTGTCACCATTTGGATCAAATTTATTGCGACGCCATTGGTATCGAATACATGTATATCCGAAACCCTGAGGAGATTCAGTGGATTCAAAATTGGCTCAATGTCAATGACAATCATCCAAAATTTTCGCCAGAACAAAAAAAACATATCCTGCACAAGCTTAATCAAGCCATTTCTTTTGAGAGTTTTTTGCATTCCAAATACGTGGGGCAAAAACGCTTCTCCATTGAGGGGGTAGACGCCCTAATTCCTGGTTTAGACACGTTAATCGAACAAGGCGCAGAAATGGGGGTCGAACAATTTGTGGTGGGGATGGCCCATCGCGGACGATTGAACGTCTTGGCCAATATATTTGGCAAATCACCTGAAGCTATTTTTAGCGAATTTGACAGCAAAGAATACGAAGAAGATGACTTGTTTGATGGGGATGTGAAATACCACATGGGCTGGACCAGCTTTCGCGAAACCAATTCTGGCAAAAAAATCCGCATGGATTTGGCACCCAACCCGTCGCACTTAGAAGCAGTGGACGCTGTAGTCGAAGGGATCGCTAGGGCAAAAATTGATCAAGTCCTTGGGGGTGATGACAAAAAAATTCTCCCCATATTGATTCATGGTGATGCAGCGATTGCTGGCCAAGGAGTCGTTTATGAAGTGATTCAGATGGCCCAACTCGACGGCTACAAAACCGGAGGGACCATTCATATCGTGGCCAATAACCAAGTCGGGTTCACGACCAATTATCTCGATGGGCGTTCATCGATTTATTGTACTGACATCGGAAAAGTGACTTTATCCCCTGTGCTACACGTCAATGCAGATAATGCCGAAGCCGTTTGTCACGCGTTTAAATTTGCCCTAGATTTTAGAATGCGTTATGGACGTGATGTCTTTATCGATGTCTTGGGTTACCGTAAATACGGACACAACGAAGGCGACGAACCACGCTTTACCCAACCGACCTTATATAAGGCGATTGCCAAACAAAAACCCCCTCGCGATCTTTATGCCGCGCAATTGATCCATGAAGGAGTCATTGGCGCCGATCACGTTGTGGCCATAGAACAGCTATACAAGCAGTCTTTGGAGGACAATCTCATTGCCTCGCGTCAAAAAGACAAAACGGTGATCACCGAAATTTTAGCTGATGATTGGAAGGAATATGTTTTGGGAGAGGCCGAAGATATTTTGCGCCCTGCCGACACCAAATTTCCTTTAGAAGTACTGGACAAGCTGGCTGAAGGCATCACCCAATTGCCCAAGGACCGGGTCTTTATCAAAAAAATAGAGCGGATTATTAAAGACCGCCATAGTCGCTATTTTGAGACCAACAATTTGGATTGGGCTATGGGCGAATTATTGGCCTATGCAAGCTTGATGGCCGAGGGATTTAATGTCCGAATCTCAGGTCAAGATGTCGAGCGCGGCACTTTCTCTCATCGTCATGCGATTACTAAAACCGAAGATGACGCTGAGGAAATTAATTTACACAATAGATTAGGGCTCGAAGGTAAAATGTCCATATACAATTCCTTATTGTCCGAATATGCTGTCGTGGGATTTGACTATGGCTATGCCATGGCAGCCCCAAAGACCTTAACCATATGGGAGGCTCAGTTTGGTGACTTTTCAAACGGGGCGCAAATCATGTTGGATCAATATATTTCTGCGGCTGAAAGCAAGTGGAAAATTCAAAATGGACTCGTGATGCTTTTGCCTCATGGCTATGAAGGCCAGGGCTCCGAACACTCAAGCGCCCGAATGGAGCGCTATCTGCAGTTATGTTCCCGACACAATATGATTGTGGCCGATGTGACCACACCAGCGAATCTTTTCCATCTGTTACGCCGACAACTCAAATGGAATTTTAGAAAACCATTGATTGTATTTACGCCCAAAAGTTTACTGCGTCACCCTCTGGTGGTTTCGTCCAAAGAAGAATTAGCCCATGGTCAATTTATGCCCGTAATGGATGATGGTCAGGTCGATAAATCGAAGGTGACTTCTGTTGTTTTTTGCACCGGAAAATTTTATTACGATTTACTCGAGCGTCGCAGCGAAAATGGGCGCAACGATGTGGCCCTTGTGCGCCTGGAGCAATTGTTCCCATTACCCCAGAAAGAAATTAACGAAGTCATTGCACAATACCCTAAGGCTACAGAATATGTCTGGGCCCAAGAAGAGCCTGCGAACATGGGCGCATGGGGCTTTATGCTGATGAATTTCACTCAAGTGAGTCTGCGTTTGGCCTCACGAAAAGTGCACAGTTCGCCAGCAGCAGGAAGCAGCGCACGCTCCAAGGCGCGCCACAAAAAAGTGTTAGACAGTGTGTTTGATGGACCAACCGCACCCTAAGAATATAGAGTTATGCTAGAAATGAAAGTACCCTCACCCGGGGAATCGATTACCGAAGTAGAAATAGCCCAGTGGCTCGTCGCTGATGGCGATTATGTCGAAAAGGATCAAGCTATTGCCGAAGTCGATAGCGACAAGGCAACCCTAGAACTACCGGCTGAAGCCAGCGGGATCATTAGCTTCAAAGCTGAAGAAGGTGATGCGGTTGCTGTGGGGCAGGTGGTCTGCCTCATTGATACAGATGCCCCGCGGCCCGATGGAACTGCTACTCAAGAAGCTAAAGCGGCGCCAATAGCTGCTGCTGCGCCAAGACCAACAACCTCTGCGCCATCTTATGCTGCTGGAACGCCTTCTCCTGCGGCCAAAAAAATGATGGATGAGCGAGGATTGACCAGTACTGACGTCCAAGGCACCGGACGCGGTGGTCGTATTCTCAAAGAAGATGTGGTCAAAGGACCGCCATCTATGGGAAGTGCTCAAGACCAAGACCGTGGATCATCACGACAAAAATTATCTATGCTGCGGCGTAAAGTTGCGGAAAGACTCGTGGCAGCTAAGAACCAAACAGCGATGCTGACTACGTTCAACGAAGTGGATATGAGTGCTATTTTTGCCTTGCGTTCGGCGCACAAAGACAGCTTTAAGGCCAAGCATGAAGTAGGTCTAGGGTTTATGTCTTTTTTCACTTTGGCGGTAGTCCGTGCGTTAGAGCTTTATCCTGATGTTAATTCTATGATCGATGGTGATTATAAAATCACTTACGATTACAAAGATATTTCGGTTGCGGTATCTGGCCCTAAGGGGCTTATGGTACCCGTAATTCGGCATGCAGAAAACCTCACATTTAGAGGGGTTGAATCAGAGATTAAGCGTCTGGCCATAAGAGCCCGTGATGGACAGATCACGGTAGACGAGATGACCGGCGGAACTTTTACTATTTCTAATGGAGGGGTCTTTGGCAGTATGTTATCGACACCGATCATCAACCCTCCGCAATCGGGGATTCTCGGTATGCACAACATTGTGGAGCGCCCGGTAGTCAAAAACGGAGAAATCGTTGTGGCCCCGATCATGTATGTGGCATTGAGTTATGACCACCGCATTATAGATGGACGCGAATCCGTGGGCTTCCTGGTAGCGGTAAAAGAAGCATTAGAAAACCCTGTCGACTTATTGATGGACGGAGACATCAACAAGGCTTTGGAATTATAATTTTTGAGGCTCCTCTAAGACCTTATAGAGGTTGACGCTGAGCAAATTTATATAAATGTATGCTCACCGACACGCACACCCATTTATACAGTGAGGCTTTTGACCAGGATCGAGACCAGGTTATGTCTCGGGCATTGGCCCAAGGCGTGGATCGGTTTTTTATCCCGGCCATCGATTCCCAGACCACGCAAGCCATGTACGAATTGGAGCGGACCTACCCCAGTCACGTTTCGTTAATGATGGGCCTGCACCCAACATCTGTTAAGGATGATTTTGAAGCAGAATTGGCCCATGTGGCAGCGGAATTAGCCTCGCGCTCCTTTTGCGCTGTGGGAGAAATTGGCATTGATTTGTATTGGGACAAAAGCACATTGGCCTACCAGCAAGAGGCTTTTCGCCGTCAGATTCAATGGGCAAAAGACTATAATTTGCCGATAGTGATCCATTGCCGTGATGCTTTTGACGAAATATTTGCGATCTTAGAGACCGAATCAGGGCCTGAATTGCGCGGCATTTTCCATTGTTTTACCGGAACCATAGCGCAGGCAAAGAGAGCGATAGAATACAATATGCTTTTAGGTATCGGTGGTGTGGTGACCTTCAAAAATGGTAAAATTGATCAGTTTTTGAACGAAATTCCGCTGTCACAGATTGTTTTGGAAACGGACAGCCCGTATTTGGCCCCTGCGCCCCATCGAGGCAAACGCAACGAAAGCAGTTACCTTGCCTTGATCGCACAGCGCGTGGCCGAAGTTTACGGTTGTCCTGTGGAAGAGATTGCCGCGGCTACTTCGCGTAATGCAAAAAACCTATTTGAATGATGAATGTGCCCAAAATCTTACTCATATATACCGGTGGAACCATCGGCATGATCCGCGATTTTAATTCAGGAACATTGCGGTCATTTAATTTTGATGAATTGCTCAAGCACATTCCCGAGCTCAACCTTTTGGACTGCGCCATTGACACCAAAAGTCTCGACGCACCGATCGATAGTTCTAATATGACCCCAGCGGTATGGGTGTTATTGGCCCAGCTCGTAAATGAAAACTACGACCAATTTGACGGATTTGTGATTTTGCACGGCAGTGATACCATGTCCTACAGCGCATCTGCCCTTAGTTTTATGCTCGAGGGCTTGTCCAAGCCTGTTATTTTTACGGGGTCACAATTGCCCATTGGTGATCTGCGTACTGATGCCAAAGAAAACCTTATTACCGCCATACAGATAGCGGCGATGCGGGAAGCAGACCAAATGCTCGTGCAAGAAGTCTGTGTGTACTTTGAATATAAGTTGTACCGTGGAAACCGCACGACAAAAATCAATGCTGAGCATTTTCAGGCCTTCGCCTCCTTTAATTATCCACCACTAGCCGAGAGCGGCGTTCACCTTACCGTGAATAAGCAATTGCTGCACCGGTCCGAGCAAAAGTCTTTGCGGGTACAAACAAATATGACCGCCCCCATTGCGCTGATTAAATTATTCCCTGGACTGACTCCAGAGGTCTTTGGGCACATGCTTCAAGCCCCTGGCGTGGCAGGAGTCGTGCTAGAAACTTTTGGAAGCGGTAATGTTCCCAATACCCCATGGCTCATTGCGGCGCTTAAGGCCGTTATTGATAAAGGTATCCCCGTAGTGAGTGTGACCCAGTGTTCTGGAGGTAGTGTTAAAATGGGTATGTACGAAACCAGTGAGGACCTAGAGGCCATTGGCATCATCTCTGGTCATGACATCACCACAGAAGCGGCATTGGCCAAGATGTTATTTCTTCTGGGAGAGCACAAGCAGGGAGCCGAATTCAAAGAGGCTTTCGAAAAGCCCATGCGCGGTGAAATCACTAAAATTTAGTCCCGAAATATTTCAGTACCACCGTTTTTTTTTGTTATTTGCCGCCCCGTTCGTGAGAGCGATTTAGAGAGGTGGCCGAGTGGTCGAAGGCGCACGCCTGGAAAGTGTGTATACGCCAAAAGCGTATCGAGGGTTCGAATCCCTTCCTCTCTGCGAATGACCCTTAGGTATGCGTGCCAGGAGTTGTAAAAAAACTTTTTCTTCTATTGATTTCCATAACAGTAGAGATGCAATGGTATTAAAAGGAGACCACCTATGTATCGTTCATCAGCAGCCATTTTATCATGATTAAAGGCGGCAATTGCCCGTAAGCTTATTTTGGCCCCCTTTGGCGGTGTTGCTATAAAGGTTAAAACACATGAAATGGTCCGCTTAATAGGATTGCGTCCGTGTAGATCTAATAATTGTTTTGATAGGGCCATCACGCCTAAGTTCTGATCCCGAGAAACATAGTGATGACAACGAAATTCTGTGACAAAGACGCGGTAGATATTCTTGCAGATAAACTAAATAATTTTATATCTTTAGAACCTTAAATTAATAACTAATCATCAAACTTTTAAGTCGATAGCAATGAAAAAACTATTTTCTATTTTCGCAATTGCCGCTATGGTTTTTGTCGGTACAACAAACATGCAAGCTGCTCCAGCTAACGCACTTTCTACAAGCCTTTCAACGGCTTCTGCATTGAGCGCTACGGTCAATGCTCAGGAGGCTGAAGCCCCTGCAGCAGATAAAAGCTTCCACCAAGAATTAAAACAACGTTTTATTGAAGGTGGTCCAGGATTCATGGGAATCGTTTTATTGTGTTTAATTTTAGGATTGGCAATTGCCATCGAACGCATCATTTACCTTAATTTATCGACCACCAACACGGCTAAATTAGCTTCTAGTGTTGAGGAAGCACTTAAAAACGGTGGCGTTGCTGCAGCAAAAGAAGTTTGTCGTGAGACTAAAGGACCTGTAGCTTCTATTTACTACCAAGGTTTGGACCGTGCTGAAGAAAGTATTGACGCCGCAGAAAAAGCAGTTGTTGCTTACGGTGGTGTTCAAATGGGTCAATTAGAGAAAAACGTATCTTGGATTTCATTATTTATCGCCTTGGCGCCAATGCTTGGTTTCATGGGTACGGTAATTGGTATGATCCAAGCTTTTGATAAAATCCAGGCGGCAGGGGATATGAACCCATCATTGGTTGCTGGAGGTATTAAGGTAGCTCTTTTGACGACTGTTTTTGGATTGGTCGTAGCGATTATTCTTCAGATCTTCTATAACTATATTGTCTCTAAAATCGATAGTATCGTCAACAACATGGAAGACGCGTCAATTACATTGATCGACATATTGGTTGATTACAAAAACAAAAAATAATTTAAAAAACCGTTCAAATGGGTTTATATAAAATTTTCAAAATAGTAGCGATGCTTCTGGGATTCGCGGGACTTATATTTTGGTTCCTGCTGATTTCCAAAGGAGATGATGCTGTTAAGGCAACTGGAGCCGGTGTAGCACCCTTGCTGTACATAGCCTATGTGATTATGGCCATCGTGTTAGGCTTGGTTACCGTATTTGTCTTAAAAGGAGTAATGTCTGGTGACGTCAAAAAGACATTGATATCTGTTGGGGCTTTCTTAGCCGTTTTGCTCATATCTTATGTGATGGCTTCCGGCAGCATTGAAGGCTTGACTCCAGCGGACAAGTCAGAGGTTACGGAAAGCACCTCTAAGTGGGTAGGAACCGGATTAATTGCCTTTTATATTTTAGCGGTTGTCGCGGTAACGACAATGGCGTTTAGCGGAGTCAAAAAAGTAATAACAAAGTAATATGGGACGAAGAGCCACCCCTGAAGTAAATGCTGGGTCTATGGCAGATATTGCCTTCCTTTTGTTGATCTTTTTTTTGGTCACAACGACTATTGAAAAGGACAAAGGAATTGCACGTCAATTGCCCCCACCGATTGAAGAAGAGTTGGATGTCATCATCAAGCAGAAAAACTTGTTTGTCGTTAATGTGAACAAGGACGATCGATTATTGGTAGAGGACGAACTAATGGAGCTAAGTGATTTGCGTCAAGCAGCTATCGACTTTCTTGACAACGGCGGTGCTCCTGCTGGCTCTCCTGATTTTTGTAATTACTGTAAAGGTGACCATAGGCCAGATTCATCAGATAATCCTCAAAAAGCTGTTATTTCGGTCCAAAATGATCGATTGACTTCGTACAAGATGTATATCTCGGTTCAGAATGAATTGGTGGCCGCATACAATACCCTTAGGAATCGTGAATCACAACGTTTGTTTGGCTGGGATTATACCGACTTGAAAAAGGGGATTGACGACGGGCAAATCACAGGGGATCGCAAAAATATCATCCAAGATAAGCTCAAAGAGATTCAAGATTTAATTCCATTAAAACTTTCTGAGGCAGAGCCAAAGAAATCTGGAAAATAAAAGAGACACGTCATGTCAAAATTTAAAAAGAAAAAAAGTGGTGAATTGCCGGCGATTTCAACGGCGTCACTTCCTGATATTGTGTTCATGCTGCTGTTCTTTTTTATGGTAGTGACGGTATTGCGTGACAGTAATTTACTCGTGATGCAACGCCTTCCAAAAGGGGATCAAGTAGAGAAACTACAGAAAGACCGTTCTGTATTTATCTTTGCCGGAAAACCAGGACCAGGCTATGAGAAATATGGTAAGGAAGCAAAAATTCAAATTGGGGATAAGTATATGGACGTTTCCAATGTCAAATTTGCCTTGGAAGAATTCCGACGTAAGTTACGCCCAGAGCTTCAGGACAAAATCATGATTGCTTTGAAGGTGGATGGCGAGACCAATACCGGTCTTGTGTCCGATATCAAACAAGAGTTGCGGGAACAAAACTTATTGAAGTTAATTTACATCACCACTCCCGGAAACGAGTTGGACAACTAGATACGACAAGGGCCCATTGTGTGGTTGAGTAATGAATTAAAAAAGCCTCTGTTGAGGCTTTTTTTTATAGCTTTACCTGACAAATGATATTGATTCATGAAATTAAGATGCCCCAAATCCATATTGATCCCAATAGCTTTCCTGATGGGCTGGAGTGGTATAGCTCAGTCTGAAGCGCCATCTCATGGCGGATTGGACCAGGAGTCGTATCGGGAAGATCAGTTTTATATTGGGCTCAACTATAATGTACTGAGTAATGTCCCCACAGAGGTTGCCGTACGAGGCATTTCTGGAGGCCTAAGTTTCGGTTTCATTCGGGATATGCCCCTAGTGTCCAAAGGCAACTTAGCGATTGGTCTTGGCGGCGGATTTAGCTTTGATCGCTATGGCCAGAACATCAAAATAAGCACTAGCCCTGATAGTGGCGCAAATACTTTTGAGATCCTCACAAGCCCGTCGGCTATTGACCAAAATAGATTGAGTGTCGTTGCTTTAGAGGTGCCGCTCGAACTGCGCTGGCGGACTTCAACTCTGGAGACCTATAAGTTTTGGCGTATTTATTCTGGAATCAAGTGGAGCTACTCATTATGGAATCAAGCTTATTTTAAAGGTACAGAACAGTCGGTAAGCCTCACGGATTTATCTGGCATGGATCCCAGTCAGTTTTACTATACGTTGTCCTTAGGTTACGGAACCTTCAACGCCCAGTTGCAATATGGATTAGGGACGTTTTTTTCGCAAGCAACAGAAGCAGAAAGTGCGGCGACTATTGGTATAACCCCTATTAAAATAGGGATGGTTTTTTATCTCTTATAGCCAATAGAAAAACAGGACTACTTGAGGTAATGCACCAAAAAATCCACCAAGCCATAACTCTTGGGAGGAATGTGCTTGACTCCAAAGCCGAGCACTTGCTACCCATCCTACCGCAACGCTCAGGATCAATAGAGGGGTCAAAATACGTAAGTCCATATGCCAACTAAGGCCAAAGGCGAACACGGCAAGACCCGTTATACCCATTTGATGTAAACTGGCTTTATAAGAGCGCATACTCGCCAACAGAGCTAATACGGTCGAGACCAACGCTCCTAAATAAAAATAATAAAGGGGCGTAACCCCAGAGGTCTGACCCAGAATCTTCAGCGCAATAACCCACAAAAGACATTGGATCATTAAGGGCCATTTCCGTTGCTTTGCGGTTTTGAGGTCAATGGAATCCACAACCTTTAATTGACGCAAAACAGGAAATAAAATTAATGGAGAGAGGACAAGTACAATGAAAAGAATCAAGCCTTGTATCAACATAAAACGGGTATCGAAGCGATAGGGCTGTACATAGGTCACTAAAAACCAGCCATACATGGGCACAAAAAGGGGGTGCCAGAGGTAATTCGCTAATGCCATGAGCCAGCGCATGGATTATAGGACTTTACGCAAACGGGCCACAGGAAAATCGAGCTGCTCACGGTATTTGGCAATGGTCCGCCGGGCAATAGGGTAGCCTTTTTCTTTGAGAATCTGGGCCAATTTGTCATCTGTAAATGGTTGACGTTTGTTTTCGTCGGCAATGGCTGTGGCCAAAATGTTCTTGATTTCTCGAGTTGAAACATCTTCACCTTGGTCATTCTTCATGGATTCACTAAAAAACTCTTTGATGAGTTTCGTGCCGTATGGGGTGTCTACATATTTGCTGTTGGCCACGCGCGATACGGTAGAAATATCCATGTTGATTTTGTCCGCAATGTCTTTTAAAATCATGGGTCTTAATTGACGCTCATCACCACTCAAAAAATACGCTTTTTGTCGTTCCATGATTGCATTCATGGTGATGAACAGGGTATGCTGGCGCTGTTTAATGGCATCAATAAACCACTGTGCGGCATCGAGTTTTTGTTTGATAAACATCACGGCATCCTTTTGTGCTTTGGATTTTTCCTTGGCCATCTTATAGCCTTGTAGCATTTCGCTATAGTCTCGAGAAATGTGCAAATTTGGCGCATTTCGACCATTTAAGCTCAATTCGAGGTGGCCTTCGGTGATGTGTATTGCAAAATCAGGGACCACTGCTTCGACCATACGATTCGAACCTGAATAGGCACTACCTGGTTTGGGATTGAGTATTTCTATTTCATGAATGATGGCCTTGAGTTCTTCCTCGGTCCAGTTATAGCGCTGGATGAGTTTATCATAATGTTTTTTTGAAAAGGCATCGAACTGGTGCGTGATCATTTCCAGAGCCTTTTGGGCCGTTTCTGTTGTCGTTTTTCGCTCCAGCTGAAGGATCAGACATTCTTTCAGATCGCGAGCACCGACTCCAGGCGGGTCTAAATCCTGAACAAGTCTCAGAATCGTCGCGACATGCTCCCGATCAGTATAAATATTTTGGGTAAAGGCCAGGTCATCGACCAAATCTTCTAAGGCGCGCCGCAGATATCCGCTATCGTCTAAGGAGCCTATGACGAAAAGCGCCATATCAAAATCTTCTTCAGAGAGCTGGTAGGTGTTGAGTTGTTGCACCAAAAATTGATTGAACGTCGTGCCTGAGGCATAGGGCGTATGATGTTCCTGATCATCGGCACTGTAATTGTTCGCCGATAATTTATAGCTTGGGGTTTCATCGTCGCTAAGATAGCTGTCGATGTTGATGTCGGTTTCAATGATTTCTGTGCCCTCGTCAAAATCATCGTAGGGGTCGTCGTCATAATCGTCTTGATCCAAAAGCTCTTTGCCACTCTCTAATGCTGGATTTTCTTCCAACTCCTGGGAGATTCTTTGCTCAAACGCCTGGGTGGGTAATTGAATCAACTTCATGAGCTGAATCTGCTGTGGCGACAGCTTTTGAGATAGTTTGAGTTGAAATTGCTGTTTCAGCATGTGCCCGAGGCTTTTGATAAATTTAAAAAAAATCCAGTAACGATGGAAGTCCTTACTGCATCTATAGCAGAATTCGTGCCAGACCTAAAAAGAGGCGTTGCCTGGTGAGCGCGGGTAGGGAATGACATCACGGATATTACCCATGCCGGTGACAAACTGAACCAAACGCTCAAATCCTAATCCAAATCCACTGTGAACACAGGTTCCAAACTTTCTCAGATCTAAATACCAGTAGAGTTCTTCTGGTGAAATGTCCATAGCGATCATTTTTTCTTTCAGGACGTCGTAGCGTTCTTCACGCTGGGATCCACCAACAATCTCACCAATACCTGGGAAAAGAACATCCATGGCGCGCACCGTTTTGCCATCGTCATTCAAACGCATATAAAAGGCCTTGATTGTTGCCGGATAGTCATAAAGGATCACGGGGCATTTAAAGTGTTTTTCCACCAAATAGCGTTCGTGCTCACTTTGTAAATCAGCGCCCCAGGCTTCAATGATATATTTGAATTTCTTTTTACGGTTAGGAGTGCTGTTCATTAAGATATCGATGGCTTCGGTATAACTGACCCGAACAAAGTTGTGTTCCAAGACAAAGGCGAGCTTTTCTTTTAAAGGCATGGGACTGCGTTGGTCCTGAGGCTTACTTTTCTCTTCCTCTTCCAAACGTTTTTGTAAAAAATCCAGATCATCTCCGCAATGCGTGAGGGCATAATTGACCACGTACTTGATAAAGTCTTCGGCCAAATCCATGTTGTCGTGTAGGTCATTAAAGGCGACTTCGGGCTCGATCATCCAGAACTCCGCAAGGTGTCTTGAGGTATTGGAATTCTCTGCACGAAATGTAGGGCCAAAAGTATAGACTTTGCCAAGTCCCATGGCATAGGTTTCTGCTTCAAGCTGACCACTTACAGTCAGGTGCGTTTCCTTATCGAAAAAATCTTTGCTGTAATCTACCTGGCCACGCTCGTCTTTTGGGGGTGCGGCGGCATCTAGATTGGTTACCCGAAACATTTCTCCGGCACCCTCTGCATCACTCCCGGTAATAATTGGCGTGTGCATATAATGAAAATTGTTGGTCTGAAAGTACTCATGCACCGCAAAAGACAATTTAGAACGCAAACGCATCACCGCCCCAAAGGTATTGGTGCGAATACGCAGGTGCGCTTGTTCGCGCAAAGTCTCTAAGCTATGACGCTTTGGACTTAAGATCGTCAACTTTACCTCTTCTGGGTCAGCCTTACCCAAAATACTGAGCGTTGTGACCTGAATTTCGACAGCCTGGCCTTGACCCTGGCTTGCCACTAAAGGACCACTTACGGTTATAGCCGCGCCCACGGCGACAGATTTTAAAAGATCGGCGTCAAAGCCATCAAAATCGACAACACATTGAAGATTGTGAATGGTAGACCCATCGTTGAGTTGAATAAATCGATTGCTTCTGAAAGCCCTGACCCATCCGGAAACCGAAATCGGGTTTATAGAAGCCTCCATTTTAATGATGTCAGAAATCAATTTTTTTTGCATGCGTCTTGGTTTAGAATGATAAAGATAATTGTTTTCTATTTCGTTTCATCCTCTTGATTTGAGGTTAAAGCCCTTACCTCTTCATCGCTGTTGGTGAGGATCTCTAAGGCAGGTTCCCGCAAGGTTTGCTGGTTGGCAATATTGCGCTCTAAAGACAAAAGAAGCGAAGGGAGTAGCAGTAAATTGGCAAGCATCGCAAAAAGAAGCGTTACAGAAACTAAGGCCCCTAGTGCGATCGTTCCGCCAAATTCGGAAATGACGAATACGGAGAATCCGAAAAACAAGACAATTGAGGTATAGAACATGCTAACCCCTGTTTCGCGTAAAGCGGCGTAGACCGATTTTTTAATTTTCCATTGATTGGCAATGAGCTCCTGACGGTACTTGGCCAAAAAGTGAATCGTATCATCGACCGATATGCCAAAGGCAATACTGAAGACTAAAATCGTTGATGGCTTGATGGACACCCCGACAAACCCCATGATCCCTGCTGTGATCAAAAGAGGCAATAGGTTTGGAATCAAAGAAATCAAAATCATTTTGAAATTCTTGAACATCCAGGCCATAAAAAGGGCAATAAGGAGAATGGCTAGCGAGAGAGACAGTAATAAGTTGTTGACCAAATATTTGGTGCCCTTTTCAAAAACAAAGGCTTTTCCGGTGATTGAAACCGTAAATCGATCTGAAGGAAAGAGCTTGTCTATTTGGCCGCGAATATCGGCTTCAATACGCTCAAATCGCTCAAGCTGCGTGTCTTTCATGAACACGGTAATACGCGCGTACTGCCCAGTACTATCGACATAGCGCGCCAGAAGATTAGATTCTTTTGAGCTGTTTTTGGCGTATGACAAAATAAAGACACGTTCCTGACTGTTGGGTAATTGATAGTATTCTGGATTGTTATTGTAATAGGCCTGTTTGGAGTATTTCACCAGGTTGACAATAGACAAGGGTTGAGACAGCTCAGGGATCTCGTTGAGATAGTTCTGAAGCGATTCCATACGCTTGAGTGTCGCCAGATTGACCACTCCTTTTTGACGCCGGGTATCGATGAGAATTTCCAGAGGCATCATGCCTTCGTATTCTTTTTCAAAAAATTTAATGTCTTTGTAGAAGGACATGTTTTTGGGCATGTCTTCGATCAGGCTTCCCGAGAGCTTGATGTTGAACATGCCAATAATACTCGCACAGAGCAACACAATCGACACCATATAAATGGAGATGCGGTGTTCTCTAACCATCCGCTCCATCCAATTGACAAAAAGACTGATCCATCGTTTATTGAGGTGCTTTAAGTGTTTGTGTTTAGGGATGGGCATGAAACTATAAAAGATCGGAATGATGAACAAGGACAACAAGAAAATCGCAATGATATTGATCGAGGCCACAATGCCGAATTCTTTAAGGAGTTGGCTGTTGGTCAAAATAAAGGTAGCGAACCCTGAGGCCGTGGTCATATTGGTCATCAAGGTGGCATTCCCTACTTTGGTAATGACCCGCTGCAAGGACTTGGCTTGGTTTCCGTGGCGCTGGATTTCTTGTTGGTATTTATTGATCAAAAAGATGCAATTGGGAATACCAATGACAATGATTAATGGTGGAATCAGGGCCGTTAGTACCGTGATCTCATAATGCATTAGGCCCAAAAATCCAAAGGACCACATCACCCCGATAAGGACTGTAACCAGAGAAATAAAGGTCGCGCGGTAGGACCGGAAAAAGAAAAAGAAAATCAGTGAAGTGATGAGCATTGCGGCCCCAATAAATAAGCCAATTTCATCAATGATGTTTTGCGAATTGAGGGTACGGATATAAGGCATCCCGGAGGTATGGACCTTGATATTTGTTTTTGCTTCAAAGGCCTCAATTTTGGGGATGAGGTCTTTGATGATGAAGTCACGGCGCGCGGAAGTGTTTACGATTTCCTTGTTGAGGTACAAGGCCGTGCGCACCGAGCTTTTGGCCGGATTATAGATCAGGCCTTGATAAAACGGGAGCTTATTGAAAAGCTCGTGCTTGTATTCCGCCATATTGGCTGATGTGAATACAGTATCGGTAATGAAGGGAACGAGTTCAAAGGCCGACTCATTTTTTTGTTTCTGAAGCTTCTTAAGATCCCCTATCGAGAGACTGAGATCAACTTCATCATAGGCTTGAAAATCAGCTGAGAGTGCCGTCCAGGCCTTGAAGTTTTCGGGCTCAAAAAGGGCATCATCCTTGACGCCAATAACAACCAGGTTGCCTTCTTCGCCAAAAACATCTAGAAAGGCTTGATATTCCAGATTGAACTTATGATCGTCGGGGAGTAAATTAGCTTCGGTATAGGTGAAGCGCATGTGTTGCCATTGCATGGCCAGAAAGACCGTAGCCATAACGATAGCCGCTAAAATTCCGATTCTATTTCTTAAAATAAATCGGGCAACGGCACTCCAAAAACCAATGCTAAAAAGTTTCTCCAAATCTTATCTGTTATCAGGAGCTCAAAGGTACTAAAATCCAGTACATCCCTTGGAAGTTCGCATTTGATAATTCGGGGATTTTTGAAATGGGTTGCTTCCAGCCTGCTGCGCTCAAATGAATTCGGTTAAAACAGAATGATTATTTTTTAAGGGCCCCAATTTATGGCATTGGGCGCTATGTTTTCAAACCAAAATGGGGATTAGACCTTCATTATTTCGCCCTCTTTGCGGGCGAAGACGACATCAATTTTTTGCACGTGTTCGTCAGTGAGTTTTTGAATATCAACTTCTAATGATTTTTTCATGTCGTCCGAAATGTCCAACTGTTTGATTTCGTTGTTGGTATATTTGCGTTCATTTCGGATGCCTATTTTGGCATCTTCTGCCTCGGCCTTGGCCTGTTTGGCCAGGTCACGCCGGCGTTCTTCGGTAAGTGGCGGCACATTAATGATGACGCTCTCGCCGTTATTCATGGGATTAAAACCTAGATTGGCGATCATGATGCCTTTTTCAATTTCTGGGATCAAACTTTTTTCAAAGGGCTGAATGGTGATGGTCATCCCGTCTAAGGTATTGACATTGGCGACTTGGTGCAGCGGAGAAGGATTGCCATAATATTCTACCATAACCCCGCTAAGCATCGCTGGCGAAGCCTTTCCGGCACGAATAGTAACGAATTTCTTATCTAAGTGGGTGAGGACCTTACCCATAGATTCTTGTGTTGCGTCAATGATAAATTGAATTTCTTCTTCCATAGCTTTAAAAAGGTTTAGCGGCGTACTTATATTTTGACTATCGTACCGATGTTTTGACCAGAAAGCACCTTTTGCAAATTCCCTTGGGTATTCATATCAAAAACCACAATAGGGAGGTTGTTTTCTTGACTTAAGGTAAAGGCGGTCGTGTCCATAACATTAAGCCCTTTTTTGAGGACATCGGCAAAGGTAATACTGTCGAATTTTGTAGCAGTTTTGTCTTTTTCTGGATCGCTGGTATAGATGCCATCAACACGTGTTCCTTTCAAAATCACGTCGGCCTCGATCTCAATGGCGCGCAAAACGGCTGCTGAATCTGTTGTGAAATATGGATTCCCGGTACCCCCACCAAAAATAACGACACGACCTTTTTCTAAATGGCGGACGGCCTTACGTCGGATAAAGGGCTCGGCGATTTCGTTCATTTTGATGGCGCTTTGGAGTCGGGTTTGAACACCTTCGTTCTCTAACGCGCTCTGCAGGGCTAGACCGTTAATGACCGTTGCGAGCATGCCCATATAATCGCCTTGAACGCGATCCATACCACCACTAACACCGGAAACACCCCGAAAAATATTGCCACCACCGATCACTAAAGCGATTTCTACCCCAGATTCTAATGCGGTTTTAATGTCTTTTGCATACGTCTGTAGACGGCTCGGATCTATGCCATATTGCTGATCACCCATAAGGGCTTCTCCTGAAAGTTTAAGTAGAATACGTTTGTATGTCATAATGGTGGATTACACCCACAAAAGTAACGAAAATTTGTGTATCAAATGACGCTTCTATAAGCGCCGAATGGGTTAGGGGGCGTAATTTTTTTTGTTAAGAAGTGTCTCAAAACACAAACGCCCCATGAAAAATCATGAGGCGTTTGTGCGGTGTCTTTAGGCGTGGCTAAGGCTATTCTTTGACGATGATGAATTCAGAGCGACGGTTCTTCATGTGATCTTCTTCAGAACAATTCTCTCCACAGTCGACAATAGGCTGGTCTTCACCAAATCCTTTTCCGGAGATACGCCCAACATCTATACCTTGATCAATTACGTATTGAACGGTAGCCTGCGCGCGGCGCTCAGATAAGTCTCGGTTGTAATCGGCCTCACCTTGAGAGTCGGAGTGACTTGCAACACTTACTATAATTTTTGGATATTTTTTCATGATCTCAATGAGGCGATCCAATTCGAAAGCCGCTTGTGGCTTGATGTCACTCTTGTTGTAATCAAAAAGAATGGTTTCGAGCTCAATCTTATCATCGACAATAATGGCTTCAACAGGTTTCAGGCTGATGGTGCGGATTAAGGTGCCATTGGGATGCGCCTCAATAACAATCGCTTCAGGTTCAAAGCCGATCAGCGAAGCCTGAACCGTAAGTTCAGTATCACAAGCCCCGATGAGTTGTCCTTGGCCAGATTCTGAAGTTGTTTTGGTGCTCAGTCGTGTATCGGTCCCGTCATATAGGCTCAATAAAGCACCAAATAAGGGTTCGTCGGTATAAGCATTGACCACAGTAACGTCCATAAGCACATCACATGGAGGAACGATTGGGGTGATTTGGTAAATATCATCCATGCCTTTTCCGCCAGAGCGGTTAGAAGACACATAACCCAATTTTGTTGCAGGATCATAAACAAAAGCAAAGTCATCAGCGGCGCTATTCACCCCTTTGCCTAAATTTTCTGGATTGGCGAAGCCATTGCTCTGGGCAACTGCTTTAAAAACGTCTAAACCGCCAAGGCCCATATGCCCGTTACTCGAAAAGTATAGATTGCCTTGTGCATCAGTAGAAGGAAACAATTCTTTTCCCTCGGTATTAATGCCCGCACCCATATTCATAGGCTTGCCGAAACTGCCGTCGGCATTGACAGCGACGCTATAAATATCTGAAGCGCCTGATCCACCAGGCATATCACTTACAAAATACAAGGTGCTGCCATCTGCACTAAGCGCCGGATGACCCACAGAGTACTCAGAGCTATTAAAAGGGACTGAGTAGACACCCTTCCAGCCACCATCGATGAGCTCAGAATAAAATAAGTTGATCTGATTGATGCCGTCTTCTGACTTTTCATAGTTGCCATTGAAGTAATCGTTGCGGTCAAAATAAATACGTTTGCCATCGCCACTCACCGCGACATTTCCTTCGTGGTATTTGGTGTTAACATCCCCTTCAAGAAGCACGGCATTTTTGAGCGTACTGCCCACCATTTGGGCTTTATATATATCTAAAAATGGTTGGTCATCCCAATGGTATTTTTTTCTTGTGGTATTTCTTGAACTGGTAAAGTAAAAGTCTTTGCCCACAAACGTTCCACCAAACTCAGAGTAGTCGGTGTTGAGTTCTTTGAGGTTCTTGGCCTCGAAGCCCGGAAATGCATCGTTGATTTCTGGGACGCGGTTTGGGGTCGCCAAGTAGGCTTTTGCTCGAGAATCATCCGGCTTCGCTTCAGCAAAATTTTGCATATTGGCGCCGTAATCACTAAACTTACCGTTGGCTTTCAAAACCTGTGCATAGCTATAATAGGTTTCTGGATTCACGCGTCGGCCTTTGGCCACACGCTTAAAATAAGTCTCTGCTTTTTTGAGGTCGTTCAGCTGATAGTAGCTGTTGCCCAATTGCTCGAACACATAACGGCTTCCCTTCCCTTTTTTCAGCAACTTCAAATAGGCATCTGCCGCATCGCCATAAGCCATTCCGTGGTATAGATCATCGGCTTTTTTGGTATCCTTATCTTGTGCCGAAACCATGGCGATAGACAAACATATAAATAGAGTAACAAGTTTTTTCATCTTAATCAAGTTAAAAATATGCATTAGAAGTAACGAGGTGAACGGAGTGTTTTTGGATTCGATCTGAGGTCAAATGTGATCACGACCTCATGCGAGGCCGGGGCTACAGCACTAAGCTCGCTCACGATATGGTCGTAGGCGTATCCAATACGCAGATAGGGCGCGACCTGAAAACCAATCAAACCGCTAAAGGAATCTTCTGTACGGTAAGAGGTACCCACTTCAAATTTCTCGAAGAACAAAGCATTTAAGTTAAGATCCATTGAGAGTGGGGCGCCAAAGGCCGACTTCAACAGCGTTGAAGGCTTTAGTTTCACATCGTCTGATACTTGAAAGACATAACCCGCTGTTACGAAATAATGACTGACCTCACTGCCGTATTGCATGCCGTTTTCGTCTAAATGAACGCTGTTAAGCATATTGGGGACCGATAGTCCAAAATAATAATTGTCTCCATAAAGAAAAGCACCGGCCCCAACATTTGGCGTGGCACCACTGATGTCTTGGGAAAAGAAGGGGTCATTAAGATCTTGAAGGTCTAATGTTGCTAATCCAATGTCGTGAAAAGTCCCTCCTGCTTTAAGGCCTAAAGCCAGTTTGGTGCTTTCGCCTAACTCCAGGGTATAAGAGAAATCGACAAAAACATTTGTTTCGTTAACCGGGCCTAATTCGTCTTTGACGGCTGAGAGACCCAAGCCGACTTTATCGCCTACAGGGGCATGACCTGATAAGGTAAAAGTGGTTGGTGCGCCTTCCAATCCGGACCACTGCTTACGGTATAAGGTGGTCACCGAAAGGTTTTCTTTGAGCCCGGCATAGGCAGGGTTCACCACGTTCATGTTGTACATGTATTGCGTGTACTGTGGATCTTGCTGTGCCGAGGCTGTCATACTGACCAGTAGTATTACAATTGCTAATTTTTTCATTATGCTGGGTTGTTATTTCTGTTTGATATAATTTTTTTGTTACACACTAGCGGTTGAGGTAAACCCATCCGGTGAGTAATTCTCCGTATATGCTATCGGAACTAGCAAACTTAATTACGTAGTAATAAGTACCCGTAACCAAATCAGCGCCATCGGTATCAACACCACAAAATTCATTGACATAATCATTTTGGGTGAATACAAGCATGCCGTAGCGGTTGTAAATATCTACGCTAAAGCTGCCCGCACGATCTGCAACATATTCCAAGTCAAAACAATCGTTAAGGCCATCATCATTTGGTGAAATTCCTTGAGGAATCACACACTGATCAAGGTCGTAAAGACTCACCACAACACTGGCACTATTGGAACAATTGCCTTCTGTTAACGTTACGGTATAGGTTTGATCACCAATGGTTCCGCCTGGAAGGGCAACCTCTAGTGTACTTGAGTTTGCTCCAACAATCAAATCTCCGTTTAATGCCCATTGGAAGGAGCCTACCCCGGCGCTTGTCGCGGCCGTGATGGTTTGTACTTCTTCGGGACAGGTTTTGAAATCTGCATCAATGACTAAGTCCAATTCTGGACCTACCCCAACAGAGGCCTCGGTAACACATCCGCCAACACTCACCAGTGCAGTGTAAGTGCCTTGAGCACTTGGAATTAAGGTGGCTGCTGTTTCACCTGCAATGGTTTCTCCATTTAAAAGCCAAGCGAAGGTGACATCTTCGGGGTCATAGTTAGATGGTGTCGCATCCAAAATGGCTTCAGGGCCCAAACAGGTGTCGGCGCCTAAATCAATATTAGGCTGCGAAAACTGTACGGCATTAAAGCCTACAGTTGTCGCGTCACAAGGCTCTAAGGCCACGGTAACAGCATAAATGCCAGGAGCCGTTGGTGTATATATCGCATCAGTACTCACCACATTACTCTGTGCATCTACCCACTGGTAACTGACAAAGTTCAGATCAATATTTGGGTTTTGTGGTGTGGCATCGAGCTCAGGAAATCCTTCGCCGGCACAAACACTGACCACCGATGGAATATCGATGTCAAAGGCAACTGCCGGGTTCACCACCAAATTAAAGTTTACTGTGCTAAAACAAGTTGGCTCAGCAACACGCTCTACACGAACATAAACCTGTTCTGGATTGGATGTGTTGGTATAGACAGTCGGAATTGCGATGGCATTCAAATTGACTTCTGCCTCCAGCTGACTGAGGTGGAACGTAATGCCAAATTGAGCAGGATCTTGACCATCTAAAACTTCAGGGAGGACAGAGGTTAAGTCGAATTGTCCTTGACCTGTTCCTGAGGTGTCACAAGTACTCAAGTCCGCTGGGGTAACAATTTGTGGTTGGCCATTGAGGTAAGACAAGCTGATGTCGTCAATAGCGAGATCGTTACCACAGCCTCCTGCAGCATTATTGATCAATACCAATTGAATTGCGGTGTTGGCACCCGTATTAAAGTTGATAAAGAATTCCTGCCAGTTTGGATCAGGTCCATTGGCAAGGTCTCCTGTGACGGTTTCTTCTATAGTATTTCCAGCGAGGTCCTCAATACGGAATCTCACGTTAGAGGGGACGCTATTACCTTGGCAAATAAAGGTGTCTGTATCGTATAACGTCGTGATCCAGGCACTGAAGGTATAATCAATGTTCTGATTTAACGCAATGGTTCTGCGATAGAATTCACCCACAGGAATATCGGCATTCACAACAAACATACGTCCATTGGTGTCGCCTTCTGTGTGGTCAGTCATACCTTGGTGCCAGCCTGAATTGAAGCCAGTTGAAGTATTTGAAACAGAATATTCGCCATCTTCCATTTGCCCGCCGCTATAGCAGGTATAGGTTGTTGTAGCACCATTCAGGTTACAAGAGGTTCCTGTCCCAGTACCAAAGGTTTCTTCGAAATCGATGTCAGCACAGGTCGGCTCTATCGTACATGGGCTGGTAAGAAAAATGACTGTAACGGTTTCTACCACGGTACAACCATCCCCCGAAATCTCTACAGTATAGTCTCCAGAAGTGGTCACGTTAATAGTTTGGGTGTCTTCACCGGTATTCCAAGCAAAGGTGGCGTTAGCCGGAGAGATGCCTTCTAATGCGACAGTCAAGGCTACTGAAGTAACATCACAAACGACCTGGTCATCGCCTAAGTCTGCTGTAAAACCTGCGTTGTTGGAAGGCGTTACGACAACATCATCTGTGAGGATTTCGGTAGTCCCACCAGGGGTTACAAAAATTGAAACCGCCGTATAAGTCGTTTCGACTTGCGGGCAAACCGTAATGGCTAAGTCGGTTCCTATAACGGTTCCTGCAGCATCTTGCCACTCAAATGAGAAGCTGGTGCTTGGCGCGCCATCTGGCACAAAACGCCAAGTTTCGTTGCTGGCTTCCCAGAATCCGGTATTGCGGGTAAGCGGGACACTGTATTGGCTAAGGTTGTTACCCATAAGGCCAACTGCAGCAAGCCCATCATTCCAATCGACACAGGCAGGTTTGTCGATCAGATTCACGTCAACAACATTGAGTGACTCATATAATAAAATTTGCTGGGTTGTAAAGAATGTAGAACAACTCGATCCAAAGTGCGGCATTTCGTTGATGTTCATTACAAAGATGCGGTAAGGCGCATCACCAGAAACAAAATAGTTCATACGGGCTGGGTCTGGATCAATTGCTGGATTCAGATCATGAAATGCCCCATATATAGTATTTAATGGGAAGTTAGGCTGGCTATTAGGGATCAGGTCCGTTTCGTCCATAGACCAACCATTGTATTGGTCGGCTAGGGAAAGGTCAAAAGTAATTTGACCATTGGCTCCCACAAGTAATTGGTTGTAGGTGCTGCCAAAGTACTCAAAGTCAAAGCCCATATTAATGATCGTACTCCAACGGTCATCAATAAGTAAGTTGGTTGGCGTGCCTCCCGTAAGCGGCGGTATGCCACAAAGGGGGCCTTGGATTTGATAAGACGATGTTCCTCTTCCTGGAATGGCAAGCAGTGCTGCTTCTAAATCGACACAAGGCCCAGAGCACTCGGTGGACACATCGTCACCCGCAAAAAGCAAGTCACAAGTTCCTTCTGCAATACAGAAAAAAGTAAGTCCAGAACTTACTAATACACAGTTCGGGTCGAAATCATTTTCAACGGTCAAAACTACATTGGTTAGGGTGGCGTAAGGCCCAAAGGAATAAGTGCCTGTTCCTGTTACTGTTTGTGCTGGCCCGCCTAAGTTATCGGTGACACTATATGATGCGCCGGTGCCCATGTTCGTAAAGTTGGCACTCACAAAGAATTGATTATTTGGTTCGCAATCTCCGATAGTAGCAAATGCAACGGTTGGATTGGTACAGGTACTGCAGAAAACGTCAAAATCCCATGGAGTAAAACCACTACTCTGGCAGCTGATACTTCCATCGGACTGGATGATGACCGTAATGGTGTCCCCAGAAGAGGTATAGGTTAGCCCAGTGAGGTCCCCTGAATTACCATAAGGAGTTGCCGCGTTAAGATTGGTCACCCCGTCGGAATCCAGAATAATGACTTCGTCAAAATTGTTTTCGACTTGGCCCGCATTAAAAACAACAATCAGAGGCAAGCCCGTATCGCTTTCGAAACTGAATTGTGTATTGTCGTTGCTGGCATAACAATAGGTGGTATTGACGGGCCCGTTAGCACATACTACAACCGTTTGAGCGGTTACAGAAAAACCTAAAAAGGTCATGAACAGAAACAGAAATAATGGGGATTTCTTCCAAGGAAGATTAATGGCTGTATTCATTGTAATAATGATTGGAGGTTATTTTGCTCTAAAGTAATTAAATTTTAGAAAAAATGTGGTGGTTTTCTATTTTTTAGACCAAAGACAAAAATTGTCGCCTATGAGCCACCCCGTTGATAAGGCAGGCTTATTTTATTGTTGTTCACAAGGAATATGGCATTGTATTATTGCAACAAAATAGGGTTTAGGATTTAAAAAAGATCTTGCACAAAGCAGCCCCAGTTTCGTACATTTGTCATCCTATTAATGACCTATGCTAGAAAGACAAAACACCGATTATGAGAAAGTTGTTCTCATTGGTGTGGTGACCCGACTCCAAGACGAAGATAAAGCGGCCGAGTATCTCGACGAGCTTGAGTTTTTGGCTTTTACAGCAGGGGGTACTGTAGAAAAACGCTTCACACAAAAATTAGATGTCCCACACCCGAAAACCTTTATAGGCACTGGGAAGTTGCAAGAGGTCCTGGCTTTTGTCGAAGCGCAGGAAATTGGCACCGCCATTTTTGACGATGAGCTCAGCCCAGCACAACAAAAAAACATCCAAAAAATCCTGAATTGTAAGGTCATCGACCGCACTAATTTGATCTTGGATATATTCGCTCAGCGGGCGACGACTTCTTATGCCCGAACCCAAGTTGAATTAGCGCAATATGAGTATTTACTGCCCCGGTTATCGGGTATGTGGACGCACCTAGAGCGCCAACGCGGAGGGATCGGAATGCGCGGCCCTGGAGAAACCGAAATAGAAACCGACCGTCGTATTGTCAGGGACCGAATTGCTCTTTTAAAAAAGAAGATCATAACCATCGATCGCCAGATGAGCGTGCAACGTGGCAACCGAGGATCTCTGGTTCGTATCGCCCTAGTAGGGTACACCAATGTCGGCAAGTCAACCCTGATGAACGTCATCAGCAAAAGCGATGTGTTCGCTGAAAATAAACTTTTTGCCACCCTCGACACCACGGTTCGCAAGGTGGTGATCGGCAACTTACCGTTCCTTTTGAGTGACACCGTCGGGTTTATCCGAAAACTACCAACCCAACTCGTAGATTCATTTAAAAGCACCTTGGATGAGGTACGCGAGGCAGATCTATTGTTGCATGTTGTAGATATTTCACACCCGTCTTTTGAAGACCATATTGCTTCGGTCGATCAGATTTTAGATGAAATTGGTGGTAAAGGCAAACCGGTGCTCATGGTCTTCAATAAAATCGATGCCTATACACCAGAAGTTATCGATCCCGAAGATTTGGTGACTGAAAAAACAGAGGCGCATTATACTTTAGAGGACTGGACAAGAACTTGGATGTCTCGTTCAAATGGAGACGCAGTGTTTATTTCAGCTATTGAAAAGGACAATATCGAGACCTTCAGAAAAGTGGTCTATGATCGGGTGAGAAACATCCATGTGACCCGATTTCCCTACAACCACTTTCTCTATCCTGAAGAGATTCAGGAATAGCCCATTTATTTTAGTTTGTAAGTCACACCGATGCCTAATGCTTCTCTGATTTGAAAGCCTTGCACGGCATTATCGTCATATATGGCCTGAAAGGCAATATTTGTTGTGATTAAATTATTGACGCGCAAAGTCAGGTTGGCGGTATAATCGATATCTAAGTTTTCCGGACGGTCCAAGTAGTTGGCGTAAATTCCAATGATATTTTCAATCCCCACATTAGGCATGATTTCGAATTTGGCATAACCGTTGAGGGCCAAACCCAATTCGGTTCGGGTCGTTTGGTTGGCCTTAACACCAAAATAATGACCGCTGCTGTCCAATCTATTGCGCGGATCGTTGGGGTCCGTGAATTGGTAGTTGACGATGATTAATTTACCTGTGGCAGGGGCAATATTAAGCTTAAGGTCGTCATCTTTTTTCCATAAAATACCTGGGCCTGCCAAGAAATAGGCTGGGGAAAAGAATTTAGAGTTGCGTTGGTTACTGGTAATTTTTACAGCAATCCCATTGACGATTTCTGTACGTTCGGTCAGCTCAAATCCAGAGTCAAGCTGGGTTTTGAAATTAAAGAGCCCAGAATAATACCATTGCCCATCTGTTATTTTTTTGCCGGCGACCGAAAGGATTTCAAATCGATCATTGGTTTTTTGCATGGCGTCTTGGGTCTTGATTTTGGCCGCTCCATACTCCCCGGTCACCTTGGTGTCCCAACTCAAACCATTGCTTTTGTAATTAAGGGCATAAGTCAAAGTTAGATTTCCAGCGATGTTACTGACCCCGCCACCCTGCCAGTCCTTGTTGAATGCGGCTTGATTGAATAAAACAGTGGTTTCAGCGCTCTCGGTCCAAAGGCCATCTTTTTTTTGGGTGTCGTTAGATTGCGCTAAAACTGGGAGCCAAAAAAGGCCTAGAAAAAGACCGGTAACGAGAGTGGTTGCAGAGAGGGTTGCATGCATAAAACAAATTTAGGGGATATTACGCTTGAAAAGTGGGACGGCCGAACAGGCTTCGCCATACATGAGTTGCTTTGTAATGGGCTGCAAACGCTGGATCAGTGTTAAGTAGGCGGTTTGCGGCACCAGTTCATTGTCACAACCTTTTATGATAACAGGTTTGTCATAGTAAGGGCTGAGGTCCAATTTGGCGAGGGCATCGGCCCAGATCATGAGTTCTAGGTCAGATTCAGTACCCTGAACGACGATCAACGCTTGCCCAGCCAAAGTCACCGTGACCAGGTGATAGGCCCATGCAGGCAGTATGGCGGAACTTGAACAGTACAAACGGACAAATTTATTGTGGTATTTTGTGGTATCGAGCTGGCTCATTTGTGCGCGAAATTCACGCTCCCTCAAGACGAGTCCTTGATCCAAAAATGAAGCCAAGTCCAAGCTCGTCCGCACTGCTTTAGGGCGAAATTGCGCTAAATCTAAAGAGATCAACGGACTGTTGGCAACACGATTGATTAGGGGTTCTTCCATTACAACATGCCCAAGGCCAATTTGGCTTCTTCACTCATCAGATCTTGCGTCCACGGTGGGTCGAAGGTGATTTCTACTTCAGCGTCTTTGACCATTTTGATGCTCTTGACTTTTTCTTCAACCTCCAAAGGCAAGGTTTCGGCCACGGGGCAGTTTGGCGTGGTAAGGGTCATGAGGATTTTAACTTCAGCATCTTCATTGACCATCACGTCATATATAAGCCCTAATTCATAGATGTCTACAGGTATTTCTGGATCAAAAATGGATTTCAAAACCTTAACGATCTTTTCCCCTAATTCAACGGTATCAATATTTTCTGTGCTCATAATTTAGGCGTTTAGTTGGGTTTGGAAGGCGATGGCGTAAAGTTTCATTTGACGAATCATTGAAACAAGTCCATTGGCCCTGGTGGGCGATAAATGATCACTCAGCCCGATGCTATTTATAAAGTCGGTATTGGCATCAAGAATCTCTTGAGGCGTAGCATTTGAAAAGGCCCTAATCAAGACACTGACAATCCCTTTGGTAATGATGGCATCACTATCGGCGGTGAACACAACCTGATCGGCATCCATTACAGCATGAAGCCATACCTTGCTTTGACAACCCTTAATGATGAATTCTTCGGTTTTGAATTGTGGGTCAATCAAAGGTAGTGATTTTCCAAGTCCGATAAGATGCTCGTATTTGTCCATCCAGTCATCGAACAGGTCAAAATCCTCTATAATCTCTTGTTGTTGTACGGCAATACTCATCAGTTGGCTATTTTAATGGCGATCATATTGTCTTGTGCAGATCCGTTACCGGTAAGGGTAAGGGTGTCTTTTTTGCGGCTCCATCCCGTTCTATTGCCCAGCAAGTGAGTCAAGCTTCGCTCAATGTCCATTGCGGGGTCGTCACAAATCATTTTGGTTTGTCCTATACCTTTGATATTGATGTGTTGGCCTTCGATGGTATAAGCGGCAAAAAAATCATTGCAACCTGTGTTGCCAAATACGCTCTGGTTGGCAGGGTCAAAGGTCAATTGAATCGGGTTATTTGTCAAGTCCGTAGCGGCAAGTTGCAAGACACGGTAGGTTCCGGTAATCGCCTCAGTTATATTACTTGTTGTTGCTTTTTGACTATTGCACGCATTGATTATCAGCAACAAGAGCCCCAACAAAAGGGAGGTGCGGGTCGCTGCAAAGAATTTACTCATTTGGTTCATAGCCATTTGGGTTTAGCCCAGCAACATTACTGCAGCTCTTTTTAGGGCGTTCACAAAAACGTCGATTTCTTCTTGAGTATTGTAAAAAGCCAAGGAAGCGCGAATAGTTCCTGGGATTTTATAATAATCCATTATCGGTTGGGCGCAATGGTGACCCGTACGCACGGCGATCCCCATTTGGTCCAAAAGGGTCCCGATATCATAAGGGTGGATGCCCTCTATATTGAACGAGAGTACAGCGGTTTTGTTAGGCCCATCGCCATAAATGGTAAGTCCTGGTATGGTTTTGAGGGCTGCAGTTGCATAAACCAAAAGATCGTGTTCGTATTGGCCGATCGCTGCCACACCAAGCCCTTTGAGGTACTCAATGGCGGCACCAAAAGCAATGACGCCCGAAATGTTAGGGGTGCCTGCTTCTAACTTGTGCGGCAATTCGGCATAGGTGGTTTGCTGGAAGGTCACCTCTTTAATCATTTCTCCACCACCTTGATAGGGCGGCAGCGCTTCGAGCAGATGTTTTTTGCCATAAAGGACACCAACGCCTGTTGGTCCGCACATTTTGTGCGCAGAGGTCACATAAAAATCGGCGTCCAATGCTTGAAGATCTGTGGGAATATGGCTGCTGGCCTGAGCGCCGTCAATGAGCACGACGGCACCAACCTGGTGGGCGCGGTCGATCATGTCTTTGATCGGATTAATGGTTCCTAAAGCATTCGACACATGGTTGACCACCACAATTTTTGTTTTTGACGACAGCAATTGATGATACATTTCTTGGTCTAGCGATCCATCGATGGTCATGGGGATGACTTTGAGTTTGCTGCCCACCAGGTCACAAAGCATTTGCCAAGGCACAATATTGGCGTGATGTTCTGCCTCGGAGACAATTATTTCGTCTCCAGCTTGTAGCATTGAGCGGTAGCCATGAGCCACAGTATTAATACTATGGGTTGTTCCTGCGGTAAAAATAACTTCTTGCGGATGCGCTATGTTAAAGAAGCCCTGAACCGTGCGGCGTGCATTTTCAAAAGCCTCAGTGGCCTCCTGAGATAAGGCATGAACTCCGCGGTGAATATTGGCATTGGTGTTGGCGTAATAATGTGCTATGGCATCGATGACCACCTGAGGCTTTTGGTTGGTCGCTGCATTATCTAGGTATACCAGTGGTCGGCCGTTTACCGTCCGACTGAGAATTGGAAAATCTGCCCGTATATTGGTCACATTAAAATCCACCACACTGTATTTTTTTATAAGTCAAACCCAATCTTAACACCCATTTTGAGCGCAATAATGCGATTGATGCGTTTCTTTAATTCTGGTATTTTGACGCTTTCTAAGACGTTGTTGGCAAAGGCATACATCAGTAACCCCCGCGCTTCTTTTTCGTTAATGCCACGGGCACGCATATAAAATAGTGCGTCTTCGTCCAGTTGACCGATTGTACAGCCGTGCGAACACTTCACGTCGTCTGCAAAAATCTCGAGCTGAGGTTTGGAATTAATGGTCGCTTTATCGCTAATGAGAATGTTGTTGTTTTGTTGGAAGGCATTGAGTTTCTGAGCTTCTTTTTCGACAAAAATTTTGCCGTTAAAAACACCTGTTGAACGATCGTCGTAAACCCCTTTATAGTCTTGGTGGCTTTCGCAATTAGGCGCAATATGGTGTACCAAGGTGTTGTGATCTACGTGTTGTTTGCCCTCGATCAAGGTGATGCCTTTCATGATGGACATCGCATGCTCGCCATGTTGGTAAAAGTTGAGGTTGTTACGTGTGAGTTGACCACCAAAAGAAAAAGTATGCACGCTACAAACACTATCGCGTTCTTGTTTGACATAAGTACTGTCGATAAGAGAGGCCTGTGCTTGATCATTTTGGATCTTGTAATAATCTACTTGTGCGCGCTGGTTCACAAAAATCTCCGTAACGGCATTGGTCAACACGGCATGCTCCGATAAGCTCTGATGACGTTCAATGATTTGCACCTGTGCATTCTCTTCAACGACAATCAGATTTCTGGGTTGTAGCATTAAAGCGGATTCGGCACCGGTATAGAAATATAAAATCTCAATGGGCTTATCAACTTCCTTATGTTTGGGAATATAGATATAGGCTCCTTCTTTGGCAAATGCGGTGTTCAATGCATTTAACCCGTGTTGCGGCGCGACCTGATTAAAATAATTTTCAATGACGGCCTTGTATTTATCCTTGGTCAAAGCCGAAGACAAGAGGCAAACGTCCATGCCTTCGTGTGTGGTTGTGGACAAAAACGCACTGTATTGGCCATCAACAAAGACAATTTTGTAGGTATCCAGGTCGTGCAAGAAGTATTTGCGCACGTCCCTAAATTCGACCGTCGCTTCTTGTTTAGGAAAAATGCTCAGGTCATCACGCAGCAGCGCTTTGAGTGAGGTGTACTTCCAAGCTTCAGATTTTTTGGTTGGAAACCCAGTCGCTTCAAAATTCTTTATGGCTTCGCTACGGATGTCATGGACCAGTGAGCCCTCATTGAGGTAGTCGTCAACGGCCAAAAATGAAGAGATGAATTTTTCTTTTAATTCCATGAGTTTATTTAAGCGCTTCTTTGATCCAATCGTATCCTTTTTCTTCTAATTCGTAGGCCAATTCTTTGGTGCCGGATTTCACAATTTTACCGTCCATTAATACGTGAACAAAATCGGGCACGATATGATCCAATAGTCTTTGATAGTGGGTGATCACAATCACTGCATTTTGATCGCTGCGCAGTTTGTTGACCCCGCTGGCGACAATCCTTAACGCATCGATGTCCAATCCCGAATCTGTCTCGTCTAAAATAGCTAGTTTAGGCGCGAGCATGGCCATCTGGAATATTTCATTCCGTTTCTTTTCTCCTCCAGAAAACCCTTCGTTGAGGGATCGCGACAAGAATTTGCGATCTATATCAAGCATTTCCGAAACTTGTTTAATTTGTTTGAGCATCTCCCCAGCAGGCATGTCTTCAAGGCCTTGGGCCTTACGTGTTTGGTTGATCGCGGTTTTGATGAAATTCGTAACGGTTACCCCTGGAATTTCAACTGGGTATTGAAAGGACAAGAACACCCCTTTGTGTGCGCGTTCCTCGGGCGATAATTCACTGAGGTCTTCACCCTCGAACATCATGGTTCCTTGGGTAACCTGAAACTCTTCTTTGCCTGCAAGGATTGAGGCAAAGGTGCTTTTTCCAGCTCCATTTGGCCCCATGATGGCATGGATTTCGCCAGCATTAACCTTTAGGCTAATGCCTTTCAATATGTTTTTGTCGTCAACTCCAGCATGGAGATTTTGTATGTCTAGCATCGTAATTAGTTTGCTTCTTCTATTTTAATTTCGGCTTCAGCAGGCTGATCAGCGATACTGATAATGTCACTTATGGTAATGATTTGCTCCCAAACTTGTTGTCCTTGTTCAAAGGCTGGATTCGTAGTAACAATTCCTAGGACCATTACGGGAACCATGTCATAGGCGTCTTGCTTGACCGGCGCTATGCGCTCGCCCAATTCTTTGGCCCAATCGTCCATAGTTACCGCATAAATAAAAGTTTTGCCTTTAAGGACAGCGCCCTCGTTCGAGTAGTAATACTCTCCAGAAAATGGGGTCGGTTGGGTTTCCGTTACTTTTGGTGCTGGGTCTTGAACATCATTTGTTTTTGTTTCGCCACATGAGATCATTAATCCCATCAAGACAACGGCCGCAATAAAAAACTGTTTTGTGTGCATAAAAAAGGGGTTATCCTACAGAACCTTCCAAGCTAATTTCGAGTAGCTTTTGCGCCTCTACGGCGAATTCCATAGGGAGTTTATTTAATACTTCTTTACTAAATCCATTAACAATAAGAGCAATCGCTTTTTCGGTTTCAATACCGCGCTGATTGCAATAAAATATTTGATCCTCACCAATTTTACTTGTGGTGGCTTCATGCTCTATTTTGGCAGTCTTGTTCTCTACTTCGATATACGGAAAGGTATGTGCGCCGCATAAATTACCCATAAGTAAGGAGTCACATTGTGAAAAGTTTCGCGCGTTCTGGGCGCGTGCATGGATCTTGACCAGACCACGGTAACTGTTTTGTGAATGACCTGCTGAAATCCCTTTAGAGATGATCGTGCTTCGGGTGTTTTTGCCAATGTGGATCATTTTGGTCCCTGTGTCGGCTTGCTGGTAATTATTGGTCACGGCAATCGAATAAAACTCACCAATTGAGTCATCACCTTTCAAAATACAACTAGGGTATTTCCAGGTCACGGCACTACCCGTTTCTACTTGCGTCCAAGAAATTTTCGCGCGGGTTTCACAGAGGCCTCTTTTGGTTACAAAATTATAGACCCCGCCTTTACCATTTTTGTCACCAGGAAACCAGTTTTGAACGGTAGAGTATTTGATTTCTGCACCATCTAAAGCAATCAGTTCGACAACCGCTGCATGGAGTTGGTTTTCATCGCGAGAAGGGGCAGTACAGCCTTCTAGATAACTCACGTAACTGTCTTGATCGGCAATCACCAAGGTGCGTTCAAATTGCCCTGTCCCTGCTTGATTGATCCTGAAATAAGTCGATAATTCCATCGGACAGCGCACCCCCTTGGGGATATAACAAAACGATCCATCGCTAAATACGGCACTGTTTAGGGCGGCATAATAATTATCCTTTTGCGGCACCACCGAGCCTAAGTATTGTTTTACAAGATCAGGGTATTCACGGATGGCTTCAGAAATAGGGCAAAAAATAATGCCTTTTTTGGCCAAAGTATCTTTGAATGTTGTGGCCACCGAAACCGAATCTATTACGATATCCACGGCGACACCTGCTAATTTTTTTTGTTCATCTAGTGAAATACCGAGTCGTCTGAAAGTGTCCAATAGTTCGGGATCAACTTGATCAATGCTATCGTATTTCGGCTTTTTAGAGGGCGCCGAGTAATAGGAAATGTTTTGAAAGTCGGGCTTCTGGTAATGGACATTGGCCCATTCGGGCTCAGTCATCGATTGCCAAATCTTAAAGGCCTCTAAACGCCATTGGGTCATCCACTCGGGTTCTTCCTTCTTTTTTGATATGGCCCGAACAATGGATTCGTCCAGCCCTATCGGGAAGGTTTCTGATTCAATATCGGTATAGAAACCATACTCGTATTCTTTGGTTTCCAAGTCCTTTTTTAAATCGTCTTCTGTAAATTTTCCCATCGTGTTTGGTCTATATTTTATAATGAGAAACTCTCACCACACCCACAAGTCCTGTTGGCGTTTGGGTTATTAAATACAAATCCTTTTCCGTTTAATCCGCCACTGTACTCGAGCACAGTACCCACTAAATAAAGGAAGCTTTTTTTGTCGACTACAATACGAATTTCGTTGTCTTCGAACAATTGATCCTGCCCTTCGACCTGTCGGTCAAACTTGAGGTCATAAGACAAGCCGGAACAGCCACCACTTTTGACCCCAACACGCACATAATCGGCTTGTGGATCAAATCCATCACCACGCATCAGTTGTGTGATCTGGGTTTTCGCGGATTCACTGACTTTTATCATCTAAATAGATTCTTTCTAAATTACCGCAAATATACTCTAATTGGATTGTTTGGCCATAAAGCAGGCGATAATTTAAAGATATTTTGGCAGAAGTAAAACCTATAGGATCTGTGGCAAAAAATACCGCCTAGTTATTTTGAAAGGCTGTATTTTCAATAAAACTTTGGTCGGATAAGCTCAGTAGAAATGCTTTTAAGTCTAATTTTTCTTCGGGCGTGAGGTGCACGCCACCAGTGGCGACGTTTTTCATCAAGGGTGAAATCGTTTCTGAATAAACCAATCCTTCGCTGTAATGATCGATGACTTGATCGATGGTGGAAAATCGCCCGTCATGCATGTATGGCGCTGTAAAAGCCAAATTGCGGAGCGACGGCGTCTTGAATAGTCCATCATCCCTGGGGTCCCCTGTAACGCCGCCCAAACCGTTGTCTGTAAAAAATGCATCAAGGCCATTATTGTGGAATCGGTTATCGGTCCATAGGGGCGTATTGGGATTCCCATGACAATGAAAACAATCGCCTCGAGTCTCATCCAAAAAGATGTTCAGACCACGCGCTTCTTCAGGCGAAAGTGGTGTATTGTTGGTCAAGTGACGGTCAAATTTTGCATTGCCACTGATCAGGGTTCTTAAAAATTGAGCAATGGCTTTGGACACGCGAACGGAATCAATTCTGGTCGTGCCAAAGGCCTCTTGAAACAAATCTGGATAAATGACTGTGGCCTCTAGGCTATTGATGACGTTGGGCCAAGAGTTGTTCATTTCGGTTGGATTGGTGACGGGTTCAAAAATTTGATTTTCTAGGGATTGTGCTGCGCCATCCCAGAAAAATCTTTGGCCAAAATTCCATGCCAGATTGAAAAGCGGCATTGAATTTCGGGTTCCAATGTCCCCTTGCGATCCTACGCTATATTGACGGCTATCGGTAAAAGAATTGCTCGGCAGATGACAATCTGCACAGGCCTGTGTGCCATTACCTGACAAAACGGGGTCATAAAACAATTGCTTACCCAAAGCAACCCCTTCGACCGTCTGTGGATTGTCGCTCGGAATGACGGGGGCTAATATTGATGTGGCAAAAAACGTTGGTACGTCTAGCGCTAATGGTGTAGCTGCATAGGTCGGCCCGTCATCGTTTTGGCAAGACCAAATCGTGATCAGTAATAGACCTAAATACAGACTTTTCTTCATCGTTTAATTTGTGACGTCCCCCAATGTGAATACACCGTTGACGCCATTTTCACTCATCATAACCTGGGCATCAAAGTTGGGCATCAGC
>DGAU01000014.1:208545-211112 GCA_002384055.1 Flavobacteriaceae bacterium UBA4022
ACATTCATTTTGACCTCTATTGAGGTGTTTTCCGCGATGGTGACCTGACCAAGATTAACCAGAAAGGAGGTGTCTTGCAGGGTAATAGGAGCTGTTGATGTGTCCGCAGCACGGATGGTGTGGTATTGGAAATTCACCTCTGATTCTGGAATTGTTAGGGTACTCATATATTTACCTTCCATCCGCATAAAATGATAGCCACCACCGAGCATCATCGGAACGTTCCATCCACCATCAGCCGAATTTAGTGCCGGGTAATTTCCTGCGTTATCTTCATCATCAAAGCCAAACCGAAACGAAACGGTATAGTCCCCTTCGGGAATCAAGAGGTTGGGCGAAAAATTCAGGCCCAAGCCTTCGCGCGCATCGATTAAGTTAAAGTCGCCACCGGTATAAGAGACACCTTGGGCGTCGGTAAAGGTGATATCAGAAATGAGGTAGACGAGCTTGGACAGCCTTAAGGTCTCGCCATTGGCATTGGTCAAAGGTGTACTGTCAAAATCAGCATTAGCCAGTGTGGTCCCGTCCCAATTCTGAGTCCAGACAAATTCTGGAGTAACGTCTTGTGGCACCTGATCGTCATGGTCTTGGCAAGAGGAGAGCACAAGAGTTGCCCATAAAATTATCAGAAAGCGAGATCGAGAAATAATACGCATAGGATTACCTAGATTAGTGTAAAATATTAAAAAATTGATTTATTGAATGAGGTAAATGAGAAAATCTTTAAATCCTTGGTTCTGGAGAACATCACCGTCGTTACTTTCTGTGTTGCCAACCACCAAAATGGCGTTGCCGTTTTGCGCAGCAGCTTCCGAGAAATCGAGCTGGGATCCGCCAACCACTGTTTCGTAAAGCAGGGTTCCGTCAGGACTTACCACCAAGCTCCACGCATCGTTTTGGCCCAAATTATTGGCCACATCACCATCTTGACTCCGAGAAGAACCCGTGATGAAATAGTTGCCATCTTCCATCATAAAAAGAGCTTTGCCAGAATCAAACTGAGATCCGCCGAGGCTTTTTTCCCAGATTAAATTCCCCTGAGGCGAAATTTTTATGAGCCACATATCGGCATTGCCATAATTATTGCTCACTTGCTGGTCTTGACTGCGGGCATCTCCGATAATCAGATAATTACCATCCTGTGTTGGCACGATATCGTAGGCACTGTCAATCTCACTTCCTCCATAAGAGCGACTCCAAACCAATTCGCCTTGAGGGTCCAGTTTTACCGCCCAGTAGTCGTAGGTCCCTTTGCTATCAGAGATGTCAAAGTCTTCACTTTCTGAGGACCCAACAAGGATATAGCCACCATCGGAGGTTTGAATGGCATTATAACATCTATCGTTATTTGAACCTCCATAAAAGCGTTTCCAGAAAAATGCGCCTTGAGCATCGAGTTTGATCGCCCAATATTCGCCAACACCATGGGCATTGCCACTGTTGGAACGGTCCTCATCACCCTGACCCTCACTAGCGGAAACATCAAAAAAGCCAGTAGTGAGCAAGTCTCCTTGAGCCGTTTGTATAATGGACTGTGCCTGGTCACTTCCTGGATAGCCAAAATTTTGACACCAAACTTCGTTCCCTTGCGCATCTACCTTGAGCAAGTAATAATCATGAAACCCGCCATTGCTTCCGGCAAAACAATTATCACTTCGGCTGTACCCAGAGAGGACATAACCGCCATCGCTTGTTTTTGTGATTCCGGTGGCTATTTCATCCTCTGGGCCACCATAAACCCTAGTCCATAAAACAGCGCCATCGGCACCCATTTTGATCAAACAATAGTCTGCATCCGTGGTTGTTTTGAGGCCCAAAAGGTCGCCATCGTTGCTGTAGGTTGACCCCACAATCATATAATTGCCGTCACCAGAGACCACAACACCTGCGGCCTGATCAATACCGCTGCCACCAAAACTTTTGACCCATTGAAGCGATCCATCAAAAGTTGACGGAGGATATTCTGCAGGAAGGTTAACGCCATCATCATTTTGGCAACCAACCAAGAGCAGAAGGCCTAATGCACTAATAGTAAGTGAAAAGTAAGCGCTGAAGGTATGGCCCATAGGCAGAGGGTTTTTTATTGAATCACTAATTTTTTACTGGTGTTTCCGTTGACCGTTACCAGATAAATTCCTGCAGTTAATGAGGTAACGTCTAAACTGATTTCTTGTTGTCCAGAACCCTCATGATTCATAACCAATTGTCCTAACATGTTATGGATGTTGATCTGTGCTACAGCCGTGTTGGGCACCTTGATGTTGACCATTGACTGAGCGGGATTAGGAACCATGCTGAAGCCTTCTTGCTGTAAGTCATTGGCACCTAAATTGGTCGATTTTACCAAGGAGAATCCAGTGCTTATATCAGAAATCACAATATTGCCGCTTTCAAAAAAGGGGTAGACATTCCAAACCCCATCAAAGCCGGCATTATTATTTGCGGAATAGGTATCGAAATAACCCACTTCAGACAGGTTTGAATTGCCAATATCTGAGATATCAATGACCCGCATGCCACCTTTGTAATTGGCCAGGTAATACAGATTGTCTTTGACATAGCCGTTG